>CBDDHW010000078.1:0-45386 GCA_965228575.1 Rhodospirillaceae bacterium | reverse complement strand
ACTATATGGCGTCCTATTGCCCCTACACCAATGTCGCGGACCGGGAATACCCCGCGGTGCTGGCGACCGGCGGGCTCACCGACCCGCGGGTGACCTATTGGGAACCGGCGAAATGGGCGGCGAAGCTGCGCCATCACAATACGGGCCATAGGGAAATCCTGCTCTATATGAACATGGATGCCGGTCATGGTGGCGCGTCGGGCCGGTTCGACCGGCTGAAAGAGATTGCGTTGTCCTACGGGTTTGCGCTGATGGTCACGGGCAGAGCTGAAAACCGGGGCCTAAAGCACCGAGTCCAGTGCGAGATTGATCGCCCCCGACAGAAAATTGCGCAGGGCGGCGTATATCCGGTTGACCGCGGCTTCGACCTCGGTGAACAGCAATTCCGTGGCACCGGAGATCACCGTTGCCGCCGCACGGCGCGCCATATCGAGCAGCTGCGCGGCACCCCCCGGGGTGTAATCGCCCTCGGCCAGACCGTCGATCACGTCCCAGACGGCGGTGGCGATCTGGCGCATCTGGTGGATGATGACGGTCTTGGCGATGTCCATAACGCCGTTGTGAATGTCGTTGAAGGCGCCGACGGCTTCCGTCTTCACCAGGTCGAACAGGTCGTCGAAGGAAGCGATTGTGTCATTGGGCATGATCCGGTCTCCAGCTACCAGGGATGGGTTGGGTGGAATTGGCGTTGGCGGCCTACAAAGTGCCGCGCTGGCTCAGCAGGCGCTTGCGTTCCTGTACTTTCAGGATGACCTGTACCGGTACACCTATCAAAATCACGACTGCGCGCCGTGGTGGGATGCCCTTATCCAGTTGCGCCATATGAAAGCGCTCCATCGCCCCGAGCTGGTCGTTGAGATAGGTCAGCATCTTGGTTGTGCAGCCGCCTTTGATCGCGTTGAAACTGGCGCTTTCCGGCAGGGTTGCTTCGCGTCGCGCGGCGATCATCGCGCCGCGGATTCGGTTCACGGCATTCTGCCATCGATCCGCCCGCTCGGCGAGCACCCGGTGGCGCTCGGCGATCGGCGCAAAACCCGAGAGATCAATGTTGTTGTCTTCCGCCAATTTTTTGATGTCGGCTAGGGATGTACGCGCCCAGTCGAGTGCGGGACGAAGGGTATCTGCAGTTGGTTTGACGAGCGCCGCATCGCCCCTTTTTAGCGCGTCGTCCAGCGCGGAGAATCCGCCGGCGATCACTGAATCCAGATTCGTCATCGGGGCCGCAGCTTTCCCCGACCTCGCTTGAAATCGCCCGGTTCTTGAGGTGTCCGAGCTCGACTTTCCACTCCTTGTAGAACCCGACATTTTCGCCATAGGTGCCTTTCGGCGTGCCCGCGAAAGCCCTGCATGTCGGCGATGAACCGCATAACCGCTTTGTCGAACTTCTCCACTGTCTTTTCGATGACCGGATCGTACGGTGTGGCAGGTTGGAGCGTTCCGCATGCGCCGATGGCAAGTGTAAGGGTGGCAACCGCGACAACGCGGCCCACCAAGGATAAAAAGGGAATAAGACGCACGGTGTTCTCTCCTGTGGGATCAGATGCTTGTATTCAGAACAGTTGCCGGACGCCTGGAAACGATAACTTAACAGGCAATGTGGGGAAACCCGCCGTTGCGGGTAAAGACAAAACGTGTGTGGCGGTCGATTGAGGTCGAAATTGCGGCGCGGTCGGGCAGGCGTTGCGGCCCGAAGGTTTGCATGGTGTCGTTAATCAGCAGGGACGGTTTTCGATCGTTGGGATTCCGCCACCCACTCTTTGCAGCGGATCGGCCATTGCGCGTGTGTCGCAGGACTGTTGTTGCAGAAGATCGAATACCACCCGAGGGTAGTTTTCGATCGCCTTTACCCGTGTGATCATGCTCGCACCTGTCAGGCCGATCCCGGCGAAGATCAATCCGGCCACGAATAGCCTTCCCCACACAGGGGGTCTCTCGACTTGTTCCATTGCCAACCCTTTAACGAACGTGTCGATAACGCGTTTATGTGACCGGACAGGCTGCAAATACTCGCCGCGGCGCCGCCATTACGTAGCTGTTCCGGTCCGGCGATTGTCATCCTACAGGGCGTGAATACCCACATGGCGTGACAAGGGTGTGGCAAAAAAGAGGCGTTCCCGTGAAACCGAAGGTTCCGGGCTGCGCGGAGCGATCGGCAGATTTCAGTAACGGCTGTCCAGTGTCCGGTAGTCGGGCAGACTTGTATCGATGGCGCGTCCCGCGCGTATGACCGCCCGATCGGATTGCGGACGCGACAAAAATTCCGAATAGCTTCGGGCGCTGAAAACCACCATGTCGGCCGGGCCGCCTTCTTTCAGCCGGCCGGTGCCGGGTAGACCCATCGTGTCCGCCGGGGTGCGGGTAATCGCGGCGGGCCAGTCACCGACCGGGTGGTCCAGATGGGCGATCCGCACGGCCTGGGTAAATACTTCCGCCCCGTCGAGGTCGCCATAGGCGTAAAACGGATCGCGGGTATTGTCGCTGGAAATCGCGACTGGAATACCGCGGGCTTTCATCTCGTGCAGGATGGTGACTCCGCGCCAGCGTGGGGTGCGGGGCGCCGCACCCGGCTGCGGGCGATCCTGGAGATACATGTTGCACATCGGCAGGCTGACGACGCGCATGTTTGCTTCAACGGCGAGGTCGAGTGCGCGGTCGATCTCCGCCTGCGGGCGAATCGCGAGGCTGCAGCAATGACCGACATTGACCGGCTTGCCGAAGTCGTTGCGGATGAGCGCCTGGGCGATATGGTCGAACGAATTGGCCGCCGGGTCGCCCATTTCGTCGACATGGAAATCGAGCTCCAGCCCCCGGTCGATGGCAAGACCGACCACGAAATCGAGCAACGCATCGGTGTCTTCCTGAACGTTCAGGACCGCGCCCATGATACCGCCATGCTCGACCATCATATCTGCGATCTCGATGCCGAAACCGCGGTCGGCATAGCCCCAGATCGGTTCCAGACATACCGCCTGGAGGTCGATGCGTCCCGGCCCAGGCATCGCGTAATTCCGACATCACCGGCCATGAAATTTTATGTTGGGGCGGGGTTGAGTCGAGATGGGTGCGGATCGCGGCGGTCCCGTGCGCATAGGCGCTTTCGAGTGAGAAGTTCATGCGCGCGCGGACATCTTCGGCGGTTCCAGTTCGCGGCCCGGTCTTCCCCGGTGGATGACAGCGCGCCGGCGCGCGTGCCGTTGGGGTTGCGCCGGCGCGGGCCAGATATGGCCCTTGTCGATATGGGTGTGCACATCGACGAAGCAGGGCCACACCATGCTGGCATCGAGATTCACAGATGTTTCGCTGCCGTCACCTGATCCCGCCGGCAGGATGCCGTCGATGCGGCCGTCCATGACGGCGATGTCGACGCTGATCAGCCCGTCCGGATCGGCAGTGATCGCGGGAGAAAGCCCATCCACCAGGCAGGCCGGCACGGTCGCATTACGTAGCCGGAAGGTTTTTTCCTTGGGGAGAGTGCAGAAGCTGGTCATCATTCGTATTCCCGGTCGCGCTGTTGGTCTCGCAACCGGTATCCTACAGAACGCGGACCCGTTTCAACATATAGAGGAACGGAGATTCGGAGAGACTCGCGCTTGAGCGGGGAAGGTCGGCGGTGGTGCCGTCTAGAGCAACAGCTTGTTATGGGCGTCTAGCGCGGCCACCTTGTAGCACTCGGCGAGGGTCGGATAGTTGAAAACGGTCTCGAGGAAGTAATCGAGCCCGCCACCCATGGCGTATACGCATTGACCGATATGGATCAGCTCGGTCGCACCGGTACCGATGGCGTGAACGCCCAGGACCCGCCGGTCTTCGCGGTGGATGTTCAGTTTCAGGAAACCCGTGTTGTCGCCGAGGATATGGCCGCGGGCGATCTCCCGGAACCGGGCGACTCCGGTCTCGTACGGGATTTTCTTTTCCGTCAGTTCGTGTTCGGGTGCGCCGACCATGGAGACTTCGGGCACTGAATAGACGCCGATCGGGAAATGTTCGGACATCGGCTTCGCATTGACGCCAAATGCCGCACAGGCGGCGAGGCGGCCCTGTTCAGACGATGTTGCGGCTAGGCTAGGGTATCCGATCACGTCGCCCGCGGCGAAAATATGCGGCTGGGCAGTGCGGAAATTCTCGTCGACGACCAGTCTGCCGCGTTCGTCCCGGTTCCAGTCCGGCGGCGTCAAGGTTCAGGCTGTCGGTCGCACCAACCCGTCCGGCGCAGACCAGCGCCAGGTCGGCAGCAAGGCGCTTGCCGGATGCGAGAGACACAACAACTGTGCTGCGGCCATTGCGCTTGACGTCCACCGCCTCGACGGTCTCGCCAAGACGGAATAGAACGCCCTTGTCGCGCATCTGATGAACCAATTCGTCGATAATTTCGCTGTCGAGAAATTCCAGGGGACGCTTTCGCCCGTCGACCACGGTAACGTTCACGCCAAGAGCGGCGAACATTGAAGCGTATTCGATACCGATCACACCGCATCCGATTACGACGACGCTTCGGGGAATTTCCTGGACGGTGAAGATATCGTCGCTGTTGATCACGAACTGACCGTCGATCGCGAAATCCCGCGGCGGTGAGGGCTTGGTGCCAACCGTTACAAGAATATTGGCCGATGTAATGGTCCGGCTGCCATCCGTCGTTTCGATCCGCAATGTATGTGGATCGGTAAAGTTGGCTGTTCCTTCGATGACGTCGATATCGTTCCGCGATAGTTGGTCGTCCATCACTGTAATCTCGCGGTCGACGATGGTCTCGACGCGGCCAAAGAGATCGCCGGCATGCGGCTTGCACCGGGGTGTTTTCGCCGGCGCATAATCGTCCGGGGAGACGCCGTTGGACACCCCGTTCGCGATATTGGCAAAGGATAGGACCGCTTCACGGAATGTCTTGCTGGGGATCGTGCCCGTGTGCAGGCAGACACCGCCAACCGCGCGCTGTTTTTCAATGATCGCTACGCGTTTGCCAAGCTTGGCCGCTTGAACCGCGCCACGTTGACCGGCGGGCCCGCTGCCGATGCAGACGAGATCATTATTCGAATGTCATTGAATTCACGCTTGTTCCGAATGAGCACAGTTTCAGACGTTAACCATAGCGCGTGAATAAGAAGGTATGATTAACGACAAAATCCCTGGGTATCTGCGGGTTTCGGACAGGTTTTTCCAAATTTGGACTCCTATTTGACACAGGCTGACTCGCCGAAAATGCCTATTGTCGTATGCGAAACCGAAACAAACGGAGAAGCCTTGTGACCCCCCAAGTGACCGTCAGCTATCGAATTGCGATCCCCCTCGTACTCGTCGGCACGCTCTTGCTCGGTGCGTGCGAAAACATGGACCGGCAAACTCAACGCGTGCTCAGCGGCGGGGCGATTGGTGCTGCATCCGGGACGGCGATTACAGTGATTACCGGCGGCTGTGTGGCCTGCGGGGCTGCTGTGGGCGGTGCGGTCGGGGCCGGAGTAGGCTATGTCGTCAACGAGATGGATAAGAAATAGAAAAGGCCGCCCCCGGCGGGACGGCCTTTTTTGACCCGTTTAAAGCTTTCGTGTCAGTCGAACGTGCCGTCGACCAGCGAGAACATCATGTGGCAGTCCTCGTCCGAGCGGTTTGACCACGCGTGGTTGGTGCCGCGCTGGATGCAGGTGTCGCCTGCTTTCATCAGGACTTCGGAATCGTCGAGGACGAGATAGATTTCGCCTTTGAGGCAGATCGCGTAGTCGACGGTCTCGGTCTTGTGCATCAGCGGGTGCGGCGGTTCGTCCTGATCGGACGCGCCTTCCGCCCCGATGGAGGCAAAACTGCTCTTCGCGGCTTCGGCATCGACATTGTCGATCCAGTCTTTTTCCGGCGGAAACTTGATGACGCGGAACACCGAGGCCGTCTTTCGGGGGCAGCAGGCCGATCTTGCGATCGACGGATTCTTCCGGTCCGTGCACTTTGGCCGGGGATTCGTCCAGCACCCAAAGATTATGAATCTCAACACCCGGGCGGTTATCCGGCTTCAATACGTTCGGGGTGGGACCGTCGGAGACGACGATCGCTTTGCCGTCCGCATCATGTCCCGTGACAATTCTTCTTACGTCCATTTTTACAGCTTCCCTTCGATAACATAGTTGAGGATACGAACGACCTGTTCGGGTGTTTCCGTCACCGCAAGGGCGGCAGCGTCGACCTCTTTGAGGGCGTGTGTATGATCTTCGGAATGCACAGTGATCATTGGCTTGCCAAGGGCCGCGGCAAACCCGGCGTCGAACGCGGCATTCCACTGTTTGTATTTCTCGCCAAAACGCACGACCACGATGTCGGACTGTTCGATCAGCGTGCGGGTGCGGATGGCGTTCATCTTCGCGCCCTTGTGGTCCTTCCAGAAATCATTGCCTTCCGCGCCGAGAATTTCGACGCCGCAATCGTCGCTGGATTCATGATGCGTGACCGGGCTGTTAAACTCGACCGGCAGGTCTGCCTTCGAAGCGCCGTCCTGGATTCGCTTCGCGCCAGTCGGAATGAATTTCGCCCGACAGATAGACGGACCAGATGTTTTGAACCATGCAACTTTCCCGCTATTGGGGCGGAAACACCGCGATTACCGCTGATTTTCGCAGTTTCGGGCGTGTTCTCCGCCGAGATTGAATCTGACGCCTTTTATCACTTCGACTGCCGCGCTGCAAAGCCGTCAGACGTCGGCGGCCTTTGATTGTTTGAGGACCTCCGAGACATCGACAAGCGCGCCGCAGGCGAGGCAGTGTGATTCCTGTAATTCGAAATTGGGGCCGTCGCCGTCATATCTTCGGGCAATCCACGGGCCGGCGCGGCGCATCGGATGGCGGGAGCGGGTAACGCCTTCATTCTTGCCGCAGGCGGGGCAGGGGACGCCCGCTTCCGCTATGCCGCTCTCGGTTTTTCTCCGCCGATCACGATCTAACTCCTCGCGCCGCGCGATCGTCGCTTCCGCGTCGACCGTACCGTCGGCCGCGATGATCACACCGTAGAGCCGTGCCGCTTCCGCGACTGAGACGACACCATTCCCGACATCCTCAGCCACTTTCTCCGGCGGGCGCAAGCGCGGGTCGCCGAATCCGCCCCCGCCCGCTGCCCAGAAACTGTATACGTCTCCTTTTCGGATGACCTCATCCGCCTTGGAAGGAAGCCAGGCAAGCGTTCCTTCGAGATCCTCAAGCCGGGAAGTCCGGGCTTTACCCGCAAGGCGCGTTTCGATGTCGGTATCCGTACAATGACCGATTGCGACCCGGCGCCCGGATAACCGCCGTTTAGGCCATGGGCGTTGGTCTGTTCGGTGCCCGCGGTATTGGTCAGCTTCAGGGTGAGTTCATTTGCGCCATAGGGAGTGATTGCGACTTCCGACGTCGCCCCGCCCCGGTAGCAGCCTGCGCCCGCCGAATCCATCAGGCGGCGGCGATAGAGATAGAGCAGCGGCAGTTTCCACTCCGTACCCTCGACATTGCCGAGGCTGCTGGCATAAGACGTCACCGTGCCGGCGTGATGAAAACCGTCGGCAAACGAGCGGCCGGCTGCGCCGGAGCCTCGATGATCGGAGAGAAGGGAGCCCGTACGCCGCCGTCTGGCAGGACGGCGAAGATGTTGTTGCAGTTGCTCGATGAATTCCAGGATGGGCAGGCGCGGTCCCGGTGATTGTCGGAACTGTCGAACATGCGCGCCACAGCCTGCGTTGCGGCCACCGTTACCAGCCAACGAAAACCCACGGTGGAAATACTGACCGGTGCCGGGTAGGTCGCGTTTACGACAGTACCTTCGGGCGCGATGACGTCAATGCACCGTTTCAGCCCCGTCATTCCAGTCGATATCGCCCTGACAGAGGAAACTGTATAGCGGCACCGCAGAAACCGGCGATGGTGGCGGAGATCGTGCTGTTTACGGCGGCGTCCACCTGATCCGATGAGCCGGTGTAGTCGAACCGAATCGTATCGTCCGCACAGGTAAGGGTCAGTGCGACCTTGCAAATGCGTTCATCGCCGACCCGCACCCCGTCCATATAGGGCTTCGCCGGGTCCATGACCCGTTTGGCAGGCTCCGGATAAAGTCGCGAACCTGCCGTTCGGCGAGATCGATCGATTGCGTCATGACATCCCGCACGATGTCCTCGCCGCGCTCGTCCAGCAGCACCTGCAGGCGTTCCGTGGCAACATTGATGGCGCCAATCTGCGCGCGGAGGTCCAGCGCCACCGCGTCGGGCAGGCGGGAGTTGTTGACGAATATCTGTTCGGATTCCTCGACCAGTTCGCCCCGATCGAGGATCTTCATGAAAAAGCGCGGCGGAT
Source organism: Rhodospirillaceae bacterium (assembly GCA_965228575.1). GTDB lineage: Bacteria > Pseudomonadota > Alphaproteobacteria > Rhodospirillales > Rhodospirillaceae > UBA11612. The sequence continues at coordinate 37,095 of CBDDHW010000078.1, read as the reverse complement.
CGTCGTCGAGGGTTCGCGCGTTGATGCAGAAACTGCCCTCGTCGATACCACCGACATCGGGATGGTGCAGAACGTTGGCGATCCACATGAAGACCCGGTCGTTTCGGATCAATGGGCTGGCGACCACCACGTCGTTCTGATGCAACGCCCCCAGAAACGGGTCGTTGAGCATATAGGCATCGCCGGCCGCCAGGGTGCCTGCGCCCTTGATGACCGACGCCACGGCATCCCCCATGGTCGTCACGTGGACGAGGGAGCCGATACCGGCGGTGACAAGTTCCGCATCCGCCGTAAACAATCCGACATTGTAATCGTTGCCTTCGACCACGATCGGCGAGGCCGATATGGTCTTGATGGCGAGGCCCTGCTCGTCATTAATCTGCCAGAGCCTGTGTTTGACGACTTCAAAGGTGATGGGATCGATCATGATTCTGTCTGCGGCACGATGGCGATATTGCCCAGCATGTCCATCGTCGCCGATGCGCCCGGCGGAAGCCAGATCGTTGTGGTGTCGCGTTCGATGATCGCCGGGCCCTGATATTCGTGGTCCGCCTTGAGCGCCGCAAAGTCCAGGATGCTGGCGTCGACCTTGCCGGTGCCGCGGATATAGACCTGACGCGATTCCGGCCCCGTCTGCGCGATGGCCGTTTCTTTCCGGGCGGCGAGGGTGGGTCGGCGGGTCGCACGTGTGGCCTCGACGCGAAAGCTGATCAGTTCGAGCGGCGTCCCGGCGCGGACAGTGCCGGCGCCGAAAGCGTTTCCGGTAAAAGGCTTCGAACAGATCGCGCAGGACATCGATATCGGTCTCATCGAAACGGTCGGACGGCCAGTCTACAGTTATCTCGTTCATTTGCCCGCGATACCGCATCTCGATGCGATACCGGAACGTGCAGCTTGCGGCATCAATTCCCGCCGATTCCATATCTGCCGCCGCGGCCGCTCGCAGCTCGCCGAAGTTACGGGTGATGGACCCGATCCGGTCTTTCTCCAGCGGCATAGGCTCCGAGCGCGTATGGCTGTAGGCGGTATCGGCAATGGCCACGCCAAGTGCCGAGAACACGGGGCCGGCATAGGGCAGGATAAGCTGACCGATTCCCAGGTGGCGGGCGAACTCGGCACAGTGGGCGCCGGTCGCGCCGCCATAGGCATAGAGCGCGAACGCCCCCGGGTCATGTCCGCTCTCGATGGACACCTTCCTGATCAGGTTGGCCATGCGGGCATTGACGATCTCAAGAATTCCGGCGGCGGCATCTGCCATGTCCATGCCGAGCGGCTTGGCGATCTTGTCGGCGATCGCGCGCTCGGACAGATCCCGGTCAAGTTTGTAGACCCCGCCGAAAAAATTCTCGGGATTGACGATGCCGCAGGCGACAAGCGCGTCCGTGACCGTCGGATCGGTGCCGCCCCGGGCATAATGCGGCGGGTCCGGGATCTGCGCCGGCGCTTTGCGGACCAACGTGAAGACGATACCCGTCTGTCCAGGCAATGCTGCCGCCGCCCGCACCGATAGTGACGAGTTTGACCGCCGGGAGCGTTACCGGCATGCCGTGGTCGACGAACGGGCGCGGGTCTTCTTCCAGCGTATCTCCGTCAATCAGCCCGACATCGAAACTGGTGCCGCCCATATCGGCGGTAATGATCTTTTCATGCCCAAGCCGGTCGCCCAGAAAGCGCGCCGCGACGAGACCGCCGACCGGCCCCGAGTTGACAATGGAGACCGCCTGTTTCCCGACATTTGCGGCCCTGGCGGCACCGCCGGTGGCGGTAATGACCTGGATCGGACTCGACAACCCGCTGGCGGCCAGTCCGTTATCGAGATCGCCGATATATTCCTGTGTCAGCGGGCCGATATAGGCGTTTATCACGGTGGTCACGGCGCGTTCGAACTCGCCCATTTTCGGGGCAACCTGATGTGACAGGCTGACCGGAATCCCGGGGGCAAGCTCTTCGCAGATCGCCGCTATCCGTTCTTCATGTACCGGATTGCGGAATGCCCAGAGCAGGCAGACAGCAAGGCTTTCAGCACCATCGGCAATAAGTTCCTCGATGGAACCCCGCAATTCGGTATGGTTCAGCGGTGTGACGACCCGGCCGTCTGAACCGATACGTTCAATCACCCCTCGCACCATGTCGCGCGCCACTATCGGTTCCGGCGGATCGGTATGGATAAAGTCCATTGCCTGGGATTGCGGCAGGCCCCCGACGCGTCCGATGGGACCGCGGGCGATGGTTAGCGTATCCTCGAAACCGGCAGTGAAAAGCACGCCCACACGGGGCGCCGCGGCGCTGGATCAGCGCATTGGTCGAGGCCGTCGTGCCATGGGCGAGGAGATCCGTACGCGACAGAATGTCGCCGACCGACATATTCAGCGCCCGTGCGGCACGTTCAAGAACATCGAAGACGCCCTGTTCGCGCGACTCCGGGGTCGAAAACGCCTTTTCGGTGCGGATGACGCCGTTGTCATCGATCAGTACGAGGTCGGTAAATGTCCCGCCCGTATCGACCCCGATATTCGAGAACCGGTCCGGCCCGGCGTTGTCCGTCAATGCATGAACTGGCCGCCATCGACATTGATGGTCTGGCCGGAAATGAAGTCGCTCCCCTTTGACATCAGGAACATCACGGCCCCCGCCAGGTCTTCGGGATATTGATGACGTTGGATACACCGGTCCGATGGTGGCGCATTGTTTTTGGCGTATTCACCGGAAGATGAAATCTGCGTGTCCCGACAGTGTAAAGCCCGGTGTGATAGCATTGACGTTGATGTTGTCGATGCCGACTTCGCGTGCCAGCGACCGGGTAAGTCCGATCACGCCGGCCTTGGAGGTCGAGTAATGCAGCCGGTTCGGCGTGCCGTTCCAGAACCGTCCGGAAGAGATATTGACGATCTTGCCGCCGCCCTGGGCTTTCATCTGCGGGAACACGGCTTTGCAGCACGAAAATATCCCGCGGAGATTGACGTCCATCACCCGGTCCCATTCGTCGTTAGGGATTTCTTTCCAGTCGCGGCGCTCGAGCACGCTCATCAGCGATGCATTATTGACCAATCCGTCGATCCGCCCGAAAGCCTCGACGGTTTTACGCGCCATTTCGGCGGTTTGTCCGTCATCGGAAACATCTGTCGTGGCGGTCATGGCTTCCGCCGCCTGCGCCGCGGATCGCTGCAACGGTATCCTCGTTCGCGTCATGGTCGATATCGGCGGCGACGACTTTCGCGCCCGCCTTGGCAAATTCCTGGCAATAAATGCGGCCGATGCCCTTGCCGCCACCGGTGACGATGATGACTTTGCCTTCAATACCTCAGAGGATTATCCGACATTTATCTCTGCTCACGGCTAATAGTTCGATTGCTAACTAATTTAGCATAAACTACGCCCGAATCCCGCGCACAGCAAGGGGTGGCGGCCTTGAAATCTAGGCTGCCCCGCTTGAAACCCTCGATCGTTTCCTTTTCGAATACCAGCAGCTTCTGGACACTCGGGCGCGTCTGCATGCGCTCGAAATGCGCCAGTACATTGGGGAAGGCCGACAAATCCTGTTTGAACTGCGTGGCCCGTCGGGTGCACCAGAAGAAGTAGGCATCCGGCGCCGTGAAGTCGCCCATCAGGTAGTTCCGTCCCTCCAACAACTCGTTTGCAATTCCGAAATTCTCCCGAAGTGCCGCGACGGCAGGGGCGACGACGGCATCGGCCGTGCCGTCCACATTGCAGACCTTGGCCGGGTTATTGATCCGGCTGAGATAGGGGTGAATGCCGCCCGAACACCATGATAACAGGGAAATCGCCTGAGCCTGTTCCCACGGCTCGGTGGGAATCAGGCCCGCTTCCGGGAACGTATACGAAATCCACAGGTGGATTGCGGCGTTTTCGGTCAGCTTCTGCCCGTCGACGACCAGCATCGGTACCTTGTGTTTCGGATTGATCTGCCTGTACTCGGGGCTGAGGTGATCGTTTGTCCGGAAGTTAAGCCGGTGCACGTCGAATTCGGCTCTGGCCTCTGTCAGTGTAATGAAAGGTGCCAGCGCACAGGTAGTGGGGGCATAGTAAAGCTCGATCTTCATGAACTGATCCTTCGCTCGGCCGCTATATGTTTTACCGATTATGACATGCCCGCGGTGTCGCTGACATATCCTTCCGCGATATCGCGTGCCCGGGCGGTTTGCGCCCGGTTCGCGGGATCGCCATATCCGCCCCCGCCGGCCGTCTGCAGGCTGAAGGTCGTACCCGCCTCGAACGTTTCGCGAAACGAGGCCGGAAGCTGTTTTTCCGACGCGCTGCCGGGTGACAGGAGAAAGCGGCTCTTGGCGCCTGGCTTGCCGCCGGCGAGGCCACTCGGTGCCACGGCTGCCCGGTCGGCACGGTAGACGACGCTTGCCGGGGCCAGCAATTCGTAGTCACGCCGGTAGGCAAGTCCACCGCGAAATTCGCCCTCACCGCCGGTATCGGGCAAAGGCTCGTAGCACGTGATCCGGCAGGGAAATTCGCTTTCGATGACTTCGAGCGGGGTGCCGTAAAGATTGGCGAGATGCGTCGTCACACCGGTTGCCCCGTCATTGTTGCGGCCCGCACCGTAGGACGATCCAAAAATTTCATACTGGTTGCCGCGCCCGGGCGCCGCATCGCCCCATGCGACGACAATACTACCGCCGCTGCCACCGGCATTGGCAATCGCGCGCCCCGGTACAAACGGGTCGAGCGCCTGCAGGATCACGTCGACCAGCTTGTGACATGTCTTCATGTAGGACGAACACGGGGCGGGCGGTTCGGGATTCAAAACCGAGCGGTCCGCGAACGTGAACCTGACCAGGTCGCGTGCAGCGTCGCTATAAGGGAGATCGGCATCGAGAAATCCGATCAGGCAATAGAAGACGCAGGCCTCGACCATCGCGCGGCGGAGGTTGGCCGGCCCGCGGGTTTGCGGGTCGGAGGCCGAAAAATCGAAATGGACATCGCCGTCGCGAACCGAAATACGGACATGCAGTTTGACCGGATGATCGCGGTCGATCCCGTCATTGTCTAGCAGTCCCCCGGAACTGAAATCGCCATCCGGAAGGCGCGCGAGCGCAGTGCGGAACTCGCGATCGGAGGCCGCGATGATCTCTTCCATCGCCCCGATAAAGATATCCGCGCCGAACGATTCACACAGACCCTTGATCCGGTCGCGCCCAATACCGGTTATGCCGATCTGCGCGTTCATGTCCCCCAGCACCAGTTCCGGCGCGCGCGAGTTCGATGCGATCAGTCTTTGAAGGTCCGGATTGGCTGTGCCGGCGCGCATGATTTTGACCGGGGGTAGTAGCAGGCCTTCGTGAAAAAGCTCGGTCGCCTGACCCCAGGTGCTGCCCGGCACCGCCCCGCCCATATCAGCCTTATGCGCGATGCTGGCGGTAAAGGCGACAATCCTGTTGTCGTAAAAGACCGGTGTGACCAGAGCCATGTCCGGCACATGGGGAAGGTTGCCCTCATAGGGATGGTTGCAGACCAGCGTGTCTCCATCGGCGAGTCCGTCTTCGCCGTAAACGTCGAGAATCCGGCGGATAAGGTGGAAATAGACCGGCCCGTGAAAAAACATCGGCGGTGCGACGGCAAGACGGCCTTCGCGGTCCGTTACGACGCAACTGAAATCGCGGGATTCGCGCACGATCGTCGAGTATCCGGAGCGATAGAACCGATAATCCATCTCTTCCATCAGGCTGGAAATGCGGCTGCGGAGTATCTGGACCGTTATCGGATCGGGGGACGGCATGGAATCTGTCAAAGCTGTCTCGGCAAAGTTCGGCGAATTGCCGATATGGTATCAGAGATCGCTTCGGCATTCGCGCCATCCCTGCTATGAACCCGACACAAATACCCGGTCTGGAAAACTGCGCCGCGGGGCGCTAACAAGGGGCCGTTTTCGACCACAGGAGATCGACACGCCATGGCGTCCTATCAATACGTTTATACGATGAGCCACCTGACAAAGACATTTCCGGGTGGCCGTGAAGTTCTGAAGGACGTCACGCTTGCCTTCCTGCCGGGAGCAAAGATCGGCGTGCTGGGCGTGAATGGTGCGGGTAAGTCGACCCTGATGAAAATCATGGCGGGCGAGGACAAGGAATTCAACGGAGAGGCCTGGGCGGCCGAGGCGGCCGAGGTCGGTATCCTAAAACAGGAACCAGAGCTGGACCCCGACAAGGACGTTTACGGCAATGTCCTCGAAGGCATGCGCGAAACCCACGAGCTGTTGCAGGAATTCGAAGAGATCAGCCTGAAATTCGCCGAGCCCATGGACGATGATGAAATGAATGCTCTGATCGAACGGCAGGGTGCGCTGCAGGAAAAGATCGATTCCGTCGGCGGCTGGGACCTCGAACGCAAGCTTGAGATCGCCATGGATGCACTGCGTTGCCCGCCGAAGGATGCAGATGTCAGTAAGCTGTCGGGCGGTGAGCGCCGCCGGGTCGCGCTTTGCCGGCTGTTGCTGCGTCAGCCCGACCTGCTGCTGCTCGATGAGCCGACCAACCATCTGGATGCCGAATCGGTGGCCTGGCTGGAGCGTCACCTCGAAGACTACGAGGGGACCGTCGTTGCAGTGACCCATGACCGCTATTTCCTCGATAATGTTGCTGGCTGGATCCTCGAGCTCGACCGCGGTCGGGGTATACCCTATGAGGGCAACTATTCCGGTTGGCTGGAACAGAAGCAGAAGCGCCTTGCCCAGGAAGAAAAGCAGGAAAAGGCGCGCCAGCGCACCGTTGAGCGCGAACGCGAGTGGATCAGCGCATCGCCCCGCGCGCGTCAGGCCAAGAACCAGGCACGTATCACCGCGTATGAGCAGTTGCTCGCCGACGCCAAGGATAAAACGCCGGATACCGCGCAGATCATTATTCCGCCGGGACCCAGACTTGGCGATTTGGTTATCCAAGCGGAGGGTTTGAACAAGGGCTTTGAAGATCGCCTGTTGATCGAAAATCTCGACTTCAAGATCCCTCCGGGCGCAATCGTCGGGATTATTGGCCCGAACGGTGCGGGTAAAACGACGTTATTCCGCATGATCACCGGGCAGGAAAAGCCGGATTCCGGTTCGCTCCGACTCGGCGATACGGTTGAGCTTGGCTATGTCGATCAGAGCCGGGATTCGCTCAGTGCCGATAAGACCGTCTGGGAAGAGATTTCCGACGGCGAGGATATCGTCGAACTGGGCAGCAACCGGATGCAGAGCCGGGCCTATTGCGGCTCGTTCAATTTCCGGGGGCCGGACCAGCAGAAAAAAGTGGGGCAGCTGTCTGGTGGTGAGCGCAACCGTGTGCATCTCGCGAAGATGCTCAAATCCCAGGCGAATGTTCTGCTGCTTGACGAACCGACCAATGATCTTGATGTTGATACGCTGCGCGCGCTTGAAGATGCGTTGCTGGACTATGCCGGTTGCGTCCTGGTCATCAGCCATGACCGCTGGTTCCTCGACCGGATTTCGACGCATATCCTGGCCTTCGAAGGAGACAGTCAGGTCACCTGGTTTGAGGGCAATTACGACGATTACGAACAGGATCGCCGCCGCAGGTTGGGCGACGATGCGGATAACCCCAAGGCGATCAAATACAAGCCGCTTATTCGCGGTTAGGTTAAAATACAAGCCGCTTATTCGCGGTTAGGTTAGAGGCGTATCTGGTTTAACGAATGGATCAGGGTAGCCGACGCTGACGCGTACGGATCGGATCAGTTAGAACCTGTCTTCCGGCGTAGCGCCTTGATCAGCCCGCCCACCTTACCGCCGGTCTGACGGATCACGGCAGCGAATTCATCGCGTTGGGTGACGCTCATGCTGATGCCTTCGACCATCACATCGACGATCTTCTGCGCATCGTCCTTGGACCGCACGCGCCAGTTAATCTTCACGGAGGGTTTGCCGGGAATTTCGATCTCCGAAAGCACCAGTGCCTGCGAGGCAGATATCTCACGCTCGCCGACGACCTTCAATTTCTGGCCGCTCATGTCCTGAAAGCGGTTCGAATAAGACTGGATGACAAATTTTTCGAACAGCGCCACGAATTCGACTTTCTCTTCGTCGGACGCAGTCCGCCAATAACGGCCGAGTGTGAAACGGGCAATTCTGGGCAGGTCAAACGCTTCGTTCAGAAGGCTGCGGAACCGTTCCGTGCGCTGATCCGCGGTCAGCCCGTCTTCACTTAATGACGCAAATGCCTTGTCGCCCATGCTTTTGACGAATTCGGCAGGATTGGCCGCCTGAGCCGGGCCAGCATATACCAGAACGAGGACGACAAACGCGCTGAGCGCTGTGAGCGGTGAACGGATCATCTACTTTTCCGGGGATGTCGCTTTGCTCTGTTGTCCGTCCGGTTTCTGCGGAACGACGGAGAGACCGCCCGGGACCGGGGTATCGGAAGCCGGTGCGCCATTGCGGATTTCGTCTGCGCGACGTTGCCGATAGAGACTGCGGATCGCCGCGTAGAAATCGAGCGAGTTCTTTTCGAGATCTTCGATCTGGTCGTAGTTCCGCGCCCGCCGGTCAACGGCTGTGCCCACGGTCCGTCCGAGACGAAATTCGAACGGGGTCAACCAAGTGAACGGATCCATAAGATTGTCTGCGAGAAGACCGACGCCGTCGCGCGGGTTAGACGGCCCGAAGATCGGCAGCACCAGATAAGGGCCAGGATCGACATCCCATGTTGCCAGGGTCTGTCCGAAATCTTCCGTGTGTTCCTCAATACCCGCTTCACCGGCGAAGTCGTTGATGCCCAGAATGCCGACGGTTGAATTCATCGCAAAGCGCAGCAGCGTATTGCCGGCGCGTTCGAATTCGCCCTGCAGCAGATCATTCGCGAAAATCACAGGGCCGCGAAGATTGGCAAGGAAGTTGGTTACATTGGTCTGAAGCGGGTCCGGAACGCCTTCTTTGTAGACATATGCCACCGGTGCCAGGATCGCTTTGTCCAGAGCGAGGTTGAAGTCCAGCATCGCCCGGTTAAACGGCTCGTAAGGGTCGTTTGCTTCATTAAATGCGGCGACCGCGGCCTGGTCGCTCGCCGGCGGCGGTGTTGCGCAACCTGCGGCCAGCAGGCCGATACAGGAAGCGGATGCTATCATGCGGGCGATACGCCCGGGTATTACTCTAACCACGTTCACAATACACCTCGCCCTTCGTCCACGTTGCTTACTAAACACATGTTATCAAAGGCCTGTCCCGCCTTCGGCCCCGACACTAAGGCAAATCTCGAATCGATACAATTCATCGATTCTATCGCCTCGCCATGTCGCGACCGACAACGGCCCGCGAAACGATAGGAATATCGCGTAAACACTCACTTAACATCAGGCGGATATTCAAACCATGCCTATTTGCCGCTTTCTGCTGCTTAATCCTCCGACCGCCAGCACCGCTCTTTTGGATAAAGCAGATACGTTCAAACAAATCGTTCAACCAAGATCAATCCCATCGTTGCAGGCCGATCAGCCAGAAACATCAAATCGCGGTGAATGCGGGCAATCGGTTGAGTTTACCATTTTATAACGATATAAGAATATCTTTATATCTTAATTACTATATTAGCAAGCACTCTGGAGCAATCCCGACCTTGGAAACACTGCTTAATCGATTGAAGGCGGCCGCAGAATCGACCCGGCTCCGCATATTGGCGATATGCGCGCAGGGCGAACTGACCGTCAGTGAGCTCACCCATATCCTTGGGCAGAGCCAGCCGCGTGTGTCCCGACATCTCAAACTGCTCTGCGATGCCGGCCTGCTGAACCGTTTTCAGGAAGGTGCCTGGGTCTTTTACCGGCTGGCCGACCGGACCGGATCGCGCTCCTACACGCTGTGCCAGCAGATTATCGGCCTGATTCCCGAAAACGATCCGCAGATTAAGCGCGATATGCAGCGATTGGCAGAGGTCCGCCGTGCCCGTCATGACGTGGCCGAGGCCTATTTTCGCGAAAATGCCAGCCGTTGGGATCAGATCCGGTCGATGCATGTCGACGATGCCGATGTCGAAGCGACGCTTCTCTCGGCACTTCCCCATGACGCGGATATGCAACTGATCGATATCGGCACCGGGACGGGGCGTATTCTGGAGCTTATGGCGCCGCGTGTCGCGCGCAGCGTGGGCATCGATTCATCACGCGAAATGCTCGCTCTTGCCAGATCCCGGCTCGACACGCTGGATATCAGAGGATGTCAGGTGCGGCAGGGTGACATGTATCAATTGCGCGAGGACGATGCCGGGTTCGATATCGCCATTCTCCACCAGGTTCTGCACTACGCCGATGATCCAGCTGCCGTCGTCATTGAGGCGGGCAGGGTGCTGGCGCCCGGCGGCACGCTGGCAATCGTCGATTTCGCGCCGCATGGGGTCGAAGAACTTCGCGACGGGCATGCGCATCGTCGCCTTGGGTTTGGCGATAATGAAATCGACGGGCTGTTCGACGATGCGGATATGCGCACGCTCGCAACGCACGAACTGCCGGGAGACCCCCTGACGGTAAAGATCTGGATCGGCCAGAAAGCCGGCCATGAAGAACTTTCGGCTGACGTGCCGGCCAGCATTTCCGTTGGTGCTGCACCCGAAAGGGAGATCAAACAATGACGCAGACCGATCTGAAGATTTCGTTTGAATTCTTCCCGCCTAAAACCGAAAAAATGGCCGAAACGCTGTGGCAGTCGGTCAAACGTCTCGAACCGTTGAACCCACGATTCGTCTCGGTCACCTATGGCGCTGGCGGGACGACGCGCGAGCGCACGCATAGCACGGTAACGCGGATAAATACCGAAACATCGCTTTCGGCGGCGGCGCACCTGACCTGCATCGGGGCGACACGGGACGAAGTCAACGCAGTCGCTCAGGAGTATTGGGATGCCGGGATCCGTCATATCGTGGCGCTGCGGGGAGACGCGCCGGACAATACAAACGGCTATTCACCCTATCCCGGTGGATATGACTACGCTTCTAACCTCGTCTCAGGTCTCCGCGACGTCGGGGATTTTGAGATCAGCGTTGCCGCCTATCCGGAAATTCATCCTGAATCCGCCAACATTTCCGACGATCTAGACAACCTCAAGCGTAAGCTCGACGCCGGTGCGACACGGGCCATTACGCAATATTTCTTTGAGGCTGACGTCTATCTTCGCTTTGTCGAACGCGTCCGTAAGGCTGGTATCGAGGTCGAGATCGTGCCCGGCATTTTGCCGGTCACGAATTTTGCCCAGGTCCAGAAGTTTAGCGCCATGTGCGGTGCATCTGTGCCGGGCTGGATGGCCAATCTGTTTGAAGGTCTTGACGACGACCCCGAAACCCGCCGGCTGGTGGCGGCGACGACCGCGGCCGAGCAATGCAGAATGCTGCAGGCCGAAGGCATAGACGCGTTCCATTTTTACACCCTGAACCGGGCCGACCTCTCTTTTGCGATCTGCCACATCCTAGGCGTTCGCCCGGACCGCACCCAAACGTTACCGGAATCCGATACATGATTTTCCAGAGGCCAGAGATTTTGCGTGAAGCTGCCGACCGCAGCGGCGGCATCGCAACGGACACCCCGACATTCCGCCAGCCCGACAGAACCGAAGAGCTTCGCAAACTCTTGGAGAGTCGGATACTCGTGATCGACGGTGCGATGGGCACCATGATCCAATCCTACAAGCTGGATGAAGCAGACTATCGTGGCCAGCGGTTCGCCGATCATGCTTTTCCGCAAAAGGGCAACAACGACCTGCTGACACTGACGCGGCCTGATATCATCGCGGAAATTCATCGAGGGTTTCTCGATTCCGGCGTCGATATTCTGGAGACAAATACCTTTAACTCCTCGTCGATCGCGATGGCGGATTACGGGATGGAAGAGCAGGTCTATGAGCTGAATTACGCAGCCGCCCGGCTCGCTCGCGAAGTTGCTGACGCGAAATCGGCCGAAACGCCGGAGAAGCCCAGATACGTCGCGGGTGTGATCGGGCCGACCAACCGGACATCGTCGATTTCGCCCGATGTGAACGATCCCGGGTATCGTAATACGACGTTCGAGGAGCTTGTCGAGGTTTACAGCGAGTCCGTGAGCGGTCTGGTCGATGGCGGCGCCGATGTGCTGCTGATCGAAACTGTGTTCGATACATTGAACGCCAAGGCCGCAGTCTTCGCCATTCTGCAGTTCTTCGACGATGCGGGTATGCGGCTGCCGATTTTTATTTCCGGCGCGATTACGGATGCAAGCGGCCGGACCCTGACAGGCCAGACCACCGAAGCATTCTGGAATTCTGTCGCCCATGCCGAGCCGCTGATTATCGGTTTGAATTGCTCGCTCGGTGCGCATGAACTGCGGCCCTATCTGCAGGAACTGTCGCGCATCGCGGGCACGTTCGTTTCATGCCATCCGAATGCAGGCCTGCCCAACGCCTTTGGCGAATACGATCAGACGCCCGAGGAAATGCAGGAGATCATGAGCGACTTTGCCGCGAACGGGTTTGTAAACCTGGTCGGGGGGTGCTGTGGGACGACGCCGGATCACACACGGCTGCTGGTGGAAAATGTCGCAATACATCCGCCGCGCGAAGTGCCGGATATTGAGATTCGGTGCCGTCTGAGCGGATTGGAACCCCTGAATATCGGGTCAGACACCTTGTTTGTGAATGTTGGCGAGCGGACGAACGTTACCGGTTCGGCGCGGTTCGCCAAGCTTATCAAGGAAGGCGATTTCGATACCGCGCTTGATGTGGCGCGCCAACAAGTTGCCAACGGGGCGCAGATTATTGACATCAACATGGATGAAGGTCTGATCGATTCCGAGGCCGTCATGGTGCGGTTTCTCAATCTTCTGGCAGCTGAGCCCGATATTTCCCGCGTGCCGGTGATGATCGATTCATCGAAATGGTCGGTTATTGAAGCAGGCCTGCGCTGTGTGCAGGGCAAAGGCGTGGTCAATTCCATCAGTATGAAGGAAGGCGAAGAAGCCTTTCTCGCCCAGGCGAAACGCGTGCGCTGGTATGGGGCAGCGGTCGTTGTCATGGCATTTGACGAGGACGGCCAGGCTGACACGGCGGACCGAAAGGTCGAAATCTGCACGAAATCCTATGACCTGCTGGTCAATCAGGCGGGCTTTGCACCGCAGGACATTATTTTCGACCCCAACATTTTCGCGGTCGCGACCGGCATCGAAGAGCATAACAACTATGCGGTCGACTTTATCGAGGCCACGGACCGGATCAAGCAAACGCTGCCGCATGCGCATGTTTCCGGTGGGTTGAGCAATATTTCGTTCTCTTTCCGCGGGAACGATCCGGTTCGCGAGGCGATGCATTCGGCATTTCTCTTTCACGCGATCCGCGCCGGGATGGATATGGGTATCGTCAATGCCGGCCAGTTGACCGTCTATGAGGACATACCCGCCGATTTCCGGGAGCTTGTCGAGGACGTTCTGCTGAACCGCCGCGACGATGCGACGGAACGTCTCGTGGATGCTGCGGAGTCGTTCAAAGGCGAGAAAAAGGAGCGCGTCGAGGATCTGTCCTGGCGCGAAAAGCCGATCGGTGAGCGTCTTACCCACTCGCTGGTGAACGGCATTTCGGATTTTATCGTCGAGGATACCGAAGAAGCCCGCCAGACGGCGGACCGGCCGCTTCATGTGATCGAAGGTCCGTTGATGGACGGCATGAATGTCGTCGGCGACCTGTTTGGCGCGGGCAAGATGTTCCTGCCGCAGGTCGTGAAGAGCGCGCGGGTCATGAAGCAGGCCGTTGCCTATCTGATTCCGTTTATCGAAGACGACAAACGCGAAGGCGAGGATAGCAAGGCCAAGGGCAAGATTCTGATGGCGACGGTGAAAGGCGATGTCCATGATATCGGCAAGAACATCGTCGGCGTTGTACTCCAGTGCAATAATTACGAGGTGATCGACCTCGGCGTAATGGTGCCGTCTCAGAAGATTATCGAGACTGCACGGGAAGAGAACGTCGACATTATCGGACTGAGCGGTCTGATTACCCCGTCGCTTGACGAAATGGTACATGTTGCGGCGGAGATGGAGCGCGAAGGTTTCACGATTCCGCTGATGATCGGTGGCGCGACGACGTCGAAAATTCACACTGCCGTGCGGATCGAACCCGCCTATTCAGGCTCGACTATTCACGTGCTGGATGCATCGCGCGGGGTGGGTGTTGCGTCGAATTTGCTCAGCGAGGATCTCAGCGCCGACTTTGTCGAAAAAATCCGGGCAGAGAATGAAGATGCGCGCCGACGTCATACTGCGAAGGACAGCGCGGGAAGGGCACTTAGTCTCGAGGAGGCGCGCGCCAACAAGGCCGATATCGATTGGTCCCGCTGGCAGCCGACCCCGCCCGCTATGCCTGGGGTGCACGTTCTGGAAGACTATTCGCTGGCTGAATTGCGTGACCGGATAGACTGGACGCCGTTTTTCCGTGCGTGGGAGCTGATCGGCACCTATCCTGCGATTCTCGAAGACGATACCGTCGGCGAGACAGCAACGGCGTTGCTTGAAGATGCCGAGCGCATGCTCGACCAGATTATCGAAGAAAACTGGCTGACCGCGCGGGGTGTTTTCGGGCTTTTTCCGGCGAACTCCGACGGTGCCGAAAGCATCGAGATCTATGCCGATGAGGATCGCTCTGAGGTCGTGTCGCATTTCCATACCATCCGTCAGCAGATCAAGCGCGACGGCGGGGCCCAGAAGACCCGGGCGAATTTCGCGCTTGCCGATTTTGTGGCGCCGGCGGAGTCCGGTGTCGACGACTATATCGGCGCATTCGCTGTCACCGCCGGTATCGGTATTGATGAACATGTCGCTCGTTACGAAGCGGCGAACGACGATTACAACGCGATCCTGCTCAAGGCGCTGGCGGACCGCCTGGCGGAAGCATTTGCTGAACGGCTGCATGAACGCGTGCGCAACGAGTTCTGGGGTTATGCGCCCGGCGAAAGTCTGGACAACGCCGATCTCATAAAAGAGGCCTATCAGGGTATCCGGCCGGCGCCGGGCTATCCGGCCTGTCCGGACCACACCGAGAAGGAAGGTTTGTTCTCGCTGCTCGGTGCGACCGAAAAGGCAGGGATAGAACTGACGGAGAGTTTCGCGATGCTGCCGACCGCGGCGGTATCCGGGTTCTACATCGCGCATCCCGATGCACGGTTTTTCGGAACCGGGAAAATTGCAAAAGATCAGGTAGAGGATTATGCACGTCGGAAAGGAATGGATCTGGCAACCGTCGAGCGTTGGCTGGCACCCGTTCTGGGTTACGAAAGATAAACATCCGACGAGGACGACATTGTGCAGATTTCCGGCGTGAAGCGCCTTATCCAGAAAGCGTTGGCCTCGGGCCACGGCTCATTGTCCGAGTATGACAGCAAACGGCTCCTTTCCGCGTACGGCGTGCCGGTCACGCGGGAAAAGCTGGTCAAGACCGCGAGCGATGCAAAGAAGGCGGCAGAGTCGCTCGGATATCCCGTCGTTCTGAAAGGCTGTGCACCGGATTTGCTGCATAAGACCGAGGCCGGTCTAGTGGCTGTCGGGCTTGGATCTGCACGTGATGTGACCGACGCCTTCAAAACCCTGTCCGGTCGCGCCGGTGCCGACTTCGCCGGTGGTTATCTGGTCCAGGAGATGGTCAAGGGCAGTCGCGAACTGATGATCGGGATGACCCGAGATGAACAGTTCGGACCGTCCGTGATGTTCGGTCTCGGCGGCATCTTTACCGAAGTTCTGGAAGACGTTTCGTTTCGTCTTGCGCCACTCACGCTTACCGACGCCCGAGAGATGATGAACGAAATTCGCGCGGCGCGCATTCTCGACGCGGTGCGCGGCATGGCACGTGTCGACCGGGCAGCGCTTGCCCGTGCGATTGTCGGGGTCGGCAAGGCGGCAGCTGACAATCCCGAAATTGCCGAAATCGATATCAATCCGCTGATCATAAATGGCTCCAAGCCCGTCGCGGTCGATGGCCTGGTTATTCTAAAAGCCGCGGGAGACGCCAAATGACCGCCAAAAGAAATCTCAAGCGTTTCTTCGCGCCCCGCAACGTCGCGGTTGTCGGCGCCTCCGCGACAAAGGGCCGGCCCGGCCGCGTCGTGATCGAGAACATGCGGGCCAACGGCTATGCCGGGAACATCTATCCGGTGAACCCGCGTGGCGGCCGGTTGATGGGCATGAAGGTATACAAGGCCATCGAAGATCTGCCATCCGGCATCGATCTTGCGATCGTAATCCTGCCGGCCCAGGCGACTCCGCAGGCGGTCCGCGATTGCGCGGCGCGCAAGATCGGCTCGATCGTGCTTGTCGCTGGCGGGTTTGCCGAGGTCGATCATGCCGGCGAAGACCTACAGGAGGACCTGGCGCGGGCTGCACGTGAGACCGGTGTGCGGGTGCTCGGCCCCAATACCGCGGGCCACATCTCGACGCCTGCCGATTTCACGTCGAGCTTCTTTCCGCTCGGCGAGATTCCGAAAGGCGGGATCTCCTACGTGGCGCAGACGGGCAATTTTACCGGTGCGATGATGAAGCACATCATGTCGGCGGAAAACTACGGCGTTGCCCGCTGTATCGGGCTCGGCAACACGGTCGATATCGATGAGACCGACGTGTTCGAGTTCCTTGCAACCGACAAGCACACCGATGCGATCTTCTTTTATCTCGAAAGCCTGCGCCGTCCGCGCGACTTCATCGAGATCGCCCGTCAGGTAACGCCCAAAAAGCCCGTCATTATGCTCAAGGGCGGGGCAACGCCCGATGGTGCCGCCGCGGCCCTGTCGCACACAGCTTCGCTCGGCTCCGACGACCGGATCCTAGATGGCGCCTTGCGTCAGGCGGGTGTCGTGCGGATCGATGAATTTTCGCATCTCTTCCTGGCTGCCAAGGCGATTGCGCCGATGCCGGTACCTGCCGGTAACCGGGTCGGGTTCGTGTCCCCGTCAGGGGCGTTTATTGTTCATATCAGCGATCTGTGCCGTCAGCGCCTGAACCTTACCTTTCCGGACCTGACGGCGAAGACAATGGACCGGCTGAAGGAAATCAGCCCGCCATTTATCCGTCTCAGCAATCCGGTCGATATCTTTCCGAGCGCCACCGTGCACGGAATGGAATATGCCTATCGCGAGGCCATGGAAGCCGTGTTCAAGGACCCGAATGTCGATGCGGTCGTATCGATCATGATCCTGACCAAGGAACTGGGCATGCCGTCGCTCGACTTCATCCCGGAACTTGCCGCCAAGTATCCGAAGAAGCCGGTTTATATCTCCTTCAGCGGTGATCATGCCTGCAACGAGGAAGCCAAGGCTTTTCTGGAGCCGTGTGGCGTGCCTACATTCCCGCTGATCGAGGATGCCTTCAAGGCGCTGGATGTACTGGTCCGGGCCCGTCAGGCGCTAAAAACCTGATGGACGGGGCGACCCTTCCGGCAATCTGGCAGGAAACCGTCCGCAGCGAATGGTGCGACTATAACGGCCATTTGAACATGGCTTACTACGTGCTGATCTTCGACCATGCGACCGATGTGTTTCATGACAGTCTCGGTATCGACAAACCGTATCGGCTGGACACCAATTGTTCGACCTTCGCAGTCGAAATCCATACGACCTATCTTGCCGAAGTGCTGGAGGGAGACGAGGTGTCCGTCTCGACGCAGCTTCTCGATCACGACGAAAAACGCCTGCACTATTTCCACCGGATGTATCACGCCGAGAAGGGGTTTCTGTCTGCGACGAATGAAATCATGACCGTTCATGTCGATCTTGGCGCCCGCAAGGTTGTGCCGATGGCAGAGGGAATTCGGCAGAAAGCGGCCGCTATGTTCGCGCGTCACGGCCAACTTCCCGCGCCGGACCAGCGGGGCCATACGATCGGCATTCGGCGGAAATAGGAACGGGTGCGCTGATTTGGGCTTTTCGCACACCGCCCGGCGCGATACACCTATACGGATGGCTTCCAACCGTTTGAATCCATTTTGTAATTTGATTGTCCGCGGGCGTATTTTTTCGGGCGGTGCGGCGTGAATGGCAAACCTTTTCTGGAGCCGGTCTACCGGTTTATCCGTAATCAGCAGCTGATTCTGATCCTGCTGGCAGTGCTTACGGGTTCCGCGGCGTCATTCGGGGCCATTGTTTTTCGCGAAGCCGTAGAGCTTATTCAGATCACTACTTTTGGCGTCTCGCTGGAGAGGATGTCCGGATACATCGAAGCGCTACCGGACTGGCAGATCGTTCTGGTGCCGACGGCGGGTGGGTTGCTCGTTGGGCTGATGGTTCACTATCTGATGCCGAACCGGCGCCCGCGGGGCGTTGCGGATGTTATGGAGGCGGCTGCCCTCCGGTCCGGGGCGATCACGCTTCGTGAAGGATTGGGCGCGGCGGCGGTTAGCGCAGCTTCTATTGGCGTTGGCGCATCTGTTGGCCGCGAAGGGCCAGTTGTTCATCTTGGCGCGGCCCTGTCTTCTTTTGTGGCGACCCGGCTGCGGCTCAGCCGGTCACAGGCGGTCACATTGCTTGGCTGCGGCGTCGCCTCGGCTGTGGCGTCATCGTTCAACGCGCCGATCGCTGGCGTGTTCTTTGCGCTTGAAGTCGTGATCGGGCACTACGCGCTTAGCGCATTTGCACCGATTGTTATTGCCGGGGTTACCGGGACGATTATCACGCGCCTCTATTTTGGTGATTTTCCCGCCTTCATCATTCCCGATCAGACCCTTGTATCTTTCTGGGAATTTCCGGCATTCGCCCTGCTTGGGGTGGTTTGTGCGATGTCGGCTATTATTTTTCTGCGGTCGGCTGAGTTTTCAGCCGATGTTTTCGCGCGAATACCGGTCCCTGCATGGCTCAAACCGATGTTTGGCGGATTATGTGTCGGCGTTATTGCGCTGGTGTTTCCGCAGGTCCTGGGCGTTGGATACGAAGCCACCGATCTTGCCCTGAAAGGTCAGTACGAACTTGCTGTTCTGATTGCGTTGATCGCCGCAAAGACGGCGGCGACGGCAATCTGTGTCGGGGCTGGTTTCGGTGGGGGAGTCTTCACACCGTCGATGTTTATCGGCGCCATGGTTGGCGGCGCGTTCGGTCTTATCGCGACGGAGTTTTTCCCGCATCTGTCATCCGGTCATTCAGCCTATACGCTGGTCGGGCTCGGGGCGGTGTCCGGTGCGGTTCTCGGTGCGCCGATATCCACTATTCTGATCGTGTTCGAGCTCACGGCGAACTATGCACTCACCATTGCGGTGATGATGGCGGTGGTGATTGCCACCGTAATCACACAACAGGTCCGCGGGCATTCGTTCTTCACCTGGCAGCTTGATCGCCGCGGCATCAATATCAAGGGCGGACGTGAGTCCGGTCTGATGACGACGACGCATGTCTCTGACGTCATGAGCCACCAGTTCACGCCGGTCGCGCAATCGCTGAATATTAACGGCGTACGCGAAAAACTGCTGACCGCGCCCCATGGCGAGTTATTCGTCATAGACGATAACGGCGCCCTGTTCGGCACGATCACCCTTGGCGATCTGTCTGACACCGCGTTCGATCATTCGATCGACGATGTTGTCAATGCCCGCGATGTCGCGCGGGTGCATCCGCCGTCCCTGTTAGCCGACGACTCGCTCGAGGCCGCGCTCAAAATGATGCAGGATACCGGGGAGGAACACGTTGCGGTGGTGGCCGACCGAAAATCGATGAAACTGGTGGGCTTTCTTCATGAGATCGATGTAATGCTGATCTATAACCGGGCGCTGCTTGACGCCCGGCGGGAAGAGCGCGGCGAAATATAGGTGCGATTCGGATTTCCCCGGTTTCGCCGCACCGCCGAGGCGCGCGCCTGATATAATCGGTCCATGACAGCTGAAACAGATTCACTTGATGTACCCTCCGCGCCGGCCGCTCCCTATCTTCAGGGTCTGAATGGTCCCCAGCGCGAAGCCGTTGAATCCGTGGATGGTCCGCTTTTGGTTCTCGCGGGCGCCGGGACGGGTAAAACGCGTGTTCTTACGACCCGGATCGGCCATATCCTTGTAACGCGGCGCGCCTGGCCTAACCAGATATTGGCCGTGACATTCACCAACAAGGCGGCGCGCGAAATGCGTGACCGGGTCGCGGCGATGATTGGCGGAGCATCCGAAGGGCTGTGGATCGGCACGTTCCACGCCATCGCAACCCGGATGCTGCGCCGCCATGCCGAACTGGTTGGTCTGAAGTCGAATTTTACCATTCTGGATCAGGACGATCAGATTCGGCTGGTAAAACAAATCATCGAGGCTGAGGGAATCGACGACAAGCGTTGGCCGGCCCGGGCGGTCCACGCGGCGATAGAACGTTTCAAGGATCGCGGACTTATGCCCGACAAGGTGGGGGTCGCCGAGGCCGGCGATATTGCCGATGGGCGGATCGGTGAATTGTACAAAATCTATCAGGACCGGCTGAAGGTGTTGAACGCCGCGGATTTCGGCGATCTGCTGCTGCACTGCGTGACCCTGTTCATGGAACAGCCGGATGTGCTCGCGGAGTATCAGCAGCAGTTTCACTATGTTCTGGTCGATGAATATCAGGATTCGAACGTCGCCCAGTATCTGTGGCTGAGACTGCTGGCACAGGGTCGAAACAATATCTGCTGTGTCGGTGATGACGATCAGTCGATCTATAGCTGGCGCGGTGCCGAGGTCGGCAACATCCTGCGGTTCGAGAAGGATTTTCCCGGCGCTAAAATCATCCGGCTTGAGCAGAATTACCGCTCAACCCAGCAGATATTGTCCGCCGCTTCCGAAATGATCGCCCACAATAATGGGCGGCTTGGCAAGACCCTGTGGACCGAGGCGGAAAGCGGGGAGCCGCTGCATATCCGGGCGGTCTGGGACGGCGAAGCCGAAGCGCGTTTTATCTGCGACGAGATCGAGACGCTGCAGCGCGATGGCGCATCGCTGGATGGCATGGCGATCCTGGTCCGTGCCAGTTTTCAGATGCGTGAATTCGAGGAACGCCTGATCACGCTCGGTGTGCCGTATCGCGTGGTTGGTGGGCCCCGGTTTTATGAACGCGCGGAAATTCGCGACGCGATCGCCTATCTACGGGTGGTCGCCCAGCCGAATGACGATCTGGCGCTGGAAAGGATCATCAACCTGCCACGGCGGGGGTTGGGTGCGGCAACGCTCCAGACGCTGCATGGGCATGCCCGGGCGCAGGATATTTCGCTCTACGAATCTGCCCGCCAGATCATCGAAACCGATGAGATCAAACCGCAGGCACGCTCTTCGTTGCGAAAACTGCTTGAAGCCTTCGAGCGCTGGCGTGCGATGTCTCAGGCGGTCGATCAGATGGAGCTGGCCGGCACGGTGCTCGATGAATCCGGTTACACGGAGATGTGGCAGAAAAACAAGGCTCCGGATGCACCGGGGCGTCTGGAGAACCTCAAGGAACTGGTTTCCGCGTTGAGCGAGTTTGAATCGCTCGAAGGCTTCCTGGAACATATCAGCCTCGTTATGGACCGTGACGATGGCGCCGCAGGCGAGATGGCAAGCCTGATGACGCTGCATGCGGCCAAGGGGCTGGAATTCGATCATGTTTTTCTGCCCGGGTGGGAAGAAGAGGTCTTTCCAAACCGCCGGTCCGTGGACGATGGCGGGTCCGCGGCGCTTGAGGAGGAACGAAGGCTCGCCTATGTCGGCATTACCCGGGCGCGCCGCAGGGTATGGATCTGCCACGCGTCCAGCCGCCGCGTTTATAACCAATGGCTGTCCTGTGCGCCGTCCCGGTTTATCGATGAGCTGCCCGAAGAGTTCGTCGAACACGTCATCGAGCCAGGGCTTTATGGCGGTATCGGCGAACCGGGTATGACGGCCGGGAGCGATAGCTGGGGTGTCAGTCAGCAGGGCCGTGGTCCGGGATATCAGCGGATGCGTTCAGGTAATCGGGGTGCCGAGCGCGTGGCCCGGCCATCTGCGACAGAGCTTCCGCCGGTGTCGGGGCTGATTGCTGTTGGTATCCGGGTGTTTCACCAGAAATTCGGCTACGGCACGGTGCGGTCCAATGACGGCGGCAAGCTGGAAATCGACTTTGAGAAGGCCGGAACGAAAAAAGTCATGGAAAGCTTCGTGGAACCGGCATGACTGATCCCGAGATTTGGGAAATCGTTATCGAGCTGCCGACCGGTGATCACCGGGCGGCGTTCGAAACGGCTCTCGAAACGTTCGTGACGGGCCACGCGATCTTCGAGATTGAAAGTACACCGCGCTGGCATCTGACAGGATATGCCGAGGGACCGCCGGATGAAGCGGCGATCGTGGCCAGCGTTTCGGCGGTTGCCGCAGAGGTGGGCGTTAGCACACCGGAAATCGGCTTTGCCCCCGTTGTTCAGAAAGACTGGGTTGCTGAGGTCGAAAAAACGCTGACGCCGATACAAGTGCCGCCCTATTACGTTTTTGGCTCTCATATTCGCGATGCGCCGCCTGCGCAGTCCATTGCGATCCAGATAGATGCCGGGCTCGCATTCGGCACCGGGAATCATGAAACGACCCAAGGGTGTCTAACGGCGCTCGAAGCGGTTCTGGCCGACCGGCCACCCGTATCGCCCATCGATATCGGCACCGGCAGCGGGATTCTGGCGATCGCGGTTGCCAAGCGTTTCGATGTCGATGTGATGGCAAGCGATATCGATCCTATCGCGATAGACGTTGCGCGGGAAAATGCTGTGATCAACGGCGTTAAGGACCGCATCCGGTTCGCCGTCAGTGACGGGCTCGAAGAAGCTGAAATCGCTTCATCGGCGCCGTATGACCTGGTCCTTGCCAATATCGTCGCGAACCCGCTGATCGCACTGGCGCCTGGTATTGCGGGGATAGCCGCCTCTGGCGGACATGTGATCCTGTCGGGCATTCTGCTGGAACAAGCGGAAGGGGTGATGGCAGCATATGATGAGAACGGACTGTCGTTGAAAGAAAGGTTTGATCTTGGGAACTGGTCGACACTGGTTCTGACGCGCCCGGAGGTTTGAAGCAGGCGGTCCGGCGCGCTATCCGATGTTACTTGGTCTTCAGATCCATGAACCCGGCGGCAAATCCCTTTAGGGAAAATTCGACGCGCAGTGGTTGACCGTTGGGTTGGCGGAAAATGACCCTGCCTTTTTTGCCCGACGTAAAGAGCTTCTGCATGTCTTCGGTAATCGGGAATTGTCCCCGGCAACCGTTGATGTTGCAGAACCGAAGCGGGAATCGGACCAGTTCTTTTTCATCCACATGAAGCGTTAGACCGGCGGGCAGAAGAATGCCGAGTGGTGCGGTAATAGCTGCAACATAAGGCTGTTCCTTTGCCGGGCGCGCGATCGACACGTTCAGGATACGTTTGCCGCTGGTCTGCCACAGAATGTCCTGGAACAGAACGCAGCGCTCGGGACCATCGGTTTTCAGTTGCCGGCAGGACAACGCCCAGTCGCCGAATTTCTTTGTTGTCTTTGGGAGGGATTGCGCGGACGCAACGCCTGTGCCGGCCATAAAAATGGCCGCGGCGATCAGAGTGATTTTATACACGTATTTACTCTCGCTTACCCGATATACAATCGGCCGCTGGTGATACGACAGCGCCACGGGAACCCTACGGCAATCCGGTTGTCATTCGCAATCATATTGTCCGTATCGCCGTGGGGCGCTACCGTGGACGCAGTTTTGCCGCGAAATCCGGCCACTTATGCGCAAACGCCAGGGTATTGTTTTGTGTTGCTGATTGATTTTTTCGTTTTCTCACTCGTTCGAGCTTTATCGCACGTTTCTTCACTGCAACTTGTGAAATAATTCAGTACTGGTTACCGCGCGTCTCGGCCACCGCAAAGACCAGCTCAATTGCGACGTGAAGGCGAAGATCAAACAAGCGAAAGTCCGTTTCATGTCCCAACCAGGTTGGACCGTGTACGACGATCCGATAAGCGACAAGCGACGCGACAATCAGGAAACCAATCGCGTTGCAAAATCAATGGTACGATTTGCTTTGCTTGCACACACAAACCCATGTTTGACTTAATTTTGCAAATGTTTTGTCCGCAGAGAATTTTTACGACGTGGAGAATAGATCGACCGACGGAGCGATATTTGGACCACTTTATTTTGTTGTTGGCCAATCATTTTGACGTCGACACGCGAAGTATTCACTCGCGAGTTCGAATTCTCGAAAATCGATTGCTCGAAAATGATGATGAATGAAACAAGTTATACTTGAAACAAAATTTGGATTTAATTTTTTCTCTATTTTTTTACATGCGCAATCGAACGCAACAAATGTCAGACACAGGACCCTCGTCGTCGTCGTCAGTTTCGTAGTATCCGCCAATGACAAAAAGATTTTTCTTGACAACGGTTACGGTGTGCTGCGTAATCCCAACATCAAATTCGAGAGGAATCTGTCGCCAATGCCGTCCATTGATGTCCATTTCCCACAAATCACAAAACGATTTCTCGCGATCCCTGCATTGTTTTTTTTTTTGTTTGATGTAAGTTAAACTTTTTTATACACGACAAATAATACAAAAACTCGAATAATGCAAAACAACTTACCATCCACCCATCAAAAGCAATTTGTCGCGAGCAGCTCCTCGTTCAGGAACGCACACAGCCCACGAAGATCGCGATCGACCGCATGGGCCAATTCCAGTTTTTGCCGTTGTTTTCAGTTCTCTCCATGTATTGCCAACAAAATCGTACTGTATTTCAAATTTCGGATGTTAAAATTCGCCATTTCAAACATTTTCAAACAAAACAAAAAAATCAGCCAAACAAAACAAAATACCTCAAATAACTCGTTCGGGTGTGTGGTTCCGTCAAATCCACCAAATATCCAGAGAACATCTTGCGGAGGACCGTGGTCTGCGAGAGACGAACGCAGACCGGCGCGCTCCAGAGAAGCTGTCAAACTGGTTCTTGGAACAAATTCTTTCGTCACATCATCCGTATCCAGCGACTCGTAGTTTTCGCGGCTTATGTACACATCGTCGCCGCCCACCGTATTGCGCCACACTTTCAGCTGCACTGTACAGTGAGAACGAACGCCCGGCATTGCGCAAAACGCTGCTTTTCCGGGCGGCGGATTTGTGTCGAGCTCTCCCCACATTTGCTCTTTCAAATGGTATCGATGAAGAGTTCGCAAATTGGATCTTCCAGTCCATCTGTATTGAAATTATAAATGAAATAAAAATGGCAATTGTTGAACATTAGTAATTATTTGAATGTTTTGAAATTAAAATTGATTTTTGGACATTTGAAAAATCCGATGCACAAATCAAGCGCTACGAAATCTTACCCGCCAAACTTGTACAAATATCCACCCCAGAGCGCGATCGAGTGCGCACTGGTCGGAATCGGCACGCTGCGTCGGTCGTGGCGATTGAGCACCGGCAACACTTCAAACGCACCGGTGGCCAAGTCGATCGAGTAGAGATCGTTCTTGTAGCCGCCGCTCGTGCCCTGGCCAGCGTAGCCGCCGTAGACCAGCAGTTCGGCGCCGCCGCGCCACAGCAGCGCCGCGTGTTCAGTGCGGCGCGGCAGCGAGCCTGGCGAGTCGATGCGCGACCACACCGCAGCGCCGCCGCCGCCGCCCGGCGCAGGCACGTCGCAGCGCCAGAGGTCGCAGCGCACGGCGTCGATGTACGACTTGCCGCCGCTCTCGCGCGGCACGTGGCCGCCGTACACCGCCAGCGACGCGCCGCTGTCGCTCGCCGCACGCAGCGGCACTGTCACGTGGCACACGCGCGCAAGCGGCAGCGCCCGCGGCCGCAGGCCAAAATCGCGCTCGCCAAACTCGTCGTCGTCGTCGTCGTCAAGTCCAACCTCGCTGTAGTCGCTCGAACTTTCGTCGTCGTCTGTGTCGTTGTTCGTATCTTGATTGGTCATGCTATCGCTAGTGTTGTTGTTGCCGTGTAGATCTTCGGCCACTGCGCCCACACTTCCGTCGCTCCCGTCGCCACGCTGCGCGCTGTTGCTGCTACTGCTGCTGCCACCGCCAGCACTACTGTTGCTACTGTTGCTACTACTACTGCTTGTATCGCTCTGCTTCTCCTCGGCGCTGCGCACGCGTACGCGAACCAGCCTGTGCTTCCACACGCGATGCGAGCGGCGCACGGTCTCGGCCCATCGACGTGAAACCGCCGCCGCAGACGCCAGCGCCGGCAGCGGCAAGAAGCGGAAAATTCGCTCCAGCGCTAGCACAGGTAGATGGTCGGCGAGGCCTGCAAACGCGACCAGACACGCCACAAAAGTCGGGCGTTGCCGGTGTGTGTGCCAGCCGAATCACACGAAAAACCACGACAACACAAAAAAAAAAAAAAAAAAAAAAAAAAAAAATATTTAGTGGACCAAGAAAACGGTAAATCAAGACGTTATTGGCGCAACCGAGTTCTCTTTTATGCATAAAGATATTTTGCAACAAAAACGGAGACGCTGCACACAAAATCAGCGCGCGTATTGCACTGCTGGCGCCGAAAGCGCTTTGCTGGATCGTGTGAATTCCGCACCAACCGCCGAACAACTCACCGGCGAGTGCATACTCCTCGCGCTCAGGACAAAAAATTCTTTCAGTCGATTCGTCTTGATTATAAACTTTATCAATATTTGACGACATATTTGATCTTTTTTTAAGACGATTTTTTTTTTCGCAAAACGCAACAACCTTCTCTGGAACATTCTCAAGACAGAAAAATTCATTTCTCTCAAGCAAAACATATGGCATGCTTACAATCCATTTTTTTCATAATGACTTGTTTTTTGCCCAATTTCAACTTGACCATACCTTGCGCTGTCTTCCGATGAATATTCGTCATAGCGAGCTCTGTTTGAATTTGCGCTGAAATCCGCCATTGTGACACCGTTTTCGTCCATTTCGTCAGACTTTTTTCGAATTGCAAAATACCAGACTGCTGCCCACGCAATTGCAACTGCCAAGAAGCTTGCAATCACAAGACCAACAATCAAGCCAACGTTGCTTGAAGATTCCTCTGCTTGTTGTTCCTCTTCGCCCATTTCCTCGTCAAAATTTTCGGTCATAGCAGACGTGTCAATTTGGTCAATTGAACTTGTCGCACTCGACCTGCCAATTCCACTTGTTGTTGTTGCTGGTGGTGTTGTCAGAGAAAACTGGCATGTCGGACAATGTCCTTGCCGAAGGAAAAAGACTACTCGACGCTTCGATGTTGTTGTTTTGGCACATTGAAACGCCAACAAACACTAACTCATCACTTCCGCATGCAGTGTCAAAATCTTGACACCGATTGTTGTCGCAAAAACGACATCTCTCAACATTCAACTCGTTTGACAAACAACTCTCGCAATCGCTGTTGCTCTCGCATTCAACCAAAGTTCCACTAATTGGCTGAAATGAAACAACAGTTGCAATATTTGTCTCACTATCGATAATGTTCTGCAAACAAATCATTGAGCTCATTTTTTTTTCAAAAAAAAAAAAAAAAGAAGAGAAAAGAAAAACTTACAACCAAATTTTTGTCAACTTGTTCGACTCGCAATTGATCAATGTTGCTGACATGGTGAGTCGCTTTATCTTTCACCCAGCGGTTATCGTTTGTGTCGATCTTGAAAATGTCAATCACTCGCTGATCGATTGGACGAGCTATTTTCAGAGTTTCCACACTTCCATCATGCGACGGATTTTGATACGCCGATATCACAAGAATAATGTTGTCGTTGATCGTTGCCAATCGACGTTGTGGTTGAGGTTCGCTCGCATTCATCAATAATTTGGTGATTCCGGCATTGCCTTGATTTTGCCACCGATCATTTGCAAAACTCCATAGAGTGTCCTGCATCTCTGACCAAACGAAAATTACTTGTCCATTCAAGACTGATACTGCGCTTGTTTTCTCATTGTCGCCAAACAGAGTTTGATTGTTTCGAGGAAACGAAACGTCGCCTGTATCTTGCCAATTATTCAAAAGAGTCTCATTGATTTCAAATTGTCCAGGTAATCTACGATCATCAAGACTTTCTTTCAACACCACGTTGCTGCGATCGTTGACTTGACCAACCAATCGAAAAACGTCCGCAGGCCAATTTGCATCATTTGACTTGAGACCAAACGATGAAACATTGTACACAAACGTACCAAAGCTTGGTTCTTCAACAAGAATTTTGTCATTCCAAAATGAATCGACACTGCTCTGACCACTGTTGTCGCGCTTTACAATTGCGAGTTCAACCTGATCCAAATTGCCAAAGGACATTCCATCGTCACACTTTTCGATGCAAACATTTCTTTCGCAAAATGCATCGCCTGTCCTCGAATCTATCAGCTGATTTCTTCTCAGTACAATTCGAAACGGCCTTGGACAGTTTGGCGGAGGTCGCGATTGAGGAGAATTCGGCTTGACAAACCAACCTTTGAGATCCACCGACAACAACACGTCTGTCCTTGTCCTGGCTTCGAACGATATCCTCGCTCGATTCGACAATATCAAACGATCGTATACGAAATATTCTTGTTCAGCCATCGTCGGAAGAGCAAATGTTCTCGTCTTCAGTACCAAAAAAAAGCAATGAGCTATTTGTTTTCCAAAATCAATAAAATGACATACCGGTAATGGATCTTCAAAAATTGTGACCCATTCGAAATTCTCAGCATCCAACAAATCGATCCTCTGCATAAACAATCCGTTTTCAAACCCCATTGCTACAAGCGATATTACCCATATTGGAGTCCTGAAGTAGTTACTTATCGTGAGTGATTGAAACAAAATTTAAAAACAATCAGAAACAGGTAAAAACTCACGCGAAGATGACTTCAACGCTAGCTGTGCCAGAAAACGGCGCAGAGAAACCAGTTGGGGTCCATCCGGCAATCACCCCCGCGGTGGGAGAAAACCCTAGAATAAGATCGGTGCAATGTCCCCGTAAAGCGCTGTATCTATCACCGTTGAGAGGAAACATTGAAAATTGCTCATCACTGCGCGGGGACGGTGTGCACGAGACAATTGCGTCTGTCGGTGACAAAATAGGTTCGGGAATCAAGCGCCGCTGCACAAAATATAGAAGCCTGAAATTGCGAAAGCGTGGTTGGACTGCCAACATAGATGATAAAACCCCATCGAAGACTTCTGGTTGCTCGAAATTGAAACGGTCGACTACTTCATATGCGACGTCTCTAAACGATCTAGCGCTACACGGGAGCGCCGTTGCATTTTCTTTGACACAGCTTTCGTACCACGACGGATGAGGACAAGCAAATTGCGCCCTGTCAAAATCACAACCGCCCCACGGTCGAGTTTCGCCGAGTCGGACGGTTGGTGCTGTGAAATTGCGCAAAACAATCGTTTCCCCCGTTCATGAACCACGGCAACAGAATGTTCCTCTGCGTCATCTGGGGATAGCGTGATGGCGTCTGTCAGTTCAATGTTTTTGAGAAGAAAAATTGCTTGTGCCGCCGGTTGCTGTACAGCAACGCGTTGCTCAATACTCAGCGTGAGTCGCAAACGTTCATCACCACCAATTACTTCAACATTTATCAATGCTGGAAAATGAGTGATAGAGGCGGTGATTACGCTCGGCATCCACGCCAATGATGCGAGCGGCGGGCCAGTGTCAACCGCTTCGTAACCACTGCGAATGTCGTCTTTTTTTTGTCAAGAAACGAAGAGAGAAAGAGAGCAGTTAGTTTATCAATATCATTATTGCACAGATATATGTAGCAAAATCCCACAATCAAAAAAGAAAAAAAAAGACTCACAAAGCTCGCCAAGCTTCAACAAATCAAATCGAAGAGAAAGTCGAGTCACTCTTCCTTGCTCGTTGCAAGCGTAAAAATCTCCTTCAAATGGACAAGCGGGCTTTTTGCCATTGCAACCAAAGAAAAAATTAGCAATAAAACACGATGAATCGCACGCAAAGAAGCTAAACAAAAGCAAAGAAAAAGAAAACCTACAGAACTTGCAGAACACCAAGATTCGATCGGCGCGTGCAAAATCGGTGGAATTGATAAATTTCGAAGGAACCATTCCAACATACGTGAAAACTACGCGTAAATTTCTATATTCAAATTAAATGAGCGAGCTGCCCATGCACAAAAAATCCAGCAAAGCTGACCCAAAATCGTTATTGTGCATCGGCACACACTGGCTCGCGCAGAGCAGAGCCAAAAAAAGCAGCCAAACTATAGGAAAATCGCGATTTCGACAATGATAAGGATTATTGAGAAATGAAATCATTGGTTGTTGCTCTATATTTTTGAAGACACCACAGATTTCGAAGACTCCCGCAACGTCTAACAATTTTGTGGAAAAACCAAATCGAAACTGAAAAATATGACAGCTGTTGTGCCCAAGACGATGAAAGCGGTGATTTGCCATGGCCCAGGCGACTATCGCCTGCACACCGACGTGCCGGTGCCGGAGCCGCGTGCGGGCGAGCTGCTTGTGCGCGTGGCGCGCGTCGGCATCTGCGCAGGCGACGCAAAATGCTTTGCCGGTACGATGGTTTTGTTTTTTGGTTTGCTTTGTGTTTTTTGCGCTTTGCGATTTGTGTGCTCAACTCTCTCTGTCTGCACCAGGCGCTCCGCTCTTTTGGGGCGATGATCAGGTTTGAATGTTTGAGAGTGCTCGGCGCACGGCGTTGTTTTTCGGCTCACAGAAGCGCCAGAGAGATGCCTACTGCGAAAAAACAGTGATTCCTGGTCATGAGTTTGTCGGGACAGTGGCTGCGATTGGACCGAGCGACGACGGCGACAAAGATGTTGATTGGAAGGTGGGCGACATGGTTGTCAGTGAACAGATTGTTCCGTGCGAGGCTTGTCGCTACTGTCGGCGAGGCGATTATCACGTGTGTGAGCCGCATGCCATTTATGGATTCAAGCGGGCTACGCCTGGCGCAATGGCGCAATTCATGATCTATCCCGCACGCTCGCGAACGCATCGAGTGCCGTCAACTCTCAGTCCTCAAGCAGCTGTTTTTGTCGAACCACTTGCATGTGCAGTGCACGCTGTACAAAGAGGGTTAATCTTGTTTTTTTTTTTATTTTATTTTTTATATTATTTTTCAAAAAAAAAACTCTCTTTCGGTTGAGCATAAACCATTTTTTAATCCTTTTTAAAACATATAAAGAAATATTCAATTCAATGATGTTGTTGTTGTGAGTGGTTGTGGTCCTCTCGGATTGGGAATGGTGGCCGCTGCTCGTCTCAAAAATCCGCGACTGTTGATTGCGCTGGATTTGTTTGACTTCAAATTGGACGTTGCGCGTGCGTGTGGCGCAGACCTCACCTTGAACCCGAAAGAGTGCGATGTGGTGGCGGAAATCAAAAAGCTGACTGACGGCTACGGCTGCGATGTTTACATTGAGGCGACTGGCGCGCCGCAGTCGGTGGTGCAGGGTCTGCACGCAATCGCGAAAATGGGCACTTTTGTCGAATTTTCGGTCTTCAACTCGCCCACCAATGTCGATTGGACAATCATTGGCGACACAAAGAGTTTGAACATTCACGGCGCTCACCTGTCGCCCAACTGCTATCCGACCGCGATAAAAATGCTTGAAAAGCAAGAAATTCCCGTTGAAAAGATTGTGACTCACGACTTGCCGCTCAAAAGTTTCCTCGAAGGCATCGACATGGTCAATGGCAAACACCCCGATCGAAATTCAATCAAAGTTATACTTGATCCATGGGCAAATTACTAAACATGAAAGCGAAATTCAATCAAAGTTACTAATATTTTATCCACCATGGGCACATTAAACAATTTTGAACCAGGGTCAAATTTGTGCTTTTCACCATGCTTGTTGATTTGGATCCACTTGACTGGGATCGTAGGCAATATTTGAATATTCGCTCGCCTGAGGTTGCTGCAACTGCAAATTGCCATAAGCACCTTGGCTGTTGTTGTCTCGTCCACTTTGAAACGAAGTAAATGTCTCGCCCTGGTTGTGAACGTCTGATGCCCAAGGACTCGGTGTGTTGGCAGGGGCTCCCGCGAAACTTCCGCCGCCGTGAGAGGAAGCGCTCATCATTGATGAGTTGAATGTGCTTCCCGGCGCGCTAACAAACGAATTGCCCAAATTGCTTGGTGCCTGCTGCGGCTGCGGCGCGTAGTGCTGCGCAAACTGGTTGTGATTTTGATTTTGCGGGTATGAATTTTGGTCGGGCGAATAGCCGCCCATTTGCACATCAG
Source organism: Rhodospirillaceae bacterium (assembly GCA_965228575.1). Classification (GTDB taxonomy): domain Bacteria; phylum Pseudomonadota; class Alphaproteobacteria; order Rhodospirillales; family Rhodospirillaceae; genus UBA11612. Next base: position 4,991 of record CBDDHW010000078.1, on the reverse strand, counting down.
CAGGGATACCCGCACCGCCATTGTTGCCGCCAAGGACACCTGCGCCGCCAAAGCTGGCGCCAACGTGCAATTCTGGATACTGATCCGAAGGCTCTGGAGTTCGCCCGTACACCGGATCGGGAGGGTTTGCGGTCGGGTCGTAATTTTCCCGCTCGCTTTTTTCTCGGCGTCGTCGGACAAACAACAACAACAACAGCAAGCAACAGAGACAAACCACACAGCCACCGGCGGCCGCGCCGCCAATGAGAGCTGCGTTGCTTCCACCGCCATCGTCTCCGCTCATTGGCGGACCTGCATTCACCATTCCATCGCCATTGCCATTGCCATTGCCATTGTTGTTATTGTTGCCTTCGCCCGAAATAGCACCACTGTTTTGATTGCTTTGATTTTGGCCATTGCCGCTTTGAGTATTTTGGCCATTGCTTCCATTGCTATTCGAATTCGAATTATTATTTCCACTATCTCCTGTTCCAGTGCCACCAGCCGATCCATTCATGCCATTTGTATTTGAATTCCCACTTCCGCCCTGATTATTGCCGCTCGGCGTGGGCGAAGCAGTCGGAACAGGCGTTGGCGCGCTCGTCGGCAACGGTGTGGGACTCGGGCTTGGAGCAGGCGTCGGCGCTTCTGTGGGCGGCGGAAGAACACAAACACCACATTGCGAAATAAATGCTCGATTCGAAGCAGAGCTTCTCGAGCAAGGCGAATCATGCCACAATTTGTTGCCCTGTTGTTTACGTCTCGTGAGAACATTCAATCCGGAGTGAGGTGGAAAGGAGAAAAGAATACACTTACATTTTGAAATTTGAATCCAACGCAACCTTCTTGATTGCCTGCTTGCCTGCAATCGCCTTTTCCACCATTGGAGGGTTCATTATTATCTTTTTTAAACAAATTCCCCCAGAACGTACTAATAAGCAATTATAATATCAAAAAAATACAAGAAAAACTTCTAAAGTGAAAACGCACCCCAAGGAATAAACGTAATCGCTTCGCCCGTGCTCCTCGTCACCCAATCGTTGCATTGCTGGCCAGGTCGGCGTTCCATGTCGAAAAAGGTAAACGTTGCGCACAGGGCAAACACCTGATCGTTGACAGCGTTGTCGCCGGGTAACGCAAGACTCGATCCAGGAAACTTGCGCTGACACGCAGCGTCCACCGCGCCAACCGAGAGATAGCTCGCCAATCCATTGTGATTCGCGCCCGGATTCGGACAGTCGGCCGGCCGCTCGGAGCACGTCACCACACCAAAGTTGCAATTGTCCGCCTACACACGCGTTTGCATCGAAAAAAGGCACACAAATTCACGCAGTGGCATGTGAGCGGTCTCAGATCGCCTTGCGCTGTGCCCTCGAAAAAAATAATTCAAAATCCAAGACAGCGCAGAAAACCAAAATTAAAAGTGCGACGTCGCAAACAAAACCACCTGGCGACAAAGCCGCGCATACACCGGCACTGCAAATCCCAGTATCAACAAATATACATAAAAGAGCATCATTTGTACTTGATTTTCTTTCAAACAAGATTTCAGGCCTCACACGGCGAGCCTCACATCCGAATTCGTTTTCAAGTATTGCTTCAAGCAAAATGGATCCAAAAAAGTATGTTCGTCGTATTCATTCCATTCCATTCCCCCCTTTTTTTGTATTTGTCCTTGTCCTTGTGCGCATGCTCACAACGATTACCATAACTTGAAAATTAGAACTCGAGCCGACTTGACCTCTTTTGGTCTTTTTTGTTTAGGAATCTTGAGCGTCCTGACTTTGTGTGTTGCTTTGAGAGGCTTGATGATGTTGATTTGGCGTGCGCGTGGATTGGCAGCAAGTTTTCAAAGAAGAGTTGAGTTTCGCGATTTCGGATGGTTGTTGCGGTTTCTTTTGGCTTGTCCTCACTCTATCGCTTCTTCTCTTCTTCTTCTTCTTCTATTTTTTTTTTAAAAAATGAATTATAGAGACAATCCGAAAGAAATCGTGGGTTGGATCGTGAAGAATCACAGTCTGAGCGAGCTCGTGCAATTTTCGAACATTTGCATCGTGACTTGTCAGGCCGCAACCAACCAGCCGCTCAGCCAGTCATTGTGCATGTGCCTCAATTCAGCAGGCATCAGGAATTATTTATCGCCGATGAAGAATATATTTCAAATTCTGGATCAAATGGTTGAAGTTTGTGCAACAAAAAAATGCAAATATATTTATTTGAGAATCAAAAATTGCTTTATTTGAATGATGTTTGGGGATTTTGAAAAGAGTCAAAAATCATGGAAAAATGTTTGCTTCAAAAAGAAAATTGATTCTGTCCTCTGGTGCTGGTCGTGTCGTTGGTGTCGCGACGCAAAGAAGACAATTTGTATTGTTCATCTGTTGGAGCAGCAGCAGCAACGTCGAGTTTGGCATAATCCATCAACGTATTTGCTCCACCGCCTCGAAATTCAGGAGATGCTTGATAACCTTGTGTTGTCGGATTTTCTCTAAATTCAGGAGTCGCTTGGTAGCCTTGAGTGCGTTGACTCTGATAACCTTGGGTTGTATATACTTGCTGTTGTTCTTGTCCGGGATGGTATTGTTCTCCTTGATATCCTTGAGCCTGGCGGCGATTTGAGCAAAGTAAACAAAAAAGTTCGGAAAAAAATGTTCAAAAAAAAAATCGTACCAAATATCCTTGTTGAACTTCAGCAAAGTCAGTTGTTCCATAGCTTGGTCTTTGTTCGTAAGCCGCAGGTTCGTCACGTGCAGATTCAAATCCACTTCCACTGTCTGTGCGGAGTCGATTCGAATAGCGAGAGGGGTCATCGCGCGCAGATTCAAATGTCGCAGCGTCGCCAGCAGACAAATATCCCGTTGAAGTGTATTGTTCTTGCGATCCCACTTCCCGAAGCGAGTTTCCGTCGCCTTCACTTGCATTGCGCTTCTTCGCGAGCCAAGCAAACACTTGCTTGCGAACAAGAAACCCAAACAACAAGACTAGCAAACAGAGAACCACCACTACAATGACCACAGCAAGAGCACCTCCCGAGAGTCCTTCATCTGACGGCCCTTGGTTTGCTGACGGAATTCCTGCATCTTCATTTCTGTCGCCCGAGGCCAAATTTGCGCCATTTTTTGTGTTTGCCACACTTTCGGGAGACTTTGGTGGCGATTTTTCGGCTGTTGATGACGCCGGCTGACGTACTGGAGGTAAATTGAGACCAGCTGGTGTCGGAATTGGCGTATCATTACTTTTTGCGCTCTCGCATTCCCCAACAGTTTCGAGCGCACTTGAACATTCTTCATTTTGTTCAACACATCTATTTTCCTGAAAACAGAATCTTCATTTGTGATTTTTTTAGTGAAAATGAAAATGAAAAGGGGAAACGAAAAAGAAAAAGGGGGAAAAAAGTATTTTGATTTGAGATTTTTTTTGTCGTGGCAGTCGGACTCACTTGCAATCTCTCATGTCCTCGTGCCGAGCGCGTTGAACGCACAAAGCACAATCTCGTTGATACGATTCGCAAAGAACGGTGATAGAAAGAGAAAATGGAGTTGGTCTTGGTGTTGGCTGTGTCGCAAAACAAAGACCAAAAGCACTCGTGTGAGGGAGGGGAAGATCACGAAAAAAAAAAAACAGAATCCAAACCTTGTCAGAAACTGGTCTGGGGGTGGGCCTGGGCGTGGGCCTGGGCGTAGGTCTAGGCGTAGGTCTAGGCGTGGGTCTAGGAGTGGGTCGCGGCGTGGGTCGCGGCGTGGGTCGCGGCGTCGGCGCGCTGGTGGCCGGCGGCACACAACAGCGCCACGTGCTGGACAGATCTTCGCAGCCGGACGCGCCTGCGCTGCTCGGCACCCATTGCTTGCTGCCTGTGCACGCGCCGCTTGTCACACAGCTTCCGCTACGTGATTGATGCGAACTGTGATTGACATAAAATCGACACACGACGCAAAATTTGACACACGACACAAAATCTGTCAGATATCGCACAAGTGGCCCTTGTGAACTCACCAAGGCGCTGGGTAGCAGCATTGCACGTCGCTCGGCAATTTTTCGCAGCCTATAATGAAAAATAATACTTAATTGAAATACAAAACTGAACTTTCAGCGCGCGACAAACCCGATGCTCCGCTGCTCGCCGGAGTCGATGTTCCTGTGCAACTGCCTGTTTTCAAACAAACACCTTGATTGCTGGAAACAAAGCAGCGTGTAGCATCACTCTGCCTTATATGAACGAAACAAAGAATCAATATCAAAATAATCATTATTGCTGTTCTTTTTTTTTTTTTTTTTTTTTGGAAGCGCAGATTCCGGATTTACTTCTTTTTCTCGTCCAAAATTCGCATCTGATCGTGTCTTGCAAACGTGTCGATCGCCATTGTTGTGTAATGAACTCCATTGACAAGATGCAGTCCCGCAACAATAACGAGAACGACCCAGCTGTAAGGCAGCGGCGTTGTGCGATGCAAGAACATCTGCAACGCCGCAAAAGCATAGAGCGACATCGTTGGACCGCGAAGCCACTTTTGCAAATGCATATTGTATCGTTTTTCTGTGAGCTTGCTCATGTGACCTTCTTTCACCAGGACCAGGAGCACATAGTCGATTCCGCCTGGCAATCCAGAGAGAAAGAAGCAACCAAAATTGTTCAAAGCACCACCAACCTATACGATTTTTGTTGTTGAAAAGAAATTTAGAGATGTGCTTTTCTGCTTTTGCTTCTTAAAAAAGAAAGGCAAAAGAAAAAAAGACTATACTTGTTTGAAAGGAATTGCAACTCCACAAAGGACAGAGACAAAGACGAGGTGGTGAACAACATCAGCAAACGGCATTTTATAGCACGCGGCGTGATACAAATGAATCGCTGCAATTGCACTATTGGCCACCATTGTGTAACTTGGGCCATCGAGCGACACGGTTGGCGGATTGACAAAAACAGACAGCATGTCGGGCGCAGCTGCAACGGTCGCAACCAAATTGGCACACGCGTGCAAAGTGAAATATCTTGCTTTGGCATCATTGACAGCACG
>CBDDHW010000077.1:0-34959 GCA_965228575.1 Rhodospirillaceae bacterium | reverse complement strand
CTCTTCCAATTCAGTTTGGCAATTTTGTTTGGTCACGCTGTTTTTAAACACACCGCTTTTGGCGGCGAAATGGAGCGGGTGAAGGGAATCGAACCCTCGTCGTAAGCTTGGAAGGCTTCTGCTCTACCATTGAGCTACACCCGCCCGATAATCACTAAATTTTCAACTCGAAGGGGCCACTCCTTGTATCCATTTAAATACCCTTCACGCATTGGATAACCATAAATGGTGGAGGGGGAAGGATTCGAACCTTCGTACGCTATGCGGCCAGATTTACAGTCTGGTGCCTTTAACCACTCGGCCACCCCTCCGCAACCCAAGGAATTCCTTGATGATTTAGGCTTCCTTCGGAGGGGCCACCAAGTAGGATTTTGGCCCTTGCTTGTCAACGTGGAATCAAACCTATAGGCCTTCCGCAAACAAGGTTTTGCAGATATGCCGAGAAAAAAGCCCTCCCGCCGCCTTCAAAACACCGCGTCTTCTGGACCGGCAGCTCGTGAAGGACGCCGATCACGTTCAAATCGGACACACCAGCGAGAGAAAAGTAAACACAAAGCGAGCACGCTATGGATTTTTGGCCACCATGCCGTAGCGGCCGTCCTCGCAAATCCGCAGCGTAAAATACAACGGCTTGTTGCGACAAAGGACGCCGCCGAGAAACTAGAGAGCGATCCAAGTGTGCCGCGCGATGCTCTGAAGCATCTACATGTCGCTGCGCGTGCGGACATCGACGCCTTGGCCGGAGCAACCAGCGTCCATCAAGGGATTGCCGTGCATACTGCGCCGCTGGAACACAATCTTGAGTCCGTACTGGAGCAGACATCGGCAAATGAGCGCGCGTGTATCGTCTTGCTCGATCAGGTGACCGACCCGCACAACGTTGGCGCTGTCTTGCGCTCAGCGGCCGCATTTGGAGCCGTCGCCGTCATCGCCCCAGACCGCCACGCGCCCGACGAAACAGGGACAATGGCGAAGGCCGCCTCCGGCGCGTTAGATAAAGTGCCGTACATTAAGACTGTGAACTTGGTTCGAACATTAGAGCACCTCAAGGCAACAGGATTTTGGCTGGTTGGCCTCGCGGCCGACGAAACACAAAAGCTTTCTGACCTGCCTTTGGACGGACGCATTGCTCTCGTTCTGGGCGCGGAAGATGAAGGGTTGCGCCGGTTAGTAAGAGAATCTTGCGACCACTTGGCCGCCTTGCCAATCACAAGCGATGTAGAGAGTCTCAATGTCTCCAACGCAGCGGCTGTTGCCCTCTATGAAAAGGCGCGCCAGTCATCATAGAACGGTGACTTTTCAGTTGGCGTTAGGTCCCTTGCCCTTTTGAGCGCCGCACCCTATCTTCGCGCCGCTTTTACCTAGGCACTCGTGCACCAGCGCCGGATTAGCTCAGTTGGTAGAGCACCTGATTTGTAATCAGGGGGTCGGGGGTTCGAATCCCTCATCCGGCACCATATTTTTCAATGAGATATGGTAAATATGGTGGTTTATAGGGCATCAAAATTATCTTTTGGTAACCACGGGGCTACCACCTTAGCAAATACGATTTACCTTTCTGCCCCCAGTTTGCGTCTCATATCCGTTGTGACCCCCTACTCATACAAATGCTTTTGGAAGCCAACGAACGCTTCGCGGATGTACTTGGCATCCCCCAGGGCGGCAGTGGCATCATGAATATCGCCGTATTGAACTTCCAGAAGTTCCGGCAGTTTCTCGCTATCTAACTCCCCGACACCTTCTCGCACGTACTGCGACAGCACAAAATCCAGGAATGTCTGCAGCTTATTGTCGTATTCCGTGAAAATCCGCTCCCGGTGCGCCTCAACCCGCTCTTCCCGCGTCATAGGCGGAAGCGCAAAGGCGATATGGGCAAGCACGTCGAACAAGTCGCTCTTTTCGGCATCGATTAGCTTGCGCATCTCGGCCAGCTGCTCGTTGCCATACCCCCGCTCCGATAATCCTTCTAACAACGCCTTCCGCGTCTCAGGTTGCCCCCACAACTTGCGCAATTCGTCCTCGTCCTTGAAAAGTTCAGGTAAGTCACCGAATAATCGCTTGATGAACTCAGCGGCGGACATAGGCTTGCCGTCCCGGGCTCCAAAAGCTGATGGCCGTCATGTGCTGAATGGTGCGCTCCTTGCCGTCGGCCAGCTTGACTTTGATTTTTTTGGGAGGCGGTTCGGGACCAGGACCGGGAGGCTCCCCAAGTCCCGGCGGGTCAGACGTTCCGGGCTCGCCCCTCGGCTTGGGTGGCTCCGGATCTATGGGTTCGCCGTCCCACTCCGGATCATTAAAATGCTCGTAGGCTTTCACGAAGTCATAAATCGTGAAGTAGTCCTTGCCATCGAAAAGCCGCGTCCCGCGCCCGAATAATCTGCTTAAACTCAATCATAGAGTTGACGGGGCGCATCAGCACAATGTTCCGCACATTGCGGGCGTCCACGCCGGTTGAGAGCTTTTGGGAAGTCGTCAAAACCGTAGGTATGGTTTTTTCGTTGTCCTGGAAGGTTCGTAAAAACTGTTCTCCCAGCGCGCCGTCATTGGCGGTGACGCGAACGCAGTAGTTCGGCTCCTTGCTGGTTTTCATCTGATTGATCAAATCCCGCACCGCTAGCGCGTGCTCTTGCGTGGCGCAAAACACCAGGGTCTTTTGGCTTTGGTCGATCATGTCCATAAACACGCCAACGCGGTATTTTTCCCGCGCCGCAATCTCGATCACTCGGTTGAAATCATCCTCGACGTAGCGTCTACCTTCTTCGATCTCACCTTCGATCAGGTCATCGTCAGAGGTGTATACATAGTCATCCAACGTGGTCCCGATTTGCTTCACCTTGAACGGCGTTAAAAAGCCGTCGTTGATGCCTTCTTTGAGGGAGTACACATAGACCGGCTCACCAAAATAGGCGTAGGTATCCACATTGCCTTTGCGCTTGGGTGTGGCCGTCAGACCAAGCTGCACGGCAGGGGAAAAGTACTCCAGAATACCCCGCCAGTTGCCCTCATCGTTCGCGCCGCCGCGATGGCACTCATCAATCACAATAAAATCAAAAAAGTCCGGCGGATAATCGCCAAAACTAGGGGCGGAATTTCCATCTGCATCGTGCCCGGTCATAAAGGTCTGAAAGATGGTGAAAAAGATATTGCCGTTTTTCGGCACCCGGCCTTTTTTGCGAATGGTCTCAGGATCAATCCGCACCAACGCATCTTCCGGGAACGCCGAGAACGAGTTGTAAGCCTGATCGGCCAAAATGTTCCGGTCAGCCAGAAACAGTATACGCGGACGGCGGGAAGGCTCTTGTTCGGGTGATTTCCAATCCGCCAAATTCCAGCGACTGTGAAACAGCTTCCAAGCCAGCTGAAACGCAATAAAAGTTTTGCCAGTGCCGGTGGCCAGAGTCAGCAAAACGCGATCACTACCGCCTGCGATAGCTTCCAGGGTCTTGTTGATGGCGTTGTGTTGATAATATCGCGCTTGCCATTGCCCGCCCTTATCTTCAAACGGCACCGCACCAAAATGGTCCCGCCATACATTGGATTTAGCATAGGTTTGATCCCACAACTCGTCTGGCGTGGGATAGCGCTCCACATACCGTTCTTCACCGGTGTGCATATCTATCTGGTAAATGCCAACGCCGTTGGTCGAATAGGTAAAGCGAGTTTGAAGTTTTGCGGCGTACTTTTTGGCTTGGCCCACACCTTCCGTATCGCGGGCTTCGCGGCGCTTAGCTTCAATCACCGCGAGCTTCTGTCCTTTGTAGAACAGCACGTAATCCGCAATGTCCTGACTGGACCGCTTGCCAGCTCCCTGCAACCGGCCAAGAGTGATCACCTCCCGCCGCACCCGGCTGCCCTCAACCACACCCCAGCCTGTCGCTTTAAGCGCGGGATCAATCAACTCAGCACGAGTTTCGGATTCGTTCATGCCACGGCTTCTTGAGGTGCGGAGTTAGGCTGTGCGGTGAGTTCACCTGAGAATGCTTTGGCGAGCATTGATTGTTTTAGCTCTGAAAGAGCTGATAGCTTTTTCATGTAAACAACTTCGAGTTCTTTGGCCCGCCTTTCATATTCATTGATTGTGTTAACTATAGCTTTCTCGCTCTCGGCATCAGGTAGACTAATGGGAAAACTTCTCAGGTAGCCAAGGCCCACAAAGCGCTGGGTTGTGCCCTTAGCCTCTGCCATCATCTTCTCTACCACCGCCCTAGATTGAAGGTAGTACTTTAAAAAAAGCCCGCTCCTATTTTCACCTACTTTTAAAAGCGCAACGTTTTTGATGGCGAAATCTGGCTCCACTTCGACAACAATCGGATTGCCAATAGTACCGATCATCGCAAACAGCACATCACCTTTATGGACCGCACTTCGTTTGCAAATATTGATATAGTCTTGCTCAGATATGAACTTTACTTTCTGAAATGTTAATCCTTCGCGCTTCAAATTCTTTGATGTAATTAACGCTCTTCCTTCAGCCTGATACTTTGGTGAGTCATGCGTCCCGTCACGAACGTCATATGCTTCACCTAAAGTAGTTTCACACCAGTCATCCCTTTTTTTTGCGAAGATCGAGTTCAGGTAACTCTCGAAAATCTCCCACGAATTGGCCAGGTTTTTTTCAGTGCTGGCAATCACCGCGTCAATCCCCGCAAAGGTTTCGTCCAGAATAGCAACAATGCGTTTTTGTTCTGGGATATGGGGCCAAGCAATCTCTACAGGCGATAAAGATTGCCGTGTTATTTGTGGCTGTGCTGCCCCAGAAATCACCTTAGAAAAATCAAGCGCACCTCGGAAAAAGTACTCAAGAAAACGCTGGTCAAGCCCATCAATAATTGGCCGTATTACCATCGCATTACCTGTTATCCAGGACTTAGGAAGCGATATGTTGACCGAACCGCAGGTCGCCCCTCGACAGGTCACTAGGAGTTGAGGATCCTCATGATTAAACTCATCATATCGGCCAATAACGCCGTTTGCCCCAAATACCGGATAGAGGCCATCAGGCTTCATTTGCTTTTTAGATATTGTCTTCGGCTGATAAATCTCACAGGCATCGCCCAGCCTGCCGGTTTGCCAGCCCTCTCTCACAGCATCCCCCGGATTTTCTCAAGTATGTCCGCACTCTCTTTATCCAGTGCAACAATCTCAGCCATGATTTCTTCTGGGTCACGCAAGGGTGCTTCTTCGGCTTTATTCGGATTTTTCACGGAGAGATCAAAACTCTCTACATCAATATCAGTCACATCGACGGACCAAGATTTCTCAGACTCTGCAAAGCTGGCTTGCAGTTTAACAAACTCTTTCAGGTCATCATCGTTCAATGCATTGGTTTTGCCCAAGCTACGGCCCGGATCGAGTTGGTAGTACCAGATCTTACGAGTGCGTGCGCCTTTCTCGAAAAACAGCACGACGGTTTTGACGCCTGCCCCAATGAACGTGCCGCCGGGGCAATCCAGCACGGTGTGTAAATTACAGCTTTCCAGAAGCTCCTGTCGCAACGCCTTAGCCGCGTTATCCGAGTTAGACAGAAACGTATTCTTGATCACCACAGCGCCGCGGCCACCGGCTTTCAAAAACTTGATGAAGTGCTGCAGGAACAGAAACGCAGTCTCACCAGTTTTGATGGGGAAGTTCTGCTGAACCTCCTTGCGCTCTTTCCCGCCAAAGGGAGGATTTGCCAGAATCACATCAAAGCGGTCTTTCTCCTGAATGTCGGCCACGTTCTCGGTCAGGGTATTGGCATGGATGATGTTGGGCGCATCAATGCCGTGCAGAATCAAATTCATAATCGCGATGACGTAGGCGAGACTCTTTTTCTCTTTACCGTAGAAGGTTTTCGTTTGCAGGGTTTTAAGCTGGTTGGTGGTCAACTCTTTGCCGTCGCCGTGGCGTAGATAGTCGTAGCTCTCGCACAGAAAGCCTGCCGATCCGCAGGCACCATCGTATAAGCGCTCGCCAATCTTCGGCTTTATAACTTGGATCATGGCGCGGATGAGCGGACGCGGCGTGTAGTACTCGCCCCCATTTCGCCCGGCATTGCCCATGTTCTTGATGCGGGTTTCGTACAGGTCCGACAGTTCGTGCTTTTCTTTTTGTGAGCGGAAGTGCAAACCGTCCATCAACTCCAACGCATCACGCAGAGAATAGCCGCTCTGGAATTTGTTCTTAATCTCTCCGAAGATTTCGCCAATCTTGTACTCGATGGTATCCGGGCTAGTGGCGCGCTGTTTAAAGCGCTGTAGGTAAGGGAACAGATCTCGGTCCACATAGTCGATAATGTCATCCCCCGTGAGGGCTTTGTCATGATCGAATGAACCGTCCTTCTTCTTCGGCGCGGCCCAGGTGGACCACCGGTATTTCTTGTCGATGATGAACTGGTACGTTTTGCCCTTCAGCTCCTCTTCGACTGCCCGTTCAAGCTCAAGGTCGTCCAGATATTTGAGAAACAGCATCCAGGAGGTCTGCTCGGTGTAGTCCAACTCGCTGGCACAACCGGCCTCTTTCCACAGCACATCATCGATATTCTTGAAAGTTTGCTCGAACATCGGCCCCCCGCACGGATTTGGTATTTTCTTTCATCTAACCCGCCCTATCAAAACTATGAACGAGAAATTTCACAGATACAATTATTGCGATTTCTAGCGCAGATTATGTAGGTTTTGGTTGAGTTGAGAAAACTAGAACGGCACCATATTTTTCAACGTAGCAGGCCGATGACAACTATTACGCTCTTCGAGCTGGGGCCTACACGTTCAGCGCGGGTGCGCTGGGCACTCTTAGAGGCGAACCTGCCATTTAAATCGGTGGGCAACAGCCCGGATGTGATCGGCAGCGACGAACTTAAACGCATCCATCCTATCGGTAAGCTACCGGCGGCTATCATCGACGGGCAACCGCTGTTCGAGTCCGCGGCTATTGTCACAGCTATTGCCGATTTGGTTCCGGACGAGAACCTGATCGCAAGGCCAGGAACGTGGTCCCGCAATCTTCACTATCAGTGGGCTTTCTTCGCGCTCACAGAAATGGAACCGTACCTGCACAGCAGCGAAATCAACTCGATAGATTTCGTAATTCCCGAAAGCGAGCACGTTCCAGCGATTAAAGCTCAAAACTCGAAAATGTTTCGTCGCGCCGCCGCGGCGTTGGACACTGCACTGGCGCAAACGGACTATCTGATCGAGGGCCGATTTACAGCCACGGATATTATTGTCGGCTACACCGTGGTGTGGGGCGAAGAGCAAGGGTTGCTGGACGGGCTTTCTAACCTGCAAGCATATTTGGACCGTCTATGCGCTCGGCCGCACTGCACGTTGCAGCGGCACGCGGAAAAATAGCAACTCCGTTCAGTTTCTTTTGAGGCGTCCGGTGAGTCCACCTTTGCCGATGATCTCACCGCTTGATTTCTACCATCAAAATCTCCGCTAAACATACAGATACAGCCATTTTCCGTGTCAACTTTGAAACACGCGGCAATCTATGTTTATGCTGACAGCACCCTGAGCAACTCAACCTAAGGAGCATTTGTTTTGGCCTTCGACGAAATGTATGCGGACGATGGAAGCGTCCGCCCGGCTTACGCCGGTGTCGCGAAATGGCTGGACAAAATGCCTGTCGATCAGTTGGAGCAACGGCGCGTCGAAGCCGAGCTTTTTTACCGCCGCGGCGGGATCACTTTTGCAGTCTACGGCGAAAGCCAGGGTGAAGAGAGAATCATTCCCTTCGACATCGTTCCTAGAATCTTCTCCAGCACAGAATGGGGCGTTCTGTCCAAAGGGCTTGAACAACGCGTGAATGCGATAAACCTGTTCCTTGCAGACATCTATGGAAAACGCAGCATCCTCAAAGCCGGAATCGTGCCTGAGGACTTGGTTTGGGGAAATCCCGCGTATCGTCCCGAGATGGCTGGCGTGAAAGTCCCTCACGGTGTTTATGTTCACATTGCTGGCATCGATATCGTTCGTGTTGATGAAAACGATTTCTATGTCTTGGAAGATAATGCGCGTACGCCATCGGGCGTGTCATACATGCTGGGAGGACGCGAAATTTCTTACCGGCTGATGGCCGACCTTTACGCGCGTCATCGCGTCGCTCCAATTGAAAATTATCCAGACGAGTTAGCGGCAAGTTTACGATCAGTTGCACCGCGCACGGCAGGCCAAGACCCCAACGTCGTTGTTCTCACGCCGGGTCAGTTTAACTCTGCGTATTATGAGCACTCCTTCCTCGCCGACAAAATGGGCGTGGAACTGGTTGAAGGCCGTGATCTCTTTGTTCGCGACAACCGCGTTTATATGCGCACGACGGAAGGTGCGAAGCAGGTCGACGTTATTTACCGGCGGGTGGACGATGACTTTATTGATCCGCTTACCTTCGATCCCAATTCTATGCTTGGCGTTCCCGGACTTTTCAATGCCTACGCAACCGGCAATGTAACTCTGACGAACGCGGTTGGCACCGGCGCGGCTGACGACAAAGCAATCTACACGTACATGCCGGAGATCATTAAGTTCTTCTTGGACGAAGATCCGATCTTGAAGAATGTCCCGACATGGCGGTGCCGCGATCCGAAAGACCTTTCACATGTCCTCGAGAATATGAGCGAGCTTGTCGTCAAAGAAGTACATGGCTCGGGGGGATACGGCATGCTTGTTGGACCCCATGCGTCCAAAAAAGAAATCGAAAAATTTAAGGGGTTGGTAAAAGCAAACCCAGAAGAGTACATCGCTCAACCAACATTATCGTTGTCCACGTGCCCGGCCTTTGTAGAAGCGGGAACGGCCCCGCGGCACGTCGATCTCAGGCCATTTATTCTCACCGGCGCTGATAGCGTTCGCATTGTGCCCGGCGGATTGACTCGCGTAGCCCTAAAAGCTGGGTCGCTCGTCGTGAATTCAAGCCAGGGCGGCGGCACAAAAGATACATGGGTGATCGATCTATGATCGCAGGTGACACAACATGCTAAGCCGCACAGCCGACAATTTATTTTGGCTCTCACGTTACGTAGAGCGCGCCGATTACCTCGCGCGAATTCTCGAGGCCGCAACACGCCTTTCTGTGCTGCCAGTATCCTACGGCGGAGAGAGCAACGAATGGGATAGTGCTTTGGCGACGGCCGGATGCCGCGATGCCTTTCTGGAGAATCACAAAGAGGCGACGGCGGAAACCGTCGCGGCTTACCTCGCCTTTTCTCCTAAAAACCCGGTTTCCATAAAAAAGTGTCTGGAAATGGCGCGGTTCAATGCCCGCGCGGTCAGAACCGCACTTACAACAGAAATGTGGGAGGCAATTAACGGAGCTTGGCTGGAGCTCCAAAAAATGAATGAGACTGAAATCACGCCCAATCAACTCACGAGATTCACGGACTGGGTAAAAGATGTCGCGTTGCGCTTTGAAGGATCCGGCTACCGGACAATGTTGCGCCGGGACGGATTTTGGTTTTCTCGCCTTGGGTCATTTGTAGAGCGCGCTGACAATACGGCCCGTATCCTCGACGTGAAGTATCACATCTTGTTGCCCGAGGCCTCGAAAGTTGGCGGCGGCCTTGACTATTCTCAGTGGGCGGCGATCCTAAGGTCGGTCAACGCCCTCACCTCTTACCATTGGGTATATCGGGAGAGCATAAAACCGCTGCTCATCGCCGACTTATTGATTTTCAATGATGCGCTGCCGCGTTCACTTGCTGCGTGCTACGATAATATTCTCGATGCCTTGGACGAACTGGCGTCCGTTTACGGGCGCCAAGGTCCCGCACAGCGACTGGCACGGAAAACTCGCATGTCTTTGGAGAATTCCAGCGTGGACGACGTGTTTCAAGCGGGGCTACACGAATTCCTAACCGATTTCATTTCGGACAACAATCAAGTCGGCGGAGCAATTTCGGAACAATATCTTACCTGATTATGCGCATTCAGATTCATCATCGCACAAGCTATAGCTACGATACGCCGATTGATTCGGTTATCCAAAACCTCCGGCTTACGCCAAGAGATCATGAAAGCCAGTACGTGCGCAATTGGCGAATAGATTTCGATCATGATGTTCTCTTGCACAAGAGGGAGGATGGCTTTGGCAACATCGTTCATATGTTGTCCTTAAGCCATCCAATTGAAAACCTATCGATCTCGGTCGATGGAGAAGTCGAAACACAAGAAACCCACGGCGTGATCAAAGGTAGTTACGAAAGATTCCCACCGGGTATGTATTTGCGTCAAACTCATTTGACAGAAGCGGACAACGCTATTCGTACATTTGCGCAAGATGTCGCCACTAAAGATGCGCCGTTAGATCGAGTTCACCAATTGCTCGAGGCGCTTCACAAAGAAATGCGTTTCGATACGGGACCCACCGACGCAACAACCACGGCCGCCGAGGCATTCAAGCATCGGCATGGTGTTTGCCAGGATATCTCGCATATATTTCTAGCGAGTGCCCGATATCTGGGAATTCCTAGCCGGTATGTCGGCGGACATCTTTACCGGGAAGATGGCAAAGCCCAGCAAGAGGCTGGTCATGCTTGGGTGGAAGCTCATGTTCCTGACCTTGGTTGGGTCGCCGTGGATCCCACCAATGGCATCAGCCAAACGGAAGCCTATGTTCGTGTCGCGATAGGATTAGATTACCTCGGCGCTGCGCCCATACGCGGATCACGGCAAGGGGTTGCCAAAGAAGACCTGGACGTTCATGTGAAGGTCGGGCAATCGAAACAGAAGCAGCAATAATAACTATCTGCTGTTAATCCTCTGAATTGTATGGCTCATAGCAATTGGCTATAAGCGATATGGTCTAGGGGGAAATCATCATGACTTATTGCGTCGGCCTGCTACTCAATGAGGGGCTGGTAATGATATCGGATACCCGCACAAATGCGGGTGTCGATAATATCGCGAGCTTTAGAAAGCTCCATGTCGTTGAGAATTCCGACGAACGCATACTCGCCGTGGCGTCGTCAGGGAACCTTTCAGTTACACAATCGGTCATGAGCATGTTGACCGAGGGCGTACCGGATACCGGCACTTCAGATGAGCCAATGACACTCTCGAATGTGCCTAGCATGTTTGAAGCCGCTCAGCTCGTGGGCAAAGCTGTGCGCGAAGTCTACAAGTCGGACTCAAGCAGTTTTAAAGAGCACAATATGACCTTTGATTTTGCAATGTTGCTCGGAGGGCAAATTAGAGGGAGACGATTGCGCCTCTTCATGATTTACGCGGCGGGAAACTTTATAGAAGCAACAAGCGACACGGCGTTTTTGCAGATCGGCGAGCATAAGTACGGAAAACCAATCTTAGACCGCGCAATTCACCCCGACGTCGACCTCTATAACGCTCTAAAGATTGGATTAATCTCTATGGATTCAACAATGAGATCTAATCTTGCTGTTGGACTGCCTTTGGACGTGATGATAGTGCGGCGTGATTCGCTCGAAATCGAATTGGAGCACCGTATTGAAGCTGATGATGAATACTTTAACGATTTGCGCAGACGGTGGTCGGACGCTCTCAGCGCAACCCATCTCGCGATTCCCAAACCGCCATACAAGACAAATCAATAAGGCAAGACGGCTGCCACAGAGCGGAGAAACCTACTCGGGTTAAACTTGCCGCCTACATTCTGTCGCAAGCACCCTTATCCCATTTAAAAGTGCCGACGTTATTGTCGATGGGCTCGTTTGATCGGTCTGAAGGTAATCTGAGATAAGCCGTTCTAAATCATTGGCGATATCGCTGATTGCCTCGAATTTAAAAAGCCCTGCTGTACCGGCCAGTTTGTGAACTCTTTCATGAAGAGCATTAACCGCGCCTGGCGCCACCTGCCCGTTTTTAAACTGCGCATAAGCGGCATCTAAAGCGTCAGCTTGCTCAACTAGGCTTTGTCGAAATTTTTTCTTCACGTGCGCCACGCGACTTGGGCTGGACAATTTTTTTTCATCACGTTGCTTCAAAACGTGTCGAATCTGATCAACAATCGTGAGAGGGTCGAAGGGTTTAGATATTATCCGTGATCCATACTCTTCCCCGACCAGCGCTATTGCATCCGTTTGGTCCTTGGCGGTTAAAAAAATTACCTCAGGTTCCTGGTTAAGTACCTCGCAAAGAGCGGTCCATGTTTGCGCCCCATCCAATCCGGGCATCAAGACATCGAGCAGTATAAGGTCAGGCTGAATGTCAGGGGCCGCGCGGACAGCCTCATCGCCACGCGCAAACGACGTCACACTCACTTTGCCATCTGCCATCAGCGCGGTGGTGAGAATTTCTCGAACAAACGGGTCGTCGTCGACCACCAGGACGGAGGGTGGGATCGTTTGGCGTAGATCCTCGTTTCGCTGTTTCTCTTCAACTTTAGGCACTAAATCTCCCCAGTACTGGCCAATCCCAGCGTAGAAGAAGCTCCCCGAATTCAGCGTTCATTTGAAACGTTCTATTCCACCAGGGATAGAAAATTTTATCCCAGGTTGTATAATTCGCACCTAAAATTAATTCCTGGATCACTGTACAGCCACCTCTAAGTGCGATGCAGAATTTTACTTCGACCAAGAACGGGCCATCCAATCCACCGCATATCGTGGTTGTGGAAGACGACTCCTACGTTCGCGAAGTCTTAGATACCTATTTGCGTGACGAAGGATACCGCGTCACTGTTACCTCTGATGGTAAGGAGATGCGCGCGGCATTGGAAAGTGAGCCCGCCCAACTGGTTCTGATGGACCTAAGACTTCCCGGCGAGGATGGATTCACTTTGACCCGCGTCCTTCGCGAAAAGTACAAACTCGGGATCATCATTCTCACAACCCGAAACGACACGGTGGATCGCGTTGTTGGTCTAGAGTGCGGCGCGGACGACTATATTACCAAACCTTTTGAAGAACGTGAGTTGCTCGCCCGCATTCGAAGTGTTCTTCGGAGAAGCGGAGAGATTTCTGCTGCGGACTCACAGCAAGAATTTATGGAAGGTCGCGAAAGCAATGGTGAGGACCGTCGCATCTCCTTTCATGGTTTCACTCTCGATGAGTATGAGAGCACCTTAAAATTGCCTGACGGAGAAACCACTGAACTAACAGGAAATGAATGTCGGCTTCTCTCCTTCCTCGCTCGGAATATTGGCGTCACTCAAAACCGAGAAACTCTCATGGCTCGTGTTTTGAAGAGAGAGTGGGATCCAATGGACCGAAGCATCGACGTCTTAATCACGCGGCTCCGACACAAAATTGAAACGTCCTCGAAAAAACCCGAGATTATCAAGACAGTTCGCGGCAAAGGTTACGTGTTGGCAGGAGACCCTGAAACGGTCACATCCTCTAATGCGGCCTAGCCTCCTCCCGGAGTTACGATCTCGGATCGTTGGACAGTAACATCACTAACTGATTTTTTTGCGATACTTATCACGCGAGGTCCAATCATCGCGATATCTTGCTCGTCATTTGATTTTAGTGCGCGCTCAAGATCGTCAGCCACCGCCGAAAGCGTCCGCGCACCTGCTATACCCGCGCTCCCTTTGAGTCTATGAACAGCCTCGAGGGCTTGCTCACCTTGATTACCGTGCAATGCTGAACGTAGATCTTCAGTCGCTTCACTGATAACTTGAATCCATTGATCCATAACCTCGTTTACGCGGCTTTGGTCCCCCCCATAAAGTACGCGCAAACTTGAGAGATCAAGCAAACCGTCCGCATCATCTTGCTGTTCATTAGACTCAAGCGTTACCGCGGTCTTTGGCACCACCATCCAACGCTCAATGGCCAACTGGAGGTTTTTTATTTCCAATGGCTTTGCAAGATAATCGTCCATTCCCGCGGCCTTGCACCGCTCAGCTTCGCCCGGAAGAGCGTTCGCCGTCACCGCGATGATGGGCAGATGTTGGCCTGTAGATTTTTCGCGCTCGCGTACGATGCGCGTTAATTCGAGTCCATCCATACCAGGCATATGACAGTCACATAACAACAAGGCATACGTTTGCTCTTCCATTAACTGCAAGGCGGCATTGCCATTTCCCGCGATGTCGCAGTCGATCCCCAGAATTGCCAATTGCTGACTTAACACTTGTTGATTTATTGGATTGTCTTCAGCGACGAGGACAATCTTTCCAGCTGCGCGCGCTGCATCTGCAAAATTTGAGTCCTGCTGTGCGGTGTTAAAACGCCTTTTAAACCTAAAGTCCTGCACTCCCTCAGATGACGCCAAATGAATTTCCGAGACCGCGTTTAAAAGTGCTTCTCTACGAAGCGGATACGCACGCAGCGTTCGAATACCCAAACGCCCTAAGGACAGTGCACCACCTACCGCACGCGGATGAAGCCAAACGATCGTTGATCGCGCAACCGATTGCATCTTCTGTAGGGCCGTCGACACGGCTTCGACATCTAACTGTTCTGCATCTGGACCCACAACGATAACCGGCGGGTGGTCTGAAAATTTAATGTATTGCGGAGCATTCAACGCGCTTAAACCATCGACTAATATGACGTCCGCACCTGCATCGCGCAGATATTTTGTGGCAATTTGAATTGCGGGTTCAGTAGACTCAACAGCGACTACACGCAGCCCCTGCTCTCCTAAAGAGTTAACCGGATTATTCTTGCTTAACGCGGGAGATATCTCGAAGGGCAATTCGACAACAAAACGCGTGCCCTTCTCCTCTTTTCTCTCGATTTTAACCACCCCATCCATCGCCTCCACAAGAAGGCGGCAAATCGCGAGGCCCAACCCTACGCCTCCCATTCCTCGTTCGCCGGTATCTATAATCTGTGAAAAAGGTTGAAACAAAAAGGTTTGAAGCTCCTCTGGAATTCCAATCCCGCTATCATCGACAACAAAGCGGACGTGTGCGCGCGATCCCACTCGCTCGACAAGCGAAACAAGTAATCTCACGCCTCCGGTGTCGGTAAATTTTATGGCATTTGTGGTTAAGTTGGTGAGAACTTGTCTCAATCGAACGGGATCACAATTCACTTCGGGAATTTGCTGGTCAGTCTCACAACTCAGAATTAAGCCCTTCGCGTCAGCTTGGTTCGCTAAAAATTCCGCACAATCCTCCAGCAAGTCTGAAATATTGGATCGCTTAAGTTTCAGGTGCACCGACGTTGCCTCAAGGCGGGCCAAATCCAACACGTCGTTAACGATACGCATCAACGCATCAGAGGATTTTTCTGCGGTTGCGATCATTCGGCGCTGTTCGTCGGTAAGCGAAGTGCTCGAAAGAATTTCGAGCATGCCCAGAATTCCGGTGAGTGGTGTCCGGATTTCATGACTCATCGCCGCCCACATGTGCGCAGGCGCGAGGCCATCCTGAGCGCCCTTGTCGGCGCTCACGAGCGTCAGTTTTCGATTTTCGTCGGTGGTATTTTCCACCCCACTCTCCGAATATACCCAAACCTTCACAAGAGAATCACGCACGATGCGGTCCCGTCTGAAAGTGTAACGGTTTTCAGGCGGAAGGTTTAGGGGCGTCTAGTGTGCTCACAGAAGAGCCTTGAGCACTTCGAATGTTACAATCGCACGAAGGGATTCAAAAAACGGGTCAGAACACCGGTAAGCCGCAGTCGGCCATCGCAGACTGCGAGGCAAAAGCAGTCTTCCCCCTCGTCCGCCACTGGGGCGTGGTCAACGCTAGAGTTGGCAACATCTACATCTCCACGACCATAGTGCAACCCGCGATCTGTGAAGCCACCAGACAAAACAAGCGTAAGCTCCGTCCCGTCATGGGTGTGACTGGGCATGGTTCGTCCAGCCTTAATCCTGAGAATTCGAGCTGAAACATCAGAATTACCGAACGGAATCGTGTATTCATCAACAGGACCACGAGGCTTCCAGTTCAATTCATTCAAACCAGTACCCAGATAGCTCCGTAAAGGTTGAGGCACTCGATCGTCATACTCACCCGCACTGGTAGGCGCGTCTAACTCGACGCTGTCGAGAGGGGTTGCGTCAAGTTGCGCAAGGATACGGTCCCGTAAATCAGATTGGAGAGGGCTATCGCCTTGCTCTTCGATCATGGCCCCACCGACGGCCTCAAATTGTTCGACCTTGTCTCTACACTCGGGGCAAAGCGCCAAATGCGTTGCAACCAACAGCGACTGAGGTTCGGGGAGCGACCCGGTCGCATATCCAAACAACAATTCTTCTTCCGGGTGATACCTAGCCATCACTTCAGCTCCAAGAGTTTTACTCGCAACTTATCCATAGCCAAACGAATGCGAGATTTTACGGTTCCCAGGGGTAGAGAAAGTGCACCGGCGATTTCGCCGTGTGACATGTCTTGAAAGTATGCGAGATCGAGTAATTCGGACTGGGCCTTCGGTAGTTCGGCGATCGCTGCCCGAATGATCGATGCGCTCTGCTCTCTCTGTATAATTGCATCTGAGGCGGGCTCCTCCTCTTTAACCAGAGCCGGATCATTGGGGTCGATTTCCGGTCTGCGCTCGCGCCGGATCAAGTCAATACGACGATTTCTTGCAATGGTGAAAATCCAAGTACTTACTCCCGCTTTCGACGGGTCAAATAATACGGCGCGGCGCCATACTGTTAGCATCACGTCCTGAACGAGATCATCGGCCGCAGTTGGCTCGGCGCCCAACCGCAACATGTAAGAGCGCACCCTCGGTGCGAAAAAATCGAAAAGACGTTCAAATGCGGCCCGATCTCGGCGTTCGGATATTGCCGTCAGGAGATCAACAAACACCTCCTCACGCGACTTCTCCTCACGCGATTTACTGTCGTGCCGGCCATCTGATTCGTTCATGGCGCCTGATATAAACCAATCGCGCGCGCCAACCAACGCACTCAAAGCCCATAAATCGGCCGCATGCCGGTTACGAGCAGGTTTCGCCAGTGCCTTGGTAATCGTCATTTCCACCCCAAACTGCAATACTTCCTCTCTCAAAAAACCTTGGTGCTGCCGGCCCGCTCCTGTCGAGGGGAGAGGAGCTGGAGTAGACCAGCAGCACCGGTTCGAGGCCATTCTTAGTCAACGTGCTACGACCAAAGAGGCGGGCCTAGGGAGGGCCTGCTTTTTTGGCCTCAAACGAGGGTTTTGAGCTTTATACGTGCGGACGCTCAAATTGGTTTACTCCGGACAAAAAATTTAGAGGCTAGGGCCTAATGCTTTAAAAAAACTGCAAAAATAGTATTGAGTCATGATCTGGCGCCTTTGAGCGCGCGTATAAATTTTGTTTCCAACCCCAAAGGTTAAGGTGTTGCTACAAATGGCCCTCAAATGCACCTGCACAATGGTCAAGTCCGCGGATACGGTTTATCGAAACCGCAGTGCGCACCAATATGTCGAAACCATTTAAGGTACTATTTGTATGGGTCACCAGTCGTTAGGACGCCGCCAGCGCATCGCAGTCATAGGAACTGGCATCTCCGGCATGTCAGCCGCTTGGCTTTTAAGCCAACGCCATGACGTTCACGTGTTTGAAAAAGCGGACCGCATTGGCGGGCATAGTAATACCGTTGATGTCCCGGTCAGGTCTCGCATGAACGACCGCGTCATCCCGGTTGACACAGGGTTCATCGTTTATAATGACGTGACGTACCCCAACTTGACCGCAATGTTTAAACATCTCGGCGTTACCACCGAACCAAGTAATATGTCGTTCTCGGCATCAGTCCAACACGGTGCGTTCGAATATTCAGGCCTCAACCTTCGAACGATGGTCGCCCAAAAACGCAACCTACTTCGTCCCAGATTCTGGAACATGGTGCGAGATATTTTTCGTTTCTTTCGCGAAGCGAGCGAGCACGCTCGGCTGCCCTCAAATCGAAATCTGACCTTGGGAACATACCTTTCCCACAACGGTTACTCTGAACCCTTCATCCGTGACTATATTTTGCCGCTCGGGCGATCGATATGGTCGGCGTCTTTTGACGACATGCTTGCCTACCCACTCACGGCGTTTGTGAGGTTTTTTGAAAATCATGGGCTGTTAGAAGCGAGCGCAAAAAATCGTTTAAAGTGGAGAACGGTGACTGGCGGTAGTCGCACTTATGTTCGCCGCCTTACCGAGGAGTTTGTAGACAAAATATCTCTGAATTCGCCGGTTCAATCAATTTGCCGGTACCCCTCGCACGTCGACGTAACCTTTATAGGAGGGCGCACCGAGCGCTTTGATCAAGTTGTTATCGCAGCACACAGCGATCAAGCGCTCGCGATGCTGGATGACTCATCGCGCGACGAACGTCGATTGCTCGGTGCAATTCGGTATGAACGAAACACTGCGATCTTACACACTGATCCTTCGCTTATGCCGAAACGGCGGAAAGCGTGGGCAAGTTGGAATTACATATCGGACGGTAAGGATTTTGGATCAAATCTGGTTAGCCTCACTTATTGGATGAATCTATTGCAGAATATCGACGAGCGATTCCCCGTGTTCGTAACCCTGAATCCACATCGCTCACCGAAGACGGATCTTTTTGTTGAATCCTTTGAATACGATCATCCAGTTTTTGATAGCGCCGCGCTCGAAGCGCAAAAACATCTTTGGCAGTTGCAAGGCATCAATCGAACTTGGTTTTGCGGTGCTTACTTTGGTCATGGGTTTCACGAAGACGGTTTACAATCGGGATTGGCAGTCGGCGAAGAACTTGGAGGTCAAATGCGCCCCTGGATTGTCGAAAACCCGTCTGGCCGAATAACTTTGTCTCAAACACCGCAGGTCGCCGCGTGACCAGAGCCCCGAATTCCTACCTTTATCGCGGAGTCGTTACCCATAAGCGACATCGGCCGAAACGGCACGAACTTCGATACAACGTTTTTTCAATGCTGCTCGACTTAGATGAACTGCCTGAACTCTCTAGGTCGATCTTAGGATTTTCATACAACAAGTTCGGTCTTTTCAGCTTTCATGATCGCGATCATGGGTCAGGCAACGGCCAACCATTACGTCAATGGGTCGAAGATCAATTGCAGTCCGCCAATATAAACATTGACGGCGGACCAATCCGACTACTGTGTTATCCCCGTGTTTTTGGGTATGTGTTTAATCCGCTCAGTGTTTATTTTTGCTATCGCAAGACTCACTCTGGCGAAGAGTTAAAAGCCATCCTATATGAGGTCACGAATACGTTTCGCGAACGCCACACTTACCTCATACCGGTACGGACGGCGGATTCAGGTCGTCTAGATACAGATTTTGTTTCCCAATCTTGCGAGAAGAAATTGTATGTGTCGCCATTCTTGGAAATGGGTTTGACGTATAATTTTCGAATCAAGCCCCCGGCAAAGCGCGTCGGTATCGCTATTCACGAAGTAGACGATAAAGGCGCGCTGTTGGATGCTTCCTTCACAGGAACCCAATATTCCTTTTCTTCCAATGAATTGATTAGGGCGTTCTTACGGTACCCGCTTATGACATTGAAAATTATTGGTGGCATCCATTGGGAGGCCTTAAAATTATGGCTCAAGGGCGTACCTTTGGCGCACCACCCAAAGCCACCTGTTGAACCGGTCACCGTGGTAAATGCGGAAGACAAAATAGCGGCATAAATTCGCTACGTGTGAAAACAGACATGACAGAAAATCAAACTCATTCGCGGACGCAGGCAGGCAACGCATTTGTTCAAAGGCTTTTGGATATTGTTGGACGCCTTGAAATCGGGCACCTGACAATCGTCATGCCCGACCATTCTCGGTACGAGCTTCATGGACATAAAAAAAGCTCTTTGCATGCTACTGTTGAAGTCGTGCGATACCGCGCAATCCGGAAGTTTCTAACGCAAGGCGAGTTCGGGTTTGTCGAATCCTATTTGGACGGTGACTGGGAAAGTCCAGAACTCTCAAATGTCATAGAACTCGCGGCGTCAAATACTCGAAAATGGAATTCACGGCGCCTTCAGAGCTTTGGTCACAAGCTATGGAATCGCTTGCTGCATCTCATGCGCCGAAACACGAAGCGAGGGAGCCGAAAAAATATTGCCGCACACTACGATTTGGGAAACGAATTCTATAGTCAGTGGCTCGATCCAACGATGACGTATTCCTCGGCCATCTTTAATCGACCAGACCAAGCACTGTCAGAGGGTCAAATTGAAAAATATCGCCGTATCGCTCAACTACTTGAACTGAAACCCGATCATCAACTTTTGGAGATCGGCTGTGGATGGGGAGGTTTCGCCGAATTCGCCGCAAAAGAATATGGCTGCCGGATTACAGGGCTAACACTATCGAATGAGCAATTGAAATTTGCGTCTGAGCGCATTCAAAGAGCTGGGCTTACCGAAAATGTCGATCTTCGATTGCAGGACTATCGCGATGTTGGTGGTACTTTTGACAGGGTCGCATCGATTGAAATGTTCGAAGCCGTCGGAGAATCTCACTGGCCACGATATTTCGATACGATTCGAGAACGCTTGACCCGCGGTGGAGCAGCGGCCTTACAAATAATTACGATTTCCGAGGACAGATTTGACAGTTACCGGCGAAGTGCGGATTTCATTCAACGGTACATTTTTCCGGGCGGAATGCTTCCGTCGGTAGATGTCCTAAAAAACCAATTTGATCGCGCCAAATTGAAGTTCGAAGGCGCGAATATGTATGGCGAGAGTTATGCGCAAACACTGAAACTTTGGCGGAGTCGATTCTTGGAAAAATGGCAAACGATTGAACCGCTCGGATTTGACACCCGATTCATGCGCATGTGGGAAATGTATTTAGCGTACTGCGAAGGCGGATTTCGCGCCAACGCCATCAACGTCGGTCAATTCAAACTCGTACGCCAATAATGGCATCAATAAAAGGCTCGTCGATTGCGGTAGGACGCTTAATTGCGTACGCGCTTCCGAGTTTCGCGCTCGCGATGCCCATGATTCCTGCGTTCGTTTTTTTGCCGGCATACTACGGAGCAGCGCTCGGACTTTCGGTGGCGGGGTTTGCACTATTCATCGCACGCGGGTTGGATGTCATCATCGATCCCGTGGTTGGTGTGTTGAGTGATCGGTGGACCAGCCGTTGGGGTCGCAGAAAACCGTGGATCGTGTTCGGCGCCCTTATTGGCGGCATCTCAATTGTTCAACTCTTCCAGCCCCCAAGCGATGTGACGCCGGCATACCTCATATTTTGGTCCGTTTCTCTCTATTTCGGGTGGACCTTGATACAAGTTCCCTACACCGCGTGGGGTGCGGAACTCTCTAGCAACTACGATGAACGAACGCGGATCACCTCTGCGAGGGAGGGTGTGACGATTATTGGAATCCTAGCCGCCGGTGCGGTACCCGCCGTCGCATCAAATTTTGGCGGCACGGAACAGGAAGCGTATGCCGCGATATCTTGGATGGCGGTGATCGTCGGCGGTCCACTCATTGCGTTTATGCTTTGGCGCGTTCCTGATCATGCACCTCCCGCGAATTCAACGGGCCAAAACGACCTTACGCAACCATTCCTCGAAGAATGCCGACGCCTTCTGGCCAATCGGCCGTTTACTAGGCTTCTTTCGGCCTGGTTTATCAATGGGCTCGCAACAGGCATTCCTGCTTCACTGTTTCTCTTGTATTTGGAGCATGCACTACAGGCGGACACCGCTGAGCGCAGCATTTTGACGTTGGTTTATTTTTTCAGCGCAATCGTTGCAATTCCGGGATGGCTTTTTTTGAGTCGCGTCTTGGGAAAGCACCGCGCGTGGTGCGTCGCGATGATCGCGGCATGTTTGGCTTTCGTCTGGGTCCCTTTGTTGGGACCAGGAGAGGTATTCGCGTTCGGCGTTATTTGCCTCATTACCGGAATGAGTCTCGGCGCTGACCTGGCATTACCGCCCGCATTGCAAGCTGATGTCGTGGATTACGATACGCTTCGGTCGGGTAGGCACCGGGCCGGACTCTTCTTTGCCTTGTGGGGTATGTCAACCAAACTCGCCTTTGCCTTTGCAGTCGGGATTGCTTTGCCATCCGTCGCGTTTTTTGGCTTTAACACCGACGGGAACAATGATGCGAGCGCCATATTTGCGATTTCCGCAACTTACGCGCTTGGTCCTGTATTGTTAAAGGTCATCGCAATTTTCATGATTTGGGGATTTCCAATCACCGCCGATCGGCAAATGGTCATTCGCAAAAGGCTTGATTCACTGGCAAGCAGGGCTACTGGTGCGCCTTCGCAATACGGCGCCGGATAAATCTCAACACCGCGCCAACAATGGGAAGCCGTTCGTAAAACTGTGCTGCGGAGTCCCAGTAGTCAATGTGCTCGCGCACCTTTCCATCGGGAGCAAACCTGAGCTCGCTTACCCCCTCGATCACCCAGGGTTTTCCGCGCAACGTCGCAGTAGAGCGCCAGCGGATAAAGCACGTATCGCCATCTACGCTTTGGTGGGTAACTACAAATTTTATATCTGAAACCGTATCAAACATTTTTGATAGCAGCCTACGGTAAGCCTCAATGCCGGTTAGATCGTTGAAAGGGTCACGAAAGTGAACGTCGGGACTGGCAACTTCAGCAACGTTCTTCACTGTCTCCAGACTCAACGATTCATAAAACCGAATATAGGCGTCGGCAGGACCAAGTGACGGGGGCGAACTCATACGCCGGTGACCTTTTTGATAAGCGGGAAATACAATCCGTAGGGCAAAATACGAAGCAGTTTTAAGATAAGAACAAATGTTCGCGGGAATGCGATTTCAAATTTTCCCTTCACCATGCCAGTGTAAATGTGATGTGCCGCTTCGTCGGCCTCGATCAAAAATGGCATCGGAAAATCGTTTTTGTCCGTTAGAGGCGTACGCACAAAGCCTGGATTAATGAGAGATACCCCAACGTTTACAGACTCCAATTCTGGTTTCAGCGCTTCACACATATTGATAAGCGCAGCTTTACTCGCCCCATAAGGCGCAGCTGATGGTAGCCCGCTGTAACCAGCAACCGATGCGACGACGCCAATCTGACCCTGTTTCCGGTCAACGAATGCTGGAATTGCCGCCGATAACCCATTCACAACGCCCATAACGTTAATCTCAAGCAAAGTCCGGTACGCATTGGCATTGAACTGTGCCGCCGAGCTCGGCGCATGGGTGCCAGCATTTAGTATGACGTGATCTAACCTTCCAACATCTTGCTCGATAGCCTTGAATGTCTGGATCATTGCGTCGTGATCGGTAACATCCGCTGGAAACGGATGAATGCGCCCCGGTAAATTTTCCGCCTGCGCTTCCGTTGCAAGTGACTTCAGATCTGACGCCGTCCGCGCACTAACCGCAACCGACCACCCGTGGCGGGCGTACTCAAACGCAACCGCTCGCCCAATGCCCTTTCCCGCACCAGTAATCCAGAGGTTCCGAGTCATGAACTCTCCTTTGGTGAATCTTCGACAAACTCACTGTCTCCAACGCCACACTCGCGGCAGATGTATTCCAATGTAGTGCCCCCTTTCGCCTGGAAGCGCATTTTCACCCAACGGCCTTCCGAATCATACCAAACTTCGGTATCTCTCAAATCACCGGTATATTCAAAATGCTCGGCTTGAACCGATCCGGATGGTGTATCAACAGTATCGATCCCCTTTCCAATGGTCGTCACATAAGAGACGCGGCCTGTCAGCGTGTTCAAGATAACCGGCGCGTTTACTTGCCCGCGGTGCCAATGGTTTGTAGGAAAAATCCATGACGTCAGAACGGACGGACCGCGCGGTCCATCAACCCTGAATAGATCACCATCAACCTCGGCCCTTGTTTGTGAGACCTTACCATTGTCATTCACATTCGCGGTTAAAGTGATCAGGTGCTCGCCGTCCCAAATCTCCGATGACTCGTACGTAAAGCGATAAGCTGTAAAAAAAAGAAACGGAATCTCCAGATTCAAGTCGGCCGTGACCGAAAGCCTGGCTCCATCCATTAAAAAGTGTACGCGGTGCTCACCAACCTTTTGCCCGCGTCGGAACACATCATAAATAGCGGTTTCACCATACAGCTCGAGCGGATCGACCTTTGGGATGGACGCCAAAGGCGGTGGGCTTATTGTCTGTGGCGGAGAATGAATATCACTTTGCGCGATCCCCACGGATGGGCACCCCGCAACGACGATCGCAGCTATTGAAGCTAACAGCAGCATGGTTTTTTTCAGCTGTGTTGTTGATGAAAGCAGTTGAATCACAAACTCCTACCCTGCCCTTATTTACGTGGTGAGATAGAGTATCTGTCCGTCTGGTTTAAATCACTTAAAAGAAAAGGGTTTTCGTATAAGATACGTTGGAAAATCGAAACCAGATCATTGGTATCCCTTAATTTAACTGAGATTTCGCAATGCGCGATATGGCAGATCCTCAGCGTCCTGCGCGAAATGTATTGGGAGGCTCGCTAACAACGTGCTCCAGCACGCCGCGAACGGGATTCTTCCGAGACGGCTGCTGCAATACTGGGCCGACCGACGTTGGGTCGCATACGGTTTGCGCTGTGATGACAAACGACTTTCTCGCTTTCAGTAAGGCATCCGGCAATGACCTGTCGACGCCATTACCGGAATACGATTTCCCGGGCCTGAAACCAGGTGATCAATGGTGTTTATGTGCGCCGCGCTGGCAACAGGCATTTGAGTCGGGTAGAGCACCTAAGGTCGTGCTTGCCGCAACTCACGAAGGTGCGCTCGAGCACGTAAATCTCGCCGATCTAAAGAAATTCGCCGTCGATTTAAATTAGAAGCCGAAGAAAGACAACGGCACGTGTTTGTCAATTACGACCGCCAGGAAAACGCCAGCAAGGTATTGCATAGAGAACAAGAAATTTCGGCGCGCCCACTCTCGTGATGGATCACGAACCAATTTCCAATTTAACCAAAGGAATCTCACCCCAAAACCCATGGAGACGATTGCGTAGATCCATCCTAACTGACCGAAGACCAGGGGAAGTAGCGCAGAAATAAACAAAGCAACGGTATTTGTGAGAATCCACTTGGCACACGCTGCATCTCCCGCAATAACCGGAAGCATAGGTATACCAGCCCTGGCATAATCGTCCTTAATAAGGATCGCTAGCGCCCAAAAATGAGATGGTGTCCATAGGAACAATGTGATCGCCATAAGAGCTGGCAACAACCAAATTCCTGGATCGACCGCAGCCGCACCGGCTAAAACAGCAAAGCTCCCGGCCGCACCACCAATAATAATGTTCGTCCAATGGCGCCGTTTCAGCCAAACCGTATAAATCACTCCATAGACGAAGGCGCCAAGAAATAAGTGAAGGGCAACAACCCAATTGAACGCGAGCAATGCGATAATGCATCCGGTCAGCAGCAAGGCTCCGGCAAACCACAACGCTCGCGTTGCGTCTTGGACCGATCCCATGACCAGGGGACGATTGGCAGTTCGAGGCATCAGCCCATCGATATCGCGATCATAAAACTGATTGAATACCGCCGAGCCAGATGAGCCGAGCAACATAGCGACAAATAAGACGGCAAGCTGCCATGCATCGACTTGATTCGCGACGGCGGCATACCCGGCCATGGCACTGATAGCAATCAGGAAGCCGATGCGGAGCTTCATGAGCTCAATGTATCCGCGAATTTGCATGATTCCGTTCGCCAAAAGACCGTTCAAAAATTAATTGCCAGCAGCTCCAGTCGTCGTGACCGAGTTTGCGGTATCACTTTCATCGCTGCCTGCCAACAGCATTCGACCCGCAAGGGCAATGAAAATTACGCCCCCAGCGACCGCGATCACTCCACCCAACCCCATCATAGACATGGTCGCAATTTTCCAGCCGCTGTCCAGACCCTGGGCGGCGCCGGCAGTTTTCCGTATGACACCGTCCAGTCCGGCCAGATACAGGCCCAAGGAATGCAGAAACTGTCCTACGCCCAAAAGCACATACATGCTGGCTCGTAAGCCATGACGCGATGTACGGCGACCGATAAGGGGTAAAAAGAGCGCAAAATATAGCGCGATAAACCCAAGGGTCACTGCGATAAGCATGGCGTGATAATGGCTAGGGGTCCGGGTATCCACCGACCCCTCAAAATACCCAATCACGCCGCCAAACGCGAAAAGAAGAAGGGCCGCCATCACGCCGATAGTTTCCGGCGCCGCGCGGAAAACATCCGCGCGCCGTTTGTAAAATAAAGCGGCAATACTGGCGAGAATGACGGCGGAGGGTATGGGTAAAACGAACCAATACAAATAGGTGAACATCATACGTTGGGATGGGTCTCCTCCCTGGTAAGACAAATACAAGAGAGGGCCGGCCGCAGCTCCTGCCAAGATGATCAAGATCATACCTTTAAACCACGGCTCACTGATGGGGGTCTCGCCCAAAGTTACACGAGCAATCATATAAAAAGCGCACATCATGAGGACGGTATTGGCGAATTGAAGAACGTGCCCACCCCCCCACATCACATATTCATTAGTGCCCACTGGTCCCATGTTTAAAGGAATTGTTGCCACTGCCGCCGCGATGCAAACGAGGGCTATCAAGTAAATGACACCTGCCGCAGCGATACCGAATGCCGCCGCTTCCACCTCCCGCAAATTCGCAACAAAAAAAAGCAAACGAATGACAAGAAGCGCCAGAGACAGCGCAAGCAGAGCAAGGCCCGCGTAAAAGAGAGGGTGTATGAGGACTGGGATGTAGTTGTTCAGGGACGGCTCACCCAAATCAGCCACCGCCGGGATCAGCATCATTACAAGACTCAATCCAGCGCCGTAGACAGCCGTCCTGCCAACAAAAATACTAAGCGATCCAATCTCGCTCTCATCTGACGCACATTGTGCAGTGGCGAGCACCGTTAGCGCCCCGTGAACGCCGACGTACCAAACCACAAAAGCGAAAGTCACGTGAGCCACTAGGCCTTTTTCAAAGAAATTTTGCCCAGTCCATGGCAGTAGAGTTTCCGCACCAGGTACGCGCGCTAAGGCGAGCAAAAGCGCCAACACTCCCGCAAGCGCAAGCGCGATAAGGGGTAGGACGACCCACCCGCGCAACTCGGTAATTAAATGCGGAGTGAGTTTCCCTGCGATCATTCCATCTACCGCCACATCGATAGGGGGCGGTAATGCGCGTGCTAAAACTTCTTTTTCGTCCATGAAACCGCCTCAGAAGTCTTAGCCAATAATGGAACCACTAACTGAACATCGCCAGGGACACTTATGCGCCTGGTGCATAAACATGGTATAAAATGACATAGATCGCGACCCCGGTCACCGTAACGTACAGCCAAACTGGGAACGTCCAACGCGCGATCGCTTTGTGCCGCTCAAATGAACCATGCAACGCACGCCACACCGTGACGAACACCATAGGTGTTACCAGCGTTGCAAGTATCACGTGACTGATAAGAAGGGCGTAGTAAGCAGGCACCGCCCAGCCCGAGCCGGGAAACACAAAAATCGGCGCCGTAAAATGGTAAATGAGGTAAAATACAAGGAATAGCGCTGAGACGATCAGTGCAGAAATCATCACTTTTTTATGCGACTCTCGCTTACCTCTACGAATCATCACAAAACCAACAAGCAGCAGAACGGTGGATATCGTATTGAGCACAGCGTTTACGTGCGGGAGTATTTCTGATGCTGTCATATCAATAGTCAGTGAGAATGATTTGCGATTCTAACGGAACGTGCAGCCAAGCCTGAGCTGTAGCCGACTAGCCTAAGGTCCCTTAACAGCCGTTTTCACGATAAAACTGACGTACATGAACACAGATACGCAGGCTACGGCGATCCCAAATAGGATCAAGCGCACGCGCTTAATCCTTTCTGGAGACCGAGACTCTTGGTCTTTCTTGAGCGTCACGGCGCACCTCGAAATTAACTTGTGCAAAAAATAGGACCGTCTTAGCCCTGTTTAACTTAGGCGTCACAATCAGGAAAGCCCCTTAAGCATAAGCGCTTAGGTGATGTCTCGGCTTTACGGGCAAGTTGGCTTCGGGTACTCTCGCCGCGGGGCTCAAGGGATTTGCCCCTCACGGGGAATGAAGTCCGGGGGCCTCGGCTCAAAAAACTGAAAAACCTCGTAAATATCGGTTGAACCCCTTGGCCGAGCTGCTTAAACGATGGGCCGCTCTAGGGCAACAATGGAGACTAAGTGTGAGTCGTGTGACATTGGCGGTAGCCGCATTCTTTTCGAGCATATTTTTCGCCTTCTCTGGGCTAGCGCAGGAATACGAGCGTATGCCGACCCCGTCATTCCCAACTCCAAAACAGTTGGGTCTGCAAACTCCCGTGACCCCTGTCGCGGAACAAATGTACGAGTTTCACAATTTTCTTTTGATCATTATCACGGCCATATCTCTGTTCGTTCTTGCGCTGCTCTTAATTTGCGTCTTCCGCTTTAACGAGCGAGCCAATCCGGTGCCCGCGAAGTGGTCTCACAACACGCCACTCGAAATTATATGGACGGCGATACCGGTATTGATTTTGGTCCTCATCGCGGTCCCCTCTTTCCGATTGCTATACTATATGGACCGGGTTGAAGAAGCCGACATGACTTTAAAAGTCATAGGTCGGCAATGGTATTGGTCTTACGAATTACCAGAATACGATATTTCATTTGATTCCTACCCTCTCCAAGATCACGAAATAGATGTTGAAGCTGGGCAATATCGCCAGCTGGAGACAGACACGCACGTGATTATACCTGTCGATACAACAATTCGGATTCTGTTCACCTCCAGTGATGTTATCCACGCTTGGACCATCCCGGCGTTCGGCGTCAAACTCGACAACGTCCCAGGGCGAACAAACGAAACGTGGACACGGGTGACCAAGGAGGGGCGGTACTACGGGCAATGCTCTGAATTGTGTGGCGTCGAACATTCATTGATGCCCATCGTCGTTGACGTTGTTAGTAAAGAGAAGTTCCAGGAATATGTTGAACAGCAACAAGCTGGTCTAACTTCACCCTCAGATGTTCAAGTCGCTGCTGCAGAATAGCCAGCGGATGCAATCGTAAATATTGGAGAAGACTATCCATGAGCGCCGCAACCCACGCAGATCATAGTCATGACCACGGCGACCACCATCCAACCGGAATCAAAAGGTGGCTGAATTCAACCAACCACAAAGATATCGGCACGATGTATTTGGTGTTCGCCGTTATTTCCTCTCTCGTAGGCGGCGCTTTCTCCATCATGATCCGCGTGGAACTGGCTGATCCCGGACTGCAGTTCATCACAGACAAGCACTTCTATAATGTGCTGGTAACAGCACACGCGCTGCTTATGGTGTTTTTTGTGGTCATGCCGGCTCTAATCGGCGGCTTCGGAAACTGGTTCATGCCCATGATGATCGGCGCGCCGGATATGGCGTTTCCCCGCATGAACAACATCTCCTTCTGGCTCATGCCGCCGGCCCTCATTTTGCTGGTCCTTTCTATGGTCGCCGGCCAGGGCGTTGGAACCGGATGGACGGTATATCCTCCTCTATCTGGCCGGACCGGCTCGCCAGATATGAGTGTCGATTTCGCGATCTTGTCTCTTCATCTAGCTGGAGCCTCGTCCATCCTGGGCGCTACGAACTTCATCACTACGATTTTCAACATGCGCGCACCGGGTATGACCATGCACAAAATGCCTTTGTTTGTTTGGTCAATCTTGATCACAGCAATATTGCTTTTGCTTGCAATTCCGGTCCTAGCGGGCGCGCTGACGATGCTTCTCACAGACCGGAATTTCGGCACGGCCTTTTTTGATCCCTCCGGCGGTGGTGATCCACTCCTCTGGCAGCACTTGTTTTGGTTCTTTGGTCACCCTGAAGTTTACATCATGATCTTGCCAGCATTCGGAATCGTCAGTCACATCGTCTCGACGTTTTCTCGTAAACCGGTCTTCGGTTACTTAGCGATGGCATACGCGATGGCGTCCATCGGCATCGTCGGTTTCATCGTTTGGGCCCACCACATGTACACGGTTGGAATGGGCGTCAATTACCGGGCGTACTTTATCGCCGTGACCATGGCGATCGCGGTTCCCACGGGCATTAAGATTTTCAGTTGGATCGCGACCATGTGGGGCGGCTCAATCGCCTTCAAAACGCCGATGCTTTGGGCGGTTGGATTTATCTTTCTGTTCACCGTTGGCGGCGTTACCGGAGTTGTACTAGCGAACGCGGGTATGGATATTGCGATGCACGACACTTACTACGTTGTCGCACACTTTCACTACGTGCTGTCGCTCGGCGCGGTGTTCGCCATATTCGCGGCGTTCTATTATTGGTTCGACAAGATGACCGGACGTCGCTACCCGGATTGGGCAGGTAAGCTTCATTTCTGGACAACCTTCATCGGCGTGAACGTTACATTTTTCCCTCAACATTTCTTGGGACTGGCGGGAATGCCACGCCGATACATCGATTACCCGGACATCTTCGCCTACTGGAATGCATGGTCAAGCTACGGCTCGTATCTCGCCGGAGCATCTACGGTTTTCTTCCTGATCATGACTGTCTACGTGATGAAGTCTGGAGAGAAGTCAGTCGCTAACCCTTGGGGCGAAGGTGCAGATACCTTGGAGTGGACGGTACCCTCACCCGCACCTTTCCATACCTTTGAGGAGCCCCCGGCTATGGGTGGTCAGCGCGCAACACATCCGGCGGAGTAAATGCGGTTTACCCGTTCAAGGTTCAATGATGAACGATAGTGACTTAAAGCAACGCAACACTAAACTGGCGCTGACAGCCTTTGCCGTTGTTGCTGGAATGATAGGCCTGTCATTTGCCTTTGTTCCGTTTTACGACGCCTTTTGCCGAGCTCTCGGCATAAATGGTGCCACGCAAATTGCAGACGCTCCCTCGGACTCCGTCATCGATGTGCCGGTCACTGTGAGATTAGACTCAAATGTGGATAAAGCTCTGCCATGGGAATTCTACCCCGTTGAGAAATCGGTGACTCTCAAGATTGGTGAAACTTACACTGTTCACTACGTCGCGAAGAATATTTCAGATAAGCCCACCACGGGCACGGCCACCTTTAACGTAACTCCGGAAAAGGCTGGGCTTTATTTCAGCAAGATTGATTGCTTTTGTTTTCAAGAGCAGCTGCTGCAACCCGGCGAAAGTGTTGATATGGCGGTGTCCTTCTTCGTCGACCCAGACATGATAGACAACGAAACTACCGAAGAGATTCGCACAATCACATTGTCCTACACTTTTTTTCGTTCCCTCGAGGATATGACACTAGAGGAAAGTGCAGAATTGAGAGATGAATCCGTAGCGCCAACAAAACTCGCTGCGGTTGCTAACTAGAGAACCAAGAAGGATCGTTCCATGAGCGCCCAAGCCAAACATCCCTTTCATATGGTCGACCCGAGCCCATGGCCCGCACTCGGCTCATTTGCCGCGCTGGTCCTAGCGATTGGCGCGATTATTAACTTTCACAACGTCCCCATCCTTGGAATGGAAGACCTTGGAATCTTACCGCTGATTCCTGGCTTCGCGCTCGTTATTTTGACGATGGTGTACTGGTGGCGAGACGTTGTTAAAGAGTCTGTTGTTCAAAAGGCGCATACCGATGCAGTAAATCATGGCCTTAGGTTTGGTATGGTGTTGTTCATTGCCTCTGAGGTGATGTTCTTCGCGGCCTTTTTCTGGGCGTTCTTTCATCATTCGCTCGGGTTTTCGACGGCAACGCTTCAATGGCCCCCAGAAGGCATAGTCCCGCTCGAGGCTTGGACCCTGCCCTTTTACAATACCGTCATTCTCCTCACCTCAGGTGGAACAGTAACCCGCGCACACATTTTCATCGAAGAGGGAAACAACAAAGCAGCAGCGCGGTGGATATTTATTACTGCGGCCCTAGGCGCGTTGTTCTTGGCCTTCCAGATTTACGAATACGGCGTTGCTGAATTTGCTTTGGACGAGGGCATTTATCCGTCAACATTCTATCTCGCGACCGGATTCCACGGCTTCCACGTGTTTGTTGGAACTGTGTTCC
Organism: Rhodospirillaceae bacterium; assembly: GCA_965228575.1. Taxonomy (GTDB): domain Bacteria; phylum Pseudomonadota; class Alphaproteobacteria; order Rhodospirillales; family Rhodospirillaceae; genus UBA11612. Next base: position 3,127 of record CBDDHW010000077.1, on the reverse strand, counting down.
TGATCGTTTGCGGCTTCAGAGCGATGAAGGGTCAATTCAGCGCACACAAGCATGTCGGATTTCAGTCAGCTGCGTGGTATTGGCACTTCGTTGATGTGGTTTGGCTGTTCTTGTTTGTGTGGGTCTATTGGCTTCTCGGCCTACCAGTCCGAACCTTTGCTGGATAAGGTAAATAGAATTTCGGGGCCGGTTTAAAACCGGCCCCTTTTATTTTGAACCTCTTCATGGCCCCCAAAGTCCAAGTTATTGGCTCTTTCCTGTCGCCTTATGTGCGGAAAACGCTTGTTTGTCTTGAACTCAAAGGCATTGCCTACGAAATCGATCCCATTATTCCATTCTTCGGTAACGATACCTTCGAAAAATTAAGTCCATTGCGGCGAATTCCTGTGCTGATTGACGGATCGGTAACTCTGAGTGACTCGACTGTCATTTGCGAATACCTGAACGAGCGGTATCCAAATCCGTCCCTCTTACCCAAGAGCCCGATGGAGCGCGCTCGGGCGCGGTGGTACGAGGAATTTGCCGACACACGGATGGGCGATGCCCTAATCTGGCATTTCTACTATCAATTGGTGGTCCGGCGTGTCGTATGGAACGAAGATCCTGAAGACAACATCGTTGAGAAAGCGCGTGATATCGAAATACCCGAAATTCTAGATTATTTGGAACGCGAAAGTCCCGATGACGGCTTTATTTTTGAGGAGGTGTCGATCGCGGACATTGCTATCGCGTCGTTCTTTCGCACAGCATCATATGCAAAATATGCCATTGACGAAGATCGCTGGCCAAAAACAGCTAAGTATGTCGCACGAATCCTAACATTGCCCGAGTTTGAAACGTTGAAGCAATTTGAGGATGTGATAATGGGAACGCCGGTTGAGGACCGCCGACGCCGACTCCAAGAAGTTGGCGCACCTCTGACTACCGAGTCTGTGGGTACCTCGAGACCAAAACGCGGCGTTATGCCAATTTAAAAATCAGAGAACCAGAACCAATGCAAAATCACGATGTCAAACCGGCTGTCTCAGTAACCTACGCGGGTTTGATGGGACGTTGTCCGCGTTGCGGCCGGGGACAGCTGTTTGATGGCTATGTTCAGATCGCACAAGCGTGCAATGTTTGCGGACTAAGTTTTCAGGGTCACGATACCGGGGACGGACCAGCCTTTTTTATCATGCTCCCGTTGTCCCTGGTCGCGGCCGGTTTAGCGCTCCTTGTCGAACTCACATATACGCCGTCCATGTGGGTTCATATGGTGTTGTGGCCGACGTTTATTGCCGTTGTGGTCGGTTTTTCTCTTCGTCCCGTCAAAGCGACTATGGTCGCTCTGCAATATCGGTACAGGGATGTCGAAGATACCGATCCACCCCTAACCAGCTAAGAAAAAGGCGGAGGTCAATCCTCCGCCTTTTTAGTTAAGAGAGAAAAACTCTACCTGACGATGTCTTCGTCCGGTGTCGAAGAGATTTTGTGGATCGCAAGGTCAGCGCCCGCAAACTCTTCCTCCTCGGAAAGGCGAATGCCGATCGTGGCTTTCAGTGCTCCGTAAACAATAAACCCGCCGATAAGCGCGATTGCCACTCCGACAAGCGTTCCCACCAACTGCGACATAAAGCTGACGCCGCCCATTCCGCCCAAGGCTTCCAAGCCGAAGACACCGCACAGAATTCCGCCGAGAGCACCGCAAAGACCATGCAGGGGCCAAACGCCCAAGACATCGTCAATTCTGAGCTTGTTTTGGCAAAGGTTGAACGACCACACAAAAAGGACGCCCGCGAGTGCTCCCGTTATAAGAGCGCCGAGAGGATGCATTACATCCGATCCCGCGCAAATTGCAACAAGGCCCGCCAACGCTCCGTTATGCACAAAGCCCGGGTCATTTTTGCCAACGAAAAGTGCCGCTAGAATTCCACCAACCATCGCCATCAGCGAATTGACGGCCACCAATCCTGTAACACCGTCAAGAGACTGGGCGCTCATAACGTTAAAACCAAACCAACCAACGCAAAGGGCCCACGCACCTAGCGCGAGGAACGGAATATTCGAGGGAGGCATACCAACCACGGTGCCATCACTTTTGTAACGCCCCGAACGATTGCCCAAGAGGAGGACTGCGGCCAATGCTAGCCACCCGCCCATTCCATGGACAACAACCGAGCCAGCGAAGTCGTGGAAATCCGCGCCGAACCAGCTGCTCATCAAGGTTTGAAACCCAAAGTTGCCATTCCAAACCATCCCTTCGAAAAACGAATAAACGACAGCGACAAGAATAAAGCTGGCGATGAGTTGAGGATAAAACCTTGCGCGCTCTGCAATGCCCCCGGAAATGATGGCCGGGATGGCGGCGGCAAAGGTTAGGAGGAAAAAGAACTTCACTAGATCGTACCCTTGGGGAGCGAATCCGGTTCCGTCTCCACCCGAGATAATTTGAGCCGACTGAAGGAAACTCACGCCATACGCGAGGCCGTACCCGATAAAGAAGTACGCGATTGTCGAGGCCCCAAAATCACTTAGAATCTTGACCAAGGCATTCACTTGCGCGCGCTTACGTACGGTTCCGACTTCCAGGAATGCGAACCCCGCGTGCATGGCAAAAACCATGATCGCGCCCATAAGTACGAAGAATACGTCTCCACCTGCCATAATTTCCCCTCCCAGGTCTGCCATGCGCACCGCGCAATTTATTGGACTATAAGGCCTGCACTCTTTTCCCCGCGCAGACAGCATTAACCGCGCTCCGGATGGACCAGAACGCTACCTCCTCACAACACTATTCAAAAAACGTGCCGCTAGCCCACATTAAATAAATCAATTTAAATCAATGAGATGCGGAACATCGCCTTCATGGGAGTTACCAAATTGAGTATTTTCTATGCAATTTTCGATTTTAAGGTCAAATATTAGGCAGGCGATCTATCCGCGGCCTCAATCCTAAACCGCAGAAACCCAGGCGTCCTCTCGACATTGCATCTCAGACTCTGAGCGCGGCAATACGCTGGAATATCTCGAAGGGCCGCTCGGTCTGTCGCCAGCAATTCAATCACCGTATTATTTGGCAACACTCTGAGCACTTTTTTGAGTTTTAGAACAGGTAAAGGGCAATTCAAGCCTCGTGCATCAATTTGAT
>CBDDHW010000076.1:0-26043 GCA_965228575.1 Rhodospirillaceae bacterium | reverse complement strand
TGATTATCGGATGGGTATTGCTCTCGACCACGGGGCGCGCGCTCGAAGCGCTGACTCTCGGTGAAGACACCGCTGAAACCATGGGGTTCAATATTTTGTCGGTAAAACTGCGCGCTATTCTTGGCACGGCCTTTTGTGTCGGCGCGGCTGTAGCGGTGACCGGTGTCGTGAGTTTTGTGGGTCTGGTGGTGCCGCATATTTTGCGTCCGCTAGTGGGGTATCGGCCCGGCCGGTTGCTGCTGCCAAGTGCGATTGGCGGTGCTGCCCTTATGCTGGCGGCGGACATCGGTGTGCGCGCGATCTCCACGTCCTCCGAACTCAAGGTCGGCGTGATCACGGCTTTGATTGGAGCGCCGTTTTTCCTCCACCTCCTCTATGTGTTGAGGCGGACCCGCCCATGACCAACGATCACAAGACCCGCCTTTGTCTCAAAGACGTTTGTGTAAATTATGGAGACCACGACGCCATATCGCATACCTCACTTGATTTTAATCCTGGCTCCTTGGTTGGGCTTATTGGTGCAAACGGGGCGGGAAAAACAACACTCCTCAAGGCTGCAACCGGATTGGTGCGAAGGTCGTCGGGCGAGGTGTTCATTAATGATAGGCTTTTGGAGTCTTGGCCAAGGGCGGAGCGCGCGCGCCGCCTGGGATATCTGAGCCAAGATCGCTCCGTGCTTTGGCCGCTAAGTGTCGAGCGTCTAGTTTCACTTGGTCGCCTGCCGCATCTGGGACCTTGGGATGCCATCACGTCAGCCGACCAAAACATAATTCACCAGGCTTTGAAGGACGCAGACGTCGCGCATCTTGCCTCCCGGCCGGTTACGAGTCTTTCGGGCGGTGAACGCACCCGCGCCCTCATTGCGCGGTTGCTGGCCGGTTCACCGTCCATATTGTTGGCCGATGAGCCGGTATCAGGCTTGGATCCTGCGCATCGCCTTCAGGTCTTGCAGATTTTTCGCAAGATGGCGCGAGCAGATAAGACCGTGATCGTGGTGATGCACGATCTAAGTTTAGCGGCGAGGTTTTGCGACCGCCTCATTCTCTTGTCGGAAGGATGTGTTGCGGCGGACGGTTCGCCTGAGCACGTGTTGACGTCCGAGAATCTATCCAAGCACTACGGGGTAACTGCCAATATCACAACCCACAATGGGGAACTTTTGGTCATGCCTTGGACCCTAGAGGACAGTCACCATACGCACACATAGGTTTAAGGTCTCCACTTGCGCCACGCGGTTTTATCGAATTGGGGCGTATGATGTTCGTCTACGCTTTCCAAAATATCCTGGATGATGTCGACTGTTTTCACCACCGACAAACTCGGGCGATTGAAATAAAGATTCCCATCGGCAAGGAAGGTCCGTTTCTCCCGCACGACCCGCAAGTCCAACCACGCCGGCGTGTTTTTCAAAACGTGCATTTCACGTTCCGTGCGTTCGACATCAAAACCGCAGGGGGCGACAATGATCACATCGGGATCGGCCGCCGAGATGTCGTCCAATGATATGTAAGGTGATGGTCCGCCGGCGTCGGCCAACAGAGGTAACCCACCGGCGGCATCGACGAGTTCTGGGATCCAATGCCCCGCCGACATTAATGGATCGATCCACTCGACGATGAGAACTTTTAGTTGCTCCGCTGGGGCGTTCGCGTGAATGTTTTCTAAGTGCGCTTGCGCGGCGGAAATTAATGTTGAGGCTTTTCCACCACACTCCAGTGCGTCGCCAACGGTTTGAATATCACGCCAGACGTCATTGAGGGAGTTGGGGTGGAGCGAGATGATTTTTACGTCCTGGCCCACCCAATCGCACACGGCGGCCTCCACGTCCTTCAAGCTGGCGGCGCAAACCTCGCACTGATCTTGCGTCAGAATCACGTCAGGAGCCAATGTGCGAAGGAGATCTTCGTCGACTTGATAAACCGCAAGTCCATCGCCAACCAAAGATTTTACGGAAGAATCAATGGCTGCGCTCGAAAGCGCCTTATCTAGCTTGCTTGCGGTAACGGCAGGTAGCGAGGTGATGTCCTTTGGGTTGTCGCATTCGTGACTGCGTCCCACTAAGGCGTCCCGCATGCCCAGAGAACAAGTGATTTCTGACGCGCTCGCGATCAGGGAGACAATGCGCATGAGACTATACCCAAATGCAGAGTTACGACGTACTGGCGTCCAAAATATGGCTTGGGAATCGAATCGTTGCGGTCGTTCCTTGGTCCGCGGCGCTGTAAATCGTGAGCTCGCCTCCCAATAAATCCATGTATCGTTTGCAGATTGAGAGCCCAAGGCCGGTCCCTTGCCCCGTTTGTGATATCGCCGGATCACTTTGCAGAAAGGGCTCACCCAATCGGCGCAGCACAGCTGGATCAACGCCCGGGCCGCTGTCTGCGACCGATACCTCAAGAGATTTTCCCTCTTCATGCCGGGAGAGCACACGTACGATTTCTCCGGCCGGCGAAAACTTAACCGCATTGGAAAGCAGATTAATAAGAACTTGTCTTATAAATCGTTCATCCCCAATCACACGCGGTAGGGTGTCATTAAATTCAACATGAACTGTCACGTCTTTCTGTGCCGCAATGCCTTCCACAAATGAAATTGCACTGAGAGTGGCGGTGTGCATGTCTATGGTTTCCTGGCGTAGTGCTTGCGCACCGGACTCGATTTTCGACATATCCAAGATGTCGTTTACGATGTGCAGGAGATGTTCTCCGGATCTATGAATATGATCGGCATACGCGACGTAAGGCTTTGGTACTTCGCCGCCGAGCATCTTGTTTTTTATGATTTCAGCAAACCCCATGATCGCATTCAACGGCGTGCGGAACTCATGGCTCATATGTGCGAGGAAACGACTTTTGGTTTCATTCGCGTCCTCCGCAGATGCTTTCGCCTTGCGAAGCTCGGCTTCATTTCTTTCCAATCGCTTTAGCTGAAAGGTTATGATCAGGCTAAATGCAATCATGGCCAAAATGACGATCGGCATCGCCACCGCAAATGTGTTTCGTCCCCCCCGCCAGCTTGCCAGAAAGTCATCGGCATGAACGGTAATTGAAATGAAGAGCGGGGCGTTGGCGAGCGCGCATCGGACTGTAATTTCCCCGTCAGTTCCCGGGATTATAGTTTCCGTCGTAGCGTTAGGCTCGTCTCGCAAGATTTGATAATGATCGAGCGCGGACTTCTCAAAATGTCCGGGGCGATAACGGTCAGTATTATTGGAGGCCACTAATATGCCGTTGGCACTCCATAAAGTGATGGTGCCCTTCGAGCCTACATCCAGAGATTTATAAAATGTCTCGAATGACGAGACGTCGATCACCGCAAGGACGCGGCCCAGGGCCTCACCGCTCTGAGAAGTCACGTCCATACTCACAGGTAAAAGCCAGCTTCCCGGCGTTAGTTGTGGGCGTGCGTTTTCGTATATCTCGCTGAAAGTAAACCCATCCATTGTAATCGGTGGAGGCCGGGGAATATCGCGTTCCGGCCTTGGAAATTTGGGATCAAGTGGGAAGGTGCGGCCGGCCGCCACGCCGTCATTATTTTCGTCCAAAATAACGAACGTTTTGACTGCGGGAATGTGTTCAAGCTTTTCGGCCATTAACGTGAGGAGAGTGTTCTCATCCAATATATCATGCTCGCGTTCGTGCCGGTATATGTCTGCGATGCCTTCGAGCACACGAAACGTTTCACGAAAGGTTTGCTCAGCTTGCGACCCCACGGTCTTCGCGGTTGTTCCCGTTCTGTTGAGTGTTCTTGAGACAGAACGATCATGTTGGACTGAAAGATACGCAATGACTCCGATGACCATTCCTGTGGTTAAGAAAGCGACCATAACAATGGCGAGAAGTCTCAATCGTCTCAAAGATGAGTGTTTCGCAATATGAGGTTCGGGTGCGGTCGGCGCAGTCACGGGGAACGCTTCCAGATCTTGGGTAGATAAGCCTCGCGCTTTTACGCTTAGCCGTCCGATTTTGGCGAGTACTTATTGATCGCCATTTTTAGGGCCTTGAACAAAGATTGTCCAACTTCGCCCCCATCGCCCTCTACTTGCTCGCGAAGCACCGCTCGCATGGTGTCGATATGAGCCTTGACGATTTCCAAATTAGAATCGTCTTCGCGGCACGGTGGTTTGGTAACCTCGTATAGAGATTTTCCAAAAACGGTAATGAGCGGGTATCCGAATGTTCCGCCCTGGCCGCGAAGCTCGTGCGCAATCAAATTGATCTCTTCAAAATTTGTGGTCCGAGCCTCACCTGAAACTTGCTTCGCCTGCGAAACCTCGTGCGACAACTTATCAAGGTATTCCTTGGCCCATCCGATAAAACCTTCAGCTTCGCGCTGGAGCTGTTCCTCTGCAGCCCCTAAAACATCATCGGGCAAGACAAAGGGCTGACGCTGGGCGTTCGACCCCATCTTTTGCTTGAGATAGTTGGGAAGCTTGAAAAGCCAAACATCACTGGGCGAGGACGGTTTCTCCACCTTGTCTTTGGAATAGACAATCGTGGCGTGCGACTCATCAGGCTTGCGCCGTTCCATGCCGTTCGGTGGACCAGCTTTGCTAGATCGACGCCGACAAGGTCCAAAATAAGATTGAGTTGTAACAAACTGGCGCGGCGCGTCGATGATGCGCTGAAGGACCTTATAGATATTATCGACTGAAAATGGCTTCGCCATAAAATCGTTTACGCCGTGCTCGCGCGCCTCTTCGGACGTTCGCGCGGTCCGCCGCACCTGAGAGCATGATGAAGGGCATAAAGCGACTGGGAGACGCCTTATCGTCGCGCAGCCACTGGAGAAGATGCAGTCCATTGACAGGAGCCATGATCAAGTCGGAGATCACAATGTCGATCGGCTCAACCGCCGCGCCGAATCCTTTTGCGGTGAGCTTCAAATACTCAACCGCTTCCTTCCCGTTCTTAAATTTTTGCAAGCGCTTAAAGCCCATGCGCCGCAGACTATTGACCAGTATGTCGAGCATATACTCGTTATCTTCAATCACCATGATCGAGATAGGTCCTGACCTAATTCTGCTTTGTCTTTAGGCATGGCGGGCGAATAAAATCCTGTGCGCCAGACAATAGCTGTTGGCGAGAAGTTCTTGGAATAATTGAGGATTACCTGAGCGGAAGGGTGGGCTCAAGCCGAACTTCACAATAACCCATCATCATCCACTCAAAATACAACCAGAGGTTATATGTGGTCAAGATTGGGGTCACCTTTTTGGCTCAAGGTCTCTTAGGTTCAGGCGGTTAAGAAGCCGAGCTTAGGCAACGCGTGAAAGTTGCCGTATCGACGTTTCCACCGCTCAGCACCACGGCTATGGTTTGTCCGGCGCACTGATGCTGACCGCTGAGAATGGCGGCCAGGCCTGCAGTACCGCTTGGCTCGACAACGAGTTTGAGAGTTTTGAAGGCAAAATTGACTGCGGTGCGCACATCATCGTCGCTGACCGCATAACATCCCGCGAGCCCTTCGCTATTGATCGCCCAGGTTATTTTCCCGGGGGAGGGCGCCAACAACGCGTCACACAATGTATCGCCATGAGGCGGGGCGTGCTCGCGTTGTTTCGACACCAGCGAGCGGCGATGATCGTCAAAGCCTTCAGGCTCGACGCCGTACAACTTAACGTTCGGATTTACGGCACGCGCCGCGAGGCCAATCCCCGCAATAAGACCGCCTCCGCTTACCGGGGCGAGGATTTCGTCAACTTGAGTACCCAAGGATTCTGCTTGGCTCATAAGCTCAAGGCCCACGGTCCCTTGCCCCGCGATAATGTGCGGGTCGTCGTACGAGGGAACGATAATCGCGCCGGTCTCGTCCGCGATTCTATACGCAATCTTTTCTCGGTCTTCGGTCTCGCGGTCGTAGGGAACAATTTTTGCGCCAAACGCGCGCGTGTTGTCCGTTTTTATTTTCGGCGCATCAGCGGGCATAACGATGGTTGCAGAAATCCCCAAAATCGCAGCGGCAGAGGCGACGCCCTGCGCATGATTGCCCGATGACCAGGCAACCACCCCGGCTTTTCGCTCCTGCTCGCTAAGTTGACTGAGGCGGTTATAGGCACCTCTAATTTTGAACGATCCCGTGCGTTGCAAGGCCTCGACCTTTAGGAGGATTTTTGCGCCCGCACGTTCGTCCAGCGCTGGGTTACTCAGCAAGGGTGTGACGTGCGTAACATGTTTGATTCGCTTGGCTGCGGCGCACACATCTTCATAGGTCGGTGGCTGAATAGCAGAATTGGCAGACTCAGGTTTCATTATCTAATTTTGGTCTCTGGTTTGCATATCGAGTTGAGTTCGCATAAAGCAGCGCACCTAGTTGTTGCCCATTGATGTCTACCATAAACTCGGGGAAGCCCCTTCGCAGGATATATTACGGCGGATTGCCTACGAAAGAAGATCAAATGTACGCGGTCACTCTTGGAAAGTTTCACAGCGCACTAATAATATGTGGTTTGTGTGTTGTGCTCGGGGCCTGCTCTCAATCGGGTGACAACGGACCTGATGAGACAGCCGTGCGCAATTGGCCCGTCATCGGCGGTGACTACGGCAATCGCCGGTTTTCGGCTCTCGATCAAATCAATACCGCTAATATCGGTCAGGTTGGCGGCGCATGGACGCGCGACCTCGACGGCGTTGTTCTTGGCGAGCCTGTCGTTTCTAACGGGCGATTGTTTGTTGCGACCGCGACAACGGCGTACGCTTTGAACGGGACAACGGGCGCGGTGTTATGGTCTTTTGAATTGCCCGCACAGGTGCACTCCAGTTATCGGGGCGTGGGTGCGGGTGATGAAAAGATTTTTGTAGGTCTTGGCGACGGGCGCGTTCTAGCGCTCGACGAAGAGTCGGGCGAGCAAGAATGGATCAGCGCACCTGATTCTGGTTTTTTTCCAAGCGGACCGAGTTATGTCGATGGTTTGGTTGTCGGCGGGCTCGTGATGCGCGACGAGAATGCGCGCGGCCATATTTTGGCCCTCGATGCCGACGATGGCGAAGAGGTTTGGAGGTTTGCTACAATTCCGTCCGAAGGTCCGGGCCGTGAAGCCTGGCCCCAAACACCTGACGGCGCGTCTTTTGGCGGCGGCAACGTGTGGGCGAGCGGGTCTTTCGATTTAGAGCTCGGCCTCGCTTACTTTTCCATCGCAAGCCCGTCGCCGCGGCAGCGCGGAGATGTGCGAGAGGGTGCGAACTTATTCGCAAGTTCGATTGTTGCTCTGGATATCGAGACCGGAGACCTGCAGTGGCATTTTCAAGTGACCCGTCACGACATCTGGGACGCGGGCTTAAGAACGCCGCCGATTTTGTATGACATCGCTATTGAGGACGACGTGCGTCCTGCGGTCGCCGTCATCAGTCCCTACGGATATCTTTTTCAGTTCGATCGGGAAACCGGCGATCCCATTTGGCCCATCGAAGCGCGGATCGCGCCGCAAAGTTCACAGCAAAAAACCGCGCAAGCGCAGCCATTTCCCATCGGCGGCGATAACATTGGCCCGGACTGTGTGCGCGAAGCCATGATTCCCTCGGGCTTTGAGCCCCTGTGCATATACGATCCGGTGGATTTCGACACGCCCAACGCCATGTATCCTCTGGCTTCAATACATTCTGCGCCGCTCGCCTACAGTCCCGAGACAAAAACCTTTCACGCCACCGGGGCCATTTGGCCGTACTGGCTTCGCCGTTTTGAGGGCGTCACCGCCACCTTTCCTGAGATAGCAGCTCCGGGGACACAATACGCCGGTCTGCTTGCTGCTGTTCATGGCCCAACGAACAGCGCTGTGTACGAGCATGAGATACCTTATCGAAACCAACAGCGTGGTGCCGGCCTTATTGCGACGGCCGGAGGTCTCTTATTTCACGGTGAAACGGACGGCTTTTTTTCCATCTACGAATCAGATACCGGAGAAAGAATCTGGCGTTTTCAGACCGGCGCACCCATCACTCAAACGGCCGCGACCTACCAAGTTGGCGACTATCAATATGTCGCGGTCTCTGCCGGCAATAGCGTTTGGGCATTTCGAATTGATGGGTCTGTCGAGGAACGAGCTGCGCCTGCGATTCCAGATTCGCAGGCCTCTTTTTCCGAAAACATCGTAGAGACCAATACGGTAACCATAAGCCCGCCGGTTGGTTTAACTCTTCCAGAGTCAGTACCAGGGCTACCGCAAAATGTTCGCGATGAGTACGCGTTTTACCCGCGTCGCATTCGCGTACTCGTGGGCGATACGGTGACTTGGAGTAATGAAGGGCGCACCGCAAAAACCATCGCAGCGGAAGACGGCGCGTGGACCGCCGGTCTCATTGCCCCGGGGGAAAGCGGCACCGTTCAGTTTGACGCTCCAGGAACCTACACGTACCTCTCAGAGGAATACCCCTTTATGCTTGGTCAAATTTTTGTCGAGGATCCGGCTGAGTGACGATCTTATGGGTCGAAGAACCCACTGTTTCATGGCTGTCCCATGACTGATCCCGTTCAATCCACAACCTCGCGTGTGAAATGGATATACGCCCTTGCGGCGATCGCACTGGTGAGCGCGGGAATTTTAGGACTCGCCGGAAGCGATTTTGTATTTGAGGGGAACGGCGGCACCGGTCCCAGTACGAGCGATGGTGTATATACCCTCGCTCAGGCAGATCGTGGACGAACTCTTTACGCCGAGCAGTGTACCTTGTGTCACCCCCCAAGTTTGGAGAAAAACGGAGCCACCCCCGCCCTCGTCGGGGAGGCTTTCTTAAATAAGTGGCACGGACGATCTGCTGGAGAGTTGTTCGAATTGACGATGACCACCATGCCGGTGAACAGTCCGGGTTTTCTTACAGCCGAGCAAACCGCCGATCTCTTGGCGTTGATGTTTCATGCGAATGGATTTCCCGCTGGAGACAGCGACTTGAGTGCGGATCTAGAAGCCTTAAATAAAATCACGATTCTCAGGCACTAAAACGTGACACCTGACAAATACTCCGAGCGACGATTTTGCTGGTAATCTTGAAATACAGACCTAATTCATCGGTCCCGATCAAAAACCTTCCAACCTTTAAGAGAAACCTTATGCGTGCGTTATATCTTTTTGCTGTCACCCTCCTCTTGTTTCCTGTGTCCTCCGCCCAGGCCGAGGGCGATCCAGCGCTTGGGAAACGGCAAATTATTCCCTGCCTAGCGTGCCATACCTTAGACGAAGGCGGTGTTCACAAGATTGGCCCCAATCTACATGGCATATTTGGCCGCATGGCAGGAACGATTGAGGGATTTAAGCGATATACCGATGTATTGAAGTCTTCTGACATCGTTTGGGATGAAGAGGCGATCGATGCGTACATCGAGCAGCCGGCAAAATTCCTCCCGGGCAACGGCATGAAATTTGTTGGAGTCAAAGATGCGGAGCGGCGGGCGAATATTATCGCCTATATGAAAGAGGCAACGCAGTAACTTAGCCTGAAATTGCCCCGCGTTTGAGTGCGGCAGGGATAAATTTCCCTGCCTACCTAAATTCCTTCAATACCCTTGCTATTTTTATTCCGGTGTTTTGCCGTTAAGCTGAACCTCATTCAAAAAACGCGTTCAGTTTAATGGTAATGGCGTCTTTCGGTTTCGAACGCCGTTGCTGTTTTTGCAAAGGTTGAGCTATGGACTTTAGCCTTTCAAAGGATCAGGAAACGATCCGCGAAACGATCCTTGGAATCTGTAAAGATTTCGATGAAGCCTACTGGCTAAAGAAAGACAAAGACGGCGGTTTCCCCAAGGACTTCTACGATGCGCTCGCCAAGGACGGCTGGCTCGGGATTTGTATCCCGGAAAAGTACGGTGGTTCCGGTCTCGGTGTCACCGAAGCGTGCATCATGATGCAGGCGGTTGCGGAATCTGGCGCGGGCATATCCGGCTCATCGGCCGTGCACATCAACATCTTTGGCCTCAATCCCGTTGTTGTGTTCGGAAACGAGGATCAACGCAAACGCATGCTCCCGCCCATCGCCTCAGGCGAGGTCAAGGCCTGCTTTGGTGTGACCGAACCCAATACGGGTTTGAACACAACGCAACTCAAAACCCGAGCCGTGCGCAAGGGCAACAAGTATATCGTCGATGGCCAGAAGGTTTGGATTTCCACCGCTCAAGTCGCTGAGAAAATCCTTTTGCTTGCGCGTACAACGCCGCTGGAGGAGGTAAAAAATCCCGTCGAAGGTTTGAGTTTATTTTACACTGACCTAGACCGCGGCGGACGGACAACCGTACGCGAGATCGATAAGATGGGCCGCAAGTCCGTCGATTCCAACGAACTCTTCTTTGACGGCCTCGAAGTTCCTGCAGAAGATTTGATCGGCGAAGAAGGGCAGGGCTTTAAATACATTTTGCATGGCCTGAACCCAGAGCGTGCGCTCTTTGCCGCCGAAGCTGTTGGACTGGGGATGACCGCCATTCACCGCGCCGCCGACTACGCCAAAGAACGCATTGTGTTCAACAGGCCCATTGGCAAGAACCAAGGTGTGCAACACCCGCTTGCCAAGAGTTGGATGGAACTCGAAGCCGCGCGTCTCATGGTCATGCAAGCCGCCTGGCAATACGACAACGATGTTCCCTGCGGCGCGGCGGCCAATGCCGCCAAATATTTAAGCGGCGAGGCCTGCCGTGAGGCGTGCCAAAACGCGATGATGACCTTCGGCGGTTTTGGCTACGCCAAGGAATTTCATATGGAACGTTTGGTGCGCGAGTCCTTCGTTCCTTGGCTCATTCCCGTCAGCCCGAACATGATCTTGTGTTATATCGCCGAGAAGGTGTTGGGTTTGCCGAAGTCGTATTAAAAACAAGGTGAGAGCACCTAGATATGACCATGGACTTATCTGAACATTCGGAAGAGCTAGACCGGTTGATGTCCAACCGCCGGACGGTGAGCCCAGGTGAGGTTATTTTTATTGAGGGACAAGTTGGCGAGTCCGCTTTCATTATTCTAAGCGGTGAAGTGCAGGTTGCTGTGGGAACCAAGCAAGAAGACTTGGTCACCATAAACACTATGACGGCAGGTGAACTCTTCGGTGAAATTGCGTTGCTGCGAGATGACTACAAACGCACAGCGACAACGATCTCGAAAGACGGCTGCGAACTGCTCGTCATCGAAAAAGCGACGTTTCAAAAACACATGGCAAACGCCGACCCTTTCCTGCGGTTGGTGATGGATCATCTGTGCCAGCGAATCCTTATGTGGACTGATCGCATCCGCACCGCATAACCGCTCGCACTGACAGACCTCAAGCCAGATCAGTCATCCTACCGATTCGATTTGATGCGTTTTTCTGACGACCGGCTTTTACGGGCGCGCGCTTCTTTCTACGCGCCCGTCCGCCATAATCGCCGCTGCAGCAGAGATTCAGGTGCGTTCTAAGCCCGCCTTAAACATTTGGCCTTTTCCCGGCGGGTCACGTGGCTATAGTGATGCCGCCCCGCGATTTCCTCGGCGGGGCGTTTCTTGCAATGGAGGCGAACGTGAGCATTTCAATCACCCGATTCAAAAAGCTGGCGCTTTGCGCTCCTTTTAGTGCGGCTCTGCTCGGCTGGGCGGGTACGACCCTGGCCCAAGAAGTTCCGATCGTTCAGCCCGGCGCTCCGGGCGAAGCTGCCCGGGAACTGTCCGCCGACGAAGCGATCGCTATCGCCGCCAATAGCTATTCGCCGGATGACGTCAAGTTTATGCAAGACATGATTCCGCACCACCATCAGGCGGTGCAGATGTCGGCGCTTGTGGAGGGCCGAACCAACCGCGAAGAAATTATCGATCTTGCCGGACGCATTGATGCGTCCCAGGCCGACGAAATCGCTTTCATGCAGGGCTGGCTGCGCGAGCGCGGCGAAACTGCGCCTGAGCCGACCGATCACCATTCCATGCACATCTCCCACGAGATGGCCGGTATGGCGACACCTGAGCAAATGGAGCAACTTGCAGCGGCGTCCGGAACCGACTTCGACCGCCTGTTTCTCGAGTTGATGATTCCTCACCATGAAGGCGCCGTCACAATGGTTGAGGATCTTCATGAAAAGCCGGGGTCCGCGTACGATCCGGTCTTGTTCGAGTTCACTAACGATATCGTCAATGATCAAACCGCTGAAATTGAGCGCATGAACGCTCTGGTCGCGAGTTTGTCCGAAGACCCGCGCGCCAATCTCGCGCCCGGATTTCGCGATGCCGGTGAAGCGATCTGGAATTTGACTAAGGTGGTCTCGCTTCCCAAACCACCGGGTTTCTTCGACCCGGAGAACCCCGCTGGCGTTCCGCCAATCGTCTCCAGCGGCGATGACGACGAAATGTCCGAGCATTCTGACGCGCATGACGGCCACGACATGGATGCTGATGAGGACATGCGCGATGATGGGCAAAGCAATGAGGGCACCGAATGGGGCGAGCGCTCTCCGCTCTTAAGTTTTTCTAACTCCGATATGGCGTTCTCCGGCAACACATTGTTCGTCGGTAATTATCACGGCGTAAATATTTATGATCTCGGTGATGAGGGTGTGCCCGAGCATCTCAGCTCGCTCGTATGTCCGGGTGGACAGGGCGACGTTTCCGTTGTTGGCAATCTTATGATCATGTCGGTCGAGCAAACGCGCGGGCGTAAAGATTGTGGCTTGCAGGGCGTGCCTGAAGATATCAGCACCGAGCGTTTCCGGGGCTTGCGCATTTTCGATATCTCCGATCCCCGGCGCCCGGTACAGGTCGGCCAGGTTCAAACCTGCCGCGGTTCGCACACCCATTCGGTGATCTCCGGACCGGGTGAGGACGGTAAGATCGTTGTCTACAACTCCGGCACCTCCTCGGTGCGCGACAAAGAGGAAATGGCTGGGTGCATTGGCGAAGTTCCCGGCGACGATCGCACAGCGCTGTTCCGTATTGACGTCATTGAGATCCCGGTTGATGCACCCTCGCAGGCGCGCATTGTCGATAGCCCCGCCGTCTTTGCCGACCCCGAGACCGGTCGGCTTGCTGGCCTTTGGCAGGGCGGAGATCATGGTGACGATACCCAAGACACCAGCCCCACCGATCAGTGCCACGACATCACTGCGTTTCCAGAACTGGGAATAGCCGGCGGCGCGTGTTCGGGTAACGGCATCATCTTCGACATTTCCGATCCGCAGAATCCGAAACGCATCGACGAGGTGGTCGATGCCGGTTTTGCCTACTGGCATTCAGCCACATTCAACAATGACGGCACCAAACTCCTCTTCACCGACGAATGGGGTGGGGGCAGCCGGCCGCGCTGTCGCGCGTCCGATCCACGCGATTGGGGTGCCAATGCGATTTACGACATTGTCGATGGTCAACTGGAATTCCGCAGCTATTACAAACTGCCCGCGCCTCAGGTCGAACAGGAGAATTGTGTCGCTCACAATGGCTCAATTGTACCGGTGCCGGGCCGCGATATCTTCGCCCAGTCCTGGTATCAGGGTGGCTTGTCCGTCATAGACTTCACCGACTCAGCGAACCCAATAGAGATCGCGTACTTCGATCGCGGCCCCGTTCATGAGGACGCTCTTATCCTCGCTGGATATTGGTCGAGTTATTGGTATGACGGTCACATCTACGCCACTGCAATCGTTCGCGGACTGGATGTGTTCGCCCTCGAGCCCAGCGAATATTTGAGTGAGAATGAAATTGCCGCTGCCAAGCTCGCCGATCAGGGCAATGTATTTAATCCGCAGCAGCAATTTAAGGTCTCCTGGCCTGCTGAACCGGTTGTCGCCCGCGCCTACATGGATCAGTTGGCCCGCGCGCGATCGCTGCCTGACGAGATGGCAAACGATCTAACGGCGATGCTCGATCGCACGGAATCGGCTTTGGAAGATGGCGAAACCGACAGTGTCCTTGCCGACGAACTCGAGGGTATGGCGGATCAGCTCATCCGGCGAAGTGGAAATACGGAGACGGTCAAACGGCTCACGGCGTTGAGTGAAACGTTGGAGGCTTTTGCTGCGCGCCTGCGCTGAGATGCCGGAAGTTTTGGCCTCTTCAAAGCAAAGGGCTTAGCACCACTCCGTGATGCTCTTGAGGCAATAGTGGAGCCGAGGGGAATCGAACCCCTGCGCTGAGCTGTGCGAGGCGCAAAGATAAGACTCAGGGGTTCGTGAGCTGTCTAAGGATGGTGGAGCCGAGGGGAATCGAACCCCTGCGCTGAGCTGTGCGAAGCGCAAGAAAATGATCAGGGGTTGGTGAGTTGTTTGAGGATGGTGGAGCCGAGGGGAATCGAACCCCTGACCTCTACAATGCCATTGTAGCGCTCTCCCAACTGAGCTACGGCCCCGGTACCCATTTCAGCGAGCGCCGCGTGTGCTGGGAGCGGCGCGTGAAGGTGTGGGAAAGTAGGGGGTTCCCACAAACCCTTCAAGCGGAAATCTGTTCTCGCGTCTTATCGTAATCTCTCGGCTGTAGCGCTCCCAACTTAGGTCGGTGCATACAGCTAGTTGTCGTCGTCGTCGTTCTTCTTGACCACCACATCGACGTCATCGTCACCGAGATCGGATGTATCCTCGATCACGTCATTGTCGTCATCATCATCATCGTCATCGATATCATCGATATCGTCTTTCGGCTTCGGGGGTTCGGCTTTCTTCGCTTCGGCGGCCTCCGACGTGCGGCGAGAGGCTTTAAAAATAACCGGCCGAGCGTTACTCGCGCCGCACTTTGGGCAAATGCCCGGCGTCTTGTTCAAGTCGTAAAACCGTGTCTCACAACTTTCACAGGTAAGTTTCATTCCAAGTTCGGCTTTAGCCACCATAACCTCCGTTGCAGGCAGATTATCCGCAAAGTTTACGCGTTGTGCGCAGCGGAGCAGGGCCGTCCATTATTGGCCTGCCCACGAAATGGTATAACCCCCGCGCAACAGCGGCTAGGCATTTGCCACTTTCCCGCTGTCCTGTCAAAACCAAATGGGCTTTGCCCGCCCGTAGCCTTGACCTCGGCAGCGTGCTATCAGACCGCCGCCTACGTTTTTCGAGGCCGATGAACGCTTATGACCACACCACCGCATACGCCTGAGTCTTCCACAAATCCGCAGCCCGCCGCGCAGGGAGCGGTTTCGGCGCGCGCACGGGGATTGCGCGGTGAAGTGGCTGTGCCCGGCGATAAATCGATTTCTCACCGTGCGCTCATCATGGGGGCGCTTGCCGTTGGTGAAACGACAATCACCGGTTTACTAACTGGTGACGATGTTCTGCGTACGGCGAAAGTGATGGAAGCCCTGGGTGCGCGCATCGAAGATCGCGATAAGGGCGACGGTGTGCGGACCTGCCGCATACAGGGCCGCGGGATCGGAGGTCTCACAGCCCCGGCTGACGTACTCGATTTTGGTAATTCGGGAACCGGAGCGCGCCTTATGAGCGGGCTTCTTAGCGCTTATCCATTTTCCGCTGTTCTCACCGGTGATGCATCTTTGCGCGGGCGGCCTATGGAGCGAGTCACAAAACCTCTTTGTCAAAACGGAGCGAAGTTCATTCCGGCAGGCGGTGGCGGCCTGCCAATGACGATTATTGGCACGCCCCTGCCGATACCACTTACCTACGAAAGCCCCATAGCATCGGCTCAGGTCAAGTCGGCGGTATTACTCGCAGGCCTTCATGCGCCAGGGGAGACCACTGTTACGGAGCCCGCCGCAAGCCGCGATCACACCGAGCGCATGTTTCGTTACTTCGGTGTCGATGTCACCACAACCGACCCATCTCGCGACGGCCCATACAAAGTCAGCATTGTCGGTCAGCCGGAGCTCAGTGGTCGTTCGGTCATCGTCCCAGGCGATCCATCGTCCGCCGCTTTTCTCGCGGTGGCCGCATTGATCGTGCCGGACTCGCGCATCACGATTCGCGGCGTCGGTGTAAATCCACTGCGCACAGGCGTGTATAAAACATTGCAAGAGATGGGCGCGGACATCACCTTCACAAAAACGCGCGAGGAGGCAGGAGAGCCGGTGGCTGATCTTGAAGTTAAATACTCAGCATTGAAGGGTGTCGTTGTCCCGTCTTCGCGGGTGCCGTCAATGATCGACGAGTATCCAATTCTCGCAGTTGCAGCAGTCTTCGCTGATGGTGAGACACATATGGAGGGTTTGGGCGAGCTGCGCGTAAAAGAAAGCGACCGGCTGGCGATGATGGAAAAAAATCTCTCAGCGTGCGGTGCGGCGGCTCGGGTGGACGGAGACACGCTTGTCGTGAGTGGCGGTGGCCTTAAGGCGAGCGCACCTGTCAGCGTCGCGGTCAGCCTTGACCACCGAATCGCCATGTCGTTTCTGGTTCTGGGAATGGCAGCAGATCAGCCGATTGCTATCGACGACTCCGGCGCGATCGCCACCAGTTTCCCCGGTTTTATTGACCTGATGAACAGCTTGGGCGCTTCAATTGAAATTTCAAATGGACCGGCTTTGACATGATTGTTGCGATCGACGGCCCCGCCGCATCGGGGAAAGGAACCTTGGCACGGCGTCTGGCGGAGGCCCTGAACCTCGCATACCTGGATACCGGATCGTTGTATCGCGCCGTAGGGCTGAGCGTTCTTCGAGCCGGGGGCGATCCCGCCAATGAAACCGACGCCGCAAACGCAGCGCAAAACCTTGATTTATCACAGTTTTCTCCCGAGGATTTGCGCAGTGAGGACGCCGGGGTGGCCGCATCTCAGGTCGCCTTTCAACCAGCGGTCCGCGCGTCCCTTCTGACCTTTCAACGGCGCTTTGCAAGCGATCCACCGGACGGAAAGGCCGGGGCGGTTATGGATGGCCGCGACATCGGTACGGTGGTCTGCCCCGAGGCCCCGGCGAAGATCTTTGTCACCGCGGATCTCGATGTTCGGGTCGCCCGGCGGGTCAAAGAGTTGCGGGAGAAGGGCGAAACCGTTATAGAACCCCGCATTCGCGCCGATATGGAGGCCAGAGACGCCCGTGATAAAGATCGCAGTGTCTCACCTTTGATCCCGGCCGACGATGCCTGGATCTTAGATACCTCCAGCCTCGATGCTGACGCCGCTTTCGAACAAGCCAAAGCGTTCGTCACTGCGAAGATGCCGGCAAAATAATGTGTTTCAGGTAAGGCCCGCCCGGCCTGAGGACTCAGGGCTTTTAGTTCGACCCCGTACGGCAAACCGGAATGGTCCGGTCCCGTGCGCAAAGACCGCCGGACCCAACCGGCTGGCCAGTATCAAGAAATGAATCGAAAGGACACCTTATGTCTGCAACTGCAACAGCGGCCAAAGAAGATTTTGCCGCACTTCTAGATGAATCACTTGGTCAAAACGGCTCTATCGAAGGCAACGTCATTAAAGGAACGATCATCCGCGTTGATGATGATCATGCCCTTGTCGACGTTGGCCTGAAATCTGAAGGCCGTATTCCTTTAAAAGAATTTTCCCGCGCCGGAACCGCTCCCGAATTAAAAACTGGCGACGAAGTCGACGTTTTTGTCGAGCGCTATGAAGATCGCGACGGCCTTATTGTACTGTCTCGCGACAAAGCGCGCCGTGAAGAAGCTTGGAATGTTCTCGAAGATCTCCACGGAAAGCAAAATCACGTCGAAGGCATTATTTTTGGCCGCGTTAAAGGCGGTTTCACCGTGGACCTAAGCGGCGCCGTTGCGTTTTTGCCGGGCAGTCAGGTGGATATCCGCCCGGTTCGTGACATTACACCGCTCATGGGCACACCTCAGAATTTTCAGATTCTGAAAATGGACCGCGCCCGTGGCAACATTGTTGTATCACGCCGTGCCGTTCTGGAGGAAACCCGCGCCCACGAACGCTCCAAACTCATGGAGGACTTGAAAGAAGGCCAAGTGCTCGACGGCGTGGTGAAAAACATCACCGATTACGGTGCCTTCGTCGACCTCGGCGGTGTTGATGGCCTGCTCCATGTCACCGACATTTCTTGGAAACGTATCAATCATCCCTCCGAAGCTCTAACGGTTGGCCAGCAATTAAAAGTTCAAGTCATTCGATTTAATCAGGAGACGCAACGTATCTCACTCGGCATGAAGCAGCTTGAAGCCGATCCGTGGGAGGGCGTTGCTGCGAAGTATCCGGTTGGTGCGAAGTTCAATGGCCGCGTGACAAACATCACCGACTACGGCGCATTCGTCGAGTTGGAAGCTGGCGTCGAAGGATTGGTCCACGTGTCCGAGATGAGTTGGACAAAGAAGAACGTCCATCCGGGCAAGATCGTATCGACTTCGGAAGAAGTCGAAGTCATGGTCTTGGATGTCGATCCCGACAAACGCCGAATTTCCCTTGGTCTCAAGCAATGCGAAGCCAATCCGTGGACAGCGTTCAAAGAGAAGTTCAAGCCAGATACTGAAGTTGAAGGCGAGATTAAGAACATCACTGAATTCGGACTGTTCATTGGGCTTGATGGCGATATTGACGGTATGGCCCATTTGTCCGACTTATCTTGGGAAGAGGATGGCGAAACTGCGCTTAAGGCGTACAGCAAGGGCCAAGTCGTCAAGGCCAAGGTTCTCGATGTCGATATCGAAAAAGAGCGCATTTCTCTGGGCATCAAACAGCTGACTGAAAATCCGGTGGCCGCTGCGGCGAGTGATCTCCAGAAAGGTCAGGTCGTCACCTGTGTGATTACCGCCATTCACGACAATGGAATCGACGTTTCGGTGAACGACTCCTTGCAAGGCTTTATTAAACGCAACGAGTTGGCCAAAGAGCGGTCCGAGCAACGTCCCGATCGATTTGCGGTGGGTGAAAAAGTCGATGCGCGTATTACCGCCATCGATTCAAAAACCAACAAATTGACCTTGTCGATCAAGGCCCGCGAAGTCGCGGAAGAAAAGCAAGCGATGGCTGAATTCGGATCCGCCGATTCTGGAGCCTCCCTTGGTGAAATCCTTGGGGCGGCGCTTAAGAAAAAGCAGACTGAAACCGGCCAGGACGACGGCGACGACGCGGAGTCCGCCGAGGAAAAAAAGTCTGAAAGCTAGGCGGGATCGCCCGCGATGGACACGAAACACCCGCTGGGGCCTCCCAGCGGGTGTTTTTTTATTGGGAAACCTCAAAAACACATGTATTTTGAGTGGCTTATCCTTGACTCCCGGGCGCTGCGCGCCCATGATTTTTAACGTAACCGAAGACTCGGGTATGCGCCCGTATCGATGGACTGACCCGCGGGGACTTTCAGATGACCAAGTCGGAACTGATCGCCCAAATCGCTGCACGCAATCCTCACCTCTATCAAAGAGATGTGGAGCGAATCGTGACATCTATCTTCGAAGAAATATCCAAAGCGCTGGGGCGCGGCGATCGTGTGGAGTTGCGTGGGTTTGGTGCATTTTCGGTTAAACAGCGCGATGCCCGTATCGGGCGAAATCCGCGCACGGGCGAGTCCGTATCGGTCGCGGAAAAAGCTGTACCGTATTTTAAAACGGGCAAGCAATTGCGCGACTTATTGAACGCCTAACGTCTGGGCAAATTTTTCGGCCCCCTCATACCGTGAAATCTTTGAACACCTTTCTAGCGACCCTTGTGGCCTTGATCATCGTGCTGTTTGCGGTCTCCAATCGTGAACCGGTCGACCTCACGTTTTGGCCTTTGCCGTATCAGATCTCGCTTGGCCTTTACGCGGTGATTCTTTGGGCGGTCTTTATCGGAGTCCTCGTGGGAATGATCGTCTCTTGGATCATGGGCAGTGCCCGGAGGCGAGAACTCCGGGAAATTCGCCGCCGGGTACGCGATCTTGAAGAAAGCCTAAACCAGAAGCAAAGCGCCCCCGATCTTAGGGATGACGGTTAGGGCCGCGCCGCTGGGCCCGTGCCAACGCGCCCTGACACGAAGGGCCCAAATCATGATACATACGCTCATCGATTTTACGGATTACCCGGAATGACAGCTCCTGATCGCCAATTAAAAACGCCAGTTTTTTGCGCCCTTGATACGCCGGACCTCGCGCACGCGACGAGCCTGGCCGCGAAGGTTGCCGATGCAATCGGTGGGTTTAAGTTGGGTCTAGAGTTTTTTACAGCGCAGGGACCAAAGGGGGTCGCCCAAATCCAAAAAGCGTCCGATCTTCCGGTTTTTCTCGATCTCAAACTCAATGACATACCCAATACCGTTGCCGGTGCAGTTCGGGCGATTGCGCCGCTGGGTGCCTTCATGATCACGGTGCATACAAACGGCGGACGCGCGATGATGGAAGCCGCCGCCGAGGCGGCGTCCGAGGCAGCCTATGATGTTGTTAAAGCGCGCCCGCTGATTGTCGGCGTGACCGTATTGACCAGTTTTGATGGCGATGATCTTTCAGAAGTTGGCGTCGAGAGTTCGGTGGCCGATCAGGTGCGCCGTATGGCCGAGCTCGCGAAACGATCCGGGTTAGATGGTATTGTGTGCAGTCCGCGCGAAGTCGCGATGCTTCGCAATGATCTGGGCGAGGGGTTTAAACTTGTCACACCTGGGGTCCGTCCCGAGTGGGCCTCCAATGATGATCAAAAACGGATCATGACACCGCTCGAGGCTGTCAGTTCCGGCGCCGATTATTTGGTGATCGGACGGCCAATCACGGCGGCGCAAGATCCGGCATCAGCAGCCGCGCGCATTGCAGCGGAGTTGACCCCGGTGGACTCGTCTGCCGACGAAGAATGAGGATCAAGGTAAAAATTTGCGGCTTGAACGGCGAGCGCGGGTTGTCTGCTGCCGTTGAAAACAAAGCCTCCTACGTCGGCTTTGTTTTTTACCGCCGCTCGCCGCGGTTTATCTCGACGCAAGATGCAGCCGCCTTTGTGGCATCATTGCCCCGCCGGGTTAAGGCTGTGGGCCTCTTCGTCAATCCGAGCGATAGCGCACTCGATGCCGTTCTCAATCATGTCCGCTTGGATATGGTGCAATTACATGGACGTGAAACGCCAGAGCGAGTAGACGATGTCCGCGCGGCGTATGGATTACCTGTTATGAAAGCGATCGGTGTCTCGTCCGAATCTGATTTAAGGGCTGCACAAAAATACGAAGACCATGCTGATTGGCTTTTGTTCGATGCTAAACCACCAAAATCCGCGACGCGTCCGGGCGGCAATGCGACGAGCTTTGATTGGGCATTGATGAAATCCTACTTGGGTAAGACGCCTTGGATGCTTGCGGGGGGTCTCACACCGCGCAACGTTGCAAAAGCGATCCAGCTATCTGGAGCGCGCGCCGTGGACGTGTCCTCGGGTGTTGAAACGCGGCCGGGACTCAAAAGTCCCGCAAAGATCAGATCATTTCTAAATGCGGCCAAGGCGGCGGCTCACGCGCGGTAAACCGCTAACGCATTGAAAGTTTATTAGGATTTGGCTTTGGCGAGATTCGCCTGTAGGAATAGCCCCATGTGATCACATGTGTGCGGTGGAGTAGGCAAAAGATCGTGAGCGACTCACTCAATACATATCGTAGCGACGCTGATGAAGATGGGCATTTCGGTTTGTTCGGCGGTCGCTATGTTGCCGAAACCTTGATGCCTCTCATTTTGGATGTCGGTAAAGCGTATGAGACCGCCAAAGCGGACCCCGCGTTTAAGAAAGAACTTACAGAGTTGAACGCCTCGTATGCTGGGCGTCCAAGCCCGCTCTACCTGGCCGAACGCTTGACGGAACATCTTGGCGGCGCACGCATTTATTTTAAGCGCGATGAGCTCAATCATACCGGCTCTCACAAAATCAATAACTGCTTGGGTCAAATCCTTATCGCGCGCCGCATGGGAAAGACCCGCATTATTGCCGAAACCGGCGCTGGACAACACGGCGTTGCCACCGCGACCGTTTGCGCGCGGTTCGGTTTGCAGTGCGTTGTGTATATGGGCGCGAAAGATATTGAACGTCAGAAGCCCAACGTTTTTCGCATGCGTCTTTTAGGAGCCGAGGTTCGCGCGGTAGAGCATGGCACCGGAACTCTTAAAGATGCGATGAACGAAGCCTTGCGGGATTGGGTGGCCAATGTTGACTCGACCTACTATCTCATCGGCACTGTGGCGGGTCCCCATCCCTATCCAACCATGGTGCGCGATTTTCAGTCGGTCATCGGCGAAGAAGTGCGGGATCAGTTAGAGAAGGCCGAAGGCCGTCTCCCAG
This sequence comes from Rhodospirillaceae bacterium, assembly GCA_965228575.1. GTDB lineage: Bacteria > Pseudomonadota > Alphaproteobacteria > Rhodospirillales > Rhodospirillaceae > UBA11612. The sequence continues at coordinate 4,002 of CBDDHW010000076.1, read as the reverse complement.
ACACATTGGTCGCCGCTGTTGGCGGCGGCTCCAATGCCATGGGTTTGTTCCATCCGTTTTTGGACGATAGCGATGTGCGGATGTTCGGGGTCGAAGCAGCGGGGAAGGGTATTTCCAGCGGCGAGCATGCCGCGTCGATTACCGGCGGCGCGCCTGGCGTTCTTCATGGCAACCGCACTTATTTGCTTCAAGACGACGGCGGCCAAATCAAGGACGCGCATTCGATCTCGGCCGGACTCGATTATCCTGGCATCGGGCCCGAACACGCTTGGCTTCATTTTCAAGGGCGTGTCGAGTACGTCTCGGCGACTGACAAAGATGCCCTCAATGCGTTTCAGTTGTGTTGTAAAGAAGAAGGAATTCTCCCTGCGCTCGAACCCTCGCACGCGCTTGCTCACGTCATGCGCATTGCTCCTGATCTTCCCAACGATCATTTGATCGTCATGAACATGTGCGGGCGCGGAGACAAGGATGTGTTCACCGTCGCCGACGCAATGGGAGAGTCGCTGTAATGGACTCGTCCGATGAAACCCGCGTTACCCGCCGGTTTACTCAACTGAAAAAAAGGAGCCGCCCAGGTTTGGTCGCCTTTATCACGGCCAACGATCCGACCCCTGATGTGTTCCAGCAGATTCTTGAGGGTCTGCCTTCGGCCGGTGCCGACCTCATCGAAATCGGTGTTCCTTTTTCCGACCCCATGGCCGATGGACCGTCTATCCAAGCCTCTAGCCAACGGTCCCTAAAGCACGGCACAAAAATTTCCGACGTTCTGGACGCTGTGAAAAATTTCAGGGACATCGAACCGGAAACCCCCATCATCTTGATGGGGTACTACAACCCCATCTACCGCTATGGTGCGCAAGAGTTTGCTCAGGATGCCGCGAACGCTGGTGTCGATGGCGTCATCATAGTTGATCTACCGCCAGAGGAAGCTGAAGAGCTCAATGTCCATTTGCGGGCAAACAATTTGCATATGATTTTTCTTGCTGCGCCGACGTCCGATGAGGAGCGCTTGCCGGCCATTGTCTCGCACGCATCGGGCTTTTTATATTATGTTTCGGTCGCCGGTACGACTGGCACCAAAACCGCCGACGACGCACACGTTAAGGACGCTGTCGCTCGCCTTCGCGAACATACATCTTTGCCCATCGCTGTAGGCTTTGGACTCAAAACACCCGAACAAGCCGCGGCCGTCGCCGCCCATTGCGATGCGGCTGTTGTTGGCTCGGCCATTGTCGACATCATCGCCAAGGACATTGCAGAGAATGGGGCGCCATCGCCTGGCGTATCGGGGCGCGTCCTTGAATTCGTCAAAAGCCTGGCAACCGCCGTCCACAAAGCCTGGCCGTGACCTCAATTCGGCAAAGTGGTACACTTTTCCTGATCTAGGGAAGGATACGGATCATGAATTGGCTGACAAATTTGGTTCGCCCCAAAATTCAGAAACTTCGCCGCACAAAAGAAGTGCCGGCGGATCTATGGCTCAAGTGCACCAAATGCAATGAAATGGTGTTTCACCGCGAGCTTGAAAAAAACCTTAGGGTCTGCACCCACTGCGGCCATCATCTGCGGATGCCAGTGCGCGACCGGCTCAAAATGCTTTTCGACGATGCAAAATGGACCGAGATCGAACTGCGGTCGGTTGCTGCAGATCCATTGCGCTTTAAAGACCGCAAGCGTTACAGCGACCGGCTGAAAGACGCGCGAGCGAAAACCGGACTGAACGACGGCGTTATTGTCGGTCATGGCGCGATGGGCGGCATGGGCGTTGTCATCGCCGCGTTTGAATTCGACTTCATGGGCGGCTCAATGGGCGCAGCGGTCGGCGAGGCGCTGGTGTCGGCGGCCGAGTTGTCCGTTCTCCAAGAAGCGCCGCTCATCGTTATTCCGTCTTCGGGCGGTGCGCGCATGCAAGAGGGCATCCTTTCATTGATGCAAATGGCGCGGACCACGGTTGCGGTGGATAAGGTGCGCGAAAAGGGCCTTCCATATATTGTCGTCCTAACCGACCCCACAACCGGCGGGGTCACCGCGTCCTTTGCCATGTTGGGCGATGTGGCGGTCGCCGAGCCCGGTGCGGTTATTGGCTTTGCCGGCGCCCGCGTGATCGAGCAAACCATCCACGAGAAACTGCCCGAAGGGTTTCAACGCTCCGAATATCTTATGGAGCATGGAATGGTCGACATGGTGGTGCCGCGCCATGAGTTACGCGCAAAACTTATTCAGCTGATCGGACTGCTGCTCCACAAAAATCCGTCTGGTGACGTGGTCGATCTGAAGGGCGCGCGGCGGCGCCCGCTTCGAAAAGACGAGCCCACCGGACCTACGCCGCCCGACCCCACGGTTCCCGACGAGGCTCACTACAATCCCGAAGAAGAACCTGCGTCGTAAGCAGTGCAGGTGTTGAGGGCTGCAGCGCTCCGTGCGCATTGCTGTTAGGTCCAGTGTGACGGATTTTCTAGATGATGGCGAAGAGGTTAACGTTGCCGCGCAAGTTGACGCGACGTTAGAACGCCTCACCAAGCTGTATCCCAAGCTGATCGATCTTTCTTTGGATCGCATGAACCGGCTTCTATCGGACCTGGGTGATCCACACCGCCGGTTGCCACCGGTCATTCATGTTGCGGGAACCAACGGCAAGGGTTCGGTGATCGCCATTATGCGCGCTGTGCTCGAGGCATCAGGGTATCGGGTTCACGGGTATACCTCGCCGCACCTTGTCCGGTTTGCCGAACGCATTCGCCTGGTCGGCTCGCTGATCGATGAAACGTTACTCCTCGGATTGTTAGAGCATGTGGAAGAGGCGAACGGCGGACAACCGATTACGTTTTTCGAAGTCACCACCGCAGTTGCCTTCATGGCCTTCGAGCGAATCCCCGCGGATGTTGTGTTGCTCGAAACAGGACTGGGCGGGCGTTTTGACGCCACCAACGTCGTCGACGCGCCGCTTGCCACCGTGCTCACATCGATATCGATGGACCATATGCAATACCTGGGAAACACCCTATCCGAGATCGCCGGCGAAAAAGCAGCGATCATGAAGGCAGGTCGTCCATGTATCAGTTCCGCGCAACATCCCGACGCGGCGGAAGTCATTCAAACCGTAGCGACGCGAGTTGGCGCACCGTTGTTTGTACAAGGCGAGGCATGGAACGTTGAGGCGTCCGCTCTCGGAGACGCGCTGACCTACAAAAGCGAACGCAATACCTGGAAAACACCCGCGCCATCTTTGCCCGGCCATCATCAAATTGAAAACGCCGGACTCGCACTTGCGGCTTTGGACGCCGCCGATCTCGCGATTCCCTCTTTTGCGCTTCGAAGTGGTCTGCGCACGATTGATTGGCCGGCTCGCGCGCAACGGTTAAAGCGCGGCCCTCTTTTGTCTGCGCTGCCTGCGGGCTGGGAGCTGGTGTTAGACGGTGGCCACAACGCGGATGCGGGCCGGGTTACGGCCGAGCTTGCTACCGCGCAGTGGGCGGATGCGCCGCTCCATATTATTTGCGGCATGTTGTCGTCCAAAGCAGCCGCCGAGTACCTGCGGCCCCTTGCTCCATGTGCAGCCAGTTTTACCGCTGTACCGGTGCCGTCAAGCGATGCGAGCTATACGCCAGCTGTCCTTGCCGAACAGGCCAAACACGCCGGGTTTGAAGTCATCCATACCGCGAGTGATGTTTTAACGGCAATCGAGTCTATTGTCGCGCGTGAGGGAAGGGCCCGGGCACGCGTTCTGATTTGCGGATCCCTGTACCTTGCGGGCGAGGTTCTCAAAGAAAACGGTTAACGCGCCCAGCTGGGAATTTCCCCGAGCGCAATATCGAAAACAGTAATTACGCCCGCGTAAACCGCAATCGTCAGCGCGGCGATGCAGGCAATATTCAGCCATATACCCGCGCGCGCCATTTGCGGGATGGTCACCTGGCCGGATCCAAAAACAACAGCGTTCGGCGGTGTGGCGGGCGGCAGCATGAACGCGCAGCTTGCCGCGAGCGCGGCGGGGACGCA
>CBDDHW010000075.1:0-48786 GCA_965228575.1 Rhodospirillaceae bacterium | reverse complement strand
GCGATTTGTCGGACTCGGAAGTGCTGAGTTAAACTTCCGAAGTGCCAAAGCATGAACGGCCAGAGGGTTTCCATGACACAGCCAATGTTTTGGAGCAAGCATGTGTTCCGTTCGTCTCTTGCCCTTACGAGCGGTCTTTTCAGGCACTAAAAGCAGCGGCGCATCATCATCTCGATCTTCATTCTCCTCTTTGACCGCAATGTCGTGTTTTCCGATGCCAGCGCGTACAAATTTTAATTCACTGGGCAAAAACCTGTGTTCATCAAAGCTCTATCGCTCCGCGCTTGTGTGGAAGGAGAGATTAGGGAGGGGCACAGGAAGTTACACTACGAAGGCGATGAGGAAGAAGCCAATTTTTCTTCTTTTCTTCTTCCGAATTTGGAGGCAAAACGTCGGGCCTTCTTGGGCACTGCACTGAAGGGTCGTCGCCGTGTCTTTGGGATTATATGCCGTGAACGAATGGATCATTTACGCTTCTCAAATCCTACTTCTGCTGGGCGCTGTTGAAATCGGCTTCCGTGTTGGCAAACGCCACAGCGCGCGGACAGACGACCGCGCGCAAAACCAGATTTCTACGTTCCAAGCGTCTTCACTCGGACTTCTAGCCTTATTACTAGGTTTCACTTTTTCGATGGCGGCGTCGCGCTTCGAGCTACGGCGCGACCTGATCGTGGAGGAGGCGAACGCCATCGGCACAACCATGCTGCGCGCTGAACTACTCCCTGAAGCAGCGCGTTCCGAGGTCGGGGACCTGCTGGCGGAGTACGTTCACGCCCGGGTTGATTTTTTCGATGCCGGCGTCGATCCGACTCTTATCGCGGCGGCCGAGCGGCGCTCAGTCGAAATTCAGAATCGCCTTTGGGCGCTGGCGACGGATGTGGCCCGGGAGGGCGTCCAGCCAGTTAACGCTAGCCTATTCATGCAGGCGCTGAACGAGACCATCGACCTGCAGTCGACGCGCAAGGCCGCCCTCAACTACCGGGTGCCGGAAGTGATTTTTTTGGTGTTGTACATAGTTAGCTTCTTCTCGTTCGTCATGGTCGGTTACGGCGGCGGCCTTGGTGGTAAGCGAAACGCTGCTGCCACGACCATCATGGCCTTATTAATTTCCTCGGTAATTCTCTTGATCGTCGATCTCGACAGGCCGCGGCGCGGATTGTTCACGATTAGCCAACAGAGCCTGCTCGATCTTGAAGCAGTAGAAGTTGGACCGCGAAATGGCGCTGATTTTTTGCAAAAGGAATAAATTATATGTCTGCTCTGTACTTACGGACATGCTAGTACCTGACCTAGTGCGCGGCATTGTTCTTGCTTTTACCATAGGACTATTTATGTGGCCGGGAGTCGCGGAGGCACAGACAACCGGTGGCGTGTTTGGACCTGTCGTGAACCCCGGAGATCGAACGGCCGAGTATCGTTTTGCGTACGACTATGCGTCCAACGCGTGGGCGCAACGAGTTCACTATCAACAAGCGTTAAATGGCGACGTAAGTGCGCGTCTTATTGTTCAATCGGGCAAGCGCGCTAACGGCGATTTTGATTTCCAATTTCTGCAAGCGGAGCTGTTGTGGCAAATTTCACCCGACGGCTGGAAATGGCAAACCGGACTTCGGTTGGATGGGCGTATTAGCAAGAGCGGCGAGCCCGGACAGATCGGGTTAAATTGGACTAATCAGTTTAAACTGAGCCAATCGGTGCAGGCCCGCGTTGTCGTGCTTTCTTCAGTTGAAGTCGGAAATAATAAAAGAAATGGACTATTTCTCCAGAGTCGCGGCCAGATCTCCTGGGCCGCGCCTAACGTGGGTCGCTTGGGCGTTGAACTCTTCAGTTCCTATGGCTCAATATCGAATTTGAGGCCCGTGCGAAATCAAGTGCATCAACTTGGGCCGACCATCACTTTCCCCTTCAAAGATGGGTGGCAGGTGTTCGTAGGTCACCTCGTTGGGATGACGTCCGCCAGCGCAGATCAGGTGTCGAGAGTCTGGATTTCGCGGTCATTTTAGGGTTTTCGTAAGAGCAGGACGTACACCGATACATTGCCGGATTACTGTTCCCTTTCTTCGCCCGGTGCTTTTTTCGATTGAACTCGGGGCTTATTTCCCCAGTTCGATACGTTTTCGATAAGACGAATTTTTTTGGTTGGAGATAACTATGCCCCTGTGCCTTTCGGGGCTGGGGTTTGACGGGTTGACACTCCTGGGCGCAATAGTTACGCAAATATTGCATTTTCGTGACCCATAGGAGACATCGTGATGAGGAAGTTCTGGGTTGGGCTGGCGTTAACCGCTGTCCTGGGAACCGTAAGTCTTCCCGCCTATGCCTACCTCGATCCGGGCACTGCCAGCATATTGCTCCAGGCGATAATTGGGGGAATTGCCGCGGGCTTTGCGGTTATTTCGCTGAATTACCATCGCTTGAAATCCAAGATTTCAAAGTGGTTCAGTAAATCTAAATGAACCAATCCGATTTTGCGGTTGAGGGTTCGTTTCGCGATCCTTCCGGCAGTGTCTATGAAATAGACGGACGAATTTTCCGAACAGTCAATGAGGTGGCGCGGCAAGCGTACGAGACGGTGCGCGATCAAGGCGTGTTTCGCGATCTGTCGGACAAGGAAATACTGATTTCAACGACCGAAGTGCCAAAGCATGAACGGCCTGAGGGACTTCCCGACGCCGCTTACGTTCTGGAGCATGCGCGTGTTCCGTTTATCTCTTATCCTTACGAGTGGTCGTTTCAGGCGTTGAAAGCAGCGGCGCTTCATCATCTCGATCTCCAGCTTCACCTCTTCGAGCGCAATGTCGTTCTCTCCGATGCCAGCGCGTACAACATTCAATTCATTGGGCCCAAGCCGGTATTCATCGACGCGTTGTCGCTCCGTCCCTATGTCGAGGGTGAGATCTGGGAGGGGCACAGGCAATTTTGCGAGCAGTTTCTCAATCCACTCCTCTTGAGGTCCGCCGTTGGCATTCCTCACAACGCTTGGTTTCGGGGCAGCCTCGAGGGCATTCAAACCAGTGAACTTGCGCGCCTCATTCCGTTCCGCAAGAAATTTTCCTTGAGCATTTTCAGCCATGTTGTTCTGCAGGCATCTCTCGAAAACCGTGCGCGCCGCGCGCCGGAAGAGACCGTCGCGAAGGCGGCAAGCCAGCGGCGTTTGTCGTCCAATGCCTACCGCGGTTTGCTCATGCAGCTCAGGAACTTGATCGCTGGGCTTGAGCCCGCGGACACGGGTAAAACCGTTTGGCAGGATTACGCAGGCACCAACACGTATACCCAGGATGAATCGGCGAAAAAGGCGCAGGTTATTCGCGACTTCGTGGCAGACGTTCGGCCAAACAGTTTGATCGACATGGGCTGCAACACCGGGAACTTTTCGGTTGCGGCGCTGGACGGGGGCGCTGGACGGGTAGTGGGTTTCGACTTTGACCTCAATGCGGTTGATCTCGCGTTCACGCGCGCAAAAAGCGCCGATCTGAATTTTCTCCCGCTGTGGCTCGATGCCGCCAATCCGAGTCCGGATCAGGGGTGGCGACAATCGGAGCGCAGTGGGTTCAGCAAGCGTTTCAAAGCCGATGCCCTGATCGCGCTGGCTTTCGAGCATCATCTCGCCATCGGCAGGAACATTCCGCTCGGCCAAGTGGTGGACTGGCTTATAAGTATTGCTCCGACCGGGATTATTGAATTCGTCCCTAAAACGGATTCCACAGTGCAGAAGATGCTGGCCCTTCGCGAGGATATTTTTCCGGGGTACACTGAAGACGCTTTCGCACAAGCAATCGAGCGGAGCGCCAAGATCATCTCGAAAACCGTCGTCTCGAGCGAAGGTCGAACGCTCTTCCGGTATCAGCGCTGAGGCTTAACGTGAGCGAAGACCACCAAAACAACACCGCGGCGTTTCAAGAAGGCGCCTGGCGGACGGACGCCCTGCATCTCTTTCCACTGTGGGGGTTCGCCGTTGCCCAACCTCTGTTCAATGTCCTCTCGAACAGTCCCGAGTTTTTCGTCGCGCACCGTTTCACAGGCGTCGGATTTTTTATCCTGGCGGCTGCGGTGTCTCTCGGTGCACCGCTGGTTTTAGCAATCCTTGAAGGTGGTATCAAACTGGTCAGTGAGCGGGCGAGAGTATGGACTCACCTTTTCATCGTCGCCGTGATTGGCGGAGCCGTCGTTCTCGGAAGCATTAACTTATTTCTTGATGTCGCGACAATCGTACATGGCGTCCTCGCGATCTCAGGAGGTTTAGTGATCGCGGTTCTTTATGCATCGAAAGAAGGGTTGCGGCGGTTTTTCACCATCCTCAGTCCCGCGGCGCTGTTGTTCCCAGTGTTTTTTCTTTTTTTCTCTCCGATTTCAGAATTGATTTTTGCGCGGACCGCTGAGGTCGAAACAGCGTCCGTCCAATCTCGAACACCGATCGTTGTCATCGTGTTTGACGAATTCAACCCGACGGCACTGCTCAGTGAAGACCGGCGTATCGACGACGTCCGGTTCCCAAATTTTGCGAAGCTTGCGAGCAACGCATACTGGTTTCCAAACGCCACAGGAATTCATAAGCAGACATTGGCGGCGCTGCCCGCGATTGTCGCCGGCCGGATACCTGGCACTGAACTCCCACCTCCGACCTACTCAGAATATCCGCAGAACCTTTTTACGTGGCTGGGAGGCAGCTACCGGCTGAATGTATGGGAGAGCATAACCAGTTTGTGCTCCCCCGATCTGTGCGAGAGCGCGAAAACAGGAAGCGGGTTTGACTTTCCGGTATTCGTCTCGGATTTAGCTTTGGTTTATGCGCATATCCTTGTCCCGCCGCAGCACCGGGACCAATGGCTGCCTCCACTTGATACCGGCTGGAAAGGTTTCGGCGAAGGGCCGGACGGGTCTCATAATGTTGAACACGAAGAGCGCACGGCTCAGGAAATTATTGAAGAAAATTTTGGAGATGCGTCTGCTGGACGCGCTGAAATTTTTGAAAATTTTCTATCTCGAATTGAGAGTGGGGACGCCACGTTGGACTTCGCCCATGTCCTCGTTCCGCATCTCCCGTACCAATATCTCAGCGACGGCAGCGAATATGCGTCCGCGATTGAGGGGAGAGTCCGCGGGGTTTGGTCGGACAACGAATACTTGGTAGCCGTGGCGTACCAGCGTTATCTGCATCAAGTGGGCTTCGTGGATGGATTGATCGGCCGGCTTATCGCGCGCCTAAAGGCGGTCGGAAAATACGACGAGGCGATGATAATCATTACCGCCGATCACGGTGTTTCGTTTGAGCCCGGCACTCCGCACCGGGAACCGGTCGAAGGCAACGCGGCGGCGGTCTTCACCGTCCCGCTTATAATTAAATTGCCGGGGCAAATGGAAGGGGTTGTCAGCGAACGTTATGTGTCCACCGTGGATTTGATTGCGACGATTGCCGATGTGATCGGGGAAGCGCCTCCCTGGATCATCGACGGTGAATCGGCTCTGTCTATAAAAACGCAGAACGTTACTCTGCCAAGGGATGGCGAGGCCGAATTTGACGTGTTCGAATTTTCGACGTCTGAACAGCTTGATTGGCAGATAGACACATTTGGAACGGGCATTGAGCTCGGCCGCACCGTGCTCCGGAGCGAATTCGCCGATTTGATCGGACAGGACATATCGAATTTGGAACGAGGATTGACTCCCGATGGCCCGCGCCTGTCATCAGATGCAATCCAACATCTCGCGACCGTGGACCGGAGCCGCGGCCTGGTCCCCGTAATGTTTAGCGGCGAGCTCGAAAATGTTGCATCTCGTACCCATTGGGTGGCCCTGGCATTGAATGGCGAGATCGCGGCGGTTGCGCCGACTTACGAGAAGGGCGCTGCGTCACATCACCTTCGTGCGATGTTTCCGCCAGATGTCATTCTCGATGGGCACAACGTACTGAACGCGTTTTTAATCCGCGGGAGCGAACAGAGCCCTGTCCTTGTCCCGGTTCAATATGCAGACCCTGAAACCTACCGCGTCGTGCGCGATGGTGGTGTAGAAATGATCCAATCGTCGTCCGGTAAAAGCTATCGGATTGAACAAGGCACGGTGCGCGGTTACCTCGACCGACTGTCTCAACACCGGGCGACAGTCCAATTGCGCGGGTGGGCCGTGGATGCAAAAAACGGGGCATTGCCCGAAAGCGTTTTAGCGCAGGTCAACGGCGAAGAATTCCACGTTGCGGAATTGGGACTCAGCAGACCCGATGTTGCGGAAGCCTTGAACAATGCGCGCTACGCATTGAGTGGTTTTCACATTTTGATCCCAGGCGCTGACCGTGAGATTCGATCTTTGCGGATTTTTGTACTGTCGGAGAACGGATACGCGGGCGAAATTCCGATCAGGCCAGAGATGATAAACGCGCTGAGGGAGAGTAAGGGAAAACACATCGACGCTGAGCTAGACTAGCAGCATCGCCAACGCTTTACTCATTTAAATCTAGGTGTGATAGTAACTTTGTGCAGCTATTGAGGTAACTAATTGAGGGTGTTGAATTTCAAGCTTCGTTCTTGATTCGGCTCAAATAAGACTTTTCTTTTAACACCCAGAATTCGCCTAGCATCTTTCTCACGCTATCGGATCAATTTCAGGCCACGATGGCTCAATCAACGAAAACCTTCCTTTTACCCCTCGTCGAATTATACCGCTCTGGTCAATTTTCTCGGGTTATTGATACTGCGAGCGAACTGATAAGAGAAAACCCAAAAGTTGTTCAACTCTACACACTTCGCGGTGCGTCTCTCGTTAATCAAGGAAAGTTTGAAGACGCGATTCCAGATTTCCGGACGGCCCTACAATTAAATACCACAGAGGTAAGTGCTCTGGAGTTTATGGGAATCTGCTGTGAGCAGTTGGGCCGATTTGACGAAGCAGCTCTGTATTTTAAGAGGAGCCTTCCTCCCAATCCACATTTACTCCAATCTCGTCGCTTAGCGCAGGTTACACTTACTGTGGGCGATGAGGCGACCGCACGTACTTCATTCAATTTGATTTGTGATGCGTTGTTGAAAAAGCGCAACTATCTACACCATGTAGTAATTTCGAGGTGTCTTTCGCCGTCCGATTGGTCCGAAATGGACGGCGTGCAGATCTTGGACGTTGCTCCCGCTCAAGATGTGCATTTAACGTCTGCCACTGGAGATTTACTAAAGCCCTACAAGGCCGAAGCTTTGAGATTTGCAAAAATTCCAGAGGCCCGAGCGGTGATCGGGTGGGATTTCGTAATCTCGTCGACTGGAGAAGTTTTAAATAGGTCTGGCTATGCCGACGTTGGTGGGGGCGGCGAGTTTAGTTTTATTCCGCACGTTTCTGACAAGTCTAATAACAAAGTAATACATATTTGGTCTGACAAGGCTGAGAGAGTTGGCGAAGATGTCATCTTTCTTTCTGTGCCAGAGAAGTACCACTTCGGTCACTGGGTCATAGACTTCCTGCCGAGGTTAATGGCAATGCAGTGTGCGGAGGGAAAACCGCTTAAAATTTTGATGCCGTCGTCCCTTCCTCAGCACCATAGAGATACGTTGGCTTTGTTTGGCCTGCACCCAGAGAACTTTATTGAAGGAGAGATTGGAGCTTGTTTTCAGTTCAAGTCCTTATTCGTATTTCTCGGATCTGAAAAGGATCGACTGCATCCGGATTGGGCCATGTTTTTGTATGATGCGCTAGCGCCCTGTAAAGTCTCGGCGTTAAACGGAGACGCGGAAAATCGGTTTTTCCTCCACCGAACCGGGGAGAGGCGAGGTCGATTTTTTGCAAACCAGTCCGAGTTGAACAAGGTTTTCACAGAATTTGGCGTTGAGACAGTTCGGCGGCCGGAAATTTCGATTTTTGAACAGAACGAAAAATTTAAGACAGCTGGAATTGTTCTCAGTGCATTCGGGACGGATTTAGTCACTGTCTTTCAGTTGCGACCAGGTACAGATCTCGTCGTTTTTTGTATTGAAGATATGCTGTCAATCGAAGGAGATATGGTTGGGAGAAATATTGATGTGGCAGATATATATCTTGATCAACTATGCGCAATTATCGGTATTCGCGTTCACCGAATTTACTGCAAATCGATGAATAACCGTTCTGGATATGCGTACCTGCAAGATATGCAGGCCGATTGTGAAGAAGTCAGACAAAAACTAGAGCAAATAGTAGATATCAGAACTAAAATGTTAGAGAAGGCACGTGCTGAAGACGTTGACTAATTCAAGAACTCACAGCCGACGGTCCTTGATAACCTAAATGACGACTATGTCTCTAAAAGTGGCCGAATAAAATATGGGGAAAAATTGGCTATGGACCCTCAACATCCACGAAAAGACCGTGCGATTAACTATATCGAATTTGATGTCGCCGACATCGAGCGCGCGAAGGGGTTTTATGGGCAAGCCTTCGGGTGGACCTTCAACGACTATGGACCGGAGTATTGCGAGTTCACCGACGGCTACATGACCGGCGGTTTCAGCCAAAGCGAAACGGTAACTTTGGGAGGTCCGCTCGTTGTTCTTTATGGTGATGATTTGGATGAGCTTATGGACAAGGTGAAATCCGCAGGTGGAAAAATCACCAAGCCTGTTTTCGAGTTTCCCGGCGGACGCCGGTTTCAATTTACGGATCTAGAGGGGTATGAACTCGCCGTATGGACTGTAAAGTAACATCTTTTTTTGCGAGAAAAGACAAGTGTCAGATGCGCCTTCACGCCCAACTCCCGAGAGACAAATTTATTTCTAAATCTGGTATCGTGCTGACGAGTGACGGCGGAGGAGAGTGAGTCAACTTCTTTTCGCTATCTACGCGGTCACTTTCGATTCATATCTTGGTGTGAATTACATGTCGACGCCGTCAACTTCCACAAGCGCTAATGCGCTTGCTGCTCTTCAAGAACTGTACAACGCCAATCAGTTCCAAAAAGTCATCAATGTTTCTACTGACTTAATGAAGCAGTATCCAAACCTGCATCAGCTGCATACTTTGCGTGGCGCGTCTTTTTTGAAGTTGAACAAAATTGATGATGCCATGTTCGATTTTCAAAAAACCCTTGAAGTAAAACCTGCTGATATCGGTGCTCTAGAGGGTTTGGGGATGTGCTATGAGCACCTTGGTAACTACAACGAGGCTTCGCGATGCTTTGCGATGAGTCTCCCAACGAAGGCTCGTTTGCCGGTTGTTCGTCGATTGGCGCAAACAGCTCTCTCCGCAGTGGGCGAAGACGAAATGGCACGCGCCGCCTTCAAATTGATTTGTGATAGATTGCTCGAAAGTATCGATATTCCATATCGTACGAAAATTTCCACATGCCGACCGGCGTCAGATTGCCAAAAGATAAATGACGTTGAGGTTTCGGAAATTGAGCCCGCAAAGGACGTGCATCTGGCTACGGCGGATGGGAGCAAGTTAGAACCCTACAATGCGGACGCAATTAAGATTGCTAAAATATCGCACGCATACGCGATGACTGGATGGGATTTTATCCTCACGTCCGGGGGAGAAGTCCTGAATCGTTCGGGTTACATCGATATTAGCAGCGGTGGTGCGTATAGCTTTGTACCTCACGTTGCCGACAAGTCAAAAAAGAGGGTTTTACATATCTGGTCTGAGAACGTCATAAAAATTGACGACGATGTGCTTTTTCTTTCAGCTCCAGAACGATTTCATTTCGGCCACTGGATTGTAGATTTTTTGCCACGGATGTTTGCTTGGCGAAATAGATCCAGATCTCATCTTAAAATATTTGTTCCTTCCAAATTGCCGCAACACCTTAGAGACACACTGTCACTATTTGGTGTGCAATCGAATGATATGATCGAAGGAGAAATCGGCCAATGCTTCAAATTTAAAACACTGACTATGTTATTCCCCTCGGATGAAGATCGCCTAAGCCCAGATATCGCTAAGTATATTTACAACGCCTTGGGTCCAGCTAACCCAGCCCAAAAAAGAGATGTTGAAAATCGTATTTTTCTTCAGCGTAGCGGCGAGGTGCGTGGGCGACATTTCCTAAATCAGTCGGAGCTAGATAAAGTCCTAGCTGATTTTAACTTTGAGACCGTTCGAAGGCCGACCCTCTCGGTTTCTGAGCAAAATAAAAAATTCGCCGAAGCGGGGATAGTTATGGGGGCTTTCGGAACAGATTTGGTAACCATGTATCAATTGCGCCCGGGCACAGATTTGATCATTTTTTTACACGAAGAGGCGCGGACGTCAGCCGGAGACCTCGTCGGGCGAGGGATTGATACAGCGGACACCTATGTCGATCAGTTGTGCGCCGTCATTGGCATCCGCGTTCACCGCATTTACTGTAAGTTGGTGCAAACCCGTCCCGGATACTCTTATCTTCAGGATATGATTGTGGACTGTGAGGTCGTGAAACAGAAGTTAGAGGAAATCATCGAGCGTCGATCCGCTGAATCGTCCTAACCGTCTTCCACTGGCACGCCCTAATCCCACAAATTTTGTTTTTTCCATTGGCCGTTTTCGCGGTACCAGACTCTTTTGTCGCGAAAGGTATCGGCAATTTGATCGAATTCATTCTCACTCATGCCGACATAGCCGAGCCACCTTTCTAAGTCGCGAGGCTTTACATGATCATATTTGCGAACCAGCTCAATTCCATCGTCCCGGTTCATTACTCCTGCTCGGATATCTTTTGACACGTGATCGCTACATCGCCCGTAGCCGAACTTGATGTATTTTAAATAGTCGTGCACTCCATTTTCATGCATGTCGTCCAAATTTGACATTCTTCGATACGTTCTATCGAAGGGCTGTTCCGCCACTTCAAATCCGTACCGATCTATAACCGTCTTGACGTGTTCGTTTGCATCCCACTTGACGAAGTTGGCGAGATATATTCCGCGGAGCCCTGACTCAAAGATTTCTTGGTCGCTCGGGTACCGATAGGTTTGCATGTCTTGCTTTGTGATGCCGTCCAGCCCAACGAAATAATTCCATTCATATCCGCGCGCGAAGTGTTCAAGTCGCTGACGGTATGTAAATTCAACATAGTCCACGTCGCTAAACTGGCCGCTAAGATCGGCATATCCGTGTTCTCCCCATACCACCAGGGGAACATCCAACTGTACAGCGATTTGCATTGGCATAGTCATAATGCCGACGTGAGAGTGCCAATTCATATCACCCATAATCGTAAAGCACAGGCGATTAAGTTTTTTCAGAAGATCTACGTTGGGGCCATAAATAATATGGTCAACACCAAACACCTCACGCATCCTCATTAAGTTTCGCCAACCAACGTCGAGATAATTGTTGCCGTTGTATGTTACGAGTAGCGGTTGGAAGCCCATCTCTTTAATGACATGGGTCTGAAAATAGCTATCCTTGCCTCCACTGACCGCGATGATGCAATCGGGACGACTTCCGTCCTTCGAGCGATATTTTTCCAGAATCGAACGGAGTTTTTCACGTCTCTCCGCCCATACATTTTCAGATGCATCTTTTCGCTTCGCCGCGGCTACGCATCCCATGCACACACCGTTCTCATCGTATGAAGATGGTGCCGCGCTAATGCTGGGGTAGACGCAATTAGTGCACCACCTCACAGTATTCGACGGAGAGGGAGTTGTTTTTGGCAGGGGAGTTTTGGCTTCCGCGAGACGCGCGTCAATTCGAGCGTCTCGTGCTGCAGTGTTGTAGTTTGGCTCGGGCGTAAACCATTGGCTGGCAACCTTTGTATCCCGCATCTTGATGGCTTTTTCCATGCACGCGTGCTTTGCATGGATGTAGCTAAGTTCGTGAAAGTGGAAAATATTTGCCGCCGCGACGGCATGCGCCCGACCTTCAATAATTCCCGAGGCAAAATGGTCGTAGGTCCCTACGCCCCCGCATGTGACGACAGGAATGTTCGTAGCTTCCACAACCTTGCGTACGAGTTCGACGTCGTATCCATTGCCCTTGCCATCACGATCAATGGAATTAAGAAAAAGTTCCCCGGCGCCCAGACGCTCTGCTTCTACCGCCCATGCGACTGGGTCTAAACCCGTACTTCGTTGTCCTTTGTGTATGAAGACCTCGTAGCCGCCGTTTGCATGCTTTTTATAATCTATTCCAACGACCACGCACTGAGATCCAAATGCCTGTCCTGCTTTCGAAATAAGATTTGGTGTTTCTACGGCATAAGAGTTTATGACGCATTTGTCCGCGCCAGATTCCAAAAACAGTTGCACATCATCAACACTTTGGATTCTCCCCCCAAACGTGATTGGCATTGAGCTGTGATCGGCAATTTGTCTTAACAAACTCGCGATGGATTTATCGCTATATCTAAACTCAAGATCGTCTCGCCTTAGGTCATGCTCCTCCCCATCGCTAATATTCAAGATAATGAGTTCATCAACATTCCATTGTGAGAATCGCCGGACACTCAAAAGCGGCGAGCCTATTATTTGGTGGGTCCTAAATTGGCTCGCTCGGACGATTAGTCCATCCTTTAAAAGGAGGCAGGGGATGAGGCGCGGGAGAGGGTTCATAGATAAGCCGAAACGCTTGTCTTGTGTCGGGCAAACAAGTTATTTGAGCTTGCCCATCTAAATAAGAGATTCAATCCATCGTCCTGACTTTTCTCGGGATGGAATTGTACACCGGCCACGCAGCCCGATTGTACTGCACTTACCACTTCCTTCCGACCGAGCAATGTTGTTGCCACTATGTGCTCCTGGTGAGAGGGAACCATATGGTAGCTGTGCACATAGTAGTAATTCTGAGACCCTACTTTCTCACTGAACAGGCTCGACTTTCTTCCAAAAACAGTACGGCACCAGCCAACATTGGGAACCTTGTTGTCCGTTTCCTCCTCCCGTAGACGTATGACCTGACCGGGCACTAGGCCAAGGCCTTTGTGAGTTCCGTGCTCCTCACTTTCATCGGCGAGAAGTTGCATACCGAGGCATATGCCCATGAGCGGAATTTCGTTCACCGTAACCGCTTTTTGTAGCGCGCTGGTAAACCCAAGCGAATTGAGGTTCTCCATTGCCTGACCAAACGCACCTACGCCGGGAAGAACTATTGCGCGTGCGCGGGCAAGGTCCGCTGGGGCCTTTGCCTCCATTGCTTCAAGTCCCAACCGATTGAGGGCGTTGAGAACGGACAAAATATTGCCCATGCCGACGTTAATGATCGAAATCACGGCCGGGGCCCACTTTTTGGATTTGTGCGAGTCTTCATCTTGAAACTATCGCAAGAGCGGTGAGTGGATGTGTCATTTCTTTTGGGCGACACACCAAAGATGACTCGATAGGTGGCTACTCGCCAAAAAGTGCTGGAACATGTCCCCACAGCGCTCCCAGTTGTCGAGCAACACTTTTTTGAGAAAGGGCTTGTCTGATAAATCAAACTCGTTGTTTAAAGCAGCTTCGCGAACGATATCTGCATCGAGATTGCCTGGCGTCCGCACATCCAGGGTCGCAAAACCTCGTTGCTCCAACAACAGAGATAGTGACGTTGGGTTGAAGAGGTTTAGCTGTTCAGCATTTATTGAAGTCGAAGACGCTCCTAGAACGAGAATGTCAAAACCCTCTGAGTTCGGACATGAGCAAATAAGAAGGCCATTTGGTTTCAACAATTCGAAAGCGGTTGCGATGAACGTTTCGGGAGAAAACAGGTGTTCAATGACTTCAAAAGCGACGATGACATCAGCTTTTGGAATCTGAGCGGCGGCGTTGTCGAAAGTTTTCTCAATAACGTCGATTTTTTTGTCCCGGCACGCCGCAGCAAGTTTTGGAACCGGCTCTACGGCGATGACTTTCTCAAAAGCACCGCTTGACGCGGCCAGTTTCGCGAATGACCCGTACCCAGCTCCAATTTCAACAAGAACACCGTTTTGAATTTTGGCGTCTCGGTAATGCTGCAACACTTCGTGCAATCGCGGTTCGTGGATTTTCTCACACCGCGTTTCCTCGGTGGCAGGGTAAATTTGAGTTGCCCAAAACTCATAATTTTCTGAATTGATATAGTACTCTTTGAGGAGGTCTTCTGGGGGGCGAGGTGAATTGTATACAGTGGCGCACTGACTACACTTTAAATACTTAAAACCTGCTTTTTCGTATGCCGCCTCGAATTGTTTCGACTTGCACGCCGGGCACGGTACGGAAACAAACTCACTAGAGCGATCGTTAAGCCTTGCGAGGTCACGCGCAAAAATTAGGCCATGTTGTTCAACGAGCCAGTCGGGACGAATATCTGAACGTGAGAAGGTCTTAGATTTGCTCATGCCAAATTGTGATTTCTTCGCGCTACGTCGAGGGTTTAAGAGTGTAAACCAACTCCGAGATCGTCTCTATCTTTAGGGACTCAAACCGCCCCAAAGCCTTCTGGAGTGTAGAAAATGCGCTTTCGACTTGATCCGGTTCCATACCGAGTTTTTTGCGGAAATACTCACTCTGCAGAGCGTCGCTCTCAAACCACTTTACAGTTTTGAAATCAGCTGCGGACCCTGTCGGTAGGGATTTTTCTTTGGCCAACACTTCAAACGCATCAACAATTTTTTCCGCGGATAGCTTTTTTTCGTCCACGCCATCAAAATAATACTGAGCTTTTTTCATAAGGGCTGGGCGGTTTTCCGAAATGAAACGATCACCGGAAAAGTGCTTCTCGATTGCGTTAAACGCCGTTTTTGCATCGGGGTAATTGAGGTTGACGATGTTTGAAACGTAGTAATCGTGAACTGGGGAGTCGCCAATTTGAAGGTTGATCACGGGTGCGCCAAGAAGAAGGGCTTCAGCACCCGTTGTGCATCCGGTATGGACGGTGAGCTCAGCCGCGAGCATGTATGAAATGTGGCTCGTTCCCTCTAAGACGTGGACATTCGCCGCATCGAGCTCGTTGACAATATTTACCCAGGTTTCTGCTTTTTCGCTGGGGTGCGGGCGAATGATGACCGTGTAGTTCTTTTGCGCAAGCATTGCCAAAAGCTCTCGAAGGGTATTGGCATTGATATTTTCCCAATCAATGAACTCATTTAACGCAGTCGCATTTTTTTTGGTATCAGTTTCCTCGTCAAAAACACCCAGTTGGTTCCACGCGACAAATATCTGTTCAATATTGTCGAACTGACCGGAGTTGATTGTTCCAAAGTTCCCATTGATGAGAACGAACTTCCCAAATTTTTCTTTTATTTCTGCGATCTCACCTTCAAACATTTTGCGGCATTCTTCGCGTAGAAAGTCGGCGCGTGCGTTGCCGGTGACAGAGGTCGGCAGGGCTGAGCCGTACCGGTTATGCATGTAGTCTGCTTCACTTTGGCTTAAACACAGATATAAATCGCAAACTTCCGCAAGATTGGCGGAGTTGAATGAAAGCGGCCCCTTATCCAAACAATATCCGAAGTTTTCCTCTTCGCTCGCGACAAAAAGATGACCGAATGGCCGAATGTCTTGGGCAATACGCACAAAAATATCGTTGGTGCCTTTTGAGTAAAAAATGCCTGCAGGAAGCGTCGCAGCAGACACAGCGATTTGATGCTGAGAACCGATAAGAACATTCAGCCCACGTTCCACGGCAAAAGACGCGATAAGCAACTTTGGAAGAAGCTCACGAGATCCCATCTCAATGGGCAAATAAATGAAGGGAGACATGCTTACCGATGTACTGAAGGTCGTGGGTTCCAGGACTTAATTACTCGCACCATGCAAAATATACAATTTAACCATGCGCTCACCGTGCAAAAACCTCGTTAAATGCGATTACAGCCGCGCGCGGACCATGCGAAAATGCCCAGACACCACTACAAACCGCGATAAAATCCGCGCCAGATTGGACAATAACCTCGCAATTTTCGACGGTTATGCCGCCGATGGCGACGCAGGGCACCGTGGTGGTTTCCGACCAAATTGAGAGAATTTCAGGATCGGCTTTGGCGGTGTCTGCTTTCGTGTCGGTCGGAAAGAACGCCCCAAACGCTACGTAATCCGCACCCGCCTCGGCGAGTTGCATGGCAAGGTGCCGGGAATTTTTACAGGTGACCCCGACAATTCCGCTTCCCATAAGCCGCCGGGCTTCTTCATACGGCGCATCGTCAGCGCCGACGTGGACGCCGTCGCATCCCAATTGCGCCGCGAGGTCCGGGCGATCGTTTAAAATAAATGCGACATCATGCTCATGACATATTGGCATGAGGGCGCGGGTTGTCTCGCCAATTAAGTCGTCGTCAGCATTTTTTATACGCAGTTGAAAGCAGGCGACATCACCGGCCGACAACGCATCCTTCAAGATGGTTGAAAACTCCGAAATATCGGGAATTGAGTCCGGTGAGATCAGGTAAAGCCGGCAGCTACTATCGGATTGGCCGGTCATGGCCGAAGTTTTCCGTTAATCCTTACCTTTGTATATATCGATAAGAGTGCCGAGCAGTTCCTGCGCATCTTCTTTTGAGCGTTGGAACGAGTTGCGGCCAATGATCGAGCCGTTGCCGCCGCCATCGCGAATGGCTTTGGCCTCGTCGAACAGGCTTTGCTCACCTTTCTTCCCGCCGCCTGAGAACACAACAATACGGCGTCCATCGAAGCAGCTTTGGACGATGTGGGAGACCCGCTCGGTCAATGTCGAACGGGGAATATCGTGAGCTTCGTAAACCTTCTTAGCTTCGGGAAGGTCCAGGTGATCGGTCGGCAATTTGACCTTAATGATGTGAGCGCCCGCGAGAGCCGCCATATGGGCGGCATAAGCCACAATGTCAAAGCCGGTTTCACCCTCTTTGGAGACGTACTGGCCGCGGGGGTAGGACCATACAACCGCCGCTAGTCCCACCGACTTTGCTTCGGCGATCAGCTCACGCAAATCATTCATCATGTCGTAAGCCGCTCCCGATCCCGGGTAAATCGTGTATCCGATAGCCGAACAGCCAAGACGCAGCGCGTCATCCACGCCTGCGGTTATCGCTTGAGACGGAGCGCCTTTTTCGCCGTTAAGGGAATTTGCGCTGTTGACCTTCAAGATCGTCGGTACGGCGCCGGCAAAGCTTGACGCGCCACCTTCGATCATGCCGAGAGGGGCAGCGAAGGCGGAAAGTCCAGCGTCGATCGCAAGCTGCCAATGGTAGTGCGGCGAATACCCCGCAGGGTTGGGGGCGAAGCTGCGGGCGGGTCCATGTTCAAATCCTTGGTCCACCGGCAAGATCACCAGCTTTCCAGTTCCGCCCAGGCGACCGTGCATGAGAATGCGGGCAAGGTTTGTTTTGGTTCCTGGATTGTCGCTTTCATAACCGGCCAGGATTTTTTTTACCCGCGTTGAGATCTTCATGTACTTCCTATCCCCTGATTTGAAGGTTAAGCCAGCTGGGCACCGGCACATCCGAACTGCCGACATATAATGGCATGGCTGGGGGTTTGAATAGACCTGTTTCGCAATTCACGCCACCAGATAGGGCAATAGGAGGAATTTCCGCCGCAATGGCCGTTGACGCCCCTCTGACTCCCCCATATGCTTCATGCAGTTGTCGAGAAATACTCTCTATTTAATTGAAAGATATCGGGAAGTAAGCTTTGGAAAAAGTTGAGACGGCACTTGAAGGTCTGGAGGCCGCTGTTACGCAGCTGGAGGCGGCGGCTGAGAAAATTCAGACTGGGGCATCACCTGAACAGGTTGCAGAGCTCGAGCGCCAGGTCGCCACATTGTCCAAAGAAAACACCGACGTTAAAGCATCTGCCGGCCGGGTTGCGGAACGCCTTGATGCCGCAATTTCGAAATTGTCCGCATCCCTAAAAGAGTAGAAAGGGGCAAGCATTGGGCCAAGTCGCCATTACCATCCGCGGGCGCAAGTATTCGATCGCTTGCGACGACGGCCAGGAAGCCCATCTGGCGCGCTTAGGGCGGTACTTAGACCAGCGCGCCGAAGAACTCGCGGCATCGACGGAAAGCTCGGTTGGTGACTCTCTTTTGTTAGTCATGGTGGCTCTCGTGGTCGCAGACGAGCTGACAGATACGGTCGCGGAGGTCGAGAGTTTGCGCGCGGCGGACGACAAAGACGCAAAGGCCAAAGCCGATACAGAGGTCGCAGCGGCCTTAAAGAGTCTTGCCGAGCGCATTGAACGTATTGCCGCTCGTATGGAAGCCACCTAAGTTACAAATGAGGCTGCCTGGTTCGTCAGACCTTTGAACCCCCAGGGGCGATATCTACTGCTCGGGAGCTGTCCCTCTCTGGATCTTGGTCCGGTGATACGGCGCCCACCTTTACTCGTGGCTCCTTGGGAGGTCACGCAAGGTTAACGGCCATGGCGGCTTCACTTTATTTGTGTTTATACTTCGCCTTCTGATTGCGGTGTGCAGGGACATCGCCGCCGCCGGTTACGTTGCTATACACACGGATAATGACCTCCAAACACGACCCTAAATCAGATCCAAAAGTGCAGTTGCGCCGGGCTGCTTTGAATGCGCGCCGCAAAGTGCATAGCGCCCGAGCAATATTGGCAGCTTCGGCGTTAACGGAGCGACTATGCGCTGAGTTAGAGTGTGACGGCAAAACTATAGCCGGCTATTGGCCCCTTGGAGACGAAATCGATTGCCGACCCGCGCTGGAAAAATTTGTCTCACAAGGCATCGAGGTTGCCTTGCCCGTGGTGGCCGGGCAGGGACAGGTATTGATATTTCGCAACTGGACACCAGGAGAACCGCTGGAGACTGGGCCTTTTGGAACCTCGCACCCTGCAGCGAACGCGCCTATGTGTTCACCAGATATTTTGCTTCTTCCCCTGGTCGCCTTTGACAATATCGGTCAGCGGTTGGGCTATGGGGCGGGGTACTATGACCGTACGCTTGCTGAGCTACGCAACCGCAGTCAGGTCCTGGCGATCGGGATTGCCTACGATGAACAAGAAATTGAACCTATTCCTGCCGGTCGCCATGATCAGAGATTGGACGCGGTCGTTACAGATCAAAGGGCCCTGTGGTTTAATGGCGCCGCACCGAGGAACTAAGGTTTAAAAAAAACATGCGGTTTTTATATTGCGGAGACATCCTGGGAAAGCCGGGCCGGGATGCCATCGCCCACTACTTGCCGTCCTTGAGGGCGGATCTCAATCTCGATTTTGTTGTCGCTTGCGGAGAAAACGCAGCCCACGGCTTTGGGATCACTGCGGCAATCTGTCAGTCGCTGTTCGACACCGGTGTTGATGTCATCACGCTTGGCAATCATGCCTGGGACCAAAGGGAGATCATTAGTTTTATTTCTGCGGAGCCTCGGCTCTTGCGGCCATTAAATTATCCACCTGAGACACCAGGCCAGGGAATTGGGTTCTACAAAACCAAAAACGGTCGACGGATTGTCGTCGTTCAGGTGATGTGCCGCTTGTTTATGGACGCCTTAGATGATCCGTTCCGCGCCCTTGATGAGTGTTTGAGCCGACATCCATTAAGGGACGCTGCGGATGCAATCATCGTTGATGTTCACGGTGAAGCGACAAGCGAAAAAGCCGCTTTGGCAAACGTTGCCGATGGGCGCGCATCGTTAGTCGTAGGCAGTCATTCTCATGTCCCAACTGCCGATGCTCGAATCATGCCGCAAGGGACCGCATTTCAAACGGACGCGGGCATGTGCGGGCCCTATGACTCAGTCATCGGTATGAAAAAAGGCCCGGCGACTGCGCGCTTTGTAACTAAAATGCCGACCGAACGGCTTGAACCAGCAGATGGCGAAGGAACTTTGTGCGGGGTTTTTGTGGAAACTGATGACCAAACCGGCCTTGCCTTAAATATCTCGCCGGTTCGTCTCGGTGGCATTCTTCAAGAGGCTCATCCGGGAAAACCCGCCGGACCCTCCTAATTTGACGGGGCCCTAGGACCTCGGAAAACGGCGCGACTCTATGCGTTGCCTACAACATTTGGTATAAGCCCTAGGCATTTCATCATTTTATAGACGATTAACCACAGTA
The DNA here is from genome assembly GCA_965228575.1 of Rhodospirillaceae bacterium. GTDB lineage: Bacteria > Pseudomonadota > Alphaproteobacteria > Rhodospirillales > Rhodospirillaceae > UBA11612. The sequence goes on along the minus strand of CBDDHW010000075.1, from coordinate 28,906 downwards.
CGACGTTACCCAAGGATTCCTATGGCTGGCCACTCACAGTTTAAGAACATTATGCACCGCAAGGGCGCGATGGATGCCAAACGCGCCAAGATTTTTACCAAACTGGCTCGGGAAATTACCGTCGCGGCAAAACTCGGCATGCCGGATCCGGCGCACAATCCGCGCTTAAGGGCTGCGATTGCGGCCGCGAAGTCCGAGAGTATGCCCAAGGACAATATTCAAAGAGCCATCACAAAGGCGACCGGCGGGGACACCGAGAATTTCGAAGAGACACGATACGAGGGATATGGCCCAGGAAACGTTGCACTGATCGTTGAAGCGCTTACTGACAATCGCAACCGCACTGCGGCTGAAATGCGCACGTTGTTCAATAAAAATGGTGGAAGCTTAGGCGAGGTGAATAGTGTCGCATTCAATTTTCAGCGTGTGGGCTACGTTCAATACAAAGCTGACGCGGGAAGCGAAGACAAAATAATGGAAGCGGCAATTGAAGCCGGCGCAGACGATGTTGTCTCGGGAGAAAACGGCCACGATATTTATTGTGAACCTGATGATCTCAATACTGTTCAGAAACAGCTTGAAGAGTCCTTGGGTGAACCGGAAACCGCGCGTCTAGATTGGCGGCCGACGGTTTCGGTGGATGTAGACGAAAGCAATGCAGAAACGCTGATGAATTTACTGAACGCATTGGATGATAACGATGATGTTCAGCGCGTTGCGGCGAACTACGAGTTGTCGGACGAGGTCATGGCCCGTTTTGGAGGTTAAGGCCGCTGTGAAAAACAATGCCGCTATTGATTCTGCACCCGCTGAGCGACGCGATAGTGTGCGTATTCTCGGCATTGACCCGGGGCTGCGCCATACGGGTTGGGGCGTCATAGACGCCTCCGGCAACCAACTGCATTTCGTTGCTGATGGCGTGATCGAACCTGACGCCAAATTGCCATTGGCCGAACGACTTAAAAACCTCTTTGCGGAAATGAAAAACCTTGTCGGCATATACAAGCCAGACGAGTGTGGGATCGAAGAAAGTTTCGTCAACAAGAACCCTGTTTCGACCCTAAAGCTAGGACACGCTCGCGCGGCGGTTATGTTAGCGCCGGCAACAGAAGATGTTCCGGTGTTCGAGTACACTCCCAACCTCGTGAAAAAATCTGTGGTTGGCGCCGGACATGCTGACAAAGCGCAGGTCGTCGCCATGATACGAATGCTGCTGCCCGGTAGTCAGTCGGCGACGAAAGACGCCGCAGATGCGCTCGCGGTTGCGGTGTGTCATGCACACCACCGGGCGACAGCTAGGAACATGACAGCTAAAAAAGGTGTGTCATGATTGCGAAGTTGCGTGGGCGTTTAGATTCGACCGGGGACGGATGGGCGGTCGTGGATGTGAACGGCGTTGGATATATGGTTTTTTGCGGAGCGCGGACGCTCTCAAGCTTGCCAGCCAAGGGTGAAGTAGTCGAGCTGTCAGTTGAGACTCATGTGCGCGAAGATCACATTCATCTTTATGGGTTTGCAACTAACACTGAACGCGAAATGTTTCGGGTGCTCACGACAGTACAAGGTGTTGGAGCGAAAGTGGGCCTAGGAATTCTTTCAGCGCTCTCCGCACAACAGGTGACTCAATCCATAGCGGCGGGAGATGCGAGTGCGTTTAAGAAGGTTGGGGGGGTGGGACCAAAACTTGCTGCGCGCCTTGTGACGGAACTCAAAGACAAACTTCCTGCTCTGCAATCATTCGGCGTAACCCCTAGCCCGGTTGCAACAGTGAAGGCCGCAAAAGGAGGGCAGGGAAGTGTCGCTGATGAGGCGGTTTCCGCGTTGGTCAATCTCGGGTATGGACGAACAGATGCGTTCGGCGCTGTGTCACGCGCAGCCCAAGTTGCAGGTGAAAAGGTCTCCCTTCCGGCGTTGATCAAATCGTCTTTGCAAGAACTTGGTGGCGCCGATGGCTGAAGCTCCGTCCCCTGAGCGCGTGATATCGGGCGTCCGGCAAGGCGACGACAACGACGCATCGTTGAGGCCGAAAAAACTTAAAGAGTTTATTGGTCAAGATGCCTTGTGCGATAACCTCGGCGTATTCATTACTGCGGCAACGCAGCGCAAAGAGCCCTTAGATCACGTCTTGCTACACGGCCCGCCGGGTCTTGGAAAAACGACCCTCGCGCAAATCGTTGCGCGCGAGCTGGGGGTGGGGTTTCGGGCAACATCCGGTCCAATGATCGCGCGCGCGGGTGACCTCGCGGCCATTCTGACCAATTTAGAGGCCAACGATGTTTTGTTCATTGACGAGATTCACCGCCTTAATCCGGCCATAGAAGAAGTGCTTTATCCTGCGATGGAGGATTACCAGCTGGATCTCATTATCGGTGAAGGTCCGGCGGCGCGATCGGTTCGAATAGAGTTGCAGCCCTTTACCCTTGTCGGGGCGACGACACGAACCGGGCTCCTTACTACGCCTTTGCGTGATCGGTTCGGCATTCCCTTGCGGTTGGAATTTTACGACACAGCCGCCCTTGTCGAAATCGTGCAGCGGGGCGCGAGAGTTTTGGATTTTGAATTGACGGAGGATGGCGCACAAGAAATCGCGAAACGCTCTCGTGGGACGCCACGCGTTGCGGGCCGTCTTTTGAAGCGCGTAAGAGACTTTGCAGTTGTCGGCGGAACGCCAAAAGTGGACGCGCAAATCGCAGATAAGGCACTGCTTCGCTTGGACGTCGATAGCCTCGGTCTGGACGCCATGGATCGCCGTTATCTGGCCTGCATTGCTGAAAATTACGCGGGCGGCCCTGTGGGTATTGAAACCATGGCCGCGGCTTTGGCGGAAGAGCGCGATACAGTTGAAGACATTGTCGAGCCCTTTTTGATTCAACAGGGACTAATTCAGCGGACACCGCGTGGCCGTATTTTGTCGGACAACGGATACCGTCATTTGGGTTTGAAGGCACCTGCACGCGATGTCACTCAGTTGGAGTTGTTAAATGCGGACGGAGACGAGCGGTGAATGTCCAGCCGACGATCCCGTCGTCGGGAACTTTAAACGGACGGACACATGTTCTACCGGTCAGAGTTTATTACGAGGATACGGATGCAGGAGGGATTGTTTATCACGCGAACTATTTGAAGTTCGCAGAACGCGGTCGAACGGAAATGTTGCGGACGTTAGGCATTGAACTCGCGCAATTACGTGAAGATGAGGGTCTCATTTTCGTCGTGAGGAAGGGGGAAATGCAATTTTATAAAACAGCGTCTCTCGATGATTGTCTTGAAGTGGAAACGTCACTTATAGACGTTCGTGGTGCTTCTGTTGTTTTGCAGCAATCGATTGTTCGTGCGCAGGCGGAAGAAAGGAATGATGAACTTTTTAATTTTATAGTTCATGTCGCGTGCATGGGAACTGATGAAAAAGCTGTGCGGATGCCGGAGAAATTACGCAGCGCTTTTGAAAAATTACTTTGAGAAGAAACTAAAAATTACTTTGAGAAGAAACTAAATAGGTTTGGGTATGGAAACACAGGTTTTGGAAGCGGCGACAGCAGCAGGCGGGGCAGTAGACCTTTCCACTTGGTCACTGTTTCTTCAAGCGGATGTGGTGGTCAAATCCATCATGATTTTGCTGGCAATCATGTCGGTGTGGAGCTGGGCGATCATCTTCGACAAGACACTTCGTATGCGGTCTTTGCACCAAAAAGCGGAGCAGTTTGAAGAGAAATTTTGGTCGGGGTCCTCGTTGGAAGATTTGTTTGAACGTGTTGGAACGCGACCGCGAGAGCCGATGGCCGCCATCTTTATCGCCGCCATGAAGGAATGGCGCAGGTCATCGGGTAAAACGGGACAGCCGGCGAGCGGCATCGGCGCGGTTCTGAGCGAACGCATCGACCGGGTGATGAAAATTCGGTTGGAACGCGAGATGGATCAGCTTAGCAAACGCATGACCTTTCTCGCTTCGACGGGTTCAGTCTCTCCTTTTCTCGGATTGTTCGGAACGGTCTGGGGAATCATGAATACCTTTACCTCGATTGGTGCGACGGCGGATACGAGTTTGGCGACCGTTGCGCCGGGCATTGCCGAAGCGTTATTTGCGACTGCGCTTGGCCTCGTTGCTGCGATCCCAGCGGTCGTGGCCTACAACAAGATTTCCAGCGACTTGTCGCGGTATGCGCTTCGATTGGAAAACTTCGCTGGCGAGTTTAGCGCCATTCTCTCGCGGCAGCTGGACGGGAAGTAAACGATGGCGTTCTCGAGCAACTCGGGCGGAGGGCGGCGTATCGGCCGACGGGTGTTTACACCGATGGCGGACATTAACGTCACGCCAATGGTCGACGTAATGCTGGTCTTATTGGTGATTTTTATTATTACCGCGCCGCTGTTGACGACAGGCGTGAACGTCAACCTGCCACAAACACAAGCGCGCTCGTTGCCGCAAGACAATCAGCCCTACCAAATCACTGTGGAGAAAGATGGGACGTTAACGGTAGGAACCGAAACGGTTGTAACCCTCGAAGAATTGAGCGCGATGTTGTCCGCTGCGCTGGAAGGTAATCGGGATTTGCGCGTGTATGTTCGCGGCGATGAAGAGGTGCCTTATGGGACGATGATGCGGGTTATCAGCGAAATCAATGGTGCCGGTGTCTCTCAAGTTGCGTTCGTAACTCAACCGCCTAGGGGCGCGCGGTAACGGGTGAGTTGATTACATGCGCGGCGCAACATCCATCACCGGACATTCGACCGAATACGGTTACATCCTGTCGCTGCTTTTGCATGCTGGGGTGATCGCGGCGGCGTGGACGAGCGCGCCATTTTTAAAAAAAGACCTTCCTGAAGAATCCGCGCTGATTATCGACTTGGTGCAAATTGCCGAAATTTCTGCGGCTGCACCGCGGCCAACACCTGAGGCCGATCCCGACGATCCGGTTCCCGAGACCCCCGAGCCCGTACAATCTGAGGCCGCACCACCGTCTGAAGCGATGCCGCCGCCGCCCGAAGAAAGCGCGGCGCTCCCAGACGAGGTCGCAGAAGCTCCGCCGCCAAAGGTGAAGCCGACCCCAAAACCAAAGCCGCCACCGACCAAAGAAGACGACATCGCCTTTTTAAACAGCTTGGTGAAAGATTTAGAGGAGCAAGATGCTGCCCAACCTACGTCTCCGAATCAATCCACCGAAGATGAGGCGCTGAGCAATAACTTTGCGAGTGCGTTTTCAAACACACCTACGATGTCCGAGCTTGATGTTATTCGCCGTCATATCGAAGATCACTGGCGTATCGACCCGGGTAAAGAGGGTGTAGAGTCTTTAACCGTGGAAATAAAAATTAACGTCAGCATCGATGGTGCTGTGCAACAGGCACAAATTATGGATATGACACGGTATGTCAGCGATAATTCATTTCGCACGTTTGCGAACTCGGCGCGAACAGCGGTGCTTACGGCAAGCCCCTTACCGATCAATCCGGAAAACGCGGAAGCATTCCGCGAGATGACATTGGTCTTTTCACCGCGCGGGCGAATCAATTAAGAAAAGGGATGTCATGGGCTCGCCACAATTGACGGGCACATTGCAATTAACGAGCACATAGGGTGTGAAGGCGAAAGCGCGAAATAGGACAAGGTGAGAGACAGGGTCACATGCAAAACGTACACAGAAGAGTATTGAGCGCGGCGTTGATGTTGGTTTTGTCGCTGGTGATGTTTGTTCCGGTGGCCGACGCTCAAGTTCGCCTCGACATTACCCGCGGGCGGGTCGAGCCCATGCCGATCGCGATTACAGTGTTTCCCCGGCAATTCCGAGGAAACCGTGCAGATGGGCAAAGACGTGAGCGCGGTGATTTCCTCAGACCTTGAACGGTCCGGTCTCTTTCGTCCGTTAAATCGCCAAAGTTTTATTCAAGAGCTAACGTCTTTGGATGTGCAGCCCCGGTTTGCGGATTGGCGAGCGTTAAATGCGCAAGCGCTTGTGCAGGGAAGCGTCGAGGTGTTGCCCAATGGGCAGTCCCGGGTTGCGTTCCGCTTGTGGGATGTGGCCGGTGGACAGCAGATCGTAGGACAGGGCTTATGCAACTCAACCGGAGAATTGGCGCCGGGTTGCGCATATCATTGCCGATCTCATTTATAAGTCGATCACTGGTGAGACCGGGTACTTTGACACACGTATTGTGTACATCGCCGAGAGCGGCCCTGCGAACAAACGCATCAAACGATTGGCGATTATGGATCAGGACGGCGCGAACCACCGTTTTCTGACCGATGGGGCGAATCTGGTTCTGACGCCGCGGTTCTCGCCGACTAGCCAGGAAATTACTTACATGTCGTATTTCCGCGATGTGCCGCGGGTGTATTTGTTCAACATTGATACCGGCCGTCAGGAAGTTCTTGGCGACTTCCCGGGCATGACCTATGCGCCGAGGTTTTCATTCGATGGCAACAAGGTGATTTTGTCTCTGGCCACCAGCGGCAATTCGGACATCTACGAAATGGATTTGCGCACCCGGCGAACCACGCGCTTAACCGATCATCCGTCGATTGATACTTCGCCCCCATATTCACCGGACGGAAGCCAAGTAACCTTTGCGTCTGACCGGGGCGGGAGCCAACAGATTTATGTGATGAACGCGGATGGAACCAATCAGCAGCGCATTAGTTTTGGTACCGAAGGGCGGCGCGGGCGTTATGCAACGCCAGTCTGGTCGCCGCGCGGGGATTTGATCGCCTTTACCCGATATGCTCAGGGTGACGGACAATTTTATATAGGGGTCATGAAACCGGACGGCACCGGAGAACGGCTGCTGGCGAAGGGATTTCTCGTTGAGGCACCGACCTGGGCTCCAAATGGCCGCGTGCTGATGTATTTCGCGCAATCACCCACCCGCGCAGATGGGTCCGGCGGGCGGACAAAGCTCTTTTCCATAGACCTAACCGGTTATAATCAAAGGGAAATATTAACCCCGCAAGATGCGTCTGATCCGGCGTGGTCGCCCCTTATTCCCTAGGTCTATATGCGGCAAATTTTGGCGCTGAAAGACCCGGGAGCCGAGGCTATCTGTTGCTTTTTGCACACGTTTTCGTATTGTCTTTTTTACAAAACTGGAAAAAATTGTATTATATAGGGGCCTTAGCGCTAAATCGGGGTTAGGCAGGCTATTGCGCGAGCCCGTATTACTGCTAAAAGGATGGCGCAATTGGGCTTGGTTCAAGACAAAATTCTTGTCAATTTCGCGCTAACAACATTCGTGAACGTAGGGGACTCTACCAATGAACCTTAGATTTGTAAGCGCGGTCGCCGTCGCGTTGATTTTAGCTGCCTGTGCCACAAAACCTGTGGAAGAAGAGGCAGCCGTCGCACCGCCGCCGCCACCGCCACCACCACCAGCCGAACCGACAGGTCCGGCGCCGGATTCCATTGAGTACTTCAACACGGTGGTCGGAAACTCTGTGAATTTCGATTTTGATAAGTACGACCTGCGCGCTGACGCGCAAGCCGTGCTTCGTGCGCAAGCGGCATGGCTTAATCAAAACCCATCGCGGACGCTGACCGTTGAAGGTCATTGCGATGAGCGCGGGACCCGCGAATACAACTTGGGTCTGGGCGAGCGTCGTGCCAACGCGGCCAAAGAATATCTCATGACTCTCGGCGTTGCGGAAAGCCGTCTCAGGACGATTTCCTACGGCAAGGAACGTCCCTTGTGCGTTGAGTCCAGTGAGTCGTGCTGGGAAATGAATCGCCGCGGCGTATCCGTGGTCCAATAACGATAAGAAATGCGGCCCTGGTTGTGTGACCGGGGCCGTTTTTTATGGGCGCATGATGCTAGCCGTGGAACACGGTCGGGCGGATGCGCCTTATTTTTGCCTGGAAAACAAGGGATACATTTCCTTCCTCCAGGACAAACGGTAATGGCGCGGGGCTTAGACTGGCAGCTTCGTGTCGCTGCAAAGACGTGATGATCGAGGACTTCAAAAATGATCGATGGCGTTCAGTTAGATAGTCAAAAACTTTTAAGCACCTTGCGTTCGCAATTTACGGTGTTGTCGATCACTGTTGCTCTCGTCATTGCAGCGCCGTTTCCGGCCGCCTCACAGAGTGTGCAAGAATTGGCAAGTCGCATCGCGCAACTGGAACAAGACTTGCAAACTCTGAAGGGTTTAACAGGTGCCGTCTCGGCAGATATGACTCCCGAGGCCGCGGCCAGTGTCCAAGTCCGTGTCTTGAGACTGGAACAATTGTTGGAGCAACTCACCGGTCAAGTCGAAGAGACGCGCTTTCGCGTCGGACAGATGTCTACGCAGCTGCGCCAGTTGTCAGACGACGTGAACTATCGTCTCGCGATCTTGGAGCAAACTCTGGGTGTAGGGGGTGCGGTCGCAGCAGCGCCCGATTCATCTGGCGAAAGTCCGACACCAAACCAATCGCAAACTGTTGCGCAACGTGTACCACCTGCACAATCGGGGGCGGCGCTCTCTCAACCCGTAACGCCGCAGCCTGGACGCGCTCAACCACGCCCCGGATCGCCGGCGCAAATGGCGGCGGGTCCGCCGCAGAACGTGACGCTAGATGGACAAATGGTCCTTAGGACCGACGGGCAAGGAGAGGCGCTCCCGGCAGATCCGAATGCTCCGCAGGCGCCCGCGCCCGCAGCGGAGGCACCACCTGCCATTGCTCCGGCACCCCTGGCGGCTCCCAACCCGGGAGCGGTGACCGCGAACCAACTCGCGGCGCTTCCGCCGCCCAATCGGGTCGAGCTGCCAGATGGCACACCGAAAGAGCAATACGAATACGCTTTTAACTTTTTAACCCGCAACGACTTTGCAAGCGCAGAGGTTGCCTTGCGGGAATTTTTGACGCGTCACCCGGAAGACCCACTTGCCGGAAATGCTCAGTATTGGTTGGGCGAGACGTTTTATGTGCGCGGCGACTACAAACAGGCGGCGGTAGAGTTCATGGCTGGGTATCAAAGATATCCAAGCTCGAACAAAGGCCCAGACAATCTATTGAAGCTGGGGATGTCGATGGCAAGCCTTGGGCAGACGCAAGGGGCTTGCACGGCCCTCAATCGGATTTCGAAAGACTATGCGGATGCACCGGACCAAATTCGCCGCACAGCCGAGGCACAGCAATCCGAACTCAGATGTAACTAAGGAAACCGAGCAACGCGCATTGGTTCGATCATTGGCTCTTCAACATGGCTTTAGAGCTTTCGCACACTGTAGACCCGGTCTCTGCTGAGGCCTTCGAAGGCGCAATGTCTCGGTTCGACATTGCGCCTGGTGCGCGTATCGCCGTGGGTGTCTCTGGCGGGGCCGATAGTATGGGATTGGCGCTGCTCCTTGCGGGATGGGCCGCAAGCCGCAATGTCGAAGTCCATGCGCTAACCGTTGATCACCGTTTGCGGAAAGGCGCAGCTGCCGAGGCCGCTCAAGTCGCAGCGTGGCTCAACGACAAAAATATCCGCCACGATGTTTTGCAATGGACTGAAGGGATTCATTTACGCGGGGCTGATTCGAGCCCGCAAAGCGCTGCACGGGATGCCCGATATCGTTTGATGCTTGATTGGTGCAAATCAAATGATTGCCGGTATCTTTTGATTGCCCATCATGCCGACGACCAAGTGGAGACTTTTCTAATGCGTCTTGCGCGCGGAAGCGGTGTTGACGGATTGGCCGCGATCCAACCGATCACTGAACGAGACGGCGTGCAAATTTTACGGCCACTCCTGGATTTTTCGAAAGCGCAGTTGATTGAAGTCTGTCGAGCTCACCAACAAAGCTGGGTTGAAGATCCCTCAAACGAAAGCGACAAAAGTACCCGTGTAAGATTCCGCAAAGCGCGGGCCGTTCTCGAGAGTGAGGGGTTGACGCGCGAACGACTGCTGTCAACTGCTCGTCATATGCAAAGAGCGAAGGACGCCATCGACAGTGCGGTCGCTCAATTCCTTGAGAATAAATGTGTTTTAGACGAGTATGGCGTTGCCCGCGTACCTGTAGATGCTTTGAGCCAGGTGCCAAATGAAGTCGGCTTACGCGCGTTGTCGCGTGTGCTCTCTTACACGAGCGGCTCAGACTATGGCCCCCGGTTTTCCAGTTTGGAAAACATGTATGAACGGGCACTTCGAAAACCCTGGAGCGATGCCACACTACACGGGTGTGTGATCGTTCGTGATGGCACCGATCTTATCTTTTTTCGGGAGGCCGCGCGAATTGCCGATAAATTTTCTATCGAAGTGGGTCATACAAAAATTTGGGATGGGCGGTTCCGTGTAACGCTCGATACGCAATCGAACGATCTAAAATATCGGGAATTTACGTTGTCGAGGCTCACACCAACGGCATGGCGCGAGTTTCAGCGCCAAAATTCATCATCGCACCTCGAGGACGTGCCCCATCGGGTTCGCGAAACACTTCCCGCTATTTTTGATTCTGACGGTTTGGCCGGGATTCCGCATGCGAATTATCTACGCAGCGATCTTGAATCTGGTCTCAATGTCTCTATCAGCGCAGTGCGTGTTTTTCGCAGTTCTCCGCCAATTATCTGAGCATCTGCGAAAATATTACAAGCCAATAACCCAGTTTTAAGATGTGAAACACTTTGCTTGCGTCATAACTTTGACGCACTATTTATAGCTTACATAATATGTTTCGAATGGTTTGGGTATCCAGCTACGCGCCTGCCCGATGCCGAGATAAAGAAACCAAAAAACGTAGAGGGCGGTCTTGAATCCCATGAACCGAAATTTGATGCTCTGGGCAGTCATCCTGATTTTTGTGGTGATGCTCTTCAACCTGTTTCAAAACAATGCGCCGCGTAATGCGAGCGAGGAAATCTATTTTTCCGATTTTATGGCGGCTGTTGAACGGGAAGAAATTCAGGAAGTCACGATCCAGGGTGAGAACATCTCCGGCTCCTATAAAACTGGCGACGAATTTCGCACCTTTGCGCCTGTAGACCCCGAGCTCGTTCCAACACTTCGCGAGCATGGTGTGCAGATCAAGGCAGTGCCGAGCGCTGACAACGAGTTGTCGTTTTGGGGTGTTATTATTTCGTGGTTCCCGATGCTGCTGCTTATTGCGGTCTGGATTTTCTTTATGCGCCAGATGCAAGGCGGTGGTGGTAAAGCCATGGGGTTTGGCAAGTCACGCGCCAAAATGCTCACGGAAAAGCAGGGGCGCGTCACCTTCGAAGATGTGGCTGGTGTTGATGAAGCCAAGCAAGAACTGGAAGAAATCGTAGAGTTTTTGCGCGACCCCCAAAAATTCCAGCGTTTAGGCGGAAAGATTCCCAAAGGTGTTCTGCTTGTCGGTCCGCCGGGAACAGGGAAAACGTTGCTCGCCCGTTCGATCGCCGGTGAAGCCAATGTTCCGTTTTTCACGATTTCCGGCTCTGATTTTGTCGAAATGTTCGTTGGTGTGGGTGCGTCGCGCGTGCGCGATATGTTCGAACAAGGAAAGAAAAACGCACCGTGCATTATTTTCATCGACGAAATTGATGCCGTCGGCCGTCATCGCGGTGCCGGCCTCGGCGGCGGCAACGATGAGCGCGAGCAAACGCTCAACCAATTGCTTGTAGAAATGGACGGGTTTGAGGCTAATGAAGGCGTTATTCTGATTGCGGCAACAAACCGCCCGGATGTACTTGATCCTGCTCTTCTTCGTCCAGGTCGATTCGATCGACAGGTCGTTGTGCCGAACCCCGATATTTTGGGCCGCGAAAAAATCCTGAGCGTTCACAGTAAGAAAACACCGTTGGGTCCGGATGTTGAATTGAAAGTGATTGCGCGTGGAACGCCGGGCTTTTCGGGCGCTGATCTCGCCAACCTCGTCAACGAAGCCGCACTCTTGGCCGCGCGCAAAGCAAAGCGCGTCGTTGGCATGCTCGAGTTTGAAGAAGCCAAGGACAAAGTGCTTATGGGCTCGGAGCGGCGCTCGATGGTGATGACCGAAGATGAGAAGAAGTTGACGGCCTATCACGAAGGCGGCCATGCGTTGGTCATGCTCAATTTGCCGAGCCACGAACCACTCCACAAGGTGACCATTATTCCGCGCGGTCGAGCCTTGGGCGTTACGATGTTTTTGCCCGAGCGTGACAAATATTCTATGTCGCGGTCCGAACTCACAGCGCAGCTCGCGAGCCTTTTTGGAGGGCGCGTGGCTGAGGAACTAATTTTTGGTCCAGAAAAAGTGACGACCGGGGCGTCGGACGATATCCGGCGTGCAACAGACATTGCCCGGCGCATGGTCACGGAATACGGGTTTTCAGAAAAACTTGGCCCGCTACGCTACAATGAAAACCAAGGCGAGGTATTTTTGGGTCATTCTGTTACGCAGCAGAAGAATGTTTCCGATGCAACGGCAAGCGTCATTGACGAAGAGGTGCGTAAGTTTGTGGAGGCCGGCGAAGCGACGGCCCGGAAAATCATTACCGAGCGCCGCGATGATCTTGAGATCATTGCTCAGGGTTTGCTTGAACACGAAACCTTGTCGCGCAGTGAAATAGAGGCGCTGTTGCGCGGCGAAAGTATCGACAAGAGTGATAAATCTCCACCCAAACCACGTGAACCGGGGCGGAGGGCCTCCGTGCCCACGACGGAGTCTGGAAGCGATCCCAAGGCTGGATCTTCGGGATTTGGCCCTGAGCCGGAGCCTCAAGGCGGCTGACGTTTATCTTTGATTGTTTATACTGAAGGCCTCGCCAACCGGCGGGGCCTTTGGTTTGAGGGGCTTTGCGTGGAACGAAAACCTCCCTTTATAACGCCACGATCCTACTTGAGCGGACAAACTGCTGAGGACGCTGTTGCAGAGAAATTGGCATGGCCCCTTGCGGCTGGAAGCGGCGGTTTCGCATTTTCTCTCATAGAAATTTTGCGTTCCGACTTCCCGTCGCTTCGGCCGATTTTACTTACCCGTGCAGTGTACGACAAAAATCAGTTGGATTTAGATGAAGAGCTGACATCGCAGATCAATTCGGCTCTCTCAATATTGACCAACCCCATTCCCCCATTCGCCGACTTAAGTTTTCGCCGGCCGCTTACGATGGGAATCGTCAATGTAACGCCGGATAGTTTTTCGGACGGTGGTAAATTCCTCGGCACCGAGAGCGCACTCGACCATGCGCGCTCCCTTAGAAGTGCTGGCGCGGATGTTCTGGACATTGGAGGAGAGTCGACAAGGCCAGGCGCAAGTCCAGTCGACCCTGACGAAGAAATTTCTCGTGTTATTCCGGTTATTCAAACTCTCGCGTCGGAAGGCGCGTGCGTTTCTATAGATACGCGCCATGCGAAGGTGATGGACGCCGCGATCAATGCGGGTGCGCGCATTGTGAATGATGTAACTGCTTTGGATGGTGATCCGGACTCGTTAAAGGTAATTGCAGCTACAGGTGTTCCAGTGATCCTTATGCATATGCAAGGGCAACCCCAAACCATGCAAGACGATCCAACATATGACTGGGCACCTGGTGATGTTCTGAACTACTTGCATAATCGCGTACTGGCGTGCGTTGAGGGTGGGGTGAACATAGAGAACATCGCCGTTGACCCGGGCATTGGATTTGGGAAGACCGTCACCCACAATGGCCAAATCATGAATCACCTTAGTATGTTTTTGGGTCTGGGCCGTCCTTTGGTGTTCGGTGCGTCGCGGAAAAGCTTCATCGGGATGATGAGTGGTGGCGAGACCGCCGACAAGCGCCTGCCAGGCTCGGTTGCCGCCGCGGTACATGCCGCCGGGCATGGTGCTCATATTCTTCGGGTTCATGACGTTGCGGAGACACGCCAGGCGCTCGACGTCATGAGTCACATAAGTTAGCTTAGGGTATGCCTCTCGATATCGAGCCATTCTTCGACGCTGAAACATTTACTGTCACTTATGTGGTCGGTGATTGGGCGAAGAAAGATTGCGCGGTGATCGACCCGGTGTTGGATTTCGATCAAGCCTCAGGCCGAACATCATCCACCTCTGCAGACAAAGTCATCGACTTCATTAGGCAGAAGAGCCTTGCGCTGAATTATATCCTGGAGACACACGCTCACGCTGACCACCTCTCCGGCGGGCCCTACATTAAATCGAAATTGGGTGGAAAAATTGCGATCGGAGAACACATCGCCGACGTGCAGAAAATTTTTAAAGACGTTTTCAACTTGGAGACTAGTTTTGACGTCGAAGGCCGTCAGTTCGATATCTTGTTTAAGGACGGGGATACTTTTTCGATCGGCGATTTGCAGGTTCGCGTCTTACATACGCCGGGACATACACCAGCGTGCATAACCTATATTGTCGAGGACGCGGCTTTTGTAGGTGATACACTTTTTCAGCCCGATTACGGTACAGCGCGCGCGGACTTTCCTGGCGGTGATGCGCGCCTGCTTTATCGGTCGATCAAAAAAATATTATCTCTCCCCGAAGATACGCGGATTTTTACTTGTCATGACTACTTAGCTGAGGGTCGAGATCAGTACGAATGGGAATCCAAGGTGGGCGAACAACGAAACAACAATATTCACATTCACGATGGTATTTCGGAAGACGAATTTGCGGATATGCGTACTGCGCGCGACAAAACTCTGGACATGCCCCAGTTACTTCTCCCATCTGTTCAAGTGAATATACGTGCTGGTGCCTTACCTCCACCGGAGGACAATGGCGTATCCTATCTTAAGTTGCCAATAGACGCGCTTTAAGGACACAAGGGGGAGGGGAGTCCACATGTTGACCGAAGTTCTTGCGGTACTTTCGGGCACACTGGTTGGATTTTTTTTGGGCCTTCTGGGTGGAGGCGGATCCATTCTTGCGGTTCCCCTGCTTTTGTATGTTGTTGGTGTGGACGATCCTCATTATGCCATCGGTACGAGCGCTGTTGCCGTGGCCGCCAGCGCAGCGTTTAGCTTGGCGGTTCACGCCAAACGTAAGAATGTTAAATGGCGCTGCGCGTTAACATTCGCGGCCAGCGGAAGCGTCGGAGCGTTGTTGGGTGCGGCGCTCGGCAAAATTACAGATGGGCAAAAATTAATTCTCGCGTTCTCCGCCGCGATGGTTGGGGTCGGGATTTCCATGCTGCTGCGCAAATCTGATGCGGGTGATCCAAATGTGCATATTTCTCCCAAGGTCGCAGCACGGCTCATGCCAACTGGTCTGGGAACCGGTATCGCCGCGGGATTCTTTGGAATTGGTGGTGGATTTCTCATCGTCCCTGGTTTGATCGGTGCGGCCAACATGACGATGCTCAATGCTATTGGCTCTTCTCTCGTTGCGGTCACAGCGTTTGGTGCGGCAACGGCCGCAAGTTATGCGGTGTCGGGATTGATCATCTGGAAACAGGCGCTTGTCTTTACTCTTGGCGGCGCTGTCGGTGCAGTTTTGGGGCAACTTGCGGGGCGTAAGTTGGCGGACATAAAGGGCGCTCTCAACAAAACCTTTGCAGCTTTCATTTTTGTAATCGCTGCGTATATGGCTGTGCGAACTCTAACAGGACAGTAACTAATCCCAAGAGTGAACGCTTGATTTCATCGAAGAGAACGCTCAAAACAGACCCGGTTGAATTGTGGAGCGGCTATGGACGCACGTAAACTGTTTGGAACCGATGGCGTAAGGGGACTTGCGAATAGCGAGCCGATGACCGCTGAAACGATCATGCGCTTGGGCATTGCGGCCGGGCGGCGGTTTACGCGCGGCAAACATCGTCACCAGGTGGTCATCGGAAAGGATACCCGCCTATCTGGATACATGCTTGAGCCTGCGTTGACTGCTGGGTTCGTGTCCGTGGGTATGGATGTGATTCTCGTTGGTCCGATCCCGACCCCAGGGATCGCCATGCTCACGCGGGCGATGCGCTGTGATTTGGGCGTGATGATCTCGGCGTCGCACAATCCTTTTGAAGACAACGGAATCAAGTTGTTTGGGCCGGATGGTTACAAGCTGTCGGACAAGATTGAGTCAGAAATAGAAAGTTTGATGAACGGTGACCTTGGTGACGCACGCATTGCCCCCGATCAATTGGGTCGTGCGAAGCGGCTGGACGATGCGGGGGGACGGTACATCGAATACGCCAAAACTACCCTACCTCGCGGGCTGAGACTTGAAGGCTTAAAAATCGTTGTCGATTGTGCAAATGGAGCAGCCTACCGCGTGGCCCCGACCGTGTTCTGGGAACTGGGAGCTGAGGTGATTCGGATTGGCGTTGAGCCTGACGGTTTCAATATCAATCAAGAATGCGGATCGCTTTATCCTGACCGTCTTCAGGAATTAGTCGTTCGTCACAAAGCCGATATTGGAATCGCGCTTGATGGGGACGCCGACCGTGTTCTGTTTTGCGATGAAAAAGGCCAAATGGTCGATGGTGATCACGCATTGGCTCTGATTGCGAGCCATTGGAAAGAGACCGATCAATTGAAAGGTTCCGCGGTTGTGTCGACGGTCATGAGTAATTTAGGCCTAGAGCGATACCTACAGTCAGTCGGCATTGCGTTAACGCGAACAAAAGTTGGAGATAGATACGTTGTCGAAGAGATGAAAAAGAGCGATTGCAACCTGGGAGGTGAGCAATCTGGTCACATCATCATGGGACAGCATGCGACGACAGGTGACGGAATTATCGCCGCGCTTCAGGTCTTGGCGGCGCTGGTTGAAAGCAACAAACCTGCAAGTGAAACTTTGAGGCTTTTCCAGTCTCTGCCGCAGCGATTGAATAACGTGCGGCTTGATCCGGAGATTGACGCCGCGGCGGTACTTAAGTCGAAGACCGTCGCCGATGCCGTCTCGTCGGTCGAAAAGCGTCTCGATGGACGCGGCCGATTGGTCATTCGAAAGTCGGGAACCGAACCTTTGATTCGAATCATGGCTGAAGCTGAGGACGAGGCTGAGGTTAACGCCGTTGTCGAAGAATTAGAGTCAGTCATCTCCAAAGCTGCAGAAGTTTAAGCGGCGGAGGGTAGACAGGGTGCCTGGACGCGTACTGATTATTGCGGGGTCTGATTCCGGCGGAGGTGCCGGTATTCAGGCGGACATCAAGACAGTTACGGCTCTTGGTGGTTATGCGATGACGGCGGTAACCGCGGTGACCGTACAAAACACTTTGGGTGTCACAGGTGTACATGAAATTCCGCCTCCGGTGGTCTCTGACCAGATTAAATCGGTGCTTCAAGATATTGGCGCGGATGTCGTCAAAACCGGAATGTTGTCGTCGGTTGCGGTTATAGAGGCGGTTGCAGACGCGCTTAGTGACTTTGGCGATACGGTTCCAAGAGTTGTGGATCCGGTGATGCGCGCCAAGGGGGGGCATGCGCTTTTGGCCGAGGATGCATCGCAAGCATTAATTAAATCTCTTATCCAAGGCGCGGCTGTGGTCACGCCCAATTTACCCGAAGCAGAAGTTTTAACGGGCCGCGAAATTAAGACCATTGACGATATGGAGTCCTCGATCAGCGCGCTACGTGATCTTGGCGCGGACGCTGTTCTCCTTAAGGGTGGACATTTGGCCGGTGAGAAGGTGGTGGACATCCTGATTACTCAAACCGATGTTGTCCGATTTGAGGATGAGCGAATACACACCACCTCAACGCACGGCACGGGGTGTACGTTGGCTTCGGCGATTTCCACCGGGCTGGCTTCTGGTCTGTCGCTCACAGATAGCGTTGCGCGTGCGCGCCACTACGTTCGAAAGGCCATTGAGAGTGCGCCGGGGCTGGGCGGAGGTCACGGTCCACTTAATCACGGCCACTCCATCGCACCGTTTGAAGATTGACCTGCGCGATCTCGCGCGCGGGTATTCCAAGCCGGCTAGAAATTGATGCCCGCACGGCCTGTGGATAAGATATAAAAAGTGAGGTGTTTTGCGGGACATATGCCACGTTGACGCGGCTAGCCCTCATTTCTAAACTCCGCCCGCTTTTGGCCAACGCGCCAAACGCGATCAAAGTCTTGTTATTCCATCGATAGGATCGTTTTCGTATGTCCGCCAACGCCAAACCGTCGGCACGCCCGGCGCGTCCTCACTTTTCTTCCGGGCCATGTGCCAAGCGCCCCGGATGGACTCCTGATGTCCTCAAAAATGCTCTTGTAGGACGCTCGCATAGAGCAAAACCGGCAAAGGCGCGTATTCAATCCGTTCTGGAAAAAACGCGAAGCCTTCTCGATCTTCCCGAGGGCTACCGCGTTGCGATCGTTCCTGCATCGGATACCGGCGCGGTTGAAATGATGCTGTGGCATTGTTTGGGAGAGCGGCCGGTCGACATGTTGGCCTGGGAGAGTTTTGGCGAAGGTTGGATTACAGACGTCGTCAAGCAGCTCAAACTTAAAGACGTGCGTCTTTTGCGCGCCGACTATGGCAAGTTGCCCGATCTCGCCGATGTCAACTTCGATCACGACGTTGTGTTTACATGGAACGGAACGACGTCAGGTGTTCGTGTGCCTGATGGAGATTGGATTTCCTCTGAGCGCAAAGGACTGACAATATGCGATGCCACCTCGGCTGTTTTTGCCATGGCGCTTCCGTGGGACAAGCTGGATGTCGTCACCTACTCTTGGCAAAAGGTCTTGGGCGGCGAAGCGCAGCACGGCATGCTTATTTTGTCACCGCGCGCTGTGGAGCGGTTAGAGAATTACAGTCCTCCGTGGCCCCTGCCGAAAATATTCAGGCTCACCAAGGGCGGAAAGTTGTCGGAAGGCATTTTCAAGGGCGATACGATCAACACAGTTTCGATGTTGTGTATTGAAGATGCGGTTGACGGGCTTGAATGGGCGGAAAGCGTCGGTGGTTTACGGGGGCTAATCAAACGTTCGGAAGAGAACTTATCGGTGGTTGCTGACTGGGTTTCCGACACAAGCTGGGCTGACTTCCTAGCAGAGACCCGGGAGACGCGATCGTGTACGTCGATCTGTCTAAAAATTACTGCGGATTGGTTTACGAATTTGCCCGAAGATGAACAGGCGGCGGCGGCCAAAAAAATGGTCTCACTCTTGGACAGTGAAGGTGTGGCGCTGGATATTGGGGCATATCGTGATGCGCCCCCAGGTTTGCGCATTTGGGGTGGAGCGACCGTGGACACCGACGACATCAAAAAGCTTTTGCCCTGGCTCGAGTGGGCTTACAACGAAGTACAATCCGCCTGAGCTGGTGCGAGGAGAGTAAATAGAGATGGTAAAGCCCAAGGTTCTTATTAGCGACAAGCTTAGCCCAGCTGCGGTTGAGATATTTAAGAATAGAAATATCGACGTCGACGTGAAAACGGGACTAAGTCCCGACGAACTTTTAAAGATCATCGGCGATTATGATGGCCTGGCGATACGTTCGAATACCAAAGTCACGTCGGATGTCTTAGCTGCGGCGACAAACCTTAAGGTTGTTGGCCGTGCTGGCATTGGTGTCGACAATGTTGATATTGAGGCGGCCACAGCGCATGGGGTGGCGGTGATGAACACACCCTTTGGGAATGCGATCACGACAGCCGAGCATGCGATTTCCATGATGACCGCTGTCGCTCGGCGCATTCCGGCTGCCGATGCGTCGACCCAGGCAGGGAAATGGGAAAAGTCCAAATTTATGGGCGTTGAGTTATTCGGTAAAACTCTTGGCGTTATCGGCTGCGGCAATATCGGCTCAATTGTTTGCGATCGCGCCTTGGGCCTAAAAATGAAGGTCATTGCCTTCGATCCCTTCCTCTCTCAGGAACGCGCAGATGATATGGGCGTGGAGAAAGTAGAGCTTGAAAATATTTTCGAGCGGGCCGACTTCATCACTTTGCACGTACCACTAACGGATTCGACAAGAAATATCATCGACGCAAACTCGATTGCGAAGATGAAGAAGGGCGTTCGAATCATAAACTGCGCCCGCGGTGGTTTGGTTAACGAAGCCGATCTAAAAAAAGGGCTTGAAGAGGGGCATGTCGCCGGCGCGGCGCTGGATGTTTTTGAGGAGGAGCCGGCGAAATCAAATCCACTGTTTGGAATGGAAAACGTGGTTTGCACCCCGCACTTGGGCGCCTCGACCAGCGAAGCGCAAGAGAATGTTGCGCTTCAGATTGCCGATCAAATTGCCGACTATCTTTTGACCGGTGCAGTTTCGAATGCGCTTAATATGCCGTCCATATCCGCTGAAGACGCGCCGAAACTGAAGCCCTACATTAAGCTTGCTGAAGATCTTGGAAGCTTCGCTGGGCAAATCACAAAATCAGGCCTTAAATCTGTGACGGTCGATTATGCAGGCCATGTGGCAACGCTGAATACGCGGCCACTCACGTCAATCGCATTGAAAGGCCTGCTTGCACCGCTTCTTGAGAGCGTGAATATGGTCAATGCACCTTCGATCGCGCGCGAGCGTGATATTCAGGTCCGCGAAGTTAAATGCGATGATCATGAAATCTACCAAACGTATATGAAACTGACGATTGTCACGGAACGTCAAACGCGCAGCATATCCGGAACTCTGTTTGGAGGGAGCTTGCCGCGATTGGTGGATATCAACGACATTCACATCGAGGCAGAAGTCGGACCGCACATGCTGTTTACCCTGAATGATGACAAACCTGGTTTTATCGGGGCCTTGGGAACCACATTGGGTGAGGGTGGTGTCAATATTGCGTCGTTCCATCTTGGACGAAGTGAAGGGGGAGGCGAAGCGATTGCCTTGCTTAAGTTGGATCAGGCCGTCGACGGGGCACTGTTAAGTAAGGTGAAGGCCTTACCTCACGTAAAACAGGCGCAAAGTCTGGCTTTCTAAGGCCCTCGGGGCCTTGTTGCCAGATCAGCGGGGGCGTATAACCGCGCGTTTGCGATGATTCCCGGCGCTGGTGATTATAGAGCCTATGACTGAAACAACCTCGAAACCGTTGCTGCCTGAGGGGCTACGAGACACGTTGCCGCCTGACGCTGCCTTTGAGTCCGATGCGATTGACGGACTTAAACGCACGTTTGCCGCGAATGGGTACGCGCATGTGAAACCCCCACTGGCGGAGTTTGAGGAAACTCTGCTGTCAGGTGTGGGTACATCGATGGGCGAGCGCATCTTTCGGATGCTTGATCCGGTGTCCCACCGGACACTTGGTATTCGCGCAGATATTACCACGCAGGTTGCACGCATTGGCGCAACGCGGCTCGCAAATTCACCGCGCCCCTTGCGACTGATGTATGCTGGTCAAGTCTTGCGGGTGAGGGGAAACCACCTTCAGCCCGAGCGCCAATTTACACA
This sequence comes from Rhodospirillaceae bacterium, assembly GCA_965228575.1. GTDB lineage: Bacteria > Pseudomonadota > Alphaproteobacteria > Rhodospirillales > Rhodospirillaceae > UBA11612. The sequence continues at coordinate 7,742 of CBDDHW010000075.1, read as the reverse complement.
AGCTGGGCTTGAACTCATTGGGGCGCCAGAAGAGTCTGCCGACGCTGAAATTATCGTGGTCGTTGCTGAGGCTCTTGCAGCGCTTGGAATTACAGGTGTGACTGTAGACTTAGCGCTGCCGACCCTCGTGCCGTCTGTCCTCTCGGCGGCAAATGTTCAACGGAAGGAGTTAGAGGCGTTGCGTTCGGCCCTTGATCATAAGGACGTTTCCGAGATCAAAAAATTGGGAGCGAACGCCGGTGATATTTTAACTACCTTGGTTTCCGCATCTGGGCCTTATGAAGACGCTGCCGCCGAACTTTCAGATGTGCAGTTGCCGGACCAATCACAGGCGGAGTGGCAAAGTCTTGTTTCCGTTGTAGAGGCGGTCAAAGTCGCATCGCCTGATTTGTCGCTGACAGTTGACCTCGTCGAGAACCGCGGTTTCGAGTATCACAGCGGCGTTACGTTTTCGGTTTTTGCGCAAGGATCTCAGCGGGAACTTGGGCGCGGCGGCCGCTATAAATTAGTTCACGCTGAAACTAGCGAGCCAGCGGTGGGCGCATCTTTGCTTGTCGACGCGCTCCTAGAAGCGATGCCGCGCAAACGAGCTCAGAATTGCGTTTACGTTCCGTATTCAACCCCACGGAATGTGGTTGCGGATTTGCAAAGCAAAGGCTGGAGTGTTGTTGGTGGATTGAAAACTGTGAAGGACGACGCGGTAGAGGCGCGGCGTCTTAAGTGTACTCATGTGTTCACCGAGTCTGACGTGGTTGAGCTTTAACGTAAGGGATATCTGTTTCGAATGGCGAATGTAGCTGTGGTTGGGTCCCAATGGGGCGATGAGGGTAAGGGAAAGATCGTAGATTGGCTTTCCGAACGCGCCGATATGGTCGTGCGGTTCCAAGGTGGCCACAATGCCGGACATACGCTTGTGATTGGCGACGAAACCTACAAGCTCTCCCTGCTGCCGTCCGGAGTTGTTCGTAAGAAGCCGTCAGTGATCGGCAATGGCGTGGTGATTGATCCGTGGGCATTGCTCGACGAAATAGAGCGCGTTGGAAAACAAGGTGTATCGATAACGCCTGACGTTTTAACGATAGCGGACAATGCCTCTTTGATATTGCCTCTACATAAAACTTTGGATCAGGCGCGCGAAGCGGCCGCAGGTAACGCAAAAATTGGTACGACCGGCCGTGGAATTGGTCCGGCATACGAAGACAAGGTTGCACGGCGTGCCATTCGCGTATGCGACCTTGGAGACGAGAACACACTAACGTTAAAAGTGGAACGCCTTTTGGCACATCACAACGCGCTCCTTAGAGGGTTGGGACAGTCGGAAGTTGATAAAGCAGAGCTCATAGAAGTTCTCAGAAGCGTCGCACCAAAAATACTTCCCTTTGCCGGTCCGGCATGGGAGATGCTCGCAGAGGCGCGTCACGCCGGCCGTCGAATTCTGTTCGAAGGGGCTCAGGGCGCGATGCTCGATGTAGACCATGGCACGTATCCATTTGTGACGTCCTCCAATACTGTATCCGGAATGGCGTCTGTCGGTGCAGGGATAGGTCCAAGCGCGGTGGGATACGTTCTTGGAATTACTAAGGCGTATACGACGCGTGTTGGCTCGGGCCCTTTTCCAACTGAGTTGGACAATGAAATCGGAGAGACGCTTGGGACGCGCGGCCGCGAATTCGGCACGGTGACCGGTCGTGCGCGGCGATGCGGGTGGTTCGATGCGACGATGGTACGCCAAGCGGTAAAAATCAGCGGCATAAACGGTATAGCGCTAACTAAACTAGATGTTTTGGATACGCTGGCAGAGTTGAAAGTTTGTACTAGCTACCAATTGCGCGGTGAGAAAATTTCAAAATTTCCATCTTCGATGTCCGATCAAGCTGCTGTCGAGCCAGTGTATGAAACCATGGCGGGGTGGGAGTCTTCGACCCAGGGTGCCCGGAGTTGGGCCGATTTACCTGCGAACGCCATTAAATATATTCGCAGAATTGAAGAGCTCATTGAGGCGCCGGTTGCCTTGCTTTCAACCAGCCCGCAGCGCGACGACACCATCTTGGTCCGGGACCCATTCGCGGATTAAATTCAAAGAGTTCTGCCTAATTAACACTTCGCTAATGGCGTTGTGCTGAATTGGGCAGTCTCCTACAATAATCCGCAGCCCGGCAGAATGGCCGGACCCGGAATTTTAAGGACTGTCGCCCATGGCCGAAGCGGCTACGGACCTCAGACCGGCGCGCGAAGAAGACGCGCCAGCAGAACCCAGCGCAAAGGAGCCTGAAAAGGCACCGGCTGCTGAGTCTGCGCCTCAACCGCCCCCACCAACTCCGGGTGGCGGTGGTTATATCGTTGTTCGTGATCGCTACACAATTTATTGCGACCGCCATATCCCAAGCTTGGATATGCCAAGCGCGCTTGCCTACGAGGTTACTGACAAAAGGCAGGACGGACTGCCTCTTTATGCGTTGGTCTGCAAACCTGAGGTTCCCTCGCGCGTCAGCGTTATGCGCGTCTTAAAGGGACTTGAAATTCCATCTTTTCTTCATCTCGTCGACTGGGGTGTTGCTGAGTGGCCGCCCGCTGAACGCAAATGCGTAATTGTGATTTATCGCCGCCCATTGGGTGGGCGCGTAATGGAGTCTTTGGCGACCACATTTAAACGAATTCCAGATCACCAATTTGCACGTGCCGTCATAAAGCCGCTCGCCGACGGACTTGCCGAATTATCGCAGAAAGGTATTTCTCATCGCGCAATTCGTCCCGACAATTTGTACTACATGGACGAAGCGCGAACAAAAATTGTTCTTGGAGATTGCGTAACGTCCGTTCCCGGGAATGATCAACCGGTTGTCGTGGAAACAATCGATTCCGGAATGGCTATTCCTTCCGGGCGTGGATCGGGCATCCATGCTGACGACATGTATTCGTTTGGTGCATCTCTCCTGATTTTGGCTCTTGGCCGAAACCCTCTAAATGGTGTCCCCGACGGAGAGATCGTCCGGCGTAAAATACAAACAGGGTCTTATGCGGCGATTGTCGGTGAAGACCGTGTGCCCGTAGCCCTCATTGAATGTTTACGGGGTATGCTGATCGACGACCCAGAGCAGCGCTGGCAGGCCAGTAACATTGACCTCTGGCTCAATGGCAAGCGTATGACGCCGATCCAGGCTAAAGCTGAAAGCCAATCCCAGCGACCGATCAGATTTGCCGAGAAGGAGTTCCACTCGATACGCCCGCTGTCGTACGCCATGTATCAAAACTGGGACAAGGCGCTCAGTATCGTTAAGGATGGCACACTCGAAATTTGGATTCGAAGAGGGATTGAAAACAACGATCTTGCCGATGCCTTGGCAACGGCAATCAAAAGTACAGGTGCGTTATCCGGCCAGCAGGGAAGTGAAGTCGATGACTTGATCCTCGCGCGTGTGCTGATGTTATTGGACCCGAAGGCCCCTATTCGGGTTAGAGATTTTGCTGTTACGCTGGAAGGCTTCGGGCAAGCTCTTGCGGTTGCCGTATTAGGAAAGAAACAACTTGCTCCTTTTACGCACCTTATTAGCAAGGACCTCTGGCGGTACTGGATTACAGCGCAACCTGCTCCAAATTCCGACACGCAAAAATTCGAAACACTGTTTAAAGATTTAAAAAACTTGCTCAGAGATTCAAACTCGGGCGCTGGCATTGAGCGGTGTCTATATGAGTTGAACGAATGGCAGCATTGCGCCAGTCCTCATATTGAGCGCCAATACATTATGGAAGTTAAGAGCATTCTGCCGGCGCTTGATGCGGCGGCGAAAACTGTGAATAACAAACTTTGGCCCGTTGACCGGCATGTTGCCGCTTTTTTGCGAGCGCGATATGCGAAGGGAACGGGCTCGCAAATAGATGCGATGAATGATTCACGGACTGACCGGGCCACAATCGGGATGCTTAGCGTGCTTGCTATTGTGCAATGGCGGTTAGGGCCGGAAGCCCTCCATGGGTTGGCAAGCTGGGTTGGCGGGTTGATGGGGCCGGTGATCAACAGCTTCCAAAACAGGAATAAGAGGAAAGAGTTGGAGAAAGAAATCCCCCGGCTTGTCCGTAAGGGAAATCTGGCCGAGCTCTATAATTTTCTCGATAACCCGGAAGAACGTCAAAAAGATGCAGAGGGTTTCGCTTGGGCGAAAGCAGAGTACGCGACCGCTGAAAAACAAATTTATGATTTGGAACATGGCCAAGTTGATCGCCAAGAATCAGCTATTAAGCTTGGCCGACAAACCGGTGCCGTTGGCGCGACCATCATCATGTTATTTGTCGCGTTGGTCACGTTCCTCGGTAAATTTCTTTAGGACCGGAGCATGAAAAAGGGCAATATTTTTCTGTACTTGGTAATTGCGGTTCCGTTGGGCCTAATGGTTGTGCCAACCATGATCGTTCTGGCGGTGGCTTTGATTCCCACGGGTGTGGCCTTCTTGATGGAGCGCGGCAAAGGGTACTACGGCGGTATTACCGTTGGCGTTATGAATTTTGCGGGTACATTGCCCTATCTTGTGGACCTTTGGTTTGAAGGTCATACGGTGGATGCAGCGCTAGGCATCATCACCAATGTGTTTGCGTGGATGGTGTTTTACGGTGCGGCCATGTTCGGATGGGCGATCTATTCGACAACACCTTCTGTTGTGAGCACCTTTATGGCGATGACTGCTGGACACCGCATTACGTCATTACGGAATTCGCAACGCGACCTCGTCCAGAAGTGGGGCCCAGATGTTGAGTCTGTTTACGAACCAGATGATGCATCGGGGGCGACTTAACGCTCACTCACTTTCTATTTGATTTCGGTTTCCAGTATTGCCTTGAGCTGCGCAAGGTCGTCAGGCAACGGACACTCGAATAAGTGTTTTTTGGACGTGATGGGATGAACAAACCCTAACGTCGAGGCATGAAGAGCCGGTCGCGAAAAGTCTCTGAGGTAAACCTCTCCGATAGATGAAAATTCACGTAGTAATTTTCTTTTTGCATTTCCGTAAAGAGGGTCGCCGATGAGCGGATGCCCGATGCTGGTCATGTGAACTCGAATTTGATGAGTTCGTCCGGTTTTTAGCGTGCATCTCACATGGCTTGCCGCTGTGCCGAAAGACGAAACGGTTGTGTACAGGGTTTCCGCCTCTTTCCCAGTCTTTGTAACGATTGCCATTTTTTTTCTATTGTGCGGACTGCGGCCGATGGCACCGGTAATCGTTCCCTTCGGTGGTCGGGGTGCTCCCCAAACAAACGCTTCGTAGCGGCGACTTATGTCATGGGCGGCAAAAAGCGCGGCAAGGCCCGCATGCGCCGCCTCGGTTTTTGCCGCGACCAGTAAACCGCTTGTGCCCTTATCAATGCGGTGGACAATACCTGGTCGGCGAACGCCGCCGATGCCCTGAAGAGAGTCGCCGCAATGTGCGAGTAACGCGTTCACAAGGGTGCGGTCAGGATTCCCCGGCGCGGGATGTACGACCAGACCCGCAGGCTTGTTGACGACAATGAGAGCGTCGTCTTCAAATACCACGTTCAGATCCATCGATTGTGCGACGGGGCGCGCATCCACGGGCGGAGGAAAATTTACGGTGTAAGTTTCTCCAGTTTTGATCTTTCGGGTGGGGTCAAGTTGAGGGGCGCCAGATTCGATGACGGCGCCATCAACGATAAGAGCACGAAAGCGCGTTCTGGATGTCTCCGGCATCACCTCCGCGAGCCACTTGTCGAGCCGATTTCCTTCTGCGCCCAAAGGTACTGTAACAATTTTCTGGTTATCGAGGGCAGTCGTCTCAGGCATCATATTTTCTTGTGCGATAAGAAGGGGGCAAACATAGTACCTCCCGGACGCTACTGTGTCACAGCGTGAACAACCACATTTTTATATTTCGCAATCAATTCAATTACTGCAATAGTGCGATTGAAGGCTCCAATCAATGAGAGGAACGATATGAACTGGCGTCAATTCGTTGGAACTACAGGACTGATTTGCGCGATCGCCGGAGCCCCGGCACTCGCTCAAAGCGATATGAGCGATGTCGAGATCACGACTGTACCGGTTGCGGACAATATCTACATGCTCGTGGGAGCGGGCGGGAACATCGGTCTTTGTGTCGGTGACGACGCCATTTTCATGATCGACGATCAGTTCGCTCCGCTCACGGACAAAATTATGGCTGCAGTTCGAGAGTTGTCCGACAAACCCGTGAAGGTTCTGCTCAACACCCACTGGCATTTCGACCATACGGGCGGAAATGAGAACTTTGGAAAGATGGGAGCAACGATTATTGCGCATGACAATGTATATGCGCGTATGAGCACCGAACAAAAAACACCGCTGACGGAAGGTTTAACTCCACCATCGCCGCCAGCCGCTCTTCCTGTCATTACATATGCCGAGAACGCGACCATTCACCTTTGTGGATACACTATTCGCGCGCAAAGAGTCGGTCCGGCGCATACAGATGGTGATACCGTCGTGCATTTTGTCGAAGCCGACGTTTATCATATGGGCGATATTTTCTTTAACGGCCTCTATCCCTTTATCGATAAGGACTCGGGAGGAGATGTGAATGGGGTGGTGGATGCCGCGAAGTCCTACGCCGCTTCAATTTCTCCTACCGCGAAAATTATCCCAGGGCATGGACCGCTCGCGACGCGAGAAGACTTGGCGACCTATGCGGGTGTCATAGAAACGATCCGGGACCGCGTCGCAGCGGCAATCGCAGATGGTAAATCGGCCGATGAAATTCAGGCGATGCAGGTGACCCAGGATTTTGACGCCGAATGGGGCGGTGGATTTCTTTCCCCCGCCGCATTTACGTCGTTGGTCGTCAGGAGTCTTGAAGAGTAAGACTAATTACTGGAGGCGATTGTCGAAATTAGAAAGCGACCGCTCGGCGCGGAGGTTTGCGCGGTAGAGTCTGTTGCACTTTCGCTTTGGTAGCATTTGAATTGATCGTGTACACGGGAGTGTCCAATCCAACATCAGCACTTTCGGACGTGCAGTCAGACTCGAGTTCGTACTTCGATTTGAATGTATGCCACCAGTGGGGGATACCCAGCGCGAGCGGTTCCCCAAGGGTGTGCCGATACAGCGCATCAGACATGAGATGTTTTGTGGCTTCAATTTTGTCGACACCTAAGTGCCGCAAAATGGCGCTCACAACTTCGTCGTAGGGCATTTTTTGGCTGTCGGTTGTAACTGTAAGATCAACCTTGCTGATAATAGCAAAGACGAGGTCTGAGACAGCTCTGTCTTTGCGCTCCGCAACCGCATCGACGTGGTCGCCGATTAGACTTAGGAGCTCGCGAGCTTGATCGTCCGGAAAGAGTTCGCGAATTTTGGACGCTTCTAATGCGACTGCACCAGCGAAGTAATAATCATCAAGCGGGTGAACATCGAGCACCGCGCGTTTGTCATCAAAGCTCATGGCGCAATCATCAATGCCGCTGCAAAGAGTTTCCTGCCATGCGGGGAATGTGCGCTTTGCCGCGGACTTCATGTCACCCAGAAATCTTTCGATCACAGCCTTGGGTTCGACTTGGGGCTTGCTTGATATAGATGCGGGTACCATTCGAAACACCGTATATTGTGGAAACGATCTACCTTGAAACGAATGGCTCTGGAGAATGGTTGCCGCTTGGTGCGGATTTTTGCGCCTTGAGCGCGTAAAAATGTAACAATATCAATGGATTAATTCTTCCCGGAGCTGGCGAACGAAAATCCGCTTTGTCACGCCAGGCCAGCG
>CBDDHW010000074.1:0-31807 GCA_965228575.1 Rhodospirillaceae bacterium | reverse complement strand
GCCTCCCAGGCCCGCGTACCGCCGCAGCGCACCTTCGACCCGGTAAACGGCGGCATGGAGTAAAGGGAGTAAACGGAGAAAGAGTCCGCCTTTAAAATTATGATCGCGCCCCTAGCTAGGTCTCCTTTGCCATGCCTCCTTTGCGACGCCGCCCTCGAATGGTGACGCAATGACGCGCACGCGCGGATTGTTTTTGCTTTGGGTGGTCCTGAGTGTGGCGTGGATCATTTTTTGGGCCGACCGGCGGAACGTCGCCTGCGAGTTGGGTTTGCCGACCCTTACCGAATGTCCGTGGTGGACGTATCGTTTAGGAGACTGGTTGCTGTACCTACGCTCTGCGGCGATCCTCTTTGGCGTGCCGGTTCTAGTGGGCGCCGCTGGCTGGGGCCTTTGGCGGTATAAAACGGCCCGGCAATCGAACTAGCGGCTTTGCCGCACGGTCTGGTTAGCCCGACACAGCGTTTGGTAACTCTTTGCGTTCTGTAACTCTTGGGAGATGATCATGATCACCACAATCTTGAAACGGCTCTTCGTTGCAATGATCGTTGCAACGACGGTCCTCGTGAGTGCGGCCTTTGCCCACCATGGATGGAGCTGGACCGTGGAAGAGCAAAGCACATTGGAAGGAACGATCCTCGAGATTTATCTTGGCCAGCCGCACGCCGCCATGCAGCTGGAAACCGACGATGGCACCACATGGGCGATCGATCTTGCGCCTCCGTCAGCGACCGCGCGCTCGGGGCTTGTCGAAGGTGTCGCGTCCGCGGGTGACCGCGTCATAGTCTTGGGCAACCGCGCCAAGGATGAGAGTGTTATGCGCATGAAAGCGGTGCGCGTAACGGTGGACGGCCAAAACTACGACGTTTATCCGAGACGCGTGAGCGAGCGTTAATTCGGTCCTAATGGATGTACTGGGCGTCATCGCTGGTTTGCCGCCCGCGGAGATTTTAAGAAACTCTGCTGTTGCTTATATCTTCGTCAACGCCGCGCACATTTTTTCCATCGGCCTCCTGGTTGGCTCCGTTACGGCGCTCGATTTACGCCTGCTCGGACTTTTTCGCGCCTATAGCGTCCGCGACGCCGCGGGCCTGTTATCGAAAACAGCGGTCATCGGCTTGGTGTGTGCGGTCATCTCCGGCGCGTTTCTGTTCAGCACGCGGCCGGCCGCCTATCTCGAAAATCCGGCGTTTCTCACCAAATTGACGCTGCTCGCGTTCGGGGTGATCAATGCCGCCCTCATGCTTCGCGGCAAAGCGTGGACGGTGGTGCTGGCAACCGGCGAGGTGACAAAGGCGATCAAAGTCTCGGCCGCCCTATCGCTGGCGATCTGGACGGCAACGCTCGTCGCCGGCCGTTGGATCGGATTCTTGATGTAGGCTGAGGGGTAAGGATTAGTCGAATGGGTACGCACGAAACCAGCGCATCTCACAAAGGCGCGTGTCATTGCGGCGCGGTTCAGTTTGACGTCACGCTAACCGATGGCCTCAACACCGCACGCCGGTGTACCTGTTCTATATGTCGTATGCGGGGTGCGGTCGCGGTTTCCGCGCCGCTCGAAGGGCTTAAAATCACAGCGGGCGAAGACAAACTCGCGCTCTACCAATTCAACACCAAGGAAGCGAAACACTACTTCTGCAAAGTGTGCGGCATCTATACTCACCATCAACGCCGCTCACACCCCGATCAATTTGCTATCAACGTGGCGTGCCTGGACGGCATCAGCCCCTTCGACTTTGAAGAGGTGCCGGTCGGCGACGGCGTCAATCATCCCAACGACACGGGCGAAACCAGACTGGCGGGCGTGCTCAGGTTTGAGAAGGAGGTAGAGAGATAAAGCAATGCCCAATGAAAGAAATGCATTGACCCCAAAAAACTTGAAGCACTTCGAGGCAAGTCCGGCGTACCGCGCACTTCAAGAGTTTGACGCGAGCTCGGTAGAGAGAAATCTCCAAAGTATCACCGAAAAATACATGTCAGCCCTGGAGGGGTTCAAACGCTTTGAGACGAGCCCGATGTACCGTGCTCTCCAAGAGTTTGACGCGAGCTTGATAGAGAAAAATCTTCAAAGTATCACCGAAAAATACATGTTAGCGCTGGAACCCCTCAAGCACTTCGAAGCGAGTCCGATGTACCGCGCTCTCCAAGAGTCTGATACGAGCTCGATAGAGAGAAATCTCCAAAGTATTACCGAAAAAATACATGTCAGCGCTGGAAGGCTTTAAACACTTTGAGAAGAGTCCAACGCTTCGTGCTCTACAGGGTTTAGACGCAAGGTCGATCAACGATCAATTCGGAAGCATCGGTGATCATTACGCAACAATTCTAGAAAACTTAAGCGTTGCTTATGAGGGAAGGTTTGACGCGGAAGCAAAATGTGAAGCGGCGTCTGGCCTCGAAATTATCGTGGACGCTGTCTCCGATATCGGCGATGAAATATCGGATGTAGATAACGAGGCCGACGCGCCTATAAGTGATGCTGTTTGGGCGCAAATCGAGTCCTTCGTGCGAGCTTTCAGCGAAGCGTTACGAGATTCCTCTAGCCGAATCGAACGTCGTCATATTGTCCAGATGTTCGCGCACGTTTTTCCTATTTTGCTTACGGCATATTTGCATTATCTGGCGACTCTTGATCTCACCGAGAAAAGTGAAGAGGCCGGGCGACAGCGCTCAGAGATAGAGAGGTCGTTAGAAGAATTGAAGGCGCTTGACCACGAGCATCAAGCTGAACTTGAGCGGCAGTTTAGTCTGATAGATAAAAAAATTGATGACTTAGCGCAGGATTTTGAACAGGGACAATTTTACGTCGTTGACCGACCTGTGCCGCTAGGTCTTGAGAAAAGATTCGGTACATCGGTTGTTCGTTGGCTGGTACCTGGCGAGGAAGTTGAAGTGCTTCAATTTGACAAGAAGTGGGTACAGGTTGTTGCGTTGGATGTTGTGAAGAATCAAACTCAAGTCGGGTGGGTTTTAAAAAAATATCTTCGGCGACTAAAGCGTTAGAGATTCGCAGTGTCCCCAATCCCAACCTCACTCCCCCTCAACACCATGCACTTCGCGCGCGTTTTGCGGCGGGCCGGATTGCCCATTGGCCAAGACCAGGTCATCGCCGCGCTTGAGGCACTGCAGGTCATCGATATCGGCAATCGTGACGATGTGTATTGGGCGTTGCATGCGGTGCTCATCAAACGTCATGCTCATAGCGCGTTGTTCCGCGCCGCGTTCGAAAGATTTTGGAGCTTGCCTGCGTCCGGTGTTCAATCGGACACAGTGGGAGACTCTGCACCGTCTTTTTCTCGCAAACCGGAACCTATCTCATTGCCGCGCCGTATCCTTGATGCGTTTGAGTCTTCACCTCCGGGCGATGACACCGGCCCGCATACGGACGACATCGTGGCCGCCAGTTGGTCGTCGGCCGAGCGCTTGCGCACCCAGGATTTCGAGACCATGAGCGCCGAAGAATGGTCTGAGGCTAAACGATTGATCGCGACCCTTCGCCTGCCAATCCCCGATGTGGTCACGCGCCGGTTTCGCAAGTCTCACCAGGGCCCCCGCATTGATATGCGGGCAACCATGCGGGCGATGGTGCGCGGGGGCGGGGTTATCGACCTTAAACATAAATCACGAGTCCGGCGTCCGCCGCCGCTGGTCGTCCTGTGCGATATTTCCGGGTCCATGGCGGCCTATGCGCGCATGTTGCTGCATTTTTTGCACGCCATCACCAATGACCGCGACCGGGTGCATACGTTTTTGTTTGGAACGCGTCTGACCAATGTCACCCGGTTTATGGCCCGCCGCGATCCCGACGATGCGCTGGCGCGGGTAAGCAGCAACGTGGGCGATTGGTCCGGCGGTACGCGCATCGGTGCGGCGCTGGGCGCGTTCAACAGAGTATGGGCGAGGCGGGTGCTCGCGCAGGGCGCGGTGGTGCTGTTGATCACCGATGGCCTCGACCGTGACGATGGGGCGGGGCTGGGCGCCGAAATGCGGCGCCTGCACGGCGCGTCCCGGCGGCTGATCTGGCTTAATCCGCTACTGAGGTATGACGCGTTCGAGCCTAAGTCCGTGGGCATCCGTGCGATGTTGCCTCATGTGGACGACTTTCGCCCGGTGCACAACTTGGATAGTCTGGCGTCCTTGATTGCGGCGCTCGGAGAGCACCCATCTTCGGGTTTTCAATCTCACCGCGCCGCGTAAATTTTTTTGAAGGACGTTTGCAAACAGTGACCGCATCGCCAAATCCGATCGCCAGTTTAAATGAGTGGATCGCCGCCGGACAAAAAGCGGCTCTCGCAACGGTGATTTCCACATGGGGCTCGAGTCCGCGCCCGGTCGGGAGTCATTTGGCGGTAAATGAGTCGGGTGAGTTCGTTGGCTCGGTCTCCGGCGGGTGTATCGAAGGCGCAGTTGTCGAGGCCGCGCTCGCGTCGATTAAATCCGGCGAGGTGCAATCTCTTGAGTTCGGAGTCACCAATGACATGGCTTGGGAGGTCGGACTCGCCTGCGGCGGGAAGGTCGAAGTGTTCGTTGAGCCGGTTTGTGCATGACACCAGAGTTTTTGCAGCATTTAACCATGCACTTAGAGCGCAAAACCGCGTGCGCCACCGTGACAAATCTGCGCTCTGGCCAGCAAGTTTTGGTCCATACCGGTGCGCTCACCGGACCCTTAGAGCTCAATACGGCGCAAAAAGAGGCAGTTTACCAGCGCCTACACGCGGACAAATCGGGCCGTGAGGGCGATCTGTTTGTCCGGGTCTACGCCCCGCCGCCGCGCCTGGTTGTCATCGGCGCCGTGCATATCGCGCAGGTTTTGATGCCGATGGCGACTTTAGCTGGCTTTGACGTCACCCTTATCGATCCGCGAGACGCCTTTATCCGAGCGGCGAAAGAGTTAAGTGGCGTAACGGCCATCGCCGACTGGCCCGATGACGGATTAAAAAAAATCAACATCAACGAACGAACCGCAATTGTCACACTTACGCATGATCCAAAGCTTGATGATCCCGCGCTCAGCGCGGCAATGAAATCGCCCGCGTTTTATATTGGCGCTTTAGGCTCGAAGAAGACTCACGCGAAACGTCTTCAGCGGTTGTCGAGCGATGGGTTTTCAGATGCGGATCTTTCGCGCATCAACGGGCCCGTGGGTCTTGCCATCAACGCGCAAAGCCCCGCAGAAATCGCCGTTTCAATCATGGCGCAAATCATCGAAACGCTGCGCGCGGAGGGTTGATGAAATTCGGTCCGGTCCCCCTTGATCAAGCCGAAGGTCTAATTCTCGCGCACACCTTTCGCAAAGACGGAATCGTCATAAAAAAAGGCACGGCGCTTGGCCCGGACAATCTTGATGCGTTGAGAAATGCGGGCGTTTTGGAAGTTGTGGGCGCGCGACTGGAACCTGGAGACGTGCACGAAGATGAAGCGGCCGGGCGTATTGCAGAAAAGCTTTGCGGCGCGAGTTTAAAAGTTTCACTTGCGCACACCGGGCGATGCAATCTTGTTGCGGAAAATGATGGCGTTGTCCAAATCCAAGCCGCACACGTCGATGCCGTAAATCAAGTCAACGAGACGGTTACCGTTGCAACTCTTTCAAACTTGAGTGCGGTTTGTGGAGGTCAAATCGTCGCGACAATAAAAATCATTCCTTTTTCCGTCGATGCCAAGGTCATGCAGAGAGTTGAAGCTAAACTTAGTAAGCCAATTATCTCAGTTGCGCCCTACCAACCCAAAACGTATGGATTGATTAGCATCGTGACTTCTGGCCTAAAGCGCTCTGTGATCGAGGCAACGGAGCGTGTGACGCGCGAGCGCATTGAGACGATCAACGGGACCGTGGCGCATTCTGCTCAGGTCGATCACACCATCAAAGACCTTGCCGCAGAGATCATACGGACGCGGGATGCAAACGTTGACGTATTGCTCATTGTCGGGGCGTCGGCGACGGTTGACCGCGGAGATATTGTTCCCGCTGCTCTTCTGCAGGCGGGTGGCGTGGTTGATCATTTTGGAATGCCTGTCGACCCCGGCAATCTTCTCGTGCTCGGTGAGATCGATGGAAAACCCGTTCTTGTTTTGCCGGGATGCGCACGCTCTCCCAAACTCAACGGGATCGACTGGGTGATGCAACGTATCGCCGCCGATATTCCCGTCGGTCACACGGAGATTATGGCAATGGGAGTTGGCGGTCTGATGATCGACACGCCGGTTCGGCCACTTCCACGTAAAAATGCGGTCGAAGGTATGTCCAATTCAAGAGAACCGAAGATCATCGCATTGGTTCTTGCTGCAGGTCAGTCGCGGCGCATGAAAGGCGAAAACAAGTTGCTTATGGAAATCAGCGGAACGCCGCTCGTGCGCCGAACCGTTGAAACGATTTTGCGTTCGAATGTTGATGAGGTTGTTGTCGTTACGGGTCATCAAGAAAGAGAAGTTCGAAACGCGCTAACAAATCTGGACATCAACTTTGTCAGTAATCCGAGGTATGGCGATGGCCTATCAACGTCGCTGACTGTGGGCCTTGATGCTGTACACGCGGATGCGGTTATTGTCTGTCTTGCAGATATGCCCGCTATTTCGTCAGACCATATTAATCGGCTCATAGCTGAGTTTGATCCCGAAAGCGGCCACTCTATAGGTGTTCCCTCGCACAACGGTAAGCGCGGCAATCCCGTCCTTTGGGCCCGGCAATTTTTCGAGGAGATGCGTCAGGTCTCTGGGGATGTCGGCGCACGTCATCTTATTGGTGCGAATGAGAGTCTTGTTTATGAGGTAGAATTTGGAGACACTGGCGTGCTGACGGATTTAGATACGCCAGAAGAGTGGTCCACGTATAAGCGGCCTACTTCGTAGTTTCTGGCAAGTTTGTTTAGCGTCTGCAAGGGGAGGGACCATGCCTGACGCCGGAGGACAGTCTCACAAGACTGACGTTATAATTATCGGTGCGGGGCCAGTTGGCCTGTTCGCAATTTTTGAGTTGGGTCTGCTTGGATTGTCGGCGCACGTTGTCGATATTCTCGACCGTCCCGGTGGGCAATGCGCCGAACTTTACCCTGAGAAACCTATTCTCGATATTCCAAGCCGTCTCAAAGTAACGGGCCAGGAATTGACAGACGATCTCATGGCGCAGGTCGAGCCTTTCAGCCCGACCTTCCACTTTCAGCAAATGGCCGACAACCTTGAGAGACTGGAGAGTGGGCACTGGCGACTCAAAACGGACTTGGGGACAACGATCGAAGCGCCTGTGATTGTCATTGCCGGCGGAGGCGGTAGCTTTACGCCGAAGAAACCAAAGATCGAGGGCATTGAGGCGTTTGAAGGTACGTCGGTATTTTATTCTGTACGCAAAATGGATCAGTTTAAGGGTAAGCACGTGCTTGTGGCTGGCGGCGGCGACTCAGCTCTGGACTGGACAGTGAATTTAAATCCCATTGTCGCCAGCATGACCTTGGTCCATCGGCGCAATGAATTTCGCGGTATGCAGGCAACCGTAGACCAGATGTATGCTTTGGAGAAGGAAGGCAAGGTCAATCTTCAGATTGCGGACATCGTTCGCCTCAATGGAGACAACGGACAGGTCAACTCGGTGACCTTGAGAAACAAGGAAACCAAAGAAGAATATGACGTGCCGTGCGACACGGTATTGCCCTTTTATGGTCTGACCATGAAGCTTGGACCGATCGCCGAGTGGGGTATAAATCTTGAAAGCAATCGGATTCCCGTGAATACCAAGGACTTCGAGACCACCGAAAAAGGTATATTTTGCATCGGTGACATGTGCACCTACCCGGGCAAATTGAAACTCATCTTGTCCGGTTTTCATGAATCAGCCTTGATGGCCCACGGGTGTTTCCATTATGCAAGGCCCGACCAAAAGCTGAGGTTCGAGCACACGACCTCCAGCTCCTCAATCCAGGCCAAGCTTGGCGCCTCTTAGAGAGGTTCCGCTCGGTTAACTGAAGGGCCGTTATGAAAATTAGAGTTGCGCTGCCGGGCGGCGATATTGTTGATGTCACCGCCAAACCGGGTGGCACGGTTATGGAGGCGCTACGCACGGCGGGCGTGCCCGTTCGGGCTGAATGCGGTGGGGCTATGGCCTGCGCCACTTGCCACGTTGTTGTGGATGAGGGGTGGGTTGAAAAGGTTGGGACTGCCGGGGATGAAGAGTCCGATCTTCTGGACGAGTCCGATTATGTCACCGCCAATTCGCGGCTATCTTGCCAAATAGCCGTCGCGCCGCCACTAGATGGACTGCAGATTGCACTTCAACTAGACGCATTCGAGGGATAAATCGTGGGCGCTCTCGAAGAACAGGTCGCGCGCCGGCGCACCTTTGCCATTATCTCCCATCCGGACGCCGGAAAAACCACCTTGACCGAAAAGTTGTTGCTATTCGGCGGGGCAATACAATTGGCCGGGGCGGTCAAGGCAAAGGGCGAGCGCCGCCGCGCGCGTTCAGATTGGATGAAAGTTGAGCAGGAACGCGGAATCTCAGTGACCTCGGCAGTCATGACCTACGAGTACGGCGGACAAATTTTCAATTTGCTGGATACACCGGGCCACGAAGACTTCAGCGAAGATACATACAGAACGCTGACGGCCGTCGATTCAGCAATCATGGTTTTGGATGTCGCAAAAGGTATCGAGGCCCAGACCCTCAAGTTATTTGAGGTTTGTCGCCTGCGTGACATGCCCATTGCGACCTTTGTCAATAAATTGGATCGCGAAGGACAAGACCCGTTTGCGCTTCTCGAAGAAATCGAAAATCGCCTCGCTCTCGATGTTTCTCCAGTTAGTTGGCCGATCGGTATGGGCCGCGATTTTCTTGGTTGCTACGATCTCGTTCGCGACAGGCTCATTCTAATGGCCAGAAGTAAGGGCGAAAAATTAGATGAGGGCATTGAGTGCAAAGGTCTTGATGACTCCAAGCTCGACGAACTTTTACCAGCAGATGCAGTGCGGAAACTTCGCGAGGACGTTGAAATGGTGCGCGGTCTTTGCAAGCCTTTCGATCGCGAGAGTTACCTCGAAGGCCACATGACGCCGGTATATTTTGGAAGCGCACTTAATAATTTCGGAGTGCGAGAGATTTTACATGGTCTGTCGGAGTTTGCCCCGTCGCCGCAACCGAGTCCCGCTGCCGAACGGTCTATCACACCGGAAGAGGCCAAAGTTTCTGGGTTCGTGTTTAAGATACAGGCGAATATGGATCCAAAACACAGAGACCGCATCGCTTTTGTACGGTTGTCGTCGGGGCATTTTAAACGTGGCGCGAAGCTTCTTCATGTCAGATCGGGAAAGATGTTGCCGGTGCACAACCCGCAACTGTTCCTGGCGCAAGACCGGGCGACAGCCGAGGAAGCGTGGCCCGGCGACATTATTGGGATTCCCAATCACGGAAATTTGCGAATTGGCGACACGCTGACTGAAGGGGAGAAGTTACATATCACTGGCATTCCGACATTTGCGCCCGAGCTCCTGCAGACGGCGCGTCCGCTTGACCCCCTGAAGGCTAAACACATCGGCCGAGCCCTTCAGCAGCTTGCCGAGGAGGGCGCCGCAAGCGTGTTTAAACCTCGGTTTGGCACGGATTGGATTGTTGGGGTCGTCGGGGCTCTGCAGTTTGACGTACTCGCCGATCGAATTCGGGCTGAGTATGATGTGCCAGTGAAATTTGAAGTAACGGAGCTTTATACTGCGCGTTGGATTCAGGCGGATGATCATGCCACGTTAAAAAAATTCATGGATAGCAACCGCATTAGCATTGCTGACGATCATGATGACGCACCGGTCTTTTTGGCGCGCAATGCCTGGCATTTGAGCCGTGCGGAAGAAGATCACCCCGAGATCAAGTTTTTAAAAACGCGTGAATTGGTTCAGTAAATCGAGACAACTCCCAATCGGGTAAGAAAGGAAGGCGAAATGGGCGAAATCCAAAGACAAGATACCGGGCCTCTGATGAGTCAGGTGGTGATGCATGGTGATACGGTTTACCTTGCCGGGCAGGTGTCTAAAGAGGCATCCGACGTTAAAGGGCAGACGAAAGCCATCCTGGGGAAGATAGACACGCTGCTTGAAAATTGCGGCTCGGACAAAGCGCGTATTCTTTCTGCGACGATTTACCTCTCCGACATATCCAAGTTTGGTGAAATGAATGAGGTTTGGACGGAATGGGCCGTGGAGGGAACGTTGCCGGCGCGCACGACGGTTGAAGCCAAGCTCGCCTTTCCAGAATTTCTTGTGGAGATCACTGTCATTGCGGCGCTATAGGCTGATATGATTGGACTTCAAACAGAAAGGGCGACTGCAACAGTCGCCCTTTTTTTGTTGTGGTTTCCGCCGAGACTTAATTGTTGACTACTTTCCAGGCGCCATCGGGTTGTAGGCAAGCCGTTCCATAGGCTTGTTCACGGTTCCCGGCGATGACGACCTCCTGAAGGAACTCCCGGCACGGACGACCATCAGTTGTTTGGCCTTCCCGCGTAACAACAACACTACCCGAACGCCCATTTTGATTCCAATGTATGCGCTCTCCAGAGTGTGACGTGGTTGCGCGTGCCAAGGCATTTTCATGAGCCCTTTGTTGCGCCTCGGAAAGTTCGTTGAAAATCACCAGGCCCAGGGCCGTGAGTCCAAGAAAGCGAACGGCGTCATGATCGCTGTAGTAAAACCCGAAGCCCGAGTACCTTCGACCATGGCGGCGGTTGTACCGCCAATGGTCTACGGCGTAGGGCCGATAAGGCTTGTAATGATGACGATAATAATCGCGGTAGGGCCGGTAATACGAATATCCATAGTACGGCCTAACAAAGACCCGTGGAGACTTATAATATCCTCGGTAGTGCTTGCCCCGCCGATGCCAGTGGCGTCCCTTGTCGTATCGATCGTAATGTCCGTAGTGTGCGCGATGGTCACGGTCGTACCGGTCTCTAGCCACTGTGGGTAGAGAAAAGATGGTGAATGCAGCGAGAAGCACAACGCCAACTGATGCGATCTTCAAAAAGTTTTTCGAAATCTGCATGGCACCGCCTCCTTGCTCTGGTCGCTAGGACAGTAGTTGTAAATTCCTAAGAGACACCCTAACCAGGCCTTGTGGCGACTCTATGGCAGAGTATTCACATCTGCGTGAATTTATTGTCCGTTGCGCTTAAGGGGCGGAGACTTCCAAGTAGTGGACGCTAAAGAGGTCTTCGTCGTCGACCCATACTTTTCGCGGGCTGAAGCCGGATTTACGCGCCAAGGTCTGGAATTTTTCGATGTCATATTTATGCGAATTTTCCGTATGAATGCGCTCACCTGCCTTAAAGTCGAAGTGTTCGCCGTTAATGCGGACTGTTTGCTTCTCGCGGCTCTCGATAAAAATCTCAACTCTCTCTGTATCCGGATTGTAACGAGCATGATGGCGAAATCTGGAGGCGTCGAAATTTCCGCCAATCTCCCGATTGATGCGTTGCAATAGATTTAAGCTAAATTTCGAGGTCACACCGCCCTCATCATTGTAGGCGGCGTTTAAAATTTTAGAGTCTTTTATCAAGTCGGCACCGATCAGGAGACCGCCGCCTGCGTCCAGCATTCGAGCGGCGTTCGAAAGGAAGCTTTCGGCTTCTTTCGTCGTGAAATTTCCAATCGTAGAGCCAGGAAAAAAACCAATTTTCCGGCCGGCCCGGACACTTTCAGGAAACGAAAATGGTTGCGTGAAATCCGCGGTGACAGGTAAGACCTGGAGATTCGGATAATCCTTGGCGATTGATGCTGCCGCCTCCATCAAGTGATCGTGAGAAATATCTACTGGAACATAGGAGGCGAGGCCCGGTGCGGCATCCAAGATGATGCGGACCTTAATGCTTGAACCGCTTCCAAATTCTATTAGATGCGCTCCTGCGCCCATGAGGTCAGCAATTTCGCTCGCGTGTTTTTCAAGAAGTGCGGTTTCCGTGCGGGTCGGGTAATACTCAGGCGTTTTAGTGATTGCCTCGAAGAGTTGCGAGCCGCGCTGGTCGTACAGATACTTGCAGGGAATAGATTTTTGCGACTGAGAAAGCCCCGCAATCACATCCGCGGCGAAATCCGAGTCAACATCGCTTTGTTTTTCTTGGGGTGAGGATGCGTGGTTCATGCATCCTCCGCGAGCCTAAGGCCGCCAAACTGCCAGCGCATATGCGGGTAGAAAAAATTTCTGTACGTGGAGCGAATATGGTCTGAAGGGGTGGCGCAACACCCGCCGCGCATGACTATTTGGTTTATCATGAATTTACCGTTGTATTCGCTCGCCGCACCTAAGGCAGGGCGAAACCCTGGATAGGGAGTATATGGACTTTGCGTCCACTCCCATACATCACCGAACATCTGTGACATTTGATCTGAGGACTCCGCCGCGCGAGGACATAGCGTGCCAGAGTCATAGAAATTTCCAGTTCGAGGGCAATTTTGGGCGGCGGCCTCCCACTCTGCTTCCGTGGGTAGGCGATTTCCACCCCATCTAGCGTAGGCGTCAGCTTCGTAATAGCTAATGTGGCACACCGGGGCGGCAAGATCGATGGGGGTTAGTCCACCCAGCGTAAACGTTTTCCATTCTCCGTCGCTCGTGCACAACCAATATAGCGGCGCCGACCACCTATGTTCTTGAATGTATGTCCAGCCGTCTGAGAGCCATAGTTCGGCTCGCTCGTAACCGCCGTCATTTAAAAACTCCAGCCAATCACCGTTGGTGACCAAGCGGTTCGCAAGTTTGTAGGGGCGCAGTTTTACACCATGGCGGGGTTGCTCGTTGTCGTATGCGAAGTCTGCGCCGTCATGCCCGATCTCGTAATCTCCACCCGAAAAGGAAATCCAGCGCATCGGCGGGGCGACCTTAATCGCGCGCGGCGGCGGGGCGCGATAGGTTGGCCAGGTGGGGTTGCACGAAAAGGCGTGCAAAATATCCATCAGCGCCAACTCTTGATGTTGTTCTTCATGATGGCAACCGAGTTCAATAAGCCCGGATGTGCGCGCCCAAGTTTCGCCATCGGCACTGTCGATGAATTTTAACATGTGTGAATCAACGTGAGCACGGTAACGCTCGATGTCTTCGCAAGATGGGCGGGTTAGGAGCCCACGCTTCGGTCTGGGGTGCCGTGCGCCAAGGCTCTCGTAATAGGAATTGAAGAGATAGCCATAGGATGAATCGAATTCCTTGTAGTCGGCCTTAGAAGTGAGCAACACAAGCGTTTCAAAAAACCAAGTCGTATGAGCCAAATGCCATTTGGTGGGGCTCGCATCCGTCATGGATTGGACGGTCTGATCTTCGGCGGAAAGTGGCGCTGCGATATCCCTCGTGCGGTCTCTGACGCTCTGGTATCTGCGGCATAGTTCCACTCGGGAGGCGGGCAGGGCAGGAGACGTCCGCGTCTTCACAATGTCTTGATCGTCCCGATTCACGCCGTCGGTCTCCGCCGCCAAATCCTATGCTCGTTGTGCGAACCTAAGGGCTAGGTTGGGGCGTGAAAACCCTTAAACCATTGCAATGACGTGATAAATCGCTTCTGAGTCCGAGGTCAAATGACTAACACATTGAAAATTAACAATTTTCTTTGGACTGCGGCAGGTCGTCTCGAAGGCGAGATTCCGCTTCATTCTTTACCTGGATACGCCAAATTTGGTAGTATCCATTCAAGCGAAAGTGCCATTGCGGGCTTTCGGTGTGCAAACAGATCTGACCATTTGGTAGATCGCCAAAGCGTCAAGTTGCTCGATGGAGGACTGACCATGCGACTGATCCATTCGCCGTTCAGCGCGTCTTCTTTTCTCCTGACAGTACGTGGACTTGCTCCGATTTAAACCGGACAGGACCGGCGCGTTTAAAACCCGTCGCGTTGCGAGGGTGAAGGAGAATAGAAATGTTGAATACA
Organism: Rhodospirillaceae bacterium; assembly: GCA_965228575.1. Classification (GTDB taxonomy): domain Bacteria; phylum Pseudomonadota; class Alphaproteobacteria; order Rhodospirillales; family Rhodospirillaceae; genus UBA11612. The sequence goes on along the minus strand of CBDDHW010000074.1, from coordinate 17,930 downwards.
CGTGTTCCCGTTTTAGCGTCTGACAGTGGCCTGTCCACTTATATGACCGCGATTAAAAAGTTTCCTCTGCTAGAGCCCGAAGAAGAGTACATGCTGGCGCACAGATACGCTGAGCATGATGACCTCGAGGCAGCTCATACACTTGTGACGAGCCATCTCCGTCTCGTTGCGAAAATCGCCATGGGATACAGGTACTATGGATTGCCCGTCTCGGATTTGATTTCCGAGGGGAATGTCGGACTTATGCGCGCCGTTAAAAAGTTCGATCCTGAGCGCGGCTTTCGGCTTGCCACCTACGCGATGTGGTGGATCAAGGCCGCGATAAACGAGTATGTCCTAAATTCCTGGTCTCTCGTGAAAGTCGGTACGGTCGCGGCCCAGAAAAAGCTGTTTTTTAATCTACGCAAGCTGAAGGCTAAACTCGGACAGTATGGTGAAGGCGATATCTCTGACGAAGCCGTCGAAACGATCGCGGATCGTCTTGATGTCAGCACGACAGATGTCGTGAACATGAACCGGCGTTTGTCGCGGTCTGATGCGTCTTTGAATGCGCCCGTAATCGAAGACGGTGATACGGAGCGTCAAGACTTGCTGGTTGATGAAACGCCTGACCAAGAGACCGTTCTTGCGGAGCGCGAAGAGCGAGAATTGGGTTCGAGCTTGCTGATGCAAGCCATGAGCAAGCTCAATGATCGGGAACAGCACATTATTCGGGAACGCCGTCTTTCTGAAAATCCACGGACCCTTGAGGACATTGGCGAGGAGTACGGGATTAGCCGAGAGAGAGTGCGGCAGATCGAAAACCGGGCGTTTGAAAAGCTGCAAAAGGCCGTTCTTGCGGCATCGTCAGCTTTAAACGCGCGCAGCGCCGATGCTGTTTCCAAAGTTACCGCCGCAGCGTAAAGACCGCGGATTCAAAAATACAATCTACGGAAAGGCCGCCGCTATGAGGCGGCCTTTTTTGCTAGGGCCGTTCGGAGATAAAGGGTTGAATAAGAAGCCGGTCAAGGCGTGAGTCGTTTTCAGATCGGAACGCGGGCAGGCCGACGGTCATCGCCTCATACCCGACTGCAGGCGCGGGTTTGTAAGTTCCAAATAATCGATCCCACCAGGGAAGATTGAAGCCAAAATTGCTATCGGTTTCCGCGCGCACGGTCGAGTGATGAACCCGGTGCATAAGAGGTGTTACGACAAACAGCCGCAGCCATTTATCCACAGCGGGAGGAATGCGTACGTTGCTGTGGTTAAATATGGACGTTGCATTCAATATGATTTCAAAAATGACCACGGCGATCACGGGTGCGCCCAGGGCGATCACAGCTAAAATCTTGATGACTACGGATAGAAGTATCTCGATGGGGTGAAATCGTAGTCCGGAAGTTGCATCCAATTCCAAATCAGCATGGTGCATGCGGTGCAGACGCCAAAAAAGCGGAACTGCGTGGAAAACGCGGTGCTGGGTGTAGATTACTGCGTCCAGCACGAGGACAGATAAAACTATGGCGATCCACTCTGGTGCAGCGACGACATGGAAGAGGCCCCAATCTTTGTTGGCTGCAATGACCGCGCCCCCCGTGGGAATTAGAGGCAACACCAGCTTCGCCAAGATCGTGCCAAATACGGCGACCCCAAGGTTGCCTACCCATCGCATCGCCCGGCTTTGTTTGAGCCCACGGAACGGAATCCGGCTTTCCCAAATCATCACCAGAATCAGCATTGTGATGAAGGCGCCAAAGCGAATTTGCGGCTCGAGTTTTAGAAGGTCTGCGGAAAAATCGTCCATTTAAGGTGTGGTTCGCTCCGTCTATTCTTGTCGTTAGAATTACTTTAGATTGTCGTGATGATCGAGCAAATACAGTTTGCCGAAATCCATATCTGATCGCGTTTTAGAGAATCGCTGGACACACGAATGCCGAAGACCATCTTAATCGTCGAGGACAACGAGTTGAACATGAAGCTGTTCAACGATCTCCTTGAGGCCCATGGCTATGTAACGGTGCAGGCGAAAGACGGGCGCGTGGTCATTGAGTTGGCACGGCAGAATAAGCCGGACTTGATTTTGATGGACATTCAACTCCCGGAAATATCCGGTCTGGACATCGCAAAGATGCTCAAGGCGGATGAAGACCTCAAAGACATTCCCGTGATCGCGGTTACGGCCTTTGCAATGAAGGGTGATGAACAGAAAATTCGAAGCAGCGGCTGCGACGGTTACATTGCGAAACCTATCTCCGTGGCAAGCTTTCTCCAGACGGTTTCGAAATTTCTTGAATCAAGAGCGCCGGCTTAAGGGCCCGGGCAAGACGGCATTAAAAAAGCCCGCTGTGCGGCGGGCTTTTGATGATTCTGAGGATCGGCAATTTATTTAATCTTGCCTTCCTTAAACTCCACATGTTTGCGAACGACCGGATCGTATTTTTTCATCACCATTTTTTCAGTGGTATTCGGATTGCGCGGGTTTTTTTTCGTGATGTAGTAGTATCCCGTTCCCGCGGTGCTTTCTAATTTGATCTGTATGGTGGCTGGTTTTGCCATCGAATTTACCCTGCTTTTTGGCGCTATTGCCGCTCTGGTCTCAATAAGCGGCGCACAATACACCGCCCGAAATTGCTGTCAAGGTACGGGAGCTGGGCGAAAATGCCGTCTTATCAAGGCATTACGGCGATTTGCGATCCACTTTTTGCCGCCGCAACGGCAAATAGCTCTGGGTCGCTTAGGATGCGCCGGGCTACTTGCAAATCTAATGGGCGGCCAACTCGCGTTTCCGCCGGACATTCGTTTCGCAAAATGGCCATTTTCATATCGGTTCCTTGCGGTGGATTGAGCCACTGCGCACGCGCGCCCACCATCGGGTTCGGCGTATTAACCACCTTAGAGATCACAACGTTTGCAGGTGACGTCTCGCCGCTGAGGCAAATGTCGGGCAAGACCCCAAGTCCATGCAGGCCTATTCCGCTTGGCGCGGCGGCGCGCGACCAGGTCACCGCCAACTCCCCGCTATTGTGTAAACGGACGATGGTTTGAACCGATCCTTTGCCCAATGTGACGGTGCCAATAACCAGTGCGCGATTGTTATCTTGGAGTGCGGCTGCGACAATTTCAGCCGCAGACGCGGCGCGTCCATCGACGACAACGACAATGGGAAGCCCATTCGTGATGTCCCCCTCTTGAGCGGCGTAGGACTGGTTCGCTCCAGGATGCCGACCTCTCAATTTCGAAATCGGTCCTTCATCGAGAAAACGATCAGCAACGGCAACGGCCTGGTCTAGTAAGCCGCCCGGATCACCTCTCATATCTAGGATCACGCCTTTAAGTACACCGCCTGCATCAGCTTTCGCCGCGCGAAAGGCATGCTCGACGGCGTAAGCGGTTCGCTGATTAAAACTTTGAATTCTCAGCTCCGCGACACCCTCGACAACACGATGTGTCACAGTGTCGGCGACAATTAGTTCCCGCTCTGTCCGAATGATTAGGTCTTCTGACTCCCCAATCCGCCGAATAGTGAGGTCCACAGTTCCCTCCGCATGGCCTTCCAAGTGGCGGCGAATTTCGGAGAGGGATTTGTTCGTCAAAGAGATATCATCGGCAGCGATAATGAGGTCGTCGATTTTGAGTCCAGCTTTCTCAGCGGGTCCATCAACCATGATGGACTGCACGAGCGCGCCGCCTTCTGCCGACACAACGCGAACTCCCAAGCCAATAACGCCATCTCGAATAAGCCTGCTCAACGCCGCTTCCCGCCGGCTATCATATCTGGAAAATGAGTCTAGTTTTGCGACCGCGCCGTCAAATAGGGCTTCGTAAAGTGCTTCATCGTCGGCGTCGCGAAAGAGATCCGATTTCTCTCGTGCTGCCAAAATCGCGTTGATCGTCGTTAATGACCATTGTGTGAGATCACCATTTGGCGCTTCACTGACCTGTGTGCGAGTGATTTTCTCCGACCCGTGAATGTCTTTGTCTCTGACATCCATGAAGACGAAGCCCTCTTCAACCTCAAATGAAATATCCGTATCGATCCGCCTCAATTCTTCCAAGGAGGCCGCAAAGAGAATGTTCATGTCGGGATCGTGGTAGGCGCGATCTTTGATCTCTTCAAAACCTTGAAGAATCACGGCCGCCATCAGAGAGATATTGAGTTCATCCATAATAATTGGCGTTGCAGAGGCATCCGATGCCTTGCCGACAGGTGTCGTTGTGCAGGCCCCCAAAAATAATGCGCAGAAAACAGCAATGGACACTCTGAGATGACAAGGACGATTTAAAGTCTGACGAAAAATGCTCATTTCTACTTTCTTTTCCGAGGTGCTGGCCGTTTACGTCTCTTCCCGCTAATTTTTCTTGATCGGCTTTTATCGGAAGTACCTTCTTTCCGGTTGTCACCGTCCCTGTTGTTACGTCCATGTAGTCTATCAATACGGTCAGCATACTCAAATACAATGCTGCCCGATATTTCGTCGGTCTCAAGTAGGCGGACATCGATCGTGTCGCCCACGCGTACGGTCAAACCGCTACGACTGCCGCGCAGGCGGTGATTTCGTTCTTCAAACTCGTAGAAATCCTGCGGTAGGTGCCTCATGGGAAGTATCCCGTCTGCACCGCTTTGGTCCAATGTGACGAATGCACCAAAGCGAGCCACGCCATTCACGCGACCCCGGAAAACTGCTCCAACATGCTCAGACAGATACGCCGCCGTCAATCTATCGACCGTTTGGCGTTCCGCCATTGCCGCTCTACGTTCCATTCCGGAAATGTAGTCCGTAATTGCATGAAGATCTGGGTCTCGATCCTTCCGCCATCCGCCATCGCCAAGTTTTTTTGTGGCAATCAATGCGCGATGTACCAGCAGATCAGCGTACCGTCGGATCGGTGATGTGAAGTGGACGTACTTTTGCAAGCCCAGTCCAAAATGCCCGATATTGTCTGGGCTATAAACAGCCTGCGCTTGTGTGCGCAAAACAAGCGTATTGACCATATGCTCATGCGGTCCGGCTTGGACCTGTTTCAGCAGGCGATTGAAATCAGCTGGCTGCGTCGATCCTGGCCGTGGAAACTTTAAATCCAATGTTTGCAAAGCATCGCGAAGGCCGTCAATACGCTCTGGATCGGGACGGTCGTGAACGCGGAAGACTGCGGGGTAAGCAGACGCGTCAAGGGTTTCTGCCGCCGCCACATTGGCGAGGATCATAAATTCCTCAATCAATCTATGGCTATCGTACCGCTCGCGAGGAATAACGCCTGTAATGTTCCCGTCTTTGTCGACGATAATTTTTCTCTCCAAGAGATCAAGATCGAGGGTGCCGCGCTTCCGGCGAGCTTTTACAAGAGAGCCGAATGCTCCGTAGAGTGGATTGATTACAGGGTCGAGTAGAGGTGACGTAATATCATCGGGTGTGCCATCGCGCGCAGTTTGTAACTGGGTATAGGTTAAACGTGCATAGGATCGCATTAGGCCGCGCACAAACTTATGATTGATCAATTTTCCATCGGCTGTAATCCACATGTGCACGGCCAGACAAGGCCGGTCTTCATGAGGCTTTAGAGAGCACCATCCGTTTGAAAGTCCTTCTGGAAGCATGGGAACAACACGGTCAGGGAAATACACTGAATTTCCCCTTTCGTAGGCCGCTCTATCTAATGCATCGCCGGAACGTACATACCAAGCGACATCGGCGATCGCGACGAGGAGATGCCACCCTCCGGGATTCTTTGGATCGGTGTCCGCCTCCGCCCAGACCGCGTCATCAAAATCGCGGGCATCTTCGCCGTCAATTGTGACAAGCGGAATATTTCTCAGGTCTGTACGGTTTCCTAGTGGAGCAGCTTTGCTATTACTTGCTTGGGCCACGGCTTCGTCATTAAAGGCGTGGGGAATCCCGTGAGCGTGAATTGCTATAAGGCTTAAATTCTTGCTAGCCTCAACAGGTCCTAGTCGCTCGACGATTCGTGCTTTCTGGGGGCCGTAGCGTCTCGACTCATAAACCTCAGCCGCTACCAAATCTCCGGGAAGTGCCGCGCCAGCTTCGGTGAACTCAATCTCGACATCGTATCGATATTTTTTGTCGATTGGGCGCAGGCGTCCGGTTTCACCAGCCGTTTCGTATACGCCCATAAGGCGCGCAGGTGCTGATTTTAGGCGCTTGATTACGCGCGCTTCGTAGGCGTCGTCCCCAGCAGCGGATAGGCGCGCCAAAACGCGATCGCCAACGCCTACTATTTCGGTACGGCCTTTTCCTCGACGCGAATTTTTCGAATTACTCTGAATGACAAGAATTTTCGGAGGGCTATGCTTAAATTTCCATTTGACGGGCTTCGCAAATAAGTCGCCGTCCTTATCCGTTCCTGAAATCTCAAGGACATCTACGCTGGGAAGTGTGCCGGGTGTGCCAACCGATTTGTTGGACCTTTTGACGATTTCCCCGTTGGCAGCCAGGTCTTTTAACTTTGCTTTGAGTCTAATTTTATCTTGAGCAGTCAGGCTGAACGCGCGCGCGATTTCACGTTTTCCAACGCGGCCTTCCGACGTTTGAATAAATTTTAGGATTTCATCGTCGCTAGGAAATGGAACCGCAGTTTTTTTGTTTTTTCTTTTCGCCGTGTTGGGCCGCGATTTAGGGGACTCATTCAAGCGTCAGATTCCACCGTTGGAGCTGATGACTCTGAATCTCCGCCCTCTGCCTTCGCTTTTGCTTTAGTTTTCGCCTTCGATTTCTTTTTCGCTTTTGATTTCGTCTTGGCTTTGGTTTTAGTTTTGGTTTTCTTTTTCTTAGCTTTCGCCTTGCCTTTGGTTTTGCTCGAACCTTTTGCAGCTTTAGCTGCCAGGATAGCGACCGCTTCGTCCAGCGTTACAGTGTCCTTATCCATATCCCTGGGCAGGGTTGCTCTAAGCTGACCATGTTGAACGTATGGTCCAAACCTGCCGGAACGAACAGTCACAGGGCGTTTATCGTCAGGATGTTCCCCAAGTGTTTTTCCAGCGCCGCCGCGTCCCGGTCCTTTTTTGCCCTCGGCTATTACGACAACAGCACGATTGAGGCCTACTTCCAGAACATCATCTTCTTTTAGTGAGTAGTAGGTAGGGCCTACCTTCAAGTATGGGCCAAACCGCCCAATGCCGGCATAAATCATTTCACCGAGTTCAGGGTGCATGCCAACTTCGCGAGGTAGCGACAAAAGCTTGAGCGCGCGCCCAAGGTCGACATCGGCAGGGTTGGTTCCCTTAGGCAGTGACGCGCGTTTTGGTTTTGGCCCCTTTTTTTTGGCGGCTTTCTTTTTCTTCTTGGGTTTGTCTTCGGTTGGCTCCGCTTCAGCTTCTGCTGGCGGTTCGGGTTGCACCTCTTCACCGCCAAGTTGCACATAAGGGCCATAAGGTCCTTGGCGCAATGTTACGGTCAAACCTGTTCCGGGGTCCTTGCCGAGCTCCTTGGGTCCATCTAGAACTTCTCCATCGCCTGGTTCACCTGCTGCCAACGCTCTGGTGTACCGACATTTTGGATAATTGCTGCATCCAATGAAGGCTCCAAATTTTCCAAACTTGAGACCGATCCGTCCGTCATCACACGCGGGGCACGCCCGTGGGTTGGAACCATCTTCGCGTTTCGGGAAGAGGTGCGGTTCAAGTATTTCGTCAACTGCATCAATGACGACCGTCCGCGTGAGATCCTTCGTTTCATCAATGGCCGCGGCGAAATCTCGCCAAAAGTCTGAGAGGACTTTTTTCCAATCAAGCCGGCCGCCTGATATCTCATCGAGTTGGTTCTCAAGGTCTGCGGTAAAATTGTACTCGACATAGCGCAAGAAGAAGCTTTCCAAGAAAGCGATAACCACTCGGCCTCTGTCCTCAGGAACGAACCGGCGATTATCGACCTTTACATACTGTCGATCCTGCAAGACCTGAATGATCGACGCATAAGTCGAAGGGCGGCCTATACCTTTTTCTTCGAGCGCTTTGACGAGGCTGGCTTCGGAGAACCGAGGAGGTGGTTGCGTAAAGTGTTGCTCGGGTTTGACTTCGCCCACGTTCACGCTCTGGCCTTCCGTCATCGGGGGTAGAATGTTTCCCGCGCCGTCTTCCGCCGGCGCATCGTCAGTGGTGCCCGTTGCCGGGGAGTCTTCATAAGCTTCGAGGAAACCTTTGAACACGATTGTAGAGCCATTCGCACGAAGCTGGGTTTGGCGATCTGCGGTGCTCATGGTGACAGCGACTTGGTCCAATACCGCTGCTTCCATCTGACTCGCCATAGTCCGTTTCCAGATCAGGTCATAGAGCTTGAGTTGATCGGGTCTTAGGATTTTCGCGAGGCTGTCTGGGGTGCGGCGCGGATCAGTCGGACGAATAGCTTCGTGCGCTTCTTGGGCATTTTTTGCTTTTGACTTGTACATACGCGGGCTGCCGGGAACGAACTTTGCCCCGTAGCGGCTGCCGATCAAATCGCGAACGGTGCTGATCGCTTCGCCGTCCATTTGTACGCCGTCTGTCCGCATATAGGTGATAAGCCCAACGGTTTCGCCGTCTATCTCCGCGCCTTCGTATAGTTTTTGAGCTATATCCATGGTTTGCCGTGCAGAGAAGTAAAGACGGCGTGAGGCGTCCTGTTGCATGGTAGATGTCGTAAACGGCGGATAAGGTCGTCGCTGTTTGGACTTCTTTTCGACGTTAGTGACGGTGAACTGACCCGACCGCACAACGCTCGCCGCGTTCTCAGCTTTTTCAGCATTGTTGAGATCAAACTTTTCGAGTTTTTTCTCATTAAAATGTGTCAGCCGCGCCGAAAACTTATCCGCCGATGCAGTGGTCATGTCCGCGCCAACGGTCCAATACTCTTCCGGTTGGAATTTCTCGATCTCCAGTTCGCGATCACAAATCATGCGTAGGGCGACCGATTGAACGCGGCCCGCTGACTTCGACCCAGGGAGTTTTCGCCAGAGAACAGGAGAAAGCGTAAATCCGACCAGATAGTCGAGGGCGCGGCGAGCAAGGTAGGCGTCGACAAGTTCCTGATCCAGCTCGCGTGGCCGCGCCATCGCATCCAAGACGGCATTCTTAGTAATTGCGTTAAAGGTGACCCGTTCGACCGACGTACCGTTTAGAACTTTGCGGCGCCGGAGTTCGTCAAGCACGTGCCACGATATCGCTTCACCCTCGCGATCCGGGTCGGTTGCGAGCACAACACCATCAGACCCTTTAACCGCGTCAACGATTTGCTTGAGATGTTTTTGAGACGAGGACGCGACCTCCCAATCCATGGCGAAATCTTCGTCCGGGCGAACGGAGCCATCTTTTGGGGGTAGGTCGCGAATATGGCCATAAGACGCCAATACGTGATAGCCATCTCCCAAATACCGGTTGATGGTCTTGGCTTTGGCCGGGGATTCAACAATTACAACCTTCATCCAGCGCCCTATTGTTTATGCGTGTCTCGCAGGGTGAAACCCAGCGGCACGGCCGCTTCAGAGATTCACCGATTACGGTTATTTCAGGCTGTTAGCGCGGAAAAGTTAAAAATTTCAAACCTTTCCGATTAGCACCACCCGATTGCCGGGCAATCGCTCAAGTCTGCCCTCAAGCTCAAGTTCAAGCAGAACAGTGGCCACAGCGGCGGGGGACACTTGGCATTGTCGCACAAGTTCGTCAACTGCGGCTGGGCTAGACCCTAGGGCTTCCTCAATACGCTGACGCAGGTCTAGGGGTTTTTTTTGATCAATAAAATCAATGACTTGATCCGTTTTCCCTTCCGGTCGTGCGGGATTTTGTGAAACTTCAATAATAGGGGGTATATGAGATAAAATATCATCTATAGATTGTATTAAAATCGCCCCGTCGCGAATCAGGGCATTCGGTCCATGTGCCCGTGGGTCTAGGGGTGATCCTGGAACCGCAAAAACGTCACGGCCCTGATCTGCGGCATATCGTGCTGTAATCAGAGAGCCAGAGCGGGTGGTTGCTTCAACCACCACCACGCCGAGGCTTGCTCCGGATATGAGCCTGTTGCGCCTTGGAAAGAGCGAAGCCTGCGGTTCGGTCCCCGGCGGCATTTCCGAAATGACAACGCCATTTTCCACGATCTTTCCATAAAGGGTTTGGTGTTCCGGCGGATAGACCACATCCGCACCTCCAGCCAACACGGCGACGGTTGCCGACGTATTAGAGCTCAGTGCGCCCTCGTGGGCTGCGCCGTCAATTCCTCGCGCCATCCCCGAGATAACCGTATAGCCACTCTTCGCAAGATCGGTGGCAAGCGATTGCGCGAATTTACGTCCATTCAGTGTCGCGTTACGCGCTCCAACGATTGCGATCATGGGACGGGTAAGAATATCTGAATTACCTTTGATTAAGAGAAGAGGCGGAGCATCGTCGACGGCTGCGAGTGATCGCGGATAGGAGGGGTCGTTCCACGTGATATAGCTCATGCCCGCCTTCACGGCAGCTGCATGTTCTTTTTCAGCATGCGAAGGAGACATAATCCGAGGGGCTTTGCCCCGGCGAGGCAGGTTAGGAATTTGCGAAATTGCTTCGCGCGCTGATCCAAATTTCTCGACGAGGTCCCGAAACGTTTTTGGGCCAATGCCGTTGGTCCGGCTCAACCTTATCCAATCAATTAATTCTTCGTGACTTAAGGCGTTCGCCATACGACGCGACCGCTATTGCGTTTCAGCGCTAGAATTCTTACTGCCGATACGCGGTTCTTGACCCTTTAGTAGGCGCTTGATGTTCGGCGCGTGCCTAATCCAAACAAGAACACCCAGAGCGGCGATGGGGACTACCGCAGAGTGATCTAATATTGCGGCGTAGACGGGCGACAGCGCCAAGGCAACCAGAGCTGAAAGAGATGATATACGAAAGGTTGTCGCGATAATAATCCATGTGGCAATCGTCATCAGACCAACAAATGGCGCGGCGGCGAGGATAACACCCATTGTTGTCGCAACGCCTTTCCCGCCTTTGAGCTGAAGCCAAATGGGAAAATTGTGTCCAAGGACAGCGGCGATCCCACCGATCAAGGCGATGTCCAGGTCTCCAGTCCAAAACCTCAGGCACACAACGACCCCAGCACCTTTTAAACTGTCGAGAAGTAACGTGGCTAAAGCCAGTCCTTTGCGCCCCGTACGGAGTACGTTGGTTGCGCCAATGTTTCCTGATCCGATCTTTCGTATATCACCCAAGCCAGAAAGACGTGTGAGGACCAATCCGAATGGGATTGATCCGATAAGATATCCACTAAGGGCGGCGAGCCCGAAGAACCAGAGAGGAGAGTCCATTATGCTTCGGCTGCGTGTTTGACTGACGGGTGCTGGCCGCGATCTAGGGTGTCGAAGACAACGCGGCCATCCACAACAGTTCGCATGACGCGGCCCTGAACCGGGCGACCATCAAAGGGTGAGTTCTTGGACTTGGACTTAAAGTCGTCGGCGATCACTTTCCAACCTTCCTCAGGATCGAAGAGTATGAGATCGGCCTTCTGACCTTTACTTAAACAGCCCGCCTCAATCCCGAGCAATTTTGCCGGTGCAACAGTGAGACGGTACAAGACGTCCAGCAAGCTCAAGCCGCCGTTGTGATAAAGGTCCAAGGAAACGGGAAGAAGAGTTTCTAATCCGCTGCCGCCAAATGCGGCCTGAGGAAACGGCAGGCGTTTGCTGTCTTGATCTTGCGGCGCATGATCGCTGGCAATGGCGTCGATGATGCCGTTTTTAAAACCCTCGGCAATGGCGGCGCGGTCGTCCTCACTACGCAAAGGTGGAGAGAGTTTGGCGAACGTACGGTAGTCGCCCACGGCTAATTCATTCAAAGCGAAATAAAAGGGCGCGGTATCGCAGGTAACCTTCAATCCTTTGTCTTTTGCAGCCGCAATAATTGCAACGCTGTCCGCAGTAGAAATGTGTGCGGCGTGATACCGTCCGCCCGACATCTCTGCGAGGCGGATATCGCGCTCTAGCATTATGATTTCTGCTTCACGCGGAATGCCCGATAGTCCCATGCGGGTGGCCATTTCACCCGCGTTGACCACGCCCGTTGCCAGGGATGGCTCTTCGGGATGTTGAACAATCATCAGGTCGAAGGTCGCGGCGTATTGAAGCGCGCGGCGCATAACTTGCGCATCCGCGATCGCTTTGGTTGCGTCTGTAAATGCGAGCGCGCCAGCGTCGGCGAGCAATCCCATCTCGGCAAGCTCGTCTCCGCGCAAGCCTTTGGTGACGGCGCCATAACAATAGACTTTCGCCAGCGCGAGTTTTCGAGCGCGCCGCGCGACAAACTCCAATGTGGCTTCATCATCGAGCACAGGGTTTGTATTTGGGAGGCACACAACGGTTGTGACCCCGCCCGCAATCGCCGCTTCGCCGCCGCTCTTCAGCCCTTCTTTATGTTCCTCTCCGGGTTCGCGGAGTTGAGTGCGCATGTCAACTAGGCCAGGGGCCAAACACAAACCTTCGCAGTCCACGACAGTGGCATCCGATGGCGGTTTGCCGTCAAAAAGCTTTGCTCCAATATCGGCGATCTCTTCGCCAATTGTCAGAACGTCCCCAGGGCCATCAAAACCTGACGCCGGATCAAGAATTCTCCCGTTTATATACGCCGTGCGTCCGGGGTTGGTCATGCTCATGGTGTCGCCATCCGGAGATTGGGGCCAGAGTCTTCAGTCGCTGCTGCCATGTTATTTTTTGCTAAAATCTCTAGGATTGCCATGCGAACCGCTACGCCCAGTTCTACTTGCTCGCGGATGACGCTGCGTTCAAAGTCATCAGCCACATCGGAGTCAATCTCAGTGCCGCGGTTCATGGGGCCGGGGTGCATAATCAGGGCATCCGGTTTGGCTTGCTCGAGCTTTGCTTGATCCAATCCAAAGAAGCGGAAGTATTCGCGCACCGATGGAATAAAACTACCGCGCATGCGTTCGTTTTGCACGCGAAGCATCATGACGATATCGACCCCCTTTAACCCGGCCGTCATATCGGTGAATACCTCAACGCCCATGCGTTCAATAGAGCTTGGGATCAATGTTCGCGGTGCGATAATCCGAACCTGCGCTCCCATCGTCAGAAGCAAATGAAAATTAGACCGCGCGACGCGGCTGTGTAAGACATCGCCGCATATCGCAACAAGTAGGCCGCTAAGTTTTCCACGGCGGCGGCGGATCGTAAGAGCGTCGAGCAGCGCCTGGGTTGGATGCTCGTGACTGCCGTCGCCGCCATTGACGACAGCGCAGTTGACTTTATCAGCAAGGAGTTTAACCGCACCCGATGCGGGGTGGCGCACGACAAGAACATCTGGATGCATGGCATTTAAGGTTACAGCCGTATCGATCAGGGTTTCCCCTTTCGAGACGGAGCTCGCCTCGACTTGCATGTTGATCACGTTCGCGCCCAGCCGTTTTGCCGCTAGCTCGAAGGACGTGCGCGTTCGCGTTGAATTTTCGAAGAACAAATTAACAATTGTGCGACCACGTAAGGACTCGCTGGTCTTCTCCTGGCCGCGGTTCACGTCCACGTACCGGTCGGATAGGTCTAATAAATGATTGATTTCTACGGGGCTGAGCCCCTCTATGCCGAGGAGGTGTCGGTGCGAAAAAGCCGGGTCACGCATGAGCCGGGACTATACGCAGACACCAAGCTCTACGCAAGCTGAGGATGGCGGCTTAATCCGGGAGGCAGAGGTGGCGCCCGGTCACCCGAGCGCCCCTCGATACATTACTGGGCCAAGCTATCGACGGCCTCGATGATGGCCTCGACTTGGGGGCGATCTCTGTAGTGCTCTTCGGCGAGTTTCGCGCGAATAACACCACCCGCATCAATCACCATGATAGCGGGGCGAGGGACGCCGTAAGCCTTACTTTCTGGCTTGTAGGCATGGTCACGAAGATCGAAGGCATCAATCATGGCTGACTTTTCGTCAGACAGCATGACGTAAGAAATATCTCTTTGCGCACCAAACTTTCTCAAAACTGCTGGAGAGTCATAACTAAGCGTGACCAACGACAAACCACGCTCACTGAGATCTTCCTGAATGGCCTGAAGATCAATCATTTGCTGCTTACAATATGGACACCAGTCGGCCGACCGAACAAAAGATAGGACTACGCCGTTTTCACCAACGATGTCGCCAAATCCCTTTTTAGCACCGGTTTGATCGAGCGCCTCAAAATCGGCAGGAATTGTGGATCCAGTTGGTAAGCCAACATCCACATTGGCCCATGCCATCGCCGATACTGCGAGAAGGGCTGTGGTTGCTATTGAAATAAGGGTTGTACGCATTTGTTCCTCCAGAGGGCCGAGTTGTCTCAACATCTATTCTAAACTTGTTGCTTCTCGACGTCTTTAGTTAAAGCCTAACAACTGTTTTTCAACGCAAAATCGACCATATCACGTAGATTTGTACAGTCTTCTACATTGAATCTAAAGCGCCCTGCAGAATATAAGCCGCTGCCGCCTTGTCCACGACGGCCGATCGCTTTTTGCGGGACAGGTCAGCCTCTTTTGTCAGCATTCGCTCTACGGCTGCCGTCGACAGTCGCTCATCCCAAAACGAAATGGTGATATCATGCCGTTTGAGAAATTCCTCAGCGAAGGAGCGCGTGGCTTGAGCCCTGGGCCCTTCGGACCCGTCCATTTGGACAGGTAGGCCAAAAATCAACGCACCGACGGAATGTTTTTCGATTATCTCCTTGAGCATTGCGGCATCCTGACTGAATTTACTCCGCGTTATAGTAAGGAGCGGAGATGCAATCATGTAGCCAGCGTCGGATAGAGCTAAACCAATGGTTTTGGTGCCCAGATCGAGCCCCAAAATCCTTTGGTCTTTTGCGAGTTTCGACTTGATTTCGTCAGGGTTGCAGATCGACATAGTGGGTGTTACGTATCCGCGCTTTCCCAAGGCCAACTGCGGCTTTGGACCTGGAGTTCAATAGCCGATGTCACTTGATAAAGCCACCGTTCAACGCATAGCTACATTGGCCCGCATCGAGGTCCCCGACGCCGATCTTGAACCGCTCGCTAAAGAGCTCTCCCATATTTTCGACTGGATCGAACAATTGCGCGAAGTGGATACAGAAAATGTCGCGCCCATGACGGGGGGAACAGACCTGAAATTGGCGTGGCGAACGGACGAAGTTGCCGACGGCGGGCACCCCGACAAAATTTTGGCGAACGCCCCCGATGCCCAGGACGGATTTTTCACCGTTCCCAAAGTGGTTGAGTAGGTGCGATGAGTGAGCTGACGTCTCTGACCATCGCCGAAGCGCGCGATAAATTATCGAACAAGGAAATTACGTCCGTCGAACTTGTCGGCGCACATATTTCCGCGATTGAACAGGCCAAAGATTTAAACGCTTTTATCACTCCCGTGCCGGACATCGCCCGCGAGCGCGCCAAAGAGTCAGATTGGCGGTTGCAAAACAACGAGGCGGGCTCGCTTGAGGGTATACCACTTGGCATTAAAGATTTGTTTTGCACGGAAGGAGTTCTGACAACCGCGGCGTCTCATATTCTCGATAGTTTTACCCCGGCTTACGAGAGCACCGTTAGTCAAAAGCTTCGCGATGCGGGCTCGGTCATGTTGGGGAAGTTAAACCTCGATGAATTCGCGATGGGGTCCTCCAATACTACAAGCTTTTACGGCAACGTAAAAAATCCCTGGAAAGGTACAGGCGGTGCAGATTTAGTTCCTGGTGGATCTTCTGGCGGATCGGCATCGGCCGTGGCCGCGCACATTGCCATGGGAGCGACGGGAACCGATACCGGCGGGTCTATTCGTCAACCTGCATCGTTCTGCGGAGTTGTTGGCGTTAAACCAACATACGGCCGGTGTTCCCGGTGGGGGATCGTCGCCTTTTCAAGTTCCTTGGATCAAGCGGGACCAATGACCCGGACCGTGCGTGACGCGGCGATTATGTTGAAAGCAATGTCCGGCCACGACCCCAAAGATTCAACGTCCTCTCCCATAGATGTGCCTGATTTTGAGGCGGCTCTTGATCAGGGCGTGAAGGGCTTGAAGATTGGCATACCGACAGAGTATCGGCCCGAAGGTATTGATCCCGATGTTGCCGCACTTTGGGATAAGGGCGTGCAATGGTTGAAAGATGCGGGCGCGACACCTGTTGAAATTAGCCTGCCCCACACGAAATCTGCGCTCCCCACATATTATATAGTCGCGCCTGCGGAAGCCTCTTCAAATCTTGCGCGATATGACGGCGTTCGGTTCGGTTTGCGGGTTCCTGGTGAGACGCTGGATGACATGTACTCAAAAACTCGGGCCGAGGGATTCGGCACAGAGGTTAAGCGCCGCGTCATGATCGGCACCTACGTGCTTTCGGCGGGTTATTACGACGCTTACTATCTAAAGGCACAAAAAGTGAGGGCACTTATTAATAAGGACTTCACCGACGCCTTTGAAAAAGTTGATGCGATTTTGACGCCGACCACCCCTACATCTGCATTCGCTATTGGGGAAAAAGAAGATGATCCGGTCGCAATGTACCTTAACGACGTATTTACAGTCCCGGCTTCACTTGCCGGCATTCCCGGCGCGTCGGTTCCGGCTGGTCTGAGTAGCGACGGATTGCCGCTAGGTTTGCAGGTTTTGACGCGGCGCTGGGATGAAGAAACCATGTTCCGTGTGTGCCAGGTGCTTGAAGAAGCGGCATCCTTTCCGGGTTTGAGGCCCGGGTCGTGAGGCGCCCATGAGTTACGTGATTCAAGGTGAGACGGGCGATTGGGAAGTCGTTATTGGGTTGGAGATACATGCCCAAGTCATTTCCAAGGCGAAATTGTTTTCCGGGGCTCCGACCGATTTTGGTGCAGGTCCAAACACGCAAGTGTCGTTCGTCGATGCCGGGATGCCAGGCATGCTGCCAGTCATCAATGAAATTTGTGTGGAGCAAGCCGTACGCACAGGACTCGGGCTTAAAGCCAAAATCAATAATGTGAGTGTTTTTGCGCGAAAGAATTACTTTTATGCCGATTTGCCCCAGGGATACCAAATAAGTCAGTACGAGTTACCCATTGTGGGTGAAGGTGAAGTTGTTCTCGACATGCCTGACGGTTCAACGCGCTCAATTGGGATCGAGCGTCTTCATTTAGAGCAAGACGCGGGTAAATCGGTTCACGATATGCACCCGAACAAATCATTTATCGATTTAAACCGCTCTGGTGTGGCGCTTATGGAAATTGTCTCCAAGCCAGATATGCGCAGCCCCGAGGAAGTGGGTTTGTACTTGCGGAAAGTACGCTCCATCCTTCGATATCTCGGAACATGCGACGGGAACATGGACGAAGGTTCTATGCGCTGCGATGCGAACGTTTCTGTGCGTCCCGTTGGTGAGACGGAGTTGCGCACCCGGTGTGAAATCAAAAACGTCAACTCGGTTCGGTTTGTGATGCAAGCCATAGAGTACGAAGCTGCGCGCCATGTCGATGCTTATGAGAACGGCGGAACTATTGATCAGGAAACGCGGTTGTTTGACTCTCATAGGGGTGAAACACGGCAGATGCGCTCGAAAGAATTTGCGCACGATTATCGCTATTTTCCAGACCCGGATTTGTTACCGCTCGAATTTGATGACGCCTACGTTGACTCGATCAAAGCAAATCTTCCGGAATTGCCTGATGAGAAGAAAGAACGCTTTATCAGTGAGTATGGCTTAACACCCTATGACGCTGGCGTGTTAGTCGCCGAGCGGGAAAGCGCGGGTTATTTCGAAGACGTCGCAAAGGGGCGGGACGCGAAGCAAGCCGCCAATTGGGTTATGACTAATTTGTTCGGTGTTTTAAATAAACTCGGCGTTGAAATCAGCGATAGTCCCGTCAGCGCAAAAAACCTAGGACGCCTAATCGACTTAATTGCCGACAAAACTGTTTCCGGCCGTTTGGCAAAAGAGGTCTTTGAGATCATGGTGGACACCGGTCATGACCCCGACGCCATCGTCGAAGAGCGCGGTTTG
>CBDDHW010000073.1:0-119783 GCA_965228575.1 Rhodospirillaceae bacterium | reverse complement strand
TGCTTCAACACCTAAAATTTGAGCAAGCGATTGCACCAAAGACTCCCGGTGGGGACCAATTTTCGGGCTCTCACAAATAATTGTCACATCGAGATGGGTGAGAACGCCGCCGCGCTCGGCCAGCAAACTCTGCGCATATTGGATAAACTTGTCGGAAGATGCTCCGCGCCACTTTTCATCACTCGGAGGGAAGTGTTGACCAATATCGCCGGCGCCAATCGCCCCGAGAAGCGCATCGGTTGCTGCGTGAAGGGCGACGTCGGCATCGGAATGGCCGTCGAGCCCTTTGCCATAGGGAATTTGAACGCCGCAAAGAGTGACGAATTCTCCAGGCCCAAATTTATGGACATCAAAACCCTGGCCAGTTCGCGTTTCTCCCTGCTGAGTGTTCAAACGTCTGAGATCATCCATGGTCGTTACCTTCACGTTGTCCTCGTCACCTGCGACCGTGACGACGATATGGCCTGCACGTTCAAAGACAGCCGCGTCGTCTGTAAGAGCTTCGCCTGCATACTTGCGGTGGGCTTCGAGAATATTCGGAAAATGAAACCCTTGAGGAGTTTGCGCACGAGCTAAATTTTCTCTCGGCACGGTTTCTCCTACTTTGGATCTCTCAACTCTCTTTAGAGTATCAACAACCGGGACAACGGGAAGTACGCCTTCGGCCGCGCTTAATCCGTCAATCACCCGACTAATCAACGCAGCAGAAACGATTGGCCGGGCACCATCGTGAATAAGAACCAGATCGGGGGCGTCAGACGAGAGCTCTTCTAGTCCTTTTAGAACAGACTCTTGCCGCGTCGCTCCACCATGTACGCAGTTAACACTCAACCCCTCGGCGGTTTGATTAAATAGATCAGTGTCGCCGGAGTGGATGGCGACCAAGACCCTGTCGATTTTTGGGTGTTCGGCAAAAGCGCGCATAGTGCGACGGAGGATCGTTTCCCCCTTCAAAAATGCATATTGTTTTGGCCCAGATCCTCCAAACCGCTCGCCGCGGCCGGCTGCAACGATAAGAGCGGCACATTTGGTCAATTTTGGCCTCTTTTTGAGCGTTTGGACGGCAGCGCACATTAAGAAGGACTGCTTAGCGGCGCAATTTCCCTTTTGACACCATATGTTGCGTAAATGAAACGGTTTATTGCCGGCAAGCCTCTTAACCCTTGATTTAAGGCCCGTTTCCTGGACAAATGCCTAATCTTTAATCAGTGGCGCAATCGCAACAATGAGTATACCCGAGCTCCAAATCGGATCGGTCCACGTCCGGGGAAATGTCCTGCTTGCTCCGATGTCCGGGGTTAGTGACAGGCCCTTCCGCCGACTAGTGAAGCGATTTGGCTGTGGCTTGGTTTTCTCGGAAATGCTCGCTAGCGAGCAAACCGTTCGGGTTCATCGTCAGAAACACGGACGAAACCGCCGGGCGAGCGCCGATTACCTCGATGAAGAGCCTATAGCTGTACAGCTGGCTGGATGTGACCCTGACATCATGGCCGAAGCGGCACGCATCAATGAAGGAAGCGGCGCGGCAATTATCGACATAAACATGGGATGTCCGGTCAAAAAGATCGTCAATACATATGCCGGGTCAGCTTTGATGCGCGATGAAGATAATGCGGTGCGCATCATCGAGGCTACCGTCAATGCGGTGAGCATTCCCGTGACTCTTAAAATGCGCATGGGATGGGATCATCAGAATTTAAACGCACCGTCTTTGGCAAAACGTGCTGAGGAGGCGGGAATACAAATGATCACTGTTCACGGTCGGACACGTCAGCAGCTTTATAAGGGTTCCGCAGACTGGGGATTTATTCGAAAAGTGAAGGAGGCGGTATCGGTCCCGGTAATAGGAAATGGCGATGTAACGACGTATGACGACGCGCGGGAGTTATTAAATCTGTCAGGCGCCGACGGCGTGATGATTGGCCGCGGCGCTTACGGTAAACCGTGGTTTCCCTCTCAGGTGCAGCATTTCCTAAACACGGGGGAGAGGTTACCCGATCCTCCCGTCAATCTCCGGCAAGACATCGTCCTCGAACATTATGATGCCTTGCTCACACATTATGGTGAGCACCAAGGAGTCCGCATCGCACGTAAACACCTGGCCTGGTATGCGGCTGGTTTGCGCAACGCCAACGCGTTTAGATCGGCGATTAACCGAGAGGTCGATCCGGAAATTGTTCGAACTGCAATTCGGCGTCTGTTTTCCGAAGATCTATCCAGCTGCGCCCCGGCAAAGGAAGCGGCGTAGTGGCGGAAGCATTTCAATTTTCAGCCGTTCGAGAGCCCGACCGGAAAACAAAACCAGGATTGCTGTCGGCGGAATCCGTTTTGGGAGCGCTGCCCGCGGCAACACTGGTCGTCGATAGCAGCTCTCTCATTCGTTACGCCAATGCGGCCGCCGAACAGTTGTTTCAATCCAGTGCGACATCGTTATCCGGGGAACCGCTTGCAGATATTCTGCCGCCTCAATCTCCAATATCGTCTCTCGTTGACCAGGCAGTTGAGACGGGAACACCGACCTCTGCCTACAGCGTCGTTCTCGACACCCCAAAGACCGGGACGCGTATCATGACCATTCATGTCGCCCCTATGGTCGACGTTTCAGGATGGGCTGTGGTTTCCCTTCTAGAGCAAACCCGCGCACAGAAAATCGGTCAACAACTTGAGCACCGAAATTCGGCCCGCTCGGTGACGGCGATGGCGGCTCTGCTCGCGCACGAAGTCAAAAATCCGCTGTCGGGCATTCGCGGGGCAGCGCAACTGCTAGGGCAGGGCGCGTCGGAAGATGATCAGAAACTCACCCAACTTATTTGTGATGAAGCGGACCGTATTGTCGCGCTCGTCAACCGCATGGAAGTGTTTTCAGATGATCGTCCCTTAAAGCAAAATCCCGTCAATATTCACGTGGTTATGGAACGGGTGCGTCAGGTTGCAGAAAATGGTTTTGCCAAGTCGGTTAAATTCGTCGAGCGGTACGATCCCTCTTTGCCACCTGTCGCTGGTGATATGGATCAACTCGTTCAGGTATTTTTGAATTTGGTGAAGAATGCCGCCGAGGCCGTGCCGCATACAGGCGGGGAAATTCTTTTATCAACAGCCTACCAGCCGGGCGTGCGTGTTGCGGTGCAGGGCGGGAGCGAGCGCGTTCAGCTTCCATTGGTGGTAACTGTACAGGACAACGGCCCAGGTATTCCTGAAGACTTGTGGCCACATCTTTTTGATCCCTTTGTGACGACCAAACCAAAAGGCAGTGGTCTTGGTTTATCTCTTGTCGCCAAAATCGTGAGTGATCATGGTGGTGTCATCGAGTTCGACAGCAAAGGAACAAAAACGACGTTTCACGTCATGCTTCCAATCATGACGGGAGAGCCGGTTGATGAGTAGCGAAACCGTTCTTGTTGCCGACGACGATCAAGGTATTCGGACAGTCGTAACCCAGGCTCTCGGGCGCGCTGGTTACAACGTGCGTACAACGGGAAATGCAGCAACCTTGTGGCGCTGGGTTTCTGACGGTGACGGTGATCTTGTGATTACTGATGTTGTCATGCCCGATGAGAACGGGCTCGATCTTATTCCCCGTATTCGCAAAGTTCGGCCGGATTTACGCATTATCGTGATGAGTGCGCAAAACACACTTCTCACAGCTGTTAAAGCCGCCGAGCGCGGTGCATTCGAATATCTACCGAAGCCATTTGATTTGTCGGAATTAGTGGCGGTGGTGGGGCGCGCGCTCTCGATGAAATCAAGCGCGCAAATTCCAGCGAACGACACGGAAGATCGGCTGCCAATCGTTGGACGATCGGCGGCGATGCAAGACATTTATCGTACCGTGGCGAGGTTGATGAACACTGATTTAACGGTGATGATCACAGGTGAGTCTGGAACCGGAAAGGAACTTGTCGCACGTGCACTGCACGATTTTGGGCGGCGGCGGAGCGGGCCGTTTGTTGCGCTGAATATGGCTGCGATTCCGCGAGAGTTGATCGAGAGTGAGTTGTTTGGTCATGAGAAAGGCTCGTTTACCGGGGCTTTGAATAAAGCGACCGGGCGGTTCGAGCAGGCTGAAGGGGGAACACTCTTTCTGGACGAGATTGGCGACATGCCCCCGGAAGCGCAAACACGATTACTTCGTGTTTTGCAGGATGGACAGTACACAACGGTCGGCGGGCGAACGCCCATAAAAGCCAATGTAAGGATCGTCGCGGCGACTCACCGTGATCTTACTCAACTTATAAAAATGGGCGCATTTCGCGAGGACTTGTACTACCGCCTAAATGTCGTCCCGATCCGTTTGCCACCTTTGCGTCAACGCACGGAGGACATCCCCGAACTCCTCGCACATTTCTTAAATGAATCTTCAACAGAGGGACTTCCTCCAAAAACACTTGAACCCGCTGCGATCGATCGATTGAAGGCTCATCGTTGGCCCGGAAACGTACGAGAGTTGGAGAACTTGACCAAACGATTGGTTGCCCTTTATGGCGAACCCACAATCGGCGTGGATGTTGTTGAGATGGAACTCGCAAATGCGGTCGCAGCAAATGGCGCGCCAAGCGAAGAACCAAGATCCGCGAGTTTAAGCGGTGCGGTCGAACGACATCTTCAAGATTATTTTGATGGTCACAACGGTTCCCTTCCGCCGCGCGGACTTTACGAGCGTGTTCTTCGCGAGCTTGAACGACCATTAATCAAACTCACGTTATCCGCAACACGGGGAAATCAGGTTAAAGCGGCAGACGTTCTTGGT
This sequence comes from Rhodospirillaceae bacterium, assembly GCA_965228575.1. Taxonomy (GTDB): domain Bacteria; phylum Pseudomonadota; class Alphaproteobacteria; order Rhodospirillales; family Rhodospirillaceae; genus UBA11612. The sequence goes on along the minus strand of CBDDHW010000073.1, from coordinate 115,036 downwards.
TTGAACAGAAATACTTTGCGCAAAAAAATTAAAGATCTCGAGATCGATATCGTGCGTGAACCCAAATAGGAACAAATTGTTGGACACCAGCGCCTCAAATCTTGACCCAGCACTCTCCGCAAAAACTGCGGCCGAAGGGAGAGAAACTTCTGGCCGCCGGCGCCTGCCCAAATTCGAACAATTTAAATTGCTGGATTCTTTCGCCGTTGTCCTATTAAGCGCTGCCGTCGTTTTTGGACTTGCGACCTATGCGGCAATGTCAGATTGGGCGGTGGAAGGCCCCAATGCGGGGCCCAGTTTGGTTCTTCTGAACATCGACCTCCTTATCCTCCTTGGATTGTTGGGGCTGGTGACGCGGCGATTGGTGTTGTTATGGCGAGCACATCGCGCCGGAAGCGTTGGTTCCAGGTTACATATTCGGCTGGTTTTGATTTTTGGCGCCCTCGCGATGACTCCGACGGTGTTGATGGCGGTGTTTTCCACCTTGTTCTTTACGTTCGGAGTGCAGGCGTGGTTTGGAGACCGCGTTCAAACGGCCGTAACGGAATCAGCGGCGGTTGCTCAAGCGTACTTGGAAGAACATCAGCAAGCGATCCGTGGAGATGCGATTGCGGTTGCGTCCGATATTAATGCGCAGTGGTCGAGAATCAGCATAAGCGAGCCTCTGCTTAATTCTTTTTTGTCGCAGCAGGCCGCATTTCGTGGATTAACAGAAGCCGTTATCTTTCGCCCAGATGGACAAGTCATTGCTAAGGCGGGCTACACCTTTGCATTGGCGTTTGAGCAAATTCCATTTCAATCGATGGCTCAAGCGGATGTGGGACAAGTCGCCATCGTAACCGGGGAAGAGTCGGACCGCGTGCGGGCCTTAGTTAAGCTCAACTCAATACCCGTTGCATATTTATATGTCGGACGTTTTGTTGATGCCAATGTGCTCGCGAGAACGCAAAGAACCGAAGAGGCCGTCTCAGAATATATTCGGTTGGAGGAACAAAGATCCGAGCTTCAATTTAGCCTCATCGCATTATTTAGCGTTGTGGCTTTGCTTCTCCTTCTCGTCTCGATTTGGTTTGGACTTTCTCTGGCGACACGACTGGCTCAACCTATTATCGATCTCATCAATGCCGCAGATCGGGTACGCGGGGGAGATTTAACGGTTCGCGTGGATGAGGAGAGTTCGACCGACGAAGTGGGGTATCTGAACCGCGCATTTAACCGAATGACCAATCGGTTGAGCGAACAACAAACCGCCTTGCGCGAGACCAACGCACAGCTCGATGAACGCCGCCGCTTTACCGAAACAGTGCTCGAAGGCGTTAGCGCGGGGGTGATCGGGTTGGATCCACAAGGTCATATTACTTTGCCAAATCGATCTGCATCGCTCCTTCTGGAGCAAGAGTTAGGGAGTTTCATCGGCAAAGCTCTTACAGATATTGCTCCAGATTTTGCTCCTTTGATCGAAAAAATGCGTCATTCGACTCAGAAAGAAATTACGCAAGAGATCCAAACCACTCTCGGTGGACATCGGAAAACATTTTTTGTGCGTATTTCTCGCGAACAGGTTGATGGGACGGTCGACGGGTATGTTGTCACTTTTGACGATATAACGGCTCTGCAATCCGCACAGCGTAAAGCCGCCTGGGCGGACGTTGCGCGCCGGATCGCTCATGAAATCAAAAACCCACTCACGCCGATTCAGCTCTCGGCTGAACGACTAAAACGCAGATATCTCGATAAAGTTCGCGACGATGCGGGACTATTTACACAATGTACGGACACGATCATTCGTCACGTTGGTGATATTGGTAAAATGGTCGATGAGTTTTCGGCCTTTGCGCGGATGCCGACAGCGGTCCTTCGCGACGCCGATTTAAAGGACCTTATACGAGAGGCAGCGTTTTTACAGCGAACGGCCTATCCGCATATAAATTTTGACGTAAATCTTCCCGATGAACCTTGCCCAATTTCATGCGACTCACGGCAAATTGGACAAGCCTTAACCAACGTTTTGAAGAACGCTGTCGAATCCATCGATGAGCGCGCGGGAAGGCAAAAAAATTCTGAATGGCATGGACAAATTCAAATGTCCCTTGCGATCGAAGGAACTGAAAGAGTTGTTAAAGTCATCGACAACGGAATCGGCTTACCGAACGAAGAACCGGACCGATTAACGGAACCCTACGTCACGACCCGCTCGAAAGGGACGGGACTTGGATTGGCGATCGTCAAAAAGATTCTCGAGGATCATGGGGGCTCCATTACCTTAGAGGACGCACCGAAAAGCGCCTTGAATGGTGAAGGTGGCGCCCAGATTATTTTGCGTTTTCCCATTCCCGCAGAGCAGACAGCGCGGGATGAGACGAGTTTGCCTCTAGCGCAAGCAGGTGAATAAAGGTCAAGTGTAAGGTTGGGTACGGTGAGTGTTACAAACGAAATTCTTGTTGTAGATGACGAAGACGATATCAGGATGTTGATATCCGGTGTGCTTGAAGATGAGGGGTACGCCACGTGCGGAGCTGCAACGGGGGAAGATGCCGTTGAACATGTCAAAGCCCGCGCACCACTTGCGGTCATCTTGGATATCTGGCTTGAGGGAAGCCGTTTAGACGGATTGCAAGTTCTTGAGGCGATCAAATCAATGCGTCCGACCGTGCCGGTGGTGATGATTTCCGGTCACGGCACCATCGCCACAGCCGTTCAGGCAATCAAGAACGGTGCATATGATTTTATCGAGAAACCGTTTGAATCGGACCGCTTGCTTCTTGTGCTGGGGCGCGCCATCGAAGCTGCGAAACTCAAACGAGAAAATTTAGAACTGAAATCGCGGGCAGGAAAACCGGACTCCCTCGTGGGAACATGCGCATCCATGGTTACTGTTCGCCGTGCAATTGAAAGGGTGGGGCCAACCGGATCGCGTGTACTGATTTCCGGACCGGCCGGCGCGGGCAAAGAGGTGGTCGCCCGTCAAATTCATAAACAATCTCCGCGTGCGAACGAACCCTTCGTGGTTGTCAATTGCGCGTCACTCCATCCCGATCGATTGACAGAGATTCTTTTCGGAACAGACAGCGCGGGCGTCGCGAAACCCACCATAGGCATGGCCAACGCAAATCCAAGCGACGAGGACCATTCCCCGGGAATCTTGGAACTCGCCGATGGCGGAACATTGCTGCTGGACGAAGTCGCCGATATGCCGCTCGCCACGCAAAGCAGCATTATCAGAATACTTCAGGATCAAAGATTGGAGCGCTCAAAAACACACGGATCAATCGGCGTTGACGTTCGAGTCATTGCAACAACCAACCGGGACCTTAAAGCTGAAATAAAGGACGGCACGTTTCGCGAAGAGTTGTTTTATCGCCTGAATGTCGTTCCAATTGAAATTTCGCCGCTGTCCGAGCGGCGGGAAGACATTCCGGCGTTAGCGGAGTATCTCTTGGAACGAGCTGCAGAGTCTGCGGGAATGCCCCGGCGGACCCTGGGCGAAGATGCAATTGCGGCCCTGCAAACATACTCATGGCCTGGAAACGTGCGCCAACTGCGCAATGTCATGGACTGGGTTCTCATCATGGCGCCAGGCGGCGTCCTCGATCCCATTCGCGCCGACATGTTGCCGACAGAAATTAACGCCCAATCACCGCAACTTCTTAAACTCCAGCGGTCCGATGAAATTATGACGTTACCGCTCCGCGAAGCCCGCGAGATGTTTGAACGTGAATACTTGATGGCGCAAGTCTTGCGGTACGGCGGAAATATTTCGCGCACCGCTGATTTTGTTGGCATGGAACGCTCGGCTTTGCACCGCAAGCTGAAGTCCTTGGGCATTTCGACCGATGCACGTTTGCGGCGAGACCAAGCGCAGAATGGAGCGCAAGACCCTGACTCCTCAGCCGCGCAGAGCGACCGCGTTGTTCAACTCAAGCAAAAATCCTCTCAATCCTAGTTCGGTATAAACCTAATGTCGCATATCGCTTACGTGAACGGCCGCTACGCGCCGCAACAACACGCCCATGTTCATATCGAGGACCGCGGATATCAATTCGCCGACGGTGTCTATGAAGTAATTTGTGTCTGGGACGGGCGACCGGTTGACTATGCGGGGCATATGAAACGACTGACGCGCTCCCTCAAAGAACTGCGCATGGACGCGCCCATGTCGTTGAAGGCTCTTACCATCATTGTAAAAGAAGTTGTCGAACGTAACCGATTAACCCAAGGGATCATTTACATTCAGATTAATCGCGGGGTGGCCCCACGGGCGCATCCATTTCCGCCAGCGGTTCGTCCAAGCTTGATTGTAACGGCAAAACACTCCGCCGGACCTTCGAACGCGGCTGCACAAAAAGGGGTGAAGGTGGTGACCGCCCCTGATATTCGCTGGGGACGGCGCGATATTAAAAGCGTTGCGCTTCTTCCCAACATCCTCGCGAAACAACGCGCGGCCGAGGCAAAAGCGTTTGAAGCCCTTTTGGTTACACCCGATGACATTGTCACCGAGGCGAGCGCGGCCAACGCATGGATTATCACCCGCGATAAGACCATCGTGACTCATCCGGCAACCGAAGTGATTTTGGGTGGCATTACCAGGGCGACGGTGATGAAGGTTGCACGCAAAGCGGGATATAAGATTGAAGAGCGTGCATTCACACTTAAAGAGTTGTTGAAGGCAAAAGAGGTCTTCCTTACCGGCACAACCACATTTGTCATGCCGGTGGTGCAAGTCGATGACCGTTCAATCGGCAACGGGTCGCCTGGAGAATTTGCCTTGGACCTCAGGCAACGCTACATGAGTTATATGAGCGAGATTGATCCCAAAAAGGCGTGGAATGTCTGAGCGGGAGCTGCCGCGCCCGGCTGCCATTCTTTTCGATTGGGACAACACCTTGGTCGATACTTGGCCGTGTATCGGCCGGGCGACAAACATAACTCTCGAAGCCATGGGGAAGGAACCTTGGACCTTCGAGGAGATCAAGGCGCGCGTGGCCGGATCTTTGCGCGATACCTTTCCAAAAATTTACGGCGAACGCTGGGAAGAAGCGCGCGAGATTTATTATAAAGCGTTCACCGATGTGCACCTTGAAATGCTAACGCCCCTTCCAAACGCCGAAGACGTTCTACGCATTGCCAAAGACCAGAACATCTATCTTGGAGTGGTGAGCAATAAGACCGGTAAGTATTTGCGCGCCGAAGCTGATCATTTGGGATGGACACCCTATTTTGGACGTTTGGTCGGCGCACAGGACGCACCGCGTGACAAACCGGAACCCGACCCGATCCACCTGGCTTTGTTACAGAATAATGTCAAAGCGGGGCCGGAAGTCTGGTACGTAGGCGATGCTCCCATCGATGTGATCTGCGGCAGGAACGCGGGTTGCAGTACTGTGCTGATCGGCGCCAAAACCGCAGAATACAAGGGAGAAAGTAACCCCGACTTCTCTTTGCCAGACTGTGCAGCCCTTTGCGATCTGGTGCGTTCTTATTCGTAAAATAGGTGGTTCGGACCTGAATCCGTTGACCCCCATCACCGCAACTTCTAAAAATTACGGGTTGGAGGTTGTGCACGCGATTTACCAACACAGGGCGACCCTAACAAGACCAACACAATAAAAGAGGTGGAACACCCGATGTCCGCAGAAAAAGCCCAGAACGTACAAGACGTTTTTCTCAACGCCATCCGCAAAAACAAAACACCGGTCACCGTATTTTTGGTGAACGGGGTGAAGCTGCAGGGGATTGTCACCTGGTTCGATAATTTCTCGATGCTGCTTCGGCGCGATGGACATACCCAACTGGTGTATAAGCACGCGATTTCGACGGTTATGCCGTCCGCGCCCGTGCCTCTGTTCGAGCCCAAAGAGGATGCGGCTGCACCTACGAAGGAAGAAGCAGCGGAATAAAATCAGGCTGCCCTTGAATACTTAATTGCACGAAACTAAACACTCGGCTGTCGTCACCGTCACTATCCATCCGCATCTAAAATCGCGGGAGGACGAGGCAGGCGACTATCACCAGCGCATGAGACTTGAAGAGGCGAAGGGACTTGCCGCCGCCATCAGTCTGGATGTGCGACACGCAGAGTCCGTCAACCTTGCGAAACCCCGGCCATCGACTTTTCTAGGCGAGGGCACCGTTGAACGGCTCGCGACTCTGATTAAAGACATCGATGCCGAGCTGGTGATTATGGATGCGCATATCTCGCCCGGCCAACAACGCAATCTGGAGCGTGCCTGGAACGCGAAGGTCATCGACCGCACCGGTTTGATCTTGGAGATTTTTGGCGCGCGCGCACAAACCCGCGAAGGGCAGATGCAAGTTGAGCTTGCTCATTTGAACTATCAAAAAAGCCGCCTGGTGCGTAGTTGGACACACTTGGAACGTCAACGTGGTGGATTCGGGTTTTTGGGCGGGCCCGGTGAAACCCAAATTGAAATCGACCGCCGGCTCCTTGGTGAACGTATCGCCAAGCTCAAGAAGGAATTGGGAACCGTAACCCGCACCCGCAGTTTGCACCGCACCGCGCGCCAAAAAGTCCCGTACCCGATTATCGCGCTTGTGGGTTACACCAACGCCGGAAAATCAACCCTGTTCAACACCCTTACCAACGCGACCGTCGTGGCGATGGATCAGTTGTTCGCAACTCTTGACCCGACCATGCGGCAGCTACGTTTACCCTCGGGGCGAACAGTGATTTTGTCCGACACTGTCGGGTTCGTCTCTGATCTTCCTCACGAGTTGGTCGCCGCTTTCCGCGCAACCTTGGAAGAAGTGTTGGAAGCGGATGTGATTATCCATGTCCGCGACATAGCGCATCCGGAAACAGGCGCCCAGAAAAAGGACGTTGAAGAGGTCCTGGATCAACTTGGGATCGAAGTCGGTCACATTGACGATGCGCCGCCCGCTGAAAAAATTAATGGCACGGGGACAGAGCATATCCATCGGCCTGTAATCGAGGCCCTTAATAAAATTGATCTGCTTGACGGCGACGAGTGCGACGCGGTTCAAGCCGAGGCCAAACGCAGGGGCCGTCAGGTCGCGGTCTCCGCCTTGACAGGCGAGGGAACCGATAACCTTTTGTCCGCTATTGATGGGGAACTGTCACGCCAGCGCCGGGCGCTTGGTATCAGTATTCCGGTGAGCGACGGTGAAACGCTCGCATGGCTCTACCGGCGGGGCGAAGTTCTGGACCGCGAAGACGGTGAGACCAACACCGAACTGACCGTGCTTTTAGACAGCGCCGATGTTGCCCGGCTGCAAAAGCGGGGGATTTCTCCGCGTATCGCCGCAAAGTGATGGCGAGAATAAACGCGGATCTTTCAGACTCAGTTTTAGATCTTATGCGCGGCGTTTCCGCGGGCTTAATCATGCCGCGCTATAAACAGTTGAAGGAGTCCGAGGTGCGCACCAAGGCGCACAAAGGAGATCTGGTCACTGTTGCGGATGAAGAGGCTGAGCAAAAACTGAGTGAAGGATTACGAGCGCTGCTTCCGGACGCGCATATCGTCGGGGAAGAAGCGACCTCGGTAAATCCTGAACTTTTGTCCGCTTTGGAAACCGGCGACGCGGTGTGGGTGATCGATCCCATCGACGGCACGGCGAATTTCGTGAATGGCCACGACCGATTTGCCGTAGTGGTCGCGCTGGTGCGGGGCGGAGAAACGCAAGCGGGTTGGATCCTTAATCCGGTTTCAAACGCCGCGATATTTGCGGTGCGCGGTGAGGGAGCCTGGATATCAGAGCCCGACAACCCGCCGCGTAAAGTTACGATCCCAACGCCGGGTCCCGAAACCTTGGCGGAAATGGCTGCCGGACTTCATCACCGGGATTTCGCGCATCTTAAAGGAAAGTTTGGGCGGGTGATCCGCCACGGTAGTGCCGCTCATGATTACTGGGCATTGGCCGAGGGAAGCATGCAGGTGCTCTGCTACCGGCGGCTCAAACCCTGGGACCACGCCGCGGGCGTTTTGATTCATCAAGAGGCGGGCGGATATAATAAGTTGTTGTCGGGCGAGTCTTATAGTCCGAGTAAGCGCGGCCAGTCCGGACTGCTCTGTGCGTCTTCAAAAGACATGTGGAAACGGGTTGCAGAGGCTAAACTGATCTAGGCTAGGGCGATAAAAAAAGCCCTAAACAGAGGAGTCAGAACCCCAAGACCGGAGTTGGTTCGGCAGCTTCTGAAAATTCCTTAAATCCGAAGTAAAACAGACTCATACCTAGAATAAAGCAAGCAGCGGATATCCAACCAAAAGCCTTAGTGGCGAGGTCAAAGGCGCGCGCCTTGTCTTTATTTGGTTCACCGGTGGCCGTTCTCACACCAACGTCCGCTGCTAGGCCGATATAAGATAGGCCGGACATAAGCGCCGCGAAGAAGGAACCGGCTGCAAACGAAACCAAGGAGTTTACAAAGGGCATTATCGAATCCGCGTCCTTATGAGAGAGGTCCCCTATGAAATTCAATAAGGAAACTCCAGCAACGCCATTTAAAACAAACGCAAAAATCATCGTCTGCAGGGCAACTTGGCGCAAATGACTCATACCTTGAAGGTTCTCCTTCTGTTTTTTGGGGAGGTATAAGAGAGTAAATAGCAAACGCGAAGCGGTATGTGTTTATTCCGCTTACTCCTCCCGGTCTTGAAACACCCCAAAGGCGGGCGCGCCGGTGCGCGGGTCGACGGCCAGTTTCACCACAATCTTCGGCGGGACTTCGCGAAAGCCGCGCGGGCGCCAATCGTACATGGTGAAATCAGGGTAGGGCGCATCGCGAATAAACTGGGCGTTGTGTTCGAGCACCTCGCCGTCGGTGGAGACCCGAAATAGACCCTGGGTCGACAGCCCCACTTCCTCGAAACTGTCGGCGTACATGTACCCCCGTCCTGACACCGCGATCGTCACTTCCCCGCGCAGATTGGCGCCGACACGAAACACCGCATATTGGCGGCTTGGGAAATTGACCATTTGGTTGGCGCCTTCGAACCGGCCTTCGCGCTCGTAGCGCACTTGAAAGCGGCCGCTGCCTAAGCTTTGGACTTCTTTGAAGTAGCTGTCTTGTTCCAAATAGCTTTTGAATTTACGGATCTGTTCCTCGGCGTCTTCGGGCTCAATGGAGCCGCGCGCGATCTGCCCGAACAGCGGCGCATAGGTGAGGACCCCAATGTAGGTGAGCCCATAGGCGCCTTCTTTGGTGAGGCGAATTTCAGCTTCATAGCGCTCGGGGACAAAACAGCTGCCGAGAAACAACGCGCAAAGCACGAATACACTTAACGTGCGGAACGAACGGGCGAGGCGGGGACGCGCACTCATGAGTACCGGTAATCCTTTCGTGTTTTCATACCATTAAGGTACATCTTCGCACCTAAAATATAAACACCGATTAAGACACGCGGCTTAAGGAGCTTCGGTTTTTGCCTGCACCCAAAGGGCTTCCATTTCTTCTAAACTTGCATCACTTGTCGATTTGCCCTCAGCGGCAAGTAAGGTTTCGATCCGGCGGAAACGAGTTTCAAATTTGAGATTTGTTCCGCGCAGGGCTGTGCCCGGATCGATCCCGGCTTTGCGCGCGAGGTTGACGCAGGCAAATAACAAATCGCCCAATTCATCGGTCAGGCGCGCCGTATCGGTGTTGGGCCTTTGGAACTCGTCGGTGACCTCACCAAGTTCTTCATGAATTTTGCCGATCACGTCTTTGGCCTCGGTCCAATCGAAACCAACCCGGGACGCGCGTTTTTGAAGTTTCTCGGCGTGTTTCATGGCGGGGAGGTTGGCGGGAACGCCGTCGAGGGCGCTGGCAGGCGCATCGCCATTGGTTTGACCGCGCTCCTTGGCCTTGTGATCCTCCCACGCTTTGGTTTGCGCCTCGGCGTCTTTCACCGTGGCATCGCCAAACACATGCGGGTGCCGGCGCACCATTTTCTCGCAGATGGCATCGACCACATCGGCAAAACTGAAATGCCCGGCTTCCTCAGCCATGCGCGCGTGGTAGACAGCCTGAAATAAGAGATCGCCCAGCTCGTCTTTCAGCGCGCGCATATCGCCTCGGGTGATGGCGTCGGCGACCTCATAGGCTTCCTCGATGGTGTAGGGGGCGATGGTGGAAAAGTCTTGCTCGATATCCCAGGGGCAACCGCCGTTGGGGTTGCGTAAGCGCGCCATGATTTCGAGAAGCTCGGCCATGGACCAGGGCGTTCCAGACGGATGGCTGGCTATGGGATCTTGGGAGGACTGGGGCGCGTTGGACATGAGATCATTCGTATTATGATTGGAGAAATAGGAGGGAGAGAGCATACGCGAGGTATGCGCCGCAAGAAACGGAGTGTTTTTTAGGGCGAACTTGCTACAACCTGAGGCCCGCAACTTTGGAGCCCAATGTGAAAACGCCCTACTTGAACACATCCGACCCGAACGCTCCCAACGCGGACACATCCAACCTGAACATTGGTGTCAAAAGCACCATGGGCGCAGCGGACTGGACGTTGCTCGTCATCCTCTCGCTCCTTTGGGGCGGATCGTTCTTCTTCATTGAAGTGGCCGTCAGCGCTGTCCCGCCGCTGACACTGGTGACTTTGCGCGTGGGACTAGCGGCCCTAGTGTTGTGGGCGGTCATATTAGGGCGGGGCATTCCCATTCCGCGAGAGTCGCGCGTCTGGCTCGCGTTTCTTGGCATGGGGATTTTGGGCAACGCCATTCCGTTTACGCTCATTGTTTGGGGTCAGACGGAAATATCATCGGGTCTGGCAGCTATCCTCAATGCGACGACCCCGCTGTTTACAGTGTTGGTGGCAAGCGCGTTTTTAGCTGACGAGAAAGCAACGCCGCTTAGGGTCACTGGTGTTGTGATTGGATTTTTTGGTGTGATCGTGATGATCGGTCCGGATGCCGTGCGCGGCATGGGCGCCACGGTGTTCGCGCAGCTCGCCATCCTCGGCTCGAGCCTCTCATATGCCTTTGCGGCGGTATTCGGCCGGAGGTTCAAAAGGCTAGGGGTTGCGCCGCTGATGACGTCCGCGGGCCAGGTTACGGCGTCTGCGCTGATTATGCTGCCGATCGCGATAGTCGTGGATCAGCCGCAAAACCTTCCGATGCCCGATGTGGAGATTTGGGCGAGCGTGCTCGGGCTTGCTGTGGTGTCGACGGCGCTCGCGTATATTATCTTTTTCAAACTGCTGGCGTCGGTTGGTGCGACAAACCTGTTGCTAGTGACGTTCTTGATTCCAATTACCGCGATTTGGCTTGGGATCACATTTCTCGGGGAAGAGCTGTTGCTCATTCACATCATCGGAATGGGCATTATCGGCCTTGGCTTGCTGGCCATAGATGGGCGGGTGCTGAGGAGAGGAAAGTAATAAAACAGCTTCGGGGAAAGATAACCCTTTGGAAGAAGATGTATCCTATTGTCGCATAATGTATATTATGGAACTCTAAAATTAGGTATTCGGCATATTGAATTTGTACCGTGACGATGAGCTTGTTGACCGATAAAACCCAAGCATAAATACACGCACCTTAGAGACAAGGCCGTTTAAAATACGCACGTTGATTTCATTTTTTGACGTCTTGAAAACGTCATCGATATCCGCGGCATCAGCCCGTGATATGTTGTCAAATCCCATGGTCCAGTCCTGAAACGAACGTGCCTCGATAGGTTCATGATAAAGGAGATTCAAATTTCGATGTCGAGGGTCATTTCGGATGGTAGTCAGCATCTCGCTCAAAGCTTGGGAAGGCCCCTCTAATGTTTGGCAAAAATCTCCATCAACAAATAAAAGCATTCCAGTGAGTGCTAGCCGCTCGTTGTTGCGCCGGGATGCTTCAAGTATATGAACTAGATCAATGTTCGAGATTCTATCTATGGCATTGCTAATGTAGATAAGTTGTTTCAGATCGGTCATGGCGTTAATCCCCGCACACGCACTCGATTTTTATGATGTTCGCCTATCTTTACGCTCGTTCCGAGTTTCTCAAAAAGGCCCTCCCATTGGCCACCTAGGACCAGGAGATAGAGGACTAAAAGATAGAAGTTGGTTGCATCAATGGGGCTGGGTCAGTGAGCCCCGCGCCGCAACACCTGCCCTCCCGACAAACTCATGAAATAAATATACCAGGTTTTATGGAGCTATTTCCAAGTATTTCCCGAGATTCTTGGACACGGTTGCCCAGCCGTTTTTGTTGCCGCTGATCATTTCTTCGCCGACGAGCGATGACATTTGCGCGGTCAACGCCATTTCTGCGCCGACCTCTGTCTCTGTGATCTCAACCGTAATCAGGGAAATCCCAAGCAAGACGTCGTGGTCGGAAGAATTGCGCTTAAAAAAATGTTCCGTGAAGACAATGAGCTGCGGTTCTTCAATGTGCTGATACTGCCCGACAATCCGAAACGCCATATCTCCCTTGTTCCCGCACAGGCTGACGTCTTTGCCGCCAACACTGAAATCGGCCTCAACGTATTCAATAGCTTCGTCGGCCGACGGTACGCACCATTCCAGCCGCGCCTTGGGATCTGCCCAGGCCGCGAAAACTTGGGCGGCGGTTGCGGCGTGATAGATTCGTCTAACGCTAAAGGTTTCGAAGATAACGCTTTGGTCCATTTAGATTTTCTCCATCTACCGGCGCTCGGCTTCAACGATTATAACAGGCGTCCAATTGCGGTTTCGGCGGGCCAATCGAACTTCCGTGGTTTCATCATCATAGTCGTGGGGTGCTGTTTTACCCGATAATTCTTCGGGATGATCAAGGCATTTGATGTTGGCAACGCCTTTGAGGCCGGTTTCGGTGTCTCCAATCGCGCCGATAAAGCCGTCACAGGTGCGGCAGATGTAAAAATCGGCGGTCGAGGATCCAAATCGATAACGCTCTAACTGGTTATCGTCCGCAACGTTGATTTCAAAACGTCCTTTGGGATCCGATACGTAGAGCCCTTTTCTCGCCTGGCAAAACGAACACAAGCACTCCCGGAGTTCATAGTCCTGCGGCGCTTTTGACAGGGTCAGGTTAACCTTGAGGTTTCCGCAGTCGCAGCCGCCGCTGAGGGTTTTGCCGCCTGTCATTTTAAAAGACCGAGAGTTTGGTTTTGGTGGTGAACAGCTCAAGCGCCCGGGTGCCCACGTAGGAATTGCCGATAGCATCGAGCTCCGGCGACCAGACGCAAACCGTCAGCGCTCGCGGGACTACCCCGACGATCCCGCCACCAACTCCGCTTTTGCAGGGAATTCCGACCCGGTAAGCGTAATTCCCGGCATTGTCGTAGACCCCGCAGGTCAGCATCACCGCGTTGACCCGTTTAACCCGGCGCTTGTCGATAAGGTTTTCATTGTTGTTGTGCATATCAACGCCCTGGTTCGCGAGCGGTAAGAATGCGCGGGCGAGATCGGCGCAGGACATGGCCAGGGCACATTGGTGGAAATACAGATCGAGCACCTCGTCCACATCGCATTTCAGGTTGCCATGGCTTTTGAGAAAGTGGGCGATCGCCGCGTTACGGTGGCCATGGTCTTTTTCCGATTTGGCCACTTCGCGGCTGTAACGCACCTTTTTGTTGCCCGCGAGGTTTTGCGCAAGCTTCAGGAAATTGGCTTTTGCGTCCGGATCGGCGGCAAGAATGGCATCGGTCACCACAAGAGCCCCTGCGTTGATGAAGGGATTGCGTGGAATTCCGTTTTCACGTTCGAGCTGAACCAAGGAGTTATAGGGGCTGCCCGAGGGTTCGCGGCCCACCCGCTTCCACAGTCCCTCACCTTCGTGGTGCAAAGCGACGATGAGGTTAAGAACTTTGGCGATGCTTTGAACCGAGAACGGCTCGCGCGCATCGCCGTAGCAGTATTCCTTACCCTCGACTGTGGACACAGCCATGCCAAACTTTTTTGGCGAAACACGTTTGAGCGCGGGGATATACGAGGCGACTTTGCCCTTGCCGAAGTCCTTTTTGATCGCCTGGCCGATCTCGCCAAGGACGGCGTCGAAGTTGATTCCTTTGAGCGGGCGAAACGGCAGTAAGGTCATGGCGATGGTCTTTCGCAGCGCGGCCTAAATCCCTCGCGGCTATGATGCCTTGGCCTTGGCGAACAAGCGAAAGAAATTTTCAGTGGTTTGAGCCGCGAGGTCACTGGCGGACACGCCCTTGAGCTCGGCAACGAGTGCGGCGGTGTGGGCCACAAAAGCGGGCTCATTGGTTTTGCCGCGGTGGGGAACTGGCGCGAGATACGGGGCGTCGGTTTCCACCAAAATACGGTCCATCGGCACGGTTTTGGCGACCGCGCGCAACTCTTCTGCTTTTTTGAAGGTCACAATCCCGGACAGCGAAATATAAAACCCCAATTCTAGCGCTTTATCAGCGAGTTGTTGGCCAGAGCTGAAGCAATGAATGACTCCGGTAAACGGCCCCTTCTCCATCTCATCTTCTAAAATGGCGGCCGTTTCGGAGTCCGCATCGCGGGTGTGGATGATGATGGGAAGCTTTGCTTCCCGGGCGGCCGCAATATGCACCCTAAAACTGCGTTCCTGGTCGTCTCTAGGGCTGTGCTCGTAAAAAAAGTCGAGGCCCGTTTCACCAAAGGCGACCACTTTGGGGTGATCGGCAAGATCTGTGAGTTTTTCAACATCCATCGCGGGCTCAACCCCCGCTTCATGGGGATGAATGCCAACCGAACAGGAAACGTTGTCGAAGCGCTCAGCCATAGCGAGTACACCTTCGAATTTGGTGATCTTGGTGCCGATGGTCAGCAAATGGCCGACCCCGGCCTCGCGGGCACGGGCCAAGACGCCGTCCGCATCGCCGGAGAGTTCTGGGAAATCGAGATGGCAGTGGCTATCGACAAGAAAAGGCGCGGTGGTCATTGGTCCCCCTTCCCGGCTTTAACCTCGTGGCGCGGGAAAACGCCTTCAGGTTTTGGCAGCGGCGTGCCGGGCTTAAGAGTGTGGGCCTCGCCCAGGTGGGCAAACGAGCGCGCATCCTCTGGAATCGCAAGTTGATCGAGCATTTTGGCAGTGGCTGCGGGCGTGAAAGGTTGCATCAAAATTGCGATGTGGCGAATGGTTTCCACAAGCACGTACAACACGGTTTTCATCCGCTCCGGGTCGGTTTTCTTGAGCGCCCAGGGAGCCTGCTTGTCCACATAACTGTTTGGCCTCACGCACCACCACCCAAATCTGCTCAAGAACATCGTGCATTGCCTGTTTATCAATTGAAGCCCGGCAGCGGTCGACCGTTTGCCAAGCCAAGTCCAAAAGCTGGCGATCGTCTTCGATCTGCTCGCTAGGCTCGGGAAGCCTTCCATCACAATTCTTGGCGATGAACGACAAAACCCGCTGCGCCAGATTGCCGAACTCGTTGGCGAGCTCGCCGTTGATGCGTCCGGCGATGGCACTTTCGGAAAAATCACCATCGTTGCCAAAGGGAATTTCGCGCATCATGAAATAGCGCAGTTGGTCCAGGCCGTAGGTCTCAACCAGGGCATTGGGGTCAATGGCGTTGCCGAGGGACTTACTCATTTTCTGCCCCTCAACCGTCCACCAGCCGTGAGCAAACACCCGTTTCGGCGGAGTGATGTCTGCGGCCATGAGAAACGCGGGCCAATAGACACAGTGAAAACGGATGATGTCCTTGCCGACCATGTGGTGGGCTTCGGGCCAAAAGGTTGCAAAGTCGCCGCCGTCCTTCGGGTACCCTAGGGCGGTTATGTAATTGGTGAGCGCGTCGATCCACACGTACATGACATGCTTATCGTTGCCCGGAACCGGGATGCCCCAGGAAAACGTGGTTCGCGAGATTGAGAGATCGCGTAGGCCGCCTTTGACGAAGCTGTAAACCTCGTTATAGCGGGTCTTGGGGCCGATGATCTCAGGGTTTGAGTCGTAAAGCGCGAGTAGCTTGTCCTGCCATTTGGAGAGATTGAAGAAATAACTTTCCTCCTCCACCCATTCGACCGGCGCGCCACTGGGGGCGAGACGCTCGCCGTCCGGCCCTTTCGTGAGTTCGCCTTCATCGTAATAGGCCTCGTCGCGCACCGCATACCATCCGGCGTACTTATCGAGATAGATATGGCCGTTGCCTTCGAGGCGCTTCCAAAGAGCTTGGCATGAGGCAACATGCCGCTCCTCGGTGGTGCGGATAAAATCATCATTTGAAATGCCAAGAGTGGCGGCTAGGTCGCGGAAATTTTTAGAGTTTTGATCGCAGAGCTGGATGGGTTCGATGCCTTTTTCCGCAGCGGCTTTTGCGACCTTTTGGCCGTGTTCGTCGGTGCCTGTGAGAAACTTCACATCATATCCGTCAAGGCGCTTAAACCGGGCCAATACATCGCAGGCTATGGTCGTGTAGGCGTGGCCAATATGCGGCTTATCGTTCACATAATAAATCGGTGTTGTGATGTAAAAGGCGTTTGACACGACGTTACCTCGTAAGACCGGCCGGCCCTTTGATCAGGCGCGGCACGCGCATCATATAAACGCTTACCGCTAAAGGGAAAAGAGCCGTTTCTAGCTGTTATTGCCGCTTGCTGACTTTTCGCAGTCCGTTCGATAGCGTTCAAAATCAAGATCAGACTACGTTTTCGATCCATATGCACAGCCAAAGTTCTCTCGGCGATGTGGCCAACCTCTGCCCAGGTTTCCGCCCACGCACCGGGTGGCGCCAATGCAAGGAGTTTGCCTGCCACCGCGTGCTCTCCAGGTACGATTTCGGCAAGGTCGGACAAACTCCCCCGGGCCCCGTTTGCCGCTATTCGCGCGAGCCACCAGGACAAGAGCCCACTCAAGGTGCGGAAGACGTCGCCCCGCAGCGCTTTGTCGGCCAGGGCATGAACCCTTGTAATGCTCAGACTTGGAACATCTTCAAGAAGTGCCACCACGCTTTGAAACAGCTCAACGCCCCCCTCCTCCGCGAGTTCCAGCGCGCGGCCAATCGATCCGTCTCCGAGGGCCGCGAGCGCTGTGGTGTCCTCGGTGTTGAGGTCTGGCCGATACCGATTCATGAGAGCGGTGACTTGGTTGCGCCCCAAGGGTTTGAGATCAAGGCGGCGGCACCGTGACCGAATTGTTGGAAGAAGGCGATCAGGATTGTGGGGCGACCAGAAAAAGCAGGGCCCTAAGTGGAGGTTCTTCCAAGACCTTAAGCACCGCGTTTGCGGCGTTGTTGTTCATTTCATCTGCCGCGTCGATCAGAACGACCCGCCAGCCGCCCTCCGCGGGGGTTTTCCTCAAAAAGCTCCCGACCGTGCGCACATCATCGACACCGATGACAGTTTTCCGTTTTGTGCGCTTGGCATCCGACCAGCCGCGTTCGATTGCCCGAAAATCGCCGTGGCCCTTAGCAGCGATGCGCCGAAAAACCGGGTGTTCGGTCGACATTTGTAAGGACGTCGGCGGGGCGTTTACACCGAACAAATTCGCTTCACTTTTACCGCTCACCCCTTGTCCCAGGGCAAACCGTGCCATGCGATAGGCAAGTGTGCTTTTACCGATGCCTCGGGAACCGCAAATCAACCACGCGTGAGCAAGCCTTTGTCCATTCCATGCGTCGAGAAACGTTTTTTCCGCGTCTTCATGCCCAATGAGATAGGGATTGGAGCTCGGCTCGAGACTCTCGGATTCCGAAGTGTCAGTCATCCGCTCCCAACTCCTCCTTCAGAAGCCAGAATACCTCTTCCATGATATCGCGCTGAACCGCCTCGGCGTCACGGGAGCCGTTGATGATTTTGCAGCGTTTTGGATTGGATTTGGCGATTTCTAAGAATCCAGACCGCATTCTCTCGTGAAAATCCTTATCCATTTGTTCGTAGCGTAGTTCCGTACCGCCTCGGTTCGCCACGCGTTCCAAACCGACGTCAACTGGAACGTCGAGAATGAGAGTGAGGTTGGGTTCGAAGTCTCCAATCGCCGCTTTGTGTATGGAGGTAATCACATCCTTATCAACGCCGTGGCCATATCCTTGATAGGCCATGGTTGAGTCATAAAAACGATCGCAAATAACGACCTTATTGGACTCCAAGGCGGGCTGAATCGTATTGACGACATGATTTCGGCGGGCGGCCGTATGCAAAAGTGTTTCGGTCAGTCCATCCCAGCGATCGGTCTCCCCTTCCACCAGTAATTTGCGTATAGCTTCCGCGCCATCCGAACCGCCAGGCTCGCGCGTAACAACAACCTTTAGACCGCGTTTGGTGAGAGCCTCTCCAAGGGCCCGAACTTGGGTCGATTTGCCGCACCCTTCTCCGCCCTCAAGCGTGATAAACCAACCGTCAGCCACAATTAGATCCTTTTAGTCGTGCTTAGCGCTCTTGCAGAGTGGGACGGTGTGCGTTCAATTTCAAGGGACAGCCCGGTTAGTTTTCCGGCGTTGGGTCCTGCGCTCCAAGTGCAGATGGTGACATTGGCGGCCCAAAAATCATGTAGGCCGCGGCGGCGCGAAGTCGGCCTAAAAACCCAAGCCGCTCTACCGCTTCTGTTGAGAAAAGCGGAAATGTTTTGGTTTCCATATCCTCTGCGCTCACCTCGAGGGTCGCGATCTGAGTCCCTGCTGGGATGGGCGCTGGGATCGGGCCTTCATAGGTCACTTTAACGTCCAATGATCGAGCTTCAGCGCGCGGAACAGAGACGACAATATCCTCTGGAATCCCGACCGGCACCGTTTCATGATCCCCTAGCCAAACTTCTACATCGGTGACCACTTCACCTGCTTTAAACAGGTCTCGGTTCACAAATTCGCGAAAGCCCCAATCGATAAGCTTGATCGACTCTTCGTCCCGCGCCCGAACGCTGTTCATGCCGTTGGCCACCATGATCAGGCGCCGCCCATTACGTATCGACGACGCCGTCAATCCATATCCGGCCGCTTCCGTATGGCCAGTCTTCAATCCATCTCCCCCGCTTCCAACACGATAAAGCAAGGGATTGCGGTTGCCTTGAGTGATTCCATTATGGGTGTAAGTCGTTTCGCTGTAGAGCTCATAAAATTCTGGGAAGTCCAAGATGATGCGTTTTGCAAGCCGCGCTAAATCCATGGCCGTCATATAGTGATCGTCGTCAGGAAGACCGGTTGCGTTGGTGAAATTGCTATTTGTCAGGCCAATTTCCTCGGCTTTGGTATTCATTTGAGCCGCAAAGTTCTCTTCGCTACCGGCCAAGCCTTCGGCCAACACAATACATGCATCATTTCCCGATTGGATTATGACGCCGCGCAATAGGTCCTCGACTTTCACTGTTGTGTCGGGCTCGAGGAACATTGTCGAGCCGCCGCTCGCCGCGCCGCCTTTCCGCCAAGCATTTGCACTGACGTTGAGTTCATCATCAAGAGATAGGCGTCCGGATTGAAGCGCGTCAAAGACCATATAGGTGGTCATGAGCTTGCTCATAGACGATGGTGGCATGCGTTCATCAGGGTTCCGCGCGGCCAATACAGCGTCGGTTTGGAAGTCTACGAGAACATATTCCCGGGCGTTGATACTGATCGAGACGGCATGCCCTTGGGTTGTGAGAAACAACACTCCAAAAAAGACCAGTAGCCAGTATCGCATCGTTTTACGCCTGTATTTCTTTAGATGAATAAACGGGAGGAACGCGTTGGTTTCATTAGTTTCTGACAACCTGGGCATCCGTGTAACCATAAGACGCGACCTCCTCGCGCAGGTCATCGGCCTGATCCTGTGTATCTATTGGACCTAGGCGGACACGGTAAAATTGATCCCCGTCTACGATGACGGGCACGACAAAAGCCTCGCCAAAATCTTCTAGCTGATACGCAAGCCGGCGGGCATTGGACTCATCAGAGAACGCGCCCGCCTGGACAAAGAGCTGCTCTGGGAAGTTTTCAATCGGCGCGGCATTCATTGCAGGTTCAACCTCTCCTGCAGAAACGGGTTTGGGCGCCATTGGAATTTGGACCGTCTCCGGTTCGGGGACAGGTGGTCTGGCTGTTGGTGGCGCGGCGCGCGTAGTCGGCCGGGGCGGCGGTAAATCTGCCGAGGCCACGGCTGTCCGAGGTGCCGCCTTGACCGTCGGCATAGGGCCCGGGTTTCGACCAAGGGCAATATTTTTGATGTACAAACTCTCGTCAGGTTCTATTTCTACACGCACGCGCGTAATGCCCTCGTTTTTGAAGCCGAGGAGTTCTGCCGCACGGCGCGACACATCGATAATACGGTTATTTTTAAACGGCCCCCGGTCGTTAATGCGTAAACGAAGAACACGCCCATTCTTTAAATTTGTAACGCGAACGATGCTGGGCAGTGGCAGTGTTGGATGCGCGGCCGTCAGCGCATTCATATCAAAAATTTCTCCGTTCGCGGTCTTCTTTCCGTGAAAGTTTGGGCCGTACCAGGACGCGATCCCAACTTCCGAGTATGTGTAGTTTTCTGCGGGGTAGTACCAAACACCAGCTATCGTATACGGACGCCCGACTTTATAAGTTACCCCGGGCGGCAGCGTGAGGGTGTTTCCATCTGAAGAGGGAATAAGTACGGGTTTTGGGGATGACGAACACCCGGCCAACGCGAGAGCCGCTAAGAAAATAACTGCCAAAACGCGAGGACATCGCGACTCAAAGATCATTAACTAGTGCCGTATTTCAAAAGCCCGCACAATATATGGTAGATTAATCAATTCCCTAATTGCTGGCAAGCAGCCACGCCTTATTGCGAATTGCCACCGGCTTCTCGTTTAACCTGGGATATAAGCGCCTGATCGGCATATCCGTCGGCGATAACGTCGTTCGCCCTTTGGAAGTCCCGAATTGCGCGACGTGACCGGCTTCCCAGGATGCCGTCCGCGGTCCCGGTAAGAAACCCTAACTTGATAAGGCCGGCCTGCAGTTCAATCGTCTCTTCTCGCGTGAGAGGTGGATCGTTTCGCGGTGGTGCGCGGAGTGGCTCTGCTCCCGCAATGCGGTCTGCAAGATGACCAACGGCGATCGCATAGAACACTGACCGATTCCAATCCAATATCACGTTGTAATTGTCATAAACCAAGAAAGCTGCACCTTCAGCTCCTTCGGGAATAACTAACGATGCGTCGATATCGGCTTGTGGGAGAACCGTTCCGTTTGCACGGCGCACACCGAGGCTCGCCCATCGGCTCAATGGCAGTTTAGTCTCTCGGGCAGATGCGCTCACACTTGCAAGGTCGATGTCAAATCCCGCCGGGAGTTTGACTTCACGACCCCAAGTGTAGCCGAAGCGCCAATGTAGTGCGCTCAGGTATTTGGCAGCAGACCCCATCGCATCCGGTACACTTCCCCATAGATCCTTTCGACCGTCGCCATCCTGATCCGTGGCATGCGCCAAAAATGTCGACGGCATGAATTGGGTGTGTCCCATTGCACCTGCCCAAGACCCCATCATCGAGTCCACATCTGTGTGACCGTCATCCAAAATTTTAAGGGCGTTAAACAATTCCTGGCGGAAAAAATCGGCGCGGCGCCCGTCAAATGACAAAGTCGCGAGAGCTCCTATGACCGGAAAGCCACCCTTGACTCGTCCGTAATTTGTTTCGAGCCCCCAGAAGGCAATAAGAAACCGAGCCGGCACACCATGTGCCCGCTCAAGCGTCCTGAGAAGCGATCTGTACCGGCGCATCATATCCCGACCGGTCGCTACCCGTTCCTCGGTGACTGCGCGGCTGATGTAACGGGAAAATGTTTGACTGAATTCCGGTTGCCGCCGATCGAGTTCAACGACACGCGGAATCGGTTCAAGGTTAGAGAGCGCCCGATCAAGGGTTGCGTCTGAAATGCCCTGCGCTGCGGCTTCGGCGCGTACGCCTGCGAGCCACGCCTTGAACTCTTGTAGATCGTCGTCAGCCGCTATGCCCTCAAACGGCACTGAGAGTGCAATCACAAGGGCCGCGCACCCTAAAACCCGGTAAAAATTAGTACCCATACGAAGAGTCTTTAGTGTCCGGACCGCAAAAAGCAAGAAAATTGGCGGCACCTTAACGGTAATTTGCGCGCGCGGTGAAGGGGTTAGCGTATGGAAATGGCTTTGCCATTCGGCTAAACTCCTGCGCAATCGGGTACATCAATCGTGCTTGTTTCAGGCACCCGTAATCACCTGAACGGGTGTCCAGTGTTATCTTGGGGGATAACCCGCCGCGTTAGGGGATACTAAATAAATGGCCGAAGAGACTTTTTCGTATAGCAACGAAGCCTTGGCGTCGGGCGATCAGGCGGTTGAAAGCGGCGGCTTTTTTACCGACTGGATTTTCAACATGTTTGCCGGTGCAATCGACATTCAGTTGACCTCCCCTATTCTCACGGTCGTCTATTTGCTGCTGCTTTTTGCGTTGGTCGTGTTACGGCTGTACACAGTCAACCCGATCAAAAGTCTCGGTTGTATTCTAATTTACGTCTATACGACGGTTCAGACCTACAATCTGTTTGCAGACTCAACATTCGTTACCGACTTCACGCCGGCTGGATGGCAGGTTACGGCTAAAAGTATTTGGTTTGCTTTGCTGTTTACCGGTGTTTGGGTTTGGGGCATCTCCCGGGTGCTCCAGTCCTTCATTCTTGCTCTTGTGACAATGGGATTAGGCCGCCTGCTCGCCCCTATCAATCCGCTGCGCTTATTGAACAAGTTCCGCAGCAGTGATGCCGAACTCGCTGCTATGGACGAAGGCTCGGCGAAGAATCCCAAGTCCCAAATGACGGCGATTATGTTTACCGACATCGTTGGCTACTCGAAACAAATGGGTGCGAACGAAGCCGCTAAGCTCAAAAAGCTGGAAGTGCACAATGAAATTATGCGCAATCAAATCGTGCGCAACCGCGGCACAGTTATTAAGACGATCGGCGATGCATTCATGGTCCGGTTCCGCTCCGCCGAGAACGCCGTGCAATGCGCGATGGATTGCCAAAAAGGAATTGGCGATTACAACAAAGGCAAAGATGCGAACGATCAATTTCATATCAGAATCGGCATTCACATGGGCGAAGTCATCCACACCGGAACTGATGTGTTCGGCGAAGGGGTGAATATTGCGGCGCGTATTGAACCAAAGGCAGATCCCGATGGAATCGCCGTGTCGGATGTGATCGCGAATGCGGCGCGCAATAAAGTTCCTGCTCACTTTATGAGTATGGGACGGCTGCCCATGAAGAACATCGCCACACCTCCAGAACTATTCAAGGTATTCCCGCTTGAGGAATCAGCGTCGCAAAAAGTGGCGAAGGCGCCCGGCGCTGGTGCGGGCCAAGGTGCGCCTGCACCAGCCGGTGGCGGTGGTGGTGGACAGCCCGCAGGCGAAAACGTCTTTAAGATTTAGCGCCGGTTAACTACTGCTCGTCTTAACTACTACTCGTCCGGAATATCTGCCGCCGCGAATCTTAGTTCACTATCGGCCGTGGACGAATTCTGATCGCCATAGGTACGAAACTTTTCGAGCACCCGCCGCATCTCGGTGCCATCCAGCACTGGAACTTTCCCCAAACGTCGGGCCGCACTGTATTGCGCTGCGAGGTTCTCGACTTCTCCGGCAAGCGATAATGCCTCTTTGGCACTGGACCCAAGCGCGATTACACCGTGATGGGCTAAGAGACAGGCTTTACGACCCTTTAATGCGGTGAGGGCATTATCTGATAACTCTTGCGAACCGAAAGTCGCGTAGGGCGCGCAACGGATATCCGCACCACCTGCAACCGCGACCATATAATGAAACGCCGGAATACCCTTGCTTGTGCACGCAAGCGCAGTCGCGTAGCGGGAGTGGGTGTGAACAATGGCGTTCACGTCAGGGCGCGCGCTATAAATATCGCGATGAAACCGCCATTCGCTAGACGGTTTTTTAGCGCCGTACCATCGGCCTGTGAGTGTCACAAGCGGAACATCAGACACCTGAATTTCAGTGTATTCCGTTCCCGAGGGACTGACAAAAAAATCCTGAGCACTCCTGCGCACACTTACATTACCCGACCTTCCATAAGACAAGCCCTGAGCCGATATTGACAGGCACGTTTCTATGATGGATGTGCGTAGCTCGATGTCGTGGTTATTGGTGCTCACGGTCCGCTCCACGCGCGTGTTCAGGGAATAGTTGACGTAGAGCCGACTCATTGGCTTCGCATTCACCGCGCTCAGTAATTAATCCCGAAACCAAATTTGCTGGCGTAATATCGAATGCGGGATTCAGTGCCGGACTGCCGTCAGGGACAATTTGAACGGGAGCCCCCTCACCTGAGGCGAGCTTTCCTGAGATGTGTGTGACCTCCCGCGCATCCCGCTCTTCGATAGGAATACCTTGGCCTTCTCGGAGCGACCAATCGATAGTCGTCGACGGAAGTGCGACGTAAAACGGGATATCGTTATCTCGCGCCGCCAGCGCTTTTAAATACGTTCCAATTTTGTTGCACACATCTCCGGTATGGGTGGTGCGGTCGCTGCCAACAATAACCATTTGAACTAGGCCGCGTTGCATCAAATGGCCGCCGGCATTGTCCGTAATAACTGTATGAGGAACGCCGTGAGCACTTAGTTCGAATGCCGTAAGGGCGGCGCCTTGATTGCGCGGACGGGTTTCATCCACCCACACATGAACCGGAATACCCCGATCGTGTGCCTTGTAGATAGGGGCGAGCGCTGTGCCCCAGTCAACACACGCCAGCCAGCCGGCATTACAATGAGTCAGGACATTAAACGGATTTGGCTTACCCAGCGCCTCCCATCTGTTTTTTATTATGGATAGCCCGTGCCCCCCAATCGCATCGCAAATCTCGACGTCCGAATCACAAATCTCTGAGGCTTTTGCATAGGCGGCCTTCGACCGATCTGCTGAAGCGAGAGTCCTTAAATGATCATTCATTTGATCGAGCGCCCAACCTAAGTTCACGGCCGTGGGGCGCGCCGCGCGCAAGTGTTCAGTTGCCGCCGCAAGATATGAATCGGACGGATCAGTTCGCATCGCCAGCGCAATACCATAAGCGGCTGTCGCACCGATTAACGGAGCTCCGCGCACAACCATATCTCGGATCGCCACCGCCGCATCCTGGTAAGACTTGAGAGTCGTAGTTTCAAAAGTGAATGGTAGTTTGGTTTGATCGATAACGTTGACGTTAATACTGTCGTCGGCAAGCCAGATTGTACGATAGTGCTGGCCGTTAATTTTCACGACATAGGCTCCGATTCGATCACTTCAGCGCACGGGCGATTATGGGCTGAAGCTTACCAACCACGGCGGGATCTCTCGCCTCAGGCGCCGTAATAAGGGACGCATCCAAGGCTGTCTCGCAGCCTTTCTCGCAAACGGTTGTGCGAGCTGCGAGAGCGGGAATCACAGCTTTTACTAGAGCGCGCGCCCGGTCGGCATTTTCGGTAAGAACTCGTATGACGTCATCAACTGTTACCGCGTCATGATTTGGGTGCCAACAATCATAGTCGGTCACCATGGCGACGGTCGCGTAACACATCTCCGCTTCCCGGGCGAGTTTGGCTTCGGGCATGTTGGTCATCCCGATTACGTCGCAGCCCCAACTTCGGTAAAGATTTGATTCCGCTAATGTCGAGAATTGCGGACCCTCCATTGTGAGATAGGTCCCGCCGCGACGATGAGTCGCACCAGTTTTGGCAAGCGCTTCTTCAAGCACATCTCCCATGCGCCCGCAGACCGGATGGGCCATGGGACACATGGGCAACAAGACCTGGTTCAAAGAACGTCTTTTTGCGTGCGAAAGTTCGGTCATAAAATTGATCGACGAGAACAAAAGTTCCGGGAGACAATTCCTCTCTAAGCGAACCGCACGCGCTCAATGAGATGATATCGGTGACGCCAGCGAGCTTGAGGGCAAAGATGTTGGCGCAGTAATTGAGATCCGACGGTGAACGTTTATGCCCTCGCCCGTGACGCGGTAGAAAAACCACCCGGCAGCCGTCGATTTCTCCAAACAAAAGTTCATCGGACGGATCCCCGAACGGCGTATCAACCTTGATCCACTCGGCTTTCTCCAGGCCGTCCATGTCATAGACGCCGGAGCCCCCAATGACACCGACGATGGATTGCTTTCGTTCCTGATTCGCCACCCTGGATTCCCAACTAATTTTATCTTCGGCTATGTTTTACACCTGTTGCGGCCCGAAAACAGGCCTTCACATTTAATTATAGAGGACGTGTGCCGAAGGTGGGTTGCAAAATGCGTTCAAATAGGCGAAACGAGCCCCGCAAAATCGCTAAAGCACATGCACTATGGAAGGGTGGCCGAGTGGTTGAAGGCACCGGTCTTGAAAACCGGCAGGGGTTAATAGCTCCTCGTGGGTTCGAATCCCACCCCTTCCGCCATATCCTTGTTCGCAGTTATTCGTCCTCATCGGCAAACCCATAGAAAACTGCGACTTTTTACACATATCATATTCGCAGTCATTCACGGGCAAATGCGTATTGAATCTTATAACTGCGCTAGAAATCTGGTATCTGGGAAATATGGGGAGAAAAGTACTCTATACTTTTTTGAGGTCAAGCGCCGAGCTAAGAAAAAGTGCGGTGCTAGTCTTATTGGCGACGTTTGCATTTAGCGAGCCCACTTTGGCAGCGGGCTTACCACTTCGCACTGAAGCGCCGACGACCGTCGACCGCAAGCTAGAAATTCTCATAGAGAGCATCGAATTTAAACTTGCTCACCTTATTGAAGTGCCCCCTCGTGCTGTTCCAAGAAATACTTGGGTCGCATTGGTCAACGACGCGGTAATGCTCGCCGATCACCTTGAATTTCCGGCCGAAGCACGGGTTCAGGCAGATCGAATTGAGGATACATACATGATCACATTGGAGGGCGAAGGATTTGTCGCCGGATACGATCCAGATCTGGTTCTCGGTCGGTTTTTATATATGCTCGCTCATTACGAATTCCCATCCCCCGCACGTGGGTTTGACGTTCTAGATCGCCGAATGAGCCTAACGCTTGACGATTTAGCGACCTCCGCAACCTCAATACGGTAAATACTTATTCAAATGTCTCAATCATTACGCCTTCTATCTTTGCCCCTTGTCGTCATTTTCCTGATGTTAACGAACCTTGCCAAGGCACAAGACGCGCCACTGCCTTTCGTCGGGACAGATATACATCTTGGCGTTTCTTCGTGCGGCGGATCGAGTTGCCATGGCGCGTTGGAGCCTTGGCCCAACTCCACGGTGGCCCAGAATGAGTTTACTATCTGGCAGGAAAACGATGCGCACTCGACTGCGTACGCCACTCTTCTTACTGAAAAATCGAAACGCATCGCAGAAAATCTTGGTCTTCCAAACGCTTATGAAGCGCCAATTTGCTTAAATTGCCATGCCGACAATGTTGCGACCGATCGTCGTGCGAAGGGTTTTGAGATCTCAGACGGCGTTGGGTGCGAAGCCTGCCACGGAGGCGCGGTACAATGGTTGGGTATTCATGTTTCGGGAGCGTCGGATCATGCCGCCAATTTAAACGCTGGTTTATACCCTACCGAAAACCCAACCGCCCGGGCCAAGCTCTGTCTCTCCTGTCACTTTGGCGACAAAGATCGGTTTATTACTCATCGTATAATGGGTGCGGGGCACCCCCGCCTATCAATTGAGCTGGATACATTTACAGCCATTCAGCCGGCACATTTCATTGATGATGCCGATTACAGGGCTCGAAAGGGCGTAATTAGTCACATTAAGGTGTGGGCGGCCGGGCAAGTGATTGCGACCGGGCACCTTCTTGATGCTTTGCTCGATCCAGATCGGAACAAAGACGGCATATTCCCTGAATTGGTGTTTTTCGATTGTCACGCCTGCCATCATCCGATGTCGAACGTACGCTGGGAACCCCGGGAGGACGTTAGCATTGGTCCTGGTGTACCGCGCTTGGCGGACGCCAATCTAATTATGTTCGGCGTTTTGCTCGATCAAATGGCTCCTGAGGCGGCTGACGACTACCGCGCCCGCGTCAAAGCCTTGCACCAAGCCTCATTGAGGGGGCATGAAGCGACTTTAGCCGCGGCAGAACATCTTCGCGCACTCACGAGAACCTTCACCACACGTGTTGAAGATATGCAGTTTGGTGAACAAGAGGTGTACGGATTGCTATCGGGGCTTATTTCTCACGGTCGTCGCGGGGCATATGTGGATTATGCGGCCGCGGAACAGGCCATAATGGCGATATCCGCGATTGTCGATGCCATGAAGGACTCGGAGTTGGTTTCTGCGGAGCAATACGACGTGCTAATTGCAGAAATCGATAAGTGTTATGACGCCCTGGAAAAGGACGAAGCCTACGAGCCCAAAAAATTCTTGGCTGGGCTCTTAGATATCAATGACGTTATATCAAGTTGGTAAACTATTTGATCGCGGGCGCTGATCTCTCAAAATCTACCGCTCGCTTGGTTTGGCCGGGCAAGAAATCGTTCGTTTCTACATCGTCTGTTACGGAGAATACCCCTCCATTCTTCATGTAGAGCGTTTTTTGCTCGGGCAAAGTCATGGGTCTCGAGCCTAGACGGCCAAATACAGCGATTTGGTGGCCGGTTTCATCTACCGCGCGGTCTCTATCCAAACCCTTCGACAACGCCAACGCCGGCCACGTTGTCGGCCACCAGGCGATAAGCTCTGGATTCGGATCCGGGCTAAACCCATAAAATCCAGGCTGACTCTCCGGGGATGTGAGTTGCACGACTTTGAAGCCGTTCGCTCCATCCGCCACGTAGGCGAAAAGAGATGCATTTGTCGTTCCGACAATGACATCTCGGGCATCCGTTATTTCACCATCTCCTGTAAATTTCTGAAACAGCTTCGGTTTATCCGCTTTCTCAATATCTATGATAACCAGCCCTTCACGCCCACCTGCCACATAAGCGAATGTGCGAGCTAAATATATTCGGTGCGCATCGGCTAGGAGAATGGAACCGCCCTCGATTTTTCGCGCGGACGCAGGGTGGGTTACATCTACGGTGTGTAATCCCTGATCGTCAGTGACATAGAGAAAACGGAATTGCAATGCCGTCGCGCGAGCGTTCTCGAAATCAATGATATTTACAAGCTCCGGCTTCAGAGGGTCATTCATATCAAGGATCACTATGCCTGCATCGGCGGCAACATAGAAAAAGGTTCCCGCGATGGTTATATGTCGAGCTCCATCCAACACGTCGTTTTGATTCCAGGTCACAGCGCGTTTCAAGAAATTATTGCGCGGTTCACCGTCTGCGAGTGTATCCACGTTCACCGCGATTAAACCTTCTTCCGCGTCCGTGATGAAAGCGTAAGAGTAAATCGGATGAATAGGTTGCTCCTGATTGTCTTCCAACATGAGCCGGCGACTTTCTTCGCTGCCGTACATCCGCGAGGGCGCAATGGATTGATTTGTGGGCAACGCAACACATGTGGCGTTTTCGCTTTGGACATGTGTGTCGTGTCCGAGAGGCGAGAATGGAGCGGTAATTATTCGTTGGGAGATGCCTTTGTTTGCGATTGACGCGACATCATAAACGCGCAGACCATTAGCCCCCTCTGCCGCGTATAAATATTCTCCGCGCAGTTGAAGGCAACTTACAGCGCCTCCACCATGCGTATGACTTTCCTTGAGTTTGCGGTCACGGCCTTCGTGTTCGGCATACCAGTCTGGATAGGCATATCTGTGCAGGTAACTGCCTATAACCGCTTGGGGTTCCTCCCACTCGGTCACATTCACCGCCTCAACTCCCCCATCGCCGCCGACCCACGCGTTATATCCAACAAAATTTACGAAATTGGTTCCATGCAGCAGCAGTTGAGCCATGATGGCATTGTTATCGTTGTCCTTCGAAACATGGCAATCGGTGCACGTCTTCGTTTCGGTTTTTCGTTCTGTGTGTGGATAGTGCGGGGCGAACGCCTGGCTCGAGTATCCCGAGGCGGCAATGGGTGGTTGCTGGATATAGATTTTTTCCCTGTTTATGTTTGTTGATGAAAGCACCAGGGCCGACGTAGACCTCACCGGAGCTATGGTATTACCCTTGGTCGTTTGATGAATGCCAAGCTGAAACATTTGGTCACGTGCGACTTGCGGGTTGTAGGTCGCGAAATTTCGAGTCTCTCCACCTTCATAGTGATGTCTCTCCGTTTTCCAATTTGCTTGAATCGGTAGATGGCATCCGGCGCAAGAGGTGGTCCACGATAGGTGGCAGGTAAAGCACTCCATTTCCTCGGTCTTGTGCGCGCGCTCCTCTTGCGGTACGCCGAGACCCCATTCCTGGCGTTCTAAGGCAGATGAGATTTGGCTCATCAGTTTTGCTCGAGCAGCTTTAGAGTTGTAATGAGGTTTGTCCGGATTGACGGAGTCCTTAACCAGGCTCATTTCCCATTCCAAGTCCGGGTTTAGAGCTGAACGCTGAAACAATTTGCAATCACGCGTTTCAGTGACAGGACGATCACATTCCGATCCGAGCCACTCAAAGCGCTTCCGACCATCTTGAACTCTCAAGACACTTAGATCTGTCCCGCCAGGCGGGGCGGCCGGCCCTGACGTTCGTAGAGTAGGATATTGATCAGCGTCGCCATGGCAATCAATGCAGCGAATTTCTATGGCGTTGGCGACCTCGCCTTGGATGTACCCGTTGCCGTGTGCATCTTGCTCGAAATGACAATCCACACAATGCATACCCACCTCGACGTGAATAGACTTGAGCAAAACACTTTTTTTCCATTTCTCAGGATCATCGTGGGCAATGCGCTGTCCCTCCTTATCGAGCATGTTCCCTTTACGGTCTTTTTTAAACACGCCGCGGAAATTCCATCCGTGCCCATGGTAGTCTGCGAATTGTGTATCTTTGAGCGTTGGATTCAGCTTGCTGACATCCTTTAGAAATTCGACATCGGCCCATTTACCTCGAACAGCTGCTTCCTCCGGGTTGCGGTCTAAAATGCGCAGCATCTCTTCCGCGTCTGGGTACTGCTGCTCCTCAGGCCATAAAGCTGGCGCATCGGACTCGTAGTCCCACATCGTGTAACCCAGCATAGAGTTGAGAAAAATATTTGGCTGATGCATGTGGCAAACCATGCATTGACTGGTTGGAATCGCGCGAGTGAAAGCGTGCTGAAGTGGATGTCCGGGTTCGCCTTTGGGTATCGTTGGGTCTTTGGTTTGGCCCATGCCCATATTCCCGAATTGTGCATACGGGCCACTATGATCTTTCTCGCGATCATTTGCGTAAACAACGTGACACGAGGCGCATCCTGAGTGCCTGAAGTCTCCGGGTTGGTCGTTGGTGCCCATGAACCAGGTGAATGGATCATTCAGGCGTGTTTTATGAATGTTGATAGATGGTACGGCGATTCGTAGACCGGTTCCCGGGCCCCTGTTGGATTGTCGAATATCGGGACGGCCTGGCTCTTCCAAACGCGAAATATTTCCTATCAGAGTCTGTACATTTGGGAGCCCAATCTCGGGAAACAGCGGATTAATATTTCGCCCACCGCGCTCAAAGACCCGGAATATATCGCCTGGAGGTGTCGTTTCCCATGCAGGGAGGGGGTATAGCTGCGGAAGCACACCCCGCTTCGAGGTCATCCATGGCTCTATCTCTCCAGGGCTCAAAATTGTCGCGGGCTCACCGTCTGCGGTATAGGCCTCACCAAGAATATAATTTTTGTATGGGAGAATGCCGTTGTTGTAGGTCGCGCCGCCCCATAGCATAGCCCCCGTAGACATAAGGCTTCGCTCGGTGGCCTGAATTTCTTCCAGATGGCAAGCACCGCAAGATCTGCGTGCAACACGATAGTCCGACGGATTCACAAAGCGGATGAACTCCGGGCTTTCCCGATTTAAGAGTGTATATGTGCGTTCTGGATTGGCACTCATTGGGTAATGCCAAGTCTCCGGAAACAACGGTTGAACGTGAGCGCGATCCAGCGTTTGCCGATAAACCGCATCAGATTTTTCTGACCCATGGGGCAACGACACAGTTGCATCTCCACCATGGCAATCCGTGCAACCCAAGATGACGGCAGGATTTGCATGCATAGTCGGCATATCGGTTGTCGTGTGACAGGACAAACAGCCCGCGCTGTTTGCTACAGCTTGTTCGTGCGTTTGCTGGCGTGGCGCGTCAGGATAGTGCGGATAGTTGATAACCCGTGGGGTTTCGTCGATGCTGTTAGCGTGAGCGATAATCCCAAGACTAGATGCTAAAATCAGACCAAAAAAAGTGAGTGGGATAATTCGCATTCAGCGTTTCTTTCAGTACGTCAGTATTAAGTTGAAAAGAGCAGTGTAAAACATTTTTTTCCCGCCGGTGTCGAACAATGAGTCAAAGGCCTTGCCACCTAGGAGCGCAGCTCCCGAAGCACGCAAAACTACATTTTGTATAAACGTGGGCCGGTAAACCGCAGCGATGGAAATATCCCATCCAATTGCTTTGGACTCGAGAGGCTGGTTGCGCTGCACTTCAACCACGGCCTTTTTCGCAAACCAAAGGTGATTTATATTGGTCGATAGGCGTAACTCCGGAAGAACGTCAACATCCGCACCCGCGCCCAACAGCACAGTACCTGGATTTATGAAGTTGGACTGGCCCTGTTCCTTGGAGGACCTGAGGCTATTAAGGATTCCGTTTCGTCCCGAGAGCACAACATTACCGCCGCCGATCAACGGTACGGGCTGACGCACCCAATAGTTTGTTTCAGCGCCTGCGAACTGTGGATTCTCGAAAATAGCGTCAAATCCCCCCGCCTTCGTATCGAAAGGATCGCTATCACCGGATGCAAATAGAAATTGGCCCCTTACCCGGAACCAGTCGAAATCCACAGAAGTTTCGATTGCAGAAAACCACGCCAAAACAGATGCAGATTCAGGGCGGGTTGCCGATGTAAATTGGTTGGTCGAGATACTGCCAAACGCGCCGTAGGATGAGTGGGTAATGTTCAAACGTCCAAAATGTCCATCACCATTCACACCAAGATAGACAATGTCGTACTTCCCCGGCCTTTCAAAACCGATGGAGGCGGGCCGCTCTAAAAATCCGTTCTTGTTGTAGAACAGAGGATCGTTTTGTTCTCGGTTTCGGTTGTAAGCGACAACAATCTGCGGCGTATATCCAAGAACCGGAAAATCCTGATAGTACAAATTGGCGAAAAAAATATCGTCGTCCCGCGGACGTTTGCCCAAATCATTTAGTCCGGCATTCGTGTCTTTCTCCAGCCGCCGGATCCAACCCAAATTGTATTGCAGATGATTGTTATACCGGGTTCCAAACAGCCGCACGCCAAGTTGCTGGTCGAGGAAAAGAAATCCCCGAAAGTCCAGAGTAAACGGTTGTATGCCCACACGAATAGAATCGAAATCGTATCGATCAGAAACGTTTCGAATATGGTAGTCGAAAAAAGCTTCTTGAAGGCCAATATGGGCGTCTTTTCGAACTGTGCCAGATTGGGGATCGATTCTAAGTATGCGCCGCTCATCAACTTCAACTCGATTGAAATTAAAAACGGGCGTCAGCCGGATTTCATAGTCCGGGGGCTTAAAGGCCGTATCGCCCTTAATAAACGCGACGGATGCAATGAGGTTCTGATTGAAAATATTCTGATTCGTCCGACCAAAAATATCGATGGAACCTGGCACCGCGCTTTGCGGGCCCACCGGCACGGGTAAGCCGCGCAACTCATATACCGTGTCAGAAATCAGCCCAATGTTTACGAACCAATCGTCGAAGAGCGGCCGGTCTCCCTTCAGCGTGTTTTGATTGTACGGATCCCACCAATTGATTTGCATGCCCACCGCATCAATAAGCCGCCAGCGGTCCGGGATAGGTGCGCTCTCCCGTGGGGTTGCACGGGACGGCGGCGAAACTGCGTCAGGATCAATTGGCGGCAGTGGCGGAACCACTTCCGGGCCGGGTCTCCGGCGTCCGGAGTCGTCTTCCTGCTGCGCCATCGTCGGCTGCCATATTTGAACCAAGGCGACCAGCAACAAGCCAAGGCCGACTACTTGCCTGCGCATACGTTTTGCTCTCTGGAACTATTGAATGGTGCGAACGGGCACTGAACGAACCGCAAATTTAACTCGCCGGCGGCCACTGTGTCTGCCCGAATAGCTTCGGGTGCGTTGCCGATACCGGAGTTCAGAGCCAAGCCCGCATTGTGAACGCCAAGAAACGAAAACATGTCGTCTTGATCTACCCCGTCTCCAGATACGCCAATACCCCCAATGAGCGTATTTCCGCGGTAAATGGGAACGCTGCCCGGGAATATCTGTAGCCCATTTGCGAGCCGCGTAGGACCCGGTCCGGGCCCGGCCGCTGCGGATTGAGGTAAAGCAGTGCACCCTTGCGGTGGCGGTGGGCTCCCATCAAGACGGGCAACAATGTCGGGAAGCACCAAGTCTAACTGAAGACCCACATTAAATGGGCTCCATACTTCAAACGGTTTGCTAAACGGACCGTGGGGTTGGCTCTCTATACCGTCTGGAAAAAATGGACGGGATAATAATCCTCCGGCGCGATCAGAAAACGCGATGCCATCAGTTAGCGCTGTCGGTCCGAGGAGTTCTTGAACCGCGTCCACATATACACTTAGAGGCGGCGTGGAAAGCTCATTGGGGATGAGTGTCACCCCTTCAACTGCGCGCAGTTCTGCTGCTGTTGACGGGCGCGAATTGAAAACAGCCGTACGGGCTTTCTGCAGCGACACATCAGTACCAAAAATTGGTGCATCAGGCGTTCGGGCAACGCCTAGAATATTCGCCTCCGCATCGACTATTGATACGGTTACTTGGGCGTGACTGCCGAGCGGCCTGCGAATTTGCGCGCGACTTCTAAAGGCCAGTTTAAGCGCTTCGGTGATAATGGTGCGCACTTCCACTGACGAAAGCCCCCCGGAGTCCGGCGACGGAGCCAATGCATCTCGCGGGGCATATCGATTGTTACCGAAGCCGTCGTCCAATACCCATGCCTCAATTCCCGGAAACTCCGATTCAACATCGGGGCGAACACCCGATACCGGTGACCCGAAAGAAAGCCCACCCCGACGACCGGCATCGGTGTATCCAGGAATTGCAACATAATTTTCTGGATCTATGGACGCAGGGGACGTGGCTTTCAGATCGCGGCTATCGACGTCCGCATAGGTTAATATTTTTCCGTCCACGGTTATTCGCCCAAGAATATCAAACGGAGGCTCAAACCCTACTTGTGCGGCTACGGCCACGAGCTCATCAAGATTTCGGTCGTAGTCGCTAATCTTAAGGTCGAGACCGTAAACCCCGTCGAATAAGACGCCGACGCCCCCAACTACCTGACCGTTTTTGTACAGGGGCATGCCGCCCAGGTCCGCTGACAAGCCAAGGGGAGAGCGACGCGGACCTGTACCCAATTCCGCACCAAACCGCATAAAATCCGCACACGGGAGTTGACTAAACTGGACGCCGAAAAGAGGCCCGCTGGGCGTGTCCCTCTCTCCGGGGTTAAAGTGTTCTTGGACAATTTGACTTGCAGTACGTGTTGTAAATGCGTTGCCTGATGACGACAAGTAAGCGCCAGTTATCGCTTTTGCCAGAGCGCCATAAACAGATGGAAGAATGTCCAGGCCTTCTAGGCCGTTGTTTTTCGGAATTTCGCGTCCGGAGGAAATAGTCATGAGCTGTAGGTCTTGCGGATCGGGTACATAAACTCCGAGGACATTGCCCACTCTGTCCACCACAGCCACAGCGCCGTTTGTCGCGCCGCGCGCCAATGCTTCTGCCATAGCCTGACTCACGACTCTATCGACGTCGTCGACGGTCAGGTTGGCTTGCACTTGTGCTTGCGCCGTGCCCAAACTCAATAAAAGCCCAACGAGCATGGAGAGAAAACGGGGAACAGTATTCATGGCCCATGCACCACTATCGTTCCAGAATGTAGCTTTTGATTGGTCCGGTAAGCGACAGTAAAGCTGACTGGATAGAAAAGATCTGGCGGCCGCTGATCAAAGATCTGAAAGTACATTTTTCCATATTTTACGTTAGCGCCGGCGTCATCCAAATTCTTGAGCAAACCGTTCCATGTCGCCCACTTCCCGTCGGTCCCCAGCATTAGCGGCCGGTTATTTTGAAACCGCGCGATAACATGGGTCGTTACAGGACTCGCTTCTTCCGATTCTAAAACGATAGTCAAGCCGTCAGAAATTGCGGCTGCCTCAATACGGACCACATGATTCTCAATTGCCAATAATTCTGCAGCGACACTTGGCTGGACTGCGCCCGTGTACAGAAAAAACAATGCTAAGATTACGCTTCTCATTGCTTGCTCGTCTCAAGCATAGACCTATGAGCCGTCGTTTCCTCACGCGCGGGGATTTTCGTCTGCTGGGGTCGCATGGGCTCCATGCCCTTTGTATGAAATGTATGACAAGATATGCAAGTTGAGGGCACGCGATTGGCTGAGTCTTCGCCTCCGTGACAGGCGCGGCATACTTCGATGCCCGGCATAAGCACATCGGTCGAGTTTATGGACTCTTGAACGGCGTGACATTCGACGCATCTTACTTCGTCGTGACGAGCATGTGTAAAATTCGCCTTTGGCATCCACAGAGTTGCGACGAGCGGCGGATCAACAGTCCAAACGGGCTGCACCGATTGTGACAAAGAACCGCCAGACGCTGGGACGATGTCTCGTACCATATGGCATTCTTCGCAGAGCCCGCGACCAAATCTACCATTAAGCACGCTTTGCGTTTTCTCGACGGCCCAATCAGAAACAGCTTTTTTCTCGACTTCGGTGATGCTTGTCCCCGGACGACGCCGAACGATTTGAGGCGCTGCGGGTTCCTCATATCCCCCGCGCAATGCCACAGCCTGGTATATGTCGGCGACCTGTTTAAATACCTGTTCTGCGTCCGCGTGCATTAGTTCGCGGTCCGGCAAAAACGCGTCGAATTTTAAAATGTGACAACCGCTGCAATGCCGCTCAAATGATATCTGCCGCATCGTTTCTGCAGTTTCTGTGGGAACATGACAATCCTCGCAATTTAGAGTCACGTTCCCGCGCACTGGGTCCATAACGCCGGTGCGGCGCAAATGCTTATTGTGGGGAAATTTGAGGCCCGACATCTCCTGCGGCGGAGGGCTTCCACCAATGTGACGATCGCGTGCCAAAGTTTTCGTTATCGGATCTGTAACCACAGTCGGTCGAAACTCGGGGTGGTCCGCGCCGAAATCGCTGGCGTTCTCTAAGTCGATACTCTCATATATTCTCTTTATATTGATATGACAGTCGGCGCAGAAACGTTCATTGCTTAAGACAATGGTTTTGTCTCCTTGGTGTTCTTTGTGACAACTCTGGCAGGTTGTATGACCAAGATCCGCGAGCGTAAGCATAGTCGAAACTGCGTGATTCTCGGCGCCCCCGTGGCAGGCTAAACACGCTTCGTCACGCACTTGGACGAAAGGTTTTTCGTGACAGGTCTCGCAGGAATCCCCAAAAAACCTGTGGGGCGCGGAAATGACCCCGCTCGACCAAATCCCGGTTGGGGAAGGAATGTAGTGTTGTTCGCGCGACGTGAGAATCATCTGTGTCGGTGGCGGATCGGTGAGTAAATTAAATATGAAGGGAACAAGAAGGGCGCCTGATATTACAGCTCCCGTCATAAGCCATACCCACCAGCGCATCGTTAGCCCAAGTCGTGTGATGTGAATTTTTGATCGGGCAGCGAAATCCGCTAAATCATTGCCTAAAGGGTGAACGAGTTCGACTGTGATCGTAAGATCGCAGTTCTGGTCACCCTTCGAAACGTCGATTTCGTAGGGTCCAATCCGAATTGTATTTCCTTCATTTATCTTCGACGACTGAACCAAGCCTCCATCCACGCGTAAGTCGGCATCCGCAGAGGCAGAAACATACAGTTGCCCGTCCCGCAGCGAAAACTCTGCATGACGTAGAAGTACGCGGGGATCGGGTAAATGAATCTCACAATCGTTTCCACGACCCGCGACAATAGAGTCACCCTCGACGATCTCATCGCGAACGGCTACTCCACCACGGGTCTTGCGTGTGATTTTGCGGACGAGAATACGCACGTCAGGTTACCAATAATAAAACACTGCAATAATATGAACGAATAGAGCCGCCAACGCTGCTATTGAAAACGGAATATGGAAGTACAACCATATTTTCAAAAGACATCGTATTTGGATGTCACGGCGAATGCGCTTTAGCAAATCTTCTTTTCTTATTAGTCGAGCCAGGAGCTGCCGTCTCATTACGTCGTGCTCTCCAGATGATTGAGCCTCTAAGAGTTCGCGCGTGTGTGTCGTAGGGCAATTGGAGTCATATCCGCGCAGTTGCTGGATTACCGAACCACCGACAAGAGTGTCCTGAGTTACTTTCAATGCAAGAGCGTTCGTCGCGTCATCCATTTTCATGGCAATTTGGCGAATATCCAAGTCCAGTTCCGCTATTTGCGAAAACATCAATTCAGATGTGAGTCCTTGCCGGTTTTGTGTAAGCAGACGCGGATACCGCATGTAAAAATAAAGGCCAAATACACCGCTGATGATGGTCACCATCATGAGTAGATAAAGTAGGGTGTGGATGTTCCAGCCGAGTTGAAACCCTGCGTGAAGGGTTGCTACGAACGCTAAGGCTCCACCTAGGTATACATGCGCGGACATCCACTCTTCGAGGGGAGCTTTGCCGACACCATAGCGACGTTTCTGGACACCAAACCAAGCTAACCAGACCATCAATCCGGCAGCGGTCACGCCCAATATATAACCGAGCCATGTGCCACCATTTGGCGGGCCGAGCGGCTGATGAAAGGCATATGCCAAGCCACTCACCAAAACGACAGCAGCGGCCCATTTAAAATATCGAAAGCTACGGTAGATGAGGATTGATTCGTGCATCGTTACTTAATCCTCATGAGTTTGAAAGACGCGTGGCTGACATAAACTCTTCGGGACTTACACGGATAGCTGCACCCGTCGGGCAAGCGCGAACACAGGCTGCGCCGCCATCAATTCCCTTACACATATCGCACTTTACCGCGCGTTTTGTTTTCTCGCATTGTTGCTCGTGATCGACACCATTACCGTTAATGTAGCCCATTGCTTCGCCAGGTCCGGGCCCCTTACCAAACAAAAGCCATGAAAAAATATTGAACTTTTCCTCAGGTGGATGAGCGAGCTGAATCACTTTGTAGGGACAATTTTGTTCGCAATTGCCGCACCCAATGCAGCTTTCGTCTATGTACACTTCGCCATCCGGGGTACGGTGAATAGCATTGGGTGGGCAGTCAGACATGCAATGCGGATGTTCACAGTGACGGCAGGATGTTGGCACATGAAGAGTAGCAAAGGACGGCCCCGCCTCACGGTCTAGGCGTGAAATACCACCATGGGTTTCGGCACATGCCTTTTCGCAATTGTCGCAATGAATACAAAGTGTCTCATCAATTAAGAGCACGTCCGTGCCTTCACCCACACCTTGCGCGACAAGAAATTCGATAATATTCCCCGCTTCTGGTTGTTTTTGCATCTTTTCGTTGGCAACAATGCGCTGGCTGAACTTACCTTCGACTTCGGCCTTTATACTTGGTTGCCGATCTAAGAGTTTTTTGAACGGTTCGCCTTTTATGCAAATCGTTTCGGTGAGGTTGGCGGCTTTGACGGTCGCTGATCTGGGGGTATCGGCTAAGAGCGCCATTTCTCCGATGTAGTTGCCAGATGGCACATAACTGAGCACCACGTCCTTGCCGCCCATGCGCATGGACACCGTGCAGGATCCTGAACGTATCAAATGCATGTGGTTACCGGTGTCACCCTGAGCGAAAATAATCTCCCCAGGTCGAAAACGTTGTATTTCCGCGGTCTCCACCAGTTCCTTAAGTTCTTCAGTCGGCACGCCTGGCGCGAGATGCATTTGGACTTGGCGCATGATGGCAACTTGGTCGAGCGTTCGTTGTACGCTCTCCACCGACTGTATGAGTTTCAACATTGTTCGCCGAGGAGTCTCGATGAGAATACAATCAGTGGCGGCTGATACTGTTGCCGTGCGACGGCGGCCGGAGATAAGACCCATTTCACCGAAAAAGGAACCTTGCCCCAACTCTACGGTCACGGCCGGATCATCAGGGTTAATGTGAATTTTAACCGCACCGCCAAGAATGGTAAAAAATGTGTTGGTGTAGTCGTTGCGCTCAAACACAAGTTCATCTGGCCTCAGTACGTGAATGTCCGATTCCAGCAAGACTTCGCGAAGTTGCAGCTGATTTAAAGTTTCCCAGACAGGTATCTTGGTGCGGATTTCATTCAGCAGCACACCGACATCATCGATATCAAGTCCTTGAAGTTTTTCTTTCAGAAGTGGTTCGTCGGCTGGGGCAATGTTGTTGCCCATAATGTATTCGACGACCTCATACCCTTGGTTCATAGCCTGTTTGATGAGCGGGTAACCGGCTAATGCTCCAATGATATAAAGGCCAGGAACATTGGATTCATAAGTTGCGCTAACTTCAGGCAAAGCGCTGGCGTCTTCGTTGGGAAGCTTAACACCGCAATTTTCAATGAACTTTCTTGGTGCACTAGCTCCGAGACGCGCAATGATACGATCGCAATCAACACGTGCCTCTCCATCTTCCGTTTCAAGTATGATTCCGTTTTCTTCAATCCTTTTAGGGGTTGAATTGTAGAAGCATTGGATTTCACCATTGTCGATCGCGTTTGTAATAAGGGATAAATTGCCTTGTTTGGCGCGTGCGAACTCCCCCCGGCGGTTAATGATGATGACAGTGTTTTGCGCGGAAAGAGCGATTGCATTCTCAATGGCTGCGTCCCCAGCACCAACAACAACTATTGTCTCGAGTTCATACTCTTCAGGATCGTCGAGTTGGTACTGAACCAAGGGAAGGTTGGCACCGTCACATCGAAGTTTGTTTAGATTGCCTTGAAGGCCAATTGCGAGAACCACTTGCTCCGCAAGAATCTCGTCGCCCCCGTTCAGTTTCAACTGAAAGAAATCATCATGTTTCGTGATCGATGTTACATCAGCTCCAAGACGCACGTTTGTCCCCGCAGCCGCGACACCCTCATCCCAAGCATCAAGAACGGACTCACGAGTGCCCGCGGCAAATGACGCGTCAGCGCGCAACGGCAAGATGTCGGGCGTGGCCATGACATACTTGCCTTTTTGGTACTTGAAAATGGTATCTGAGAGATGATCAGCCCGCTCCAGGAGCACATGGCTTACCCCGAGTGTTGCCGCATGTGCCCCAGCGCTTAACCCGCCAGGGCCAGATCCAACGATCGCAATCTTGTATTTGGTCTCCAACTAAAAAATATCCCAACACCTAAACGTTTTTTTTAAACGCCTAGCGTGCGAAATCCCCCCAACAGATAAATAAATTTGTGATCACCTTTCATAGCAATATTGAGCCTAATGAGAAGGTATAATTTGCGCTGTAGGTGATAGCTATCCCAAGCCACGAATAAAACGAGGCACAGCTTGATCGAGTCTTCGCAGATCAGCCGCCCACCTAGCTAATTTTCGTTAGCATAAGTTTTTGTGTCGAAACAATTTGGGTTGAACGCCTTGCCACCACAATATACGAGTCAACGATACACGATGAAGCCGTGACCCTACTTCGGTCCCCATTGATGGACACTAAGTTTACGAGTTGAATTATTCGTTACGAGGTCCGCATTCTAAAGCTACCGGTCAGCAATCCTGATAGCAGTTCTGCGTAATTGATATGCCACGGCAATTGTGGGTGCGCAACGTCAATTACTATTAAAGCCAACTGGATCTTACTTGCGTTTAAGAGCGTAGGCCTGACGAACGGTATTTTGTGAGTTGGCAGCACTAGTGGATTTATCGGCTTCGGCTTGTGGGTAGAATTGCGGGTACGGCGCAAACAAAACTCTAAGTCATTGACTAGCTGCAGAAATTCTCCCCTTGCGTAGGG
Source organism: Rhodospirillaceae bacterium (assembly GCA_965228575.1). Taxonomy (GTDB): domain Bacteria; phylum Pseudomonadota; class Alphaproteobacteria; order Rhodospirillales; family Rhodospirillaceae; genus UBA11612. Next base: position 73,216 of record CBDDHW010000073.1, on the reverse strand, counting down.
CACCCCTTCCGCCACTTCACCGACAGGTATGCAGCAGTTGCTTCGTCAGTAAATTCTGAGACTCTTTAACCGGGTCTCTTACGGAACGGCGATAGACCAATACAATGCCGCGGAGCCGTCCATGGGCGTGCCCACATCGACCGTAGTATTGGCATCGTGAGCCAAGTATACGGTGTAAGCGTCATGACCGTTCATATCGCCGGGCTTCTCATCTCCGGCGTAGGTCCATAATGCGTATCCCTGATAGGTCCATTGTTTTGTTCCGTCGGCGCGCTCTTCGACATTCCAAAATCCGCGCGCACCCGCATCGTCGCCCGCCAGGAACGGACGCCATTCGTCACAGTCTTCAATGCACCTGGGGTCGGTACCCAAATCGCGGCCGACTGCCGGACGTGCAGGTTGGCCGCGGCGCAAGCTATGACCGCCTCCACTTTGCAGAATGTGACCATCGCGGCGATATAGAGTCAGGCCCTCTGCTGTCGCAAGAACACGTCCCTGCCCCGGTGTGTTTTGAATGGATGCGGTTTCAGGAAAGAAATATCGCGCAACCGCGGCGACCGTCCACCGGTCATCCACGCCCGTGCCATTGGCGTATCCAGGCGCGCGATCACCGGCATATGTGTAAAGCGGATGCCCCTTGTAGGTCCATTGGCGAATGCCATCATCGCGAGTCATGAAACCAAAATCGCCGATGGCTTTAGCGAGCTGCGGTGCACTGAGGGGTTCCCAGTCATCGCACAAATTGTTGGCGCATGCGCCTGAGACTTCCATTTTGTCGGCGTACGCATACACGGTATGACCGCGGGCATCGACAATGGCAAAGGCCGCCGCATCGGGAACTTCTTTAATGGCGAAACCGGGCGGAACCTTAACCCCGTCAAAGGGGAACAACATAGCGGCTGTCCAACCCTCTGGCATGGGATCAACTTTGATTTCACCGTCAAAGTCACCGCGGTTGCCGCCGCCGACCATAACGCCAGCCCCATTCAGACGCGGAGCCCCAATGTTCGCCGGGCTATCGCCCCCAATCGAACCAGGATCAACATCTTTCACAAAAGTATAAAGCGCTTTGCCGTTGAGCGTCCACTGGCGCGACCCGTCTTCGCGTTCAATCGTGGTCCAGCGTCCAAAGGTCGTACCTGGATTAACCGATGACTGGCCGGAGGCCAGAAACGGTTTGAACATCTCAGTACACTCGTTCACGCAAAGCGATTGGCCAATCGGATCGCGCGCAGAAGTGTACAACGTTAAACCCTCTGGATTGGCGTAGACAATTTCATCGCGTGCCAGAGCGGCTGCAGTCACGGCACTGAGGTCGTACCCTTGTGCTTTGCCCAAAGGCTCCAATGTTACATCACGTGGAGTCACGACCGGCGCTATTTCACTTACCTCCGGCTCGGACATTTGTGGAGGGGTTGACGCACACGCCGAGAGCGCGAACGCGGCAGCAGAAAGGCAAAGAGTTTTGCGATAGCTCATGGTCAAACCCTCCCAGGTTTCTTTTAGGCCAAGACTTCGGTAAAGGTGCGCGAGGTTTCGTTAGACAATTTGCCCCAGGTATTGACTGGCACGCCCATAATTTGCTGAACGGTCAAACCGACACGAGTTGTCGGATCTCCGGTCGCCGCCACGTGTAGACCCGTTTTCATACGACCACCCGCACCGCCAATGGTGAGGATGGGCATATCGTCCAGGGAGTGCGTGCGCGCGTAGCCGTGATCGGTTTGCCACAGGATAAGTGTACGATCGAGCGCGGTTCCGGTGCCCTCTTGATATCTATCAAGGCGTGAGACGAATTCGGCAACCGTATCCATCGAGAAGTTAATGAACCACGTGGTGTCTTTTTGATACCCCAACTCGGGATCGACAGGTTCTTCGTGAGTCAAGCTGTGCCAATCGCGGACCAAGCCGGGTTTGCGAAGTTGCTGCGTGTCGAAATAGACGTTGAACACGCGGGTTTGATCGCACGCCACAGCATGGGCAAGCAGCGCACCGAATAACCGATTGTTGGCTTCCACAGATGCCACACTATTGCCGAGTTCCGCATCCCTCACGTCCTCGGGAATTACGCACGCTTCCAGCGGCGCCGGTTTGCTCAGTTCGATGTCAAGCTGCCGCTCTATTTGGCGCAGCGACGTGAAATATTCATCAAGGCGCTCTCGGTCGGCCGCACCAACGCGTTGCAAGATGCTCTTGCGTTCATCAGTGAGCGCAGAGAGAACACTACGCCGCGCCATGGTTTTAGGATCCGGCGTAAATTCCGCCGCATTCGGATCGTTGAAATCCGGGCCAAAGATGCGTTGGTACAAGGCTGCTGGCGACGGTTCTGAAGGATTGGCCGCCCCTCCTTTTCTCTTACTCCAACTCCTACGCGATCCGTTCAGTGCAATTTCCAAAGACCGGAAGCGCGAGCGGGTTCCCACTGTATCGGCAATGATGTTGTCGATCGTCGGATCGGACTCTACACCGAGTGGAATGGAGCCCATGGTCGCAACCTCAAGGGACGTGTCGTGGGTGTCCATCGGGCGACCATCCAAGTAGTAGTTCATGCCGCTAAAGATGTTCATTTTATCTTTGAACGGGTCTAGCGCTTTTAACTCAGGCCCGCTGGTGTAATTCGCACCAATCGTTTCCGGTTTCCACCGGCCTGGGTTAAGTCCAAGGTTTTGAATCCAGGAGCCAAAAACCACAGGTAACTGAGCCCCAGTTGCCGCAAGTGCGGTTCCGCTGGAATCCAAAAAACAATCCAAGAAGGGCAAGCCAACGGACACCGCTGTTCCACCCATCATCCCGCGAAGCACGTGTCTGCGGTTCAATTTGTCTTTCATGGACGTTTCCTCCTATTAGGACGACTGTAATCCACCGTTAGTTCACGGTGTTCAATGCTGTGTTGGTTTCAAGAGTTGGGACTTTCAGAAAAGCATCGCTTAGAGCGATCTCACGCATAAGATCGGTAACTCTAAACCCGCTCTCTTCAAAAAACGCATCGAGGCCTTCAATCCACTGCCTTTCGGACGGCATCGGACTACGTCCCAACGCGTAAGACGCAAGCCGTCTGTTAAGGCACGAGGTTGTCACCGTATCGTTGTAAATAATGTCAATAAACTCACCGACAGAATTGAAATCTTGTCCGCTGAGATTGCCGCTTGGATCAATTGGGTTTCCATTATCCGTGACCCGAAAACCGCCAGACCCATCAAAATTTTCGAGGGCCAAACCAATGGGGTCTGTAATCTTGTGGCAACCTGCACATACAGGGTTTTCATTGTGTACGGCCAGCCGAACACGCGCCGTGGCCATGCGAAGGTCCTCACCATCAAACAATGTGAAATCGACATCTCCCGGTGGCGGCGGGACGGTCTGACACATCATAACTTCTCTGAGCGCTTTCCCCCGATAGGTTGGGGAGCTCCGTCCAGCAGGTGAGTGCAACGCGGTAAAAGAAATTTGGGTGAGTATACCTTTATAAGGATCGGACTCGTCGAATTCATAGGTTTGCCACCCATCAGGCGAGCCGTTTGGGCCGTCCTTAAACACGGGAACACGATAGATACTGCCCAATTCAGGCGTTAGGAACGTTCGTTTTGTTCTAAATACCTCGCGGAAGTCCGCACGCTGATTCAAAACCACGTCCAGTACTGTGCGGAGGGTTTGCTCGCGGGCTTGTTCGGCAATAGCGGGGCTGAATTTCGGATATATGTCCGTGTCTTTGGCTAAATACTCAAATTCATCGAAATGGAAATGGTCGTTGAAAAACGCGCGCAACCCCGCCTCCAGACGCGGGGATGCGAGCATGCGGTCCACTTGTTCTCTTAGACCGTCTTCGGAGTGAAGTGCGCCGTTCGCGGCGGCTTCAAGAAGTTGTCTATCCGGTCCGGCATTCCAGAGGAAAAAACTCAACTGCGCCGCTTTGGAATAAGAATCCAGCCTGTATTCACCGGGCGCATTGGGGTCCGGTTCGGCGCGCTGCTCGCGGAACAAAAACGAGGGCGCGGACAACATCCCCGCAAGGCTTAAGGACAGGCCTTCGTAAAAGTCATTGGTATGCTCTGCACCGGTTCTCGCGGCCGCAACGTACGCATCCAATTGCGCGTCGGTGAGCGGACGACGGTAAAGCAACAGTCCTGCTTCCTCAAAAAACTGTGATGCGCACTCATCGTCAGGTTTTGTCGCTGACGCGGGAACACATGGGATCAGCAGTTCACGATGTTCTTCATCAACCACAGTATCCGCGATAGCCCGGCTCATGGCATCGTATTGCTCCATGCCGGTTGCGGTCACACTGACAAGGCCGGTTCCGATTGCGAGCAGGCCATCCCTGCGCAAGTCGGGCTCAAATCGCCCCCCCAAATCAATATGCGCGCCAAAAACATCGGTTATGATGTTTCGGTATTGCGAAGGAGTCAGGCGATGTGTGTACGTGCGCGCTTGGGTGATTTGCTCATCGCCCTCTGAAAAGGTCGGCTGAACAAGAAAGGTCGTGCTTGCGACGCATGCGGCGACGGCGATGCTCAGACCTTTCGAAAATTTAGAAACATTCTTTTTCATGGGTGTGTTCTCAATCCAAACCTAGTTGTTGGACGCTGTTTGAGCGCTGTCAGATGCCGTTGGGAAGCCGACAAATGCCGGGACAGCCTCGATATAATAGGCGGCGGAAATCGACATGTTTTGCCCGGTCTCCGGATCTGGATCCGCGTCCGCGTATCTCTTCATAAGGTGATAGAGTTGGACCGCATCGCCAATCACCTGTTGTTCACCGCCCACGCTCAGATTGCCAAAACCCCAATATATGTCTTCCCAGGGTTGGTATCCGCCCATGATGGCCTTCACCATCCCGTCCTGACTGATATCTAGCCGCAGATGGAAATTTTTGAGGACAAGCTCGGGCGCAACGAGCGGATTTTGGAGCAAACGCAAATCGCCCTGCCCGGAAATAGTGACAACGCCTTCTTTCAACTCGCCTTTAAAAACATTGTGGGAGCGTGGATCCGGGTCGGCGCGATACGCCATGTCAGCGCGCGGGCTGTAATCTCCATTCACTCGAATGTGCTCAAGCGCGCGATCAAAGGTTACCGTCACCGGGCCGTCGCTGTTTAAATCTTCTCCGGAAACCGTCATCAACCACGCTGGCTGCGAGCTCGCGAGCTGTCCCCACGACCAAGCCCAATAGGTTGGGCGAACCTCAAGCGTACCGCGAAAAGCCCGAGCACATCCCAACGCCTCGTAAAGGGCGTGATCAATACCTGTTTCATATGTTTCTGGATCGGTAAAACCTTCGAACTCCCCCGAATTTCGCCCGTCGAGATCAAATCCGTAGGCAAACTCTCCATCCACTCCTGGAAGGTTTAAGTCCGCGGCAGAGGCAGGATGGGTCCAGGGATTTGTGGGTTCTCCATTAATCCGACCGCGCTCCATCATAAGTGGGATCAGCCGATCGTCCTTGCGCCCGTCCTTATAGGACTGCTTAATTTCCTCGATCGTCTCGGGGCTTTGGCCCAGTCCTTCGAGATATTGGAAGTAGACTTCTTCGAGTTCCGGATGAACGCCGCGCGAGCAATCTCCCTCCTGAGAGTGGGTGGCTTGAGAGAACCAACTGACAACATAACCACGTGTTTCTTCGGCACGGACCTGAGCAGGTGCGGCGACGCTCGCCATCAATCCGATGGCCGCGACGGCCAAAATCCCAGACTGGTTTAATTTATGGTCCATTTGTTGGTGGCTCTTAAATCCGCTCATCTTGTCCATCCCATCGGCTGCCGAATCCGTATAGTAGATGTGCGCCATCGCGCTTGGCCGAGCCGCGTGACTCGTCACAGGCGGATGCGTTCAGCGCACTTATCTGGGCTCATTAGTATAAATAATGACCGCTCCCGAAATTTATATACCGAAATTCCCATTATTTGTCAGGCAAAACCGGTAACTTCAACTAGATAGCTCGCAATGTTTTGGTCATGCCGCGCAGCCGGTGTCCATCTTGGCTGGAATGCGCCATAGTTGAGAGCCAAGATGCTCAAAGTACCTGTAGCCGGTAAGTGGGATACTCATGAGTTATAGTGTCAGACGAAAATTGACGTTTATTTCGTTGCTATTCTTTACTTTTATGGGTTTTGCTGCAGCTATTGCGCCTTCGCAAGCCCAACAACGCCTCGTGTTTGCCAGCCCCCTTCCTCAAAGTGAGTACGGCGCGCACTTCGCACAGGTATTCGCCGAGGAGGTGGCCAAAGCAACTAACGGCGACGTCGAGATTATGGTGAGAATAAACGGCGTTTTGGGCCTGAAAGGCGGGGAAACTCTGTCTGCAGTTCGCGACGGCATTGTTCATATCGCTGACATGCAGATGAATCAACAAGTCGGCGATGAGTCCATTTTCGGAATTGAATCCCTACCGTGCCTCGCACGTGATTTCGAAGATCTGAGGCTGCTGCAATCCATCACGCGACCTCACTTTGATGACGCTGCCGAGAGCCACAATCAGAAAATCCTTTATATGTACCCGATGCCTCGCCAAAGCTTGTTTGCACGTGTGGACGCGAGCAGCGGGCCTGAAAACTTGCGGGGCCTCCAAATCCGCACCATCGATAAGAATGGAACCGAGTTCTTCGCACGGCTTGGCGCAGCTCCCATCCAAATGCCATGGGCGGAAGTCACGCCCGCCCTATCGACAGGGCTCCTTCAAGGCGTCTCGACGTCACCAAACACCGCTGTCTCCGGTGTTTTTTGGGACTTTTTGAGTCATGTCACCGAACTGCACTGGCAGATGAATTCATTCATGAGCACTATTAACTTGGATGCCTGGGATCGATTGTCTCCCGACGAGCAGAAAATTTTGGAAGAGGTCGCCGCAAGCATAGAGGACCGTCTTTGGACAGCCGCAATGGACGCGGACATTACGATGACGGCGACGTTACGCAAAAATGGCATGAGCTATTCCCAACCTGGCCCGAAATTAGAAGCCGCGATGCAGGACGTCTGCCGCGCGATGACTGCCGAATATCTCGCGAACTCTGGCGAGCGCGAAGCACAGATCATTTCAACCTACAAACTCTTGTCGGATACGGCGCATTAACGGGGCGGGACATTGGTTGGCTTGGCGGAATATTCTTTATGACGGGACTTAGCCGTGCCCTTCTGCGGTGTTCCGATGCCCTCGCGTTTTTGGGCGCTGGGGCCGCCTCCATTTTTTTAGCCTGCATCCCAATACTAATTGTTACAGAGATTCTCGCGCGCTCCGTATTTGGAACAACCGTAGGCGTCAGCTGGGAATACTCCACCTACCTAATGGCTTTGGTTTTTCTATTTGGCGCCGCGTATACCTTGAGATCTGGCGGACACATCCGTGTTTCGGTTTTGCCTCTTAAGACCAGACCCCGAGCGGAATCAATCATTGAGCTGATCGCGAGTTCAATAGGATTGATAGTTGCGGTCTTTCTCGCCGCGGCACTGACTGATTTAGCATGGCAAGCATATAGCCGCGACATCACATCGGCGACACCTGAGCAAACTCCTCTTTTCATCCCAATGACAGGCGCAGCTATTGGCGCATGGTTTCTAGCGTTTCAGATGTTTACGCGCGCCATCGCTGTGCTCACCGGCACACCGGTGGAACTCAAGGCGCCGGACGCGGATGAGGAAAGCCAAGAGGGTCCGACCTCATGATCGGCACGAGTTTTTCCATTCTTGGGTTGCTCGGAGCGCTACTGCTTAGCCGGGTTTGGGTAGCGATCGCGCTTGTCACGGCGGGCATTTTCGCACTTTCCACATTCCAAACCTTGCCGATCGACAAGATCCTCGCGCGCAGTATCTGGAACATCACCACGAGCACAGAACTGCTCGCCCTGCCCTTATTCATTTTAATGGCAGAGATTCTGTGCCGTACCAACTTGTCGCAATCACTCTTTCGTGGGCTGTCCCCATGGACCGCGCGTCTTCCAGGAAATCTTCTGCACGTCAACGTGGCTGGCTGCACTTTGTTTGCAGCGGTTTCCGGATCATCAGCGGCAACAACCCTTACCGTCGGGCGCATTACCCTTAGAGAACTTCTCACGCGCGGATACGACAAATCTCTCGCCATTGGATCTCTTGCAGGGGCCGGAACTTTAGGATTCCTCATTCCGCCAAGCTTGATCATGATTATCTACGGCGTTCTCGCCGAAGCATCGATTTTGAAGTTATTCATCGCCGGCATTGCGCCGGGACTGGTTTTGGCCGCGCTGTATTCCACCTATGCTGGCGTTCAATCTTGGCGACATCCAAATCTCGCCCCGCGTTCCCAAGATCCGGTAACATGGGCGGCGCGCCTCACCGGCCTGCGCGATTTGCTACCGGTGGCTTTGCTTATTGGTGCGGTCATCGGCTCATTATACGTGGGTCTTGCCAGTCCTACTGAAGCCGCCGCCGTTGGCGTTTTTGGTGCGCTTGTGATCGCTGCCGCACAACGCCAGCTTAATTTCGAGAGACTAAAAACAGCGCTCATATGCGCAGTCCGCACGTCAAGCATGGCTGGTCTCATTTTGGCTGCCGGATCGTTTTTTTCGGTGTCCCTCGCCTACCTTGGCGTTCCGCAAGCGGTCGCAGATTATATATCGGCGATGGACCTGTCCGGGTTTCAACTCATTCTTATGTTGCTTGCGATCTATCTTGTGTTGGGACTTTTCCTCGACGGGATGTCGACAATCGTTATGACACTCCCGATCACCCTGCCGTTGATCGTGGCTGCGGGTTACGATCCCATATGGTTCGGTGTGTTTTTAATTCTGGTCGTTGAGATGGCCCAGATCACACCGCCAATCGGCTTCAATCTTTTTGTGCTGGAATCCATGACCGGCGAGCCGATTGGTCGGATCGCGCGTTACGCCTTCCCATTTTTCCTTATCACAATGACGGTGGCTTTATTAATCGCCGCGTTTCCCGGTCTCGTTTATATCCCGGGTTAAATGCCAAGGTCCCTAAGAGCAAATTTTATAGGCGGCCCAAGCCATTGCTTTTGCGTTGATCACCAACTCAGATAGTTCCACCCGCTCGTCGGCCGCCGGCCACTCATTGTAAATCCGAATATCTCCAGGACCATATTGCAGCGACGGGACGCCTGCCGCGTCCATCAAGTTTCCATCCCCAACATTGCCGATACGCAAGCCCGCTCCAAGCATGGCCGATTTACCCGACGCGGCTTCGTGTCCTTCGGCAAGCGCCTGAACCATTGGGTCATCTTTTGGGACAAACATCGGGTCCATGCCCCGCCCGCCTTCTCCGTCTGCAGGAATAATGATTTCAGCATTAAACGCCGGGAAGTCGGCCTTGATCTCTTCGAAAAGCCGCTCAAGGTCTTGTCTTAGTGTTTCCTCTGTTTGTCCTGGCACCGTACGCACTTGAAATGTCATATCGCATTCACGCGTCGATATGCCGGTGGTACCCCGGTAAAGGTAGTGCTCGCGGTGCATGGTATCGATGCTTAGTGTCGGAAAACCTGGAAGATCCGGATGTGGCTCGAAGGTCATCCACCCGCCGGGTTCAATCGGCCCAAAACTAGGACCCAACCGCCTGATAATTTCACATTGCTGTTCGATTGGGTTGAAGTAAGCCGCCTTCGCTTCCGGCGATGCCCGAAAGAATAACTCCGGCGAGGATGTGCGCACACGGATAAATACGATGCCAACGCATGTGGTCGCGATGGTGCTGGCGCAATGTTCAATATTAATGCAGTAGTCCGGTAAAACGCCTGCATCAATAAGTGCGCGGGTACCTACACCCAGCAACTTATGACCCGCGACCGGGCACATCAGAATGTCGCCCTTCAGTTTTACTCCGGTGTCCTTTAGCGCCTTGAGACCAACCAGTGCGGCCGCAATTCCACCTTTGTCGTCGTGGGCGCCCATGCCCCAAATCCAACCGTCCTCGTCATATAGTCCGCTATGGGGATCGACAGTCCAGCCGCTCATCTCAACGCCCGGATCCATGTGTCCATTAAACATCAGGCTTTTTCCGCCGCCGTTTCCCTTAAAGCGCCCGATGGGCTGGCGGGTCGTCCGCCGGCTGTCGAAGGGATGGGTCAATTCCATGACCTCCACATCCATGCCAAGGCGGGTCATGTGCTCAGCCAGAAAATCCGTTAATTCACCTTCATTGAAACTGGGACTGGGAATACGAATGAGCGCCTGGGCAAGCTCCAACACGTCAGTGTCAGAAATCCCTTCGAACAGACTCTCGGGGGTTAACTCAGACATCACATACTCACTTTCATCACCACCCCTAGGTGTTATTTCAAACTAGTGTTCCGCGCAAACCAAATGCTTAGCCATAGTGATCAGCACTTGGTTCGACACCCAACGGCTTGTAGGTGGGATTGACACATATCAAAGGTGGCGACCAGGCTCGATGTTAAGGATCGTAAGCGCGCGTCGGTCAAACTTAACATATAGAAAAAAATTCACAGGGCCGTCGCCGCGTATTACCCTGATAAACAAGAACATATTAGGGGCTCTGTGGGGGAGAATATGTCGACACCGCTAAAGCGGCTTGTCTTGGACCACCGACGACTTGAGCAAGTGTTCTCGGTCCTTGAGAGCGAGTTGGACGCTTGGAGCAAAGATCGCAAACCCGACCCCATTCTGGTCAACGATTGCATCAACTATTGCCTGAACTACTGCGATCTTGCGCATCACGTTCGTGAGGACTTGATCTTTACGGAAATGTTGCAGAAGGATCGGGATGCAACGACGCAAGTCATTGAAAGTCTGGAGGCCTCGCACACCTACCTCACGGACCTCACCCAAAAGCTGCAAAGTGCTGCAAATCATTTTCAGCGCGCCCCTGAGTCGGATGGAACGGAGGTTAAAGAACTCTCTGCCAATTTCCTCGCACGATATCGGACTCACATGGCTATGGAAGAGGAAAAGCTTTTTCCTCTCGCCGATCGTCTTCTTGATGCCGGTAGCTGGGCGCGGGTTGAAGAACAAGACCCGGCGTATTCAGACCCATTGTTTAGTGAGCGCATCGATGCGGGATACGAACGGCTTTATGCCCGGATCGTCGAGCCCTATGGCCCGGTGTCCGTTGAGACGGTTCCCGGCGTAGGAGAGCAAAATCAAGGTGAACAGGATGATGCGAATGACGGCGATAATCATGCCCGTCCATCAATTGAAGTCGTGCGCTTTGGAGATTTTGTCCGCGAGAGCAGCGTTCACGCCGAAGAAATTACCTACAACGCCCTTGCACCTAAGGTTTTATATGATGAGGACGGGAAGGAAATCCCCTATCACCCGCCGCCTTTGCGTGTACGGGGAATAGATATTTACCGGTTGCTTGCTCCCTACGTCGGCACGCGCGCCATGGATCAGATACGCGCCGTTGTTCCCTTGGCGGCATACCTTGTTCTGTTTCAAATCCTGATCTTGCGCCAGAGTGTTGACGGTATGTGGTCGGCGACGTTCGGTCTTATCGCGGTCATCACTGGCCTTATGCTATTTATGGAAGGCCTTAAACTCGGACTTATGCCCTTTGCCGAGGTAATCGGGGACACCCTTCCTAAAAAATCCCCGCTCTGGCTTGTTCTCATCGTGGCCTTCCTTCTTGGCATTGGCGTGACTTTCGCTGAGCCGGCCATCGGAGCCCTACAAGCCGCGGGCGCTTTGGTAGACGTCCGCCAAGCACCCTACCTTTACACCTTGCTTTCCAATTGGGCCGGAGCGCTTGTTTTGGTTATCGGCGCTGGCGTCGGGCTTGCTGCGGTTTTGGGAACACTTCGTTTTGTCTATGGCTGGAGTCTTAAGCCCTATATTTACGCTGCACTGACGCCCACGTTGTTGCTCACCCTTTACATTGCTCAAGATCCAGAGCTTGTCGAAATTCTCGGACTTGCTTGGGATTGCGGTGCTGTCACGACTGGTCCCGTAACCGTCCCACTTGTCCTATCGCTTGGTATCGGGATCGCCTCGGCGACCAGTAAGGGAAATTCCTCGATGTCAGGCTTTGGAATCGTAACCTTGGCCTCCCTGTTCCCGATCATAGGCGTGATGCTTTTAAGTCTCTATGTTTCTTTTGTCGTCACTCCCGAGGAAATCATCGCAGCGGCGCAGGGTGCGACGAATGTTGCTACGACCGTAGCGTGGTACGAACAAACTCCCTTCGTTGAGATCATCGGCGGCGTACGCGCAATCGTCCCGCTGGTCTTGTTTCTCTTCTTTATTTTTAAAGTGATGTTAAAAGCCAAGCTGCAGGCACAAGGCCTTGTTATTTATGGATTGGTTTTGTGCGTTGTCGGAATGTGTATTTTTAACATCGGCCTGACCTATGGATTGGCCGCGCTTGGTAATCAATCCGGTCAACTCCTACCGGCAGCCTTTCAAGCCCTCGAGAATATTCCTGAGTCTCCGCTCTATGTTTTCGCCGTCGGTATCCCAATCGTGATTGCTTTTGCATGGGTCTTAGGATTTGGGGCAACCCTTGCAGAACCCGCTTTAAATGCCTTGGGACTGACCGTCGAGAACCTCACCAACGGCGCGTTTCGTAAACGCACTTTGATGTATGCGGTTTCGTTTGGCGTGGCGTTCGGTATTGCGATCGGTGTTCTCAAAATCATATTCGCTTTACCGATCGCCTACCTTTTGATCCCTGCGTACCTTGCTGGAATCGTTTTAACCGCGCTATCGAGTGAAGAATTCGTGAACGTTGCGTGGGACAGCGCGGGCGTGACCACCGGCCCGGTAACTGTTCCCCTAGTCCTTGCCATGGGGCTTGGACTTGGCGATGCGGTCTCAGCAATTGAAGGCTTTGGCATTTTATCCATGGCGTCCATAGGACCTATTCTTTCGGTTTTAAGCACCGGCTTGTGGGTGCAATGGATGGCTAAGCGTAGAAACCAAGCCAACATCGAAGCAGACGCAGAAGGCGCGAAAGCATGAAAACACGCAAGATCGTTGTCTTAACGGATGTCGTCCTTATCACCTGTGTTGTCCAGCGGGGCGTGGCGGATGCCATCATCAATGCCGCGCGTGCCGCTGGCGCGCAAGGTGCCACCGTCGGCTTTGCAAAAGGCATGGGTGTTCGAGAGCGACTGGGTTTGCTCGGTGTTGCCGTCAACGTTGAAAAGGAAGTGATCAACATCGTCGTCTCAACAGAGCAAGTCGATCGCGTTTTCGAAAAAATGTACCTGGCGGGAAATTTAGATACGCCGGGTATGGGAATAATGTTTACGACGAAACTCGAAAAAGCAGCCACCTTCGTCCCGCAAGATGTTTTGAAAAAGCTGGGTGAACAGGGACAGGCTCATACCGTGACTAATCTTGAAAGTGTTGGAGCGAAAAACTCATAAACATGCAAACGTATTCCAACAATAAGCTTATTACATGCATCATGCCCCGCGGGAGGGGATCGGATGTCGTTGCCGCTCTGCACGCCGATAAAGGTATAGCGTCAGCCAACGTGATCAACGGCCGAGGAATTAGCGAGCGCAAAAAGTATTTCGCCGAGGAAGTCGATATATTAATGGTCATGGTTAATCAAAGTCGTGCTGACGAAATTTTTGATTATCTCCATGAACGCGCGGAGGTTGGAACATCTCGGGGGAGACTCATGTTTCAACAAGCGCTTGGTATATCAAGCAGTTTCGTACTGCCGGATATAGAACCAGAGGAAAAAGCAGAGTCAGTAAAAGAGTCATAGCTACCTAGAGTCCGAGCGGACAGCGGGAAACATCTGCGGGGGAAATTGGACGCTCTTTCAGAACTAGAGACATTAGAAAACGCAGCTAGCACTACTCATCACAGCGAGGTCGCAGGACTTGTGGTTGCGATTGTCACCTTGCTCCTTGTCGCGGCGGGTTTGCTCGCGCTTTCTCGGCAGGTTCGTTTTCCTTTTACAGTTTTACTCGTTCTATTTGGAATCGGCGTTGCTGAATTCAGCTCATTCGAGTGGGTTCAAGACTCAGGCCTTCTCGACCTTCAACTTTCACGCGACGTTATTCTGTACGTATTTTTGCCGACCTTGATTTTTGAGTCTGCGTTTCACATGGACTCCCGGCAATTGCGCGACAACCTCGGGCCTATTCTCGCGCTGGCTATTCCCGGCCTACTCATTTCAACAATACTGATCGCGGGAATCGTTGCGGGAACGACGGCTATTCCCTTTATCGCGGCCCTTGTTTTGGGGGCAATTTTGAGCGCGACGGATCCTGTGGCTGTCATCTCTCTGTTCAAACAGCTCGGCGCCCCGAAGCGTTTAACCGTCCTCGTTGAAGGTGAAAGCTTGTTCAACGATGCCACCGCGATTGTCACCGCCAACATTCTTCTCGCCGTAGCACTGTCCGGAGTCTTAACGGCAAATATCGCTCTCTCCGGTGTTTTGGATTTCCTTGTTGTATTCGCCGGTGGAATCATTGTCGGCGGCATTCTCGCCTTTTTGACCGGCGGGTTGCTGGCGCTCGTTCACGACGATCCGGCGATTGAAATCTCACTCATGACGGTTCTCGCCTATTTCTCGTTCATCATTGCCGAAGAATTTTTTGCTGTCAGCGGAGTCATGGCGACTTTGGTCGCTGGGCTCATCATGGGAAATTGGGGACGCACCAAAGTCTCCCCGTCGGTCGCCAACTACATGGAAAATTTTTGGGAGTACGCAGCCTACACGGCCAACGCCCTTATTTTTCTCATGGTGGGATTGCGGGTCGACTTCGCCGGTCTTGTTGGAAATTGGCAAGCCTTGGTCTGGGTTATTGTAGCGATGCTGATATCACGAGCAGTGGTCATCGGCGGGCTGGTTCCTCTCACCGGCATGATACCCGGCGCGATAAAGGTCGACTGGCGTTACCAAGCGCTCATGTACTGGGGCGGACTTCGCGGCGCGGTCGCCCTGGCTGTCGCCTTGAGTTTGGGCGACTTTCCCTATTCGGATTTGTTTTTCACTCTGGTGATGGGAGCCGTCCTGTTTACGTTGCTCGTCAATGGTCTGACCGTTGAGCCTTTGATGCGTCTCCTCGGTTTAGACAAACCAACGCTCACCGATGAACTCGCTCGAAGTGAAGCGCAACTGGAGGCGGTTAACCGCGCGGTCTCGCGTTTCCCCTCTCTTAATGCCAGCGGCCTTTTCTTCGAGCGCATTACACGCTCCCTCGAAGATAGATATCGAAGCGAAATCGGAGAGTTAAAATCGAATATCGCGACCCTTCGCCAACGTGCGCTGTCTGAGAGCGAAGAGCGAGGGTTTTTGTATCTCCGCTGCCTCGCTATGGAAAAGGCGGCTTACTTAAATATGCTCGCGATGCACCACATTTCAGAAAGCGCGTTCCGCCGACTTAACCATGCTACGGAAACCCAAATTGAGGCGATACGTCATGTGGGTGTTCTCCCAAAACGCACGTATTACCAAACGTGGGCTCACAAACTTACGATATTTGCGCAATCTCTGATTGGACGTCTCCCCTTCGCATCCCAGATTAAAGATAACGCGTTCGCGAGAGACTATGAAATTGCCTGGGGCCGCCATCAAGCCGCTCAGCAAGTAAAGTCTTTAATTCAAGAGATGAAAGACTCTGACATACACGACCCCCACCTCGTTGCAGAACTCGAGGAGCGCTATGGCAAGTGGCATCAAAGCGCACTCGATAGGCTCGATGGTTGGGCCGAACAGTATCCCGATTTTGTCGGGGATATGCAGGAGCTTTTGGCAGAGAGACTGATTCTCTCCGTGGAGGCCGACATATTAGCCCGAGAAATCGAGAATGGCTCAATAGCTCATACATTGGGCAGCGCCATGCTCGCAGAGCTTAGATACAAGATTCGCAAACTTACCATTCCATCCATTTCCACGATTAACCCCGAGCCAGCTTCTCTGCTCGCAAAATTGCCCGTGTTGCGAGACGTCTCACCTGATTGCTTAGAGGCGCTGGCAAAACGTTTGATCTCAAAAACCGTCAATGCGGAAACCGAGGTCGTTCAACAGGGTGAGTCCGGAAACAGTTTGTACTTAATTGGTCGCGGAGTTGTCCGCGTGTATCGGCGAGAACCGGAGGAGAACGAACGCCAGAGAGTCGCCACGCTCATCGCCGGAGATTACTTCGGTGAAATCGCATTTCTGACCGGCGCTCCGAGAAATGCGACCTGCAAAACGGTTACAATTTGTTTGCTGTATGAGCTCAGCCGCGCTGACTTCAATGCAGTGATGGCCAAGTATCCGCAACTGAGGGATTCACTTGAACGATCTTCTACTCAGAGCTTCACGGTCGACATTACAAAGAAAAGCATCGCCCCGTAAATCAACTACGGAGTTGATCAATCTATCGGAATAGGTACTCCAGCAAGAAAACGATACCGATTCCGATCGCAGCGCCGAACGCCATTCGAAGCTTCAATTTCTTGTTTTTCACTGTCGTCCTCTGGCCATGGGCCTGCCATGCAACCCCCCAACTCCCCCGCCGTTTATATCAAAATCGCGGCCGTATGACTTAGTCACAGTTAGAGGTCGCCTACTTGGAGGCCGGTGTACTAGCTATCGATAGCTTATAAGTCATTGTAATACAGCGAATTTAACTGGTTACGGTTAATTAAACGTTGGATTTTATTTTTAGTCGAAACGATATAATCTATGGACTGCAAGTTGCTGCCGATTTCGGTAATGGAGCCGTAACGTGTCAACAGACATCGACCTGTCAAAAACCACCTTTCTCCTCGTCGATGATAAGGCGTTTTATCGTGATATGGCGCATACAGCGCTCGCTCGCGCTCACGCAAAGAACATTGAACACGCCCTTGATGTCGAGAAAGCCAAGCAAATTATAACCCGGTTGGGCCGTCGGATCGGATGTATCATTTGTGATTGGGATATGGCGCCTGAGGGTGGCCTTGAATTACTTCAAAGTATCCGCGCCCGGCAATTGCCAACCCTGCCACCGGGCACCCCATTTGTTATTCTGACGGGCCGCGCAGATTCAGACGCCATCAAAGCTGCAATGAGCTTGGATGTTAACGGTGTCGCGATTGCGCCCCTTTCCTTCGAAAAATTGATCAAAACGATCTCAAACGCGGTAGGCCGAACCTGGGATCTCCGCGCAAAGGAACATTACGCAGCGGTGAAGCTAACTCAATCTAGCAAAACCGCGCCGCCTCCGACTTCAAAATCAAAAACCCCGCACCCGCGGGCTATTGTTCTGAAAAAGCCAACGGAACCGCCGCACACACCGTGCGCACGGGATTTAAATGCCAGTAAAGGCAATGGAAAAACATACAAACCTGCTGCGCCGGAACTTACCCGAGTTCATATGAGTAATCTGGCGAGAGTTTCACCCGGCGATATCATTGCACGAGACCTCAAGGACAAGGATGGCCGTATGTTAGTCAGTACGGGAACCGAACTTACGAGTTCCATCATTGAGCGTCTCAAAGACCATTCCAATGGCCATCCCGACGCCTACCATTTGTGGGTGGGCGAATGGGAGATCGAATAAGATAACTCAATTTGTAACATTAGCTTCGCGCTGTCACACGCGCCAATCTTAGTATAAGGTCCGCATTCCAAAACTATGGAGTGAACGAGTGACAGACGATTCCGCCGTACGATCCTTAACAAAACAATCCCTTCTTGCGCTGGGCGCATCCATTGTCGCAATCGCGGTATTTCCAATGCTGTTCCTCGGCCGCGCTGTAGGACTTTGGACTGCTCCACTGGTATTGGTCGGATTGGTGTTTTTTCTCGCTCTAGCTGGGTCCCTGGTTGCGGCTACGCTCGGAGTGTGGGGACTTGTTAAACGCGGCGATGTGCCGTGGGACAACCCTAATATTCGGGTGCGCCTGGTGGCGACTGCTGCTGGCGTATTAATTGCGATCCCAATTTTTTCCTTTCTGCATCTCGCCTTCACCTCGCCGCCTATCCACGACATTACGACAGATACAGAGAATCCCCCGCAGTTTGTATCTGTTCTTCCTGAGCGCGAAGCCTCGGGTGCTGTAAATTCTACACTCTACGATCCAGAGGTCGGCAAACTTCAAAGAGAGGCATATCCTGGCGTTGTCCCTCTCATCGTACCGCTACCTGCTGATCAAGCCTTCCGCCGAGCGCTTGAGGCGGTGGAATCCGTAGGCTGGCGGCTGGTTGCGGCGGTGCCGGAAGACCGGCGCATTGAAGCCACCGATACGACGTTTTGGTCCGGATTCGTTGATGATATCATTGTTCGCATAACTTCTGTCAGCGAAACTGACTCTCGTATAGACGTGCGCTCGGTCAGTCGGGTGGGAAAAAGCGACATCGGTAAAAACGCAGCACGTATTCGCGAATACCTTGAACACCTAAACTAACTGTCTTCACAACGAGAGTCTCAATATGCGGATTGACATCGTCTTCGACACAGTCTGTCCCTGGTGTTTTGTTGGCAAACGCCGTTTTGATCGAGCCGTCAAAATGCGGCCGAATTTGCAGATCGATATCCAATACCGTTCCTTCTTACTAAACCCGGACATGCCACCCGAAGGGGTCGACCGCAAAGAATACCTGGAACGCAAGTTTGGCGGATCCCATCAATATGACCGCATCGCCGAAGCCTTAATGATTACGGGTCGGGGCGAAGGAATTAATTTTGAGTTGGATGACATAAGCCGCACGCCAAATTCGGTGAATTCGCACCGCTTGGTTCGATTGGCGCACTCTCATGGTCGTGCCGACGATGCGGTAGACTTATTGTTTCGCTCGTACTTTGAGCGCGGTATGGACATTGGAGATTTAGATATTTTACTCGAGCTGGCAGAAAAGATGGGATTCGATTTCGCCGAAACTGAAGATTATCTCACCGGGGAAACCGATTTTAACGCGGTCTATACCGAGAACGCTCGAATGCACCGCCTCGGAATCACGGGTGTTCCCTGCTACATCTTCAATGATGGGCGTGCTATAGCTGGCGCTCAAGAGCCTGAAATTCTCACAAGAATGCTCGATATGGCCAGCGCTCAGGAAACCGAAAATCCCAAGATGCAAAGTAGCGGCTAAGTGTGGTGAGTGAAGCGCTTACTGAACCAAAATTTCGACGCGGCGATTACGAAATTCTGCAACGCCATCTTCTGTCGGAATAAGCAGGTCAAACTCACCGCGCCAGTACACCTGCAATGACGAATCTGAAATTCCATTTTGGACAAGCAAATTCTTAATCGCTATCGCGCGGCGCTGAGATAAACCGAGATTATAGAACCGTGTCCCCACGGTGTCCGTATACCCGGTCAGAGTTATATACCTTGGCCCATCCTGCATGACGGTCGCGGCGATACGTGCAACCAGGTCCCGCGTCGTGGAAGATGCACGCGCGCTGTCGTGAGCAAAAAATACCGTGAACCGCCGCACCCCGGGGGGTTCATCTGTGCGCGATGTAATGTTGAGGCGAGGAATAGGATTTGCGTCCGCCGCAAGTGTTGCCGGCGCCGCCGCCACACCAACCGCGAGTAACGCCGTAACCACAATTCCGATCGCATATAATTTTCGCATTCCTACCCCAATATTTGGTGGTGTAGAGGTCCCGCGCGGGTAATCGACCACACTCTAGGTATTATGCTCCCGACTGCCAACCTTTGACTCACACCTTCTAATAAAAAATCCAAAGTTAAACTGCGCGTTAATCATGCGAAACTGAGGTGGCCGCAAGAGATGCCAATTCCCCAACAACGGACTGCAAGCCCTTGATGCGGGCGCCGGGCGTTTCCCAAAGCCGCGTGAATACGAGCTTGTGGTCCGGGCGAAGTTTGATAGCTCCGGATTGCTTTGAAATGAACTCAACCAACCCAGAGGGATTCGGAAAGGTATTGTTGCGCAAGGTTACGACCGCGCCTTTAGGTCCGGCATCGACTTTCTCGACGTTTGCCTTACGGCACAGTACTTTGATGGCAACAACGTCTAAAAGGTTTTCAGCTTCCGGTGGAAGCGGGCCAAAGCGATCAATCAATTCGGCCGCAAATCCCTCAATTTCATCACGCGTCGCCAATCCACCAATACGACGATAAAGTGATAAACGAATTCCAAGGTCGGGCACATAGGTGTCTGGAATCAAAACCGGTGCTCCGGTATTGATTTGAGGTGACCACTCGTCGGGTGCTGTGTCGATATCGGGTGCATCACCTGCCCGCGCTGCCGCGACGGCCTCTTCAAGAAGATGTTGATAGAGCTCAACGCCAACTTCCCGAATGTGTCCCGACTGTTCTTCCCCCAAAAGGTTGCCGGCGCCGCGAATGTCCAAATCGTGGCTGGCCAACGAGAAACCCGCGCCCAAACTATCTAAAGTTTGCATCACATCTAAACGCTTCTCGGCGTTGGCTGTCGGTTTGCGATCCGCAGGTAATGTCAGATACGCATACCCTCGGGATTTTCCGCGCCCTACACGCCCGCGCAGCTGGTAAAGTTGCGACAATCCGAACATATCGGCCCGGTGAATGATGATTGTATTTACTTGCGGCATGTCCAGGCCAGACTCGATGATATTGGTCGACAACAGCACGTCAAATTTTCCATCCGCAAATGCCGTCATGACATCTTCCAGGTCGTTGGGCCGCATCTGTCCATGTGCAACCGCGTATTTAACTTCGGGCACCAAGGTGTCGAGACGCTTTGCGATTCCGTCAATGTCAGCCACACGCGGGCAGACATAAAATGTTTGTCCGCCGCGAAAACGCTCTCTCAATATTGCTTCACGAACAACGACCGGATCGAACGGTAAAACAAACGTTCGCACCGCCAAACGATCGACAGGTGGCGTCGCAATAAGGCTTAACTCCCGCACACCTGTGAGCGCCATCTGCAGGGTTCGCGGGATGGGTGTAGCGGACAAGGTCAACACATGAACTTCTGACCGGAGCTGTTTCAAGCGCTCTTTGTGAGCGACGCCAAAGTGTTGTTCCTCATCGACAACGAGGACACCAAGATTCTTAAATGAAATTCCCTTGGCCAATAGCGCATGAGTCCCCACGACAACATCCACGGTCCCGTCCGCCAAACCTTGCTTGACAGCGCCTACATCCTTGGCATTCACCAAACGCGAGAGTTGGCCGATTTTTATTGGGAACCCTGCAAACCGTTCGGTGAAGGTTTTATAATGCTGACGCGCGAGTAGAGTCGTCGGAACGACCACAGCGACTTGAAGACCGGTCATCGCCGCGACAAAGGCTGTCCGTAGCGCCACTTCGGTTTTTCCAAAGCCGACGTCACCGCAGATGAGGCGGTCCATGGGCATACCTTTGGTCAAATCACCCAAAGTATCTGAAATCGCCTTCATCTGGTCCTCGGTTTCCACAAATGGAAACCGCGCGCAAAATTCGTCGAAAACTCCCTCGGGCGGTGAGACTTCCGGTGCATCCTTCACTTGTCTGGCAGCTGCGATGTTGATGAGCTGCTCTGCCATGTCACGAATGCGTTCTTTAAGTTTTGCTTTGCGAGACTGCCAGGCCGCCCCGCCTAACCGGTCGAGTTGGACGCCCGCTTGTTCTGAACCAAACCTGGATAGAACATCAACGTTTTCGACCGGCACATAGAGCCGGTCTTGGCCCGCATAGGTAAGTTGCAAACAATCGTGAGGCGCTCCTCCCACGGTAAGCGTCTCCAACCCTTCGTAACGGCCGATCCCATGTTCGACGTGTACCAGCAGATCGCCTTCGCTAATTTGCGAGGCATCGGCGATAAATGCATCGGCCCGGCGCCGCTTTTTTGCAGAGCGCACCAACCGATCTCCGAGCAGGTCCTGCTCAGTGACAAGAGTAAATTCTTGTGTTGTAAAACCTCTTTCCAGGGGAAGGACGATTGCCGTAAGGAACGAGCGATCCGCGTTTACGAAGTCTTGCCATGTTTCAGCATCCGAAACGCCCGCCAAGCCATGTTCTTTTAAAACGCCTAAAAGACGCGCCTTAGATCCAGGGCTCGCTACTGCAAGCGCTACTTTTTTGCCGTCCGCTTGTTCAGTTTTTACGTGCTCAATAAATGCTTCATAGACGTTTTCATTGGGCCGGGCGCGAACATCACCAAAATCTCGCCCAAGACGCCCGCCACCATCTTCAGCCTGGCCGACGTCAGCCCCTTCATAGGTACGAAACGCGGTAACGCTGCGCGATTGCAACAGACCTGAAAACTCGTCCGCACCTAAAAAAAGTAAGTCGGGTGGAACCGGATGGTAGACGACACCATTCTCGTCCATGGACAATTTCGTGTTTTTTTCGGTCGATTTGTCGACAAGTCTGCGGGCTTCGAAATAGTCACGGATCGTCTCTATACGAACAGCAATGGACTCCTCTATATCGTGATCGAGGCTAACGCTCGCCGTGGGAAGGTAATCGAGAAGTGTGTCCAGTCCGTCGTGAAACAGTGGAAGCCAGTGTTCCTGGCCTAGAAACTTGCGGCCCTCCGATATGGAGGTGTACAGAGAGTCGTCGGGCCTAACGGCACCAAACAGTTCACGGTACTTCGTCCTAAATCGGGCGATCGATTCCGACGTAAGTACGGTTTCACTCATGGGTTTGAGGAAGACGTCCTCGCGGGTTCCAGTTGTCCGTTGTGTGACCGGATCGAACGTGCGGATAGATTCAATTTCGTCACCAAAAAGATCTATGCGCACCGGTTCTTCAAGGCCGGGAGCAAATAAATCTATCAAGCCGCCGCGAATTGCGTATTCCCCAGGCTCCATCACCTGTTCCGCGCGCACATATCCGTTTGCCGCGAAGAAAGTGGACAGGTCATCGCGATCCAAGGGCTCTCGCGCCGAAAGTTGAAAGACGGATTTTAAAAGCGAACTTGCTTTTGGGACTCGTTGGAGCACCGCGCTCACTGTCGTGATAACCAAACGACACACCCCTTGTTCCGGTGGCGTCGTAAGCCTTGTAAAGGCGTCGATACGCCGGGCCATCACCTCTGCGTTTGGGGACACACGGTCGTAGGGCAAGCAATCCCACGCGGGAACCGTAATCACTTCAACGTCCGGCGCTATGAATGAGATCGTTTCCGCGAGCGCGGTTAAGCGAAGTTCGTCTCGCGCAATATGGAGGGCCGAATCCCTAAGCGCCGAACGGGCGCGATCAGCGAGAACCAATGCATCGTACCCTTCCGGAACTCCATGAAGAATACGCGCATTAATTTTTTCTATGATACTCGCCATTCGTAATATTTGGCTCTAGCGTTTGGCCAAAGAGCGGTAATAGCCCAAAACTTCGTCAAACACGCTCCCGACCCAGCGTTCGGGAACCGGCGCCTTGCCCATACACCAATCCATAAGATCAGCGTCCGCCACATCGAGAAGTTCTTCGGCTTCGTCCAACTTCTCATCAGGAAGGCTTGAGACGGCCTCTCGAAAAAACCCCCCAATAACGGCGTCGGACTCCTTGGTACCCCTATGGGTCGCGCGATATAAAATTCTTTTTCGGCGTATGTCGGTCAAGAAACTAGCCATGGTTTAGACAAAAATAGCCCCTGGGTCGGGCCGTTGCTGACCACCCACGGGTGGGGTGGTATATAGCCGGTCACGTTCCCGCTGTCAGCCCATCTGAAGGACTATGGCCTCACTACGACCGTCCGTTCTAAACCCCCTTTTTGCAGCCGTGACAACTTTGCCCGGTATCGGCCCTCGGCTGGCGAAGCTTGTCGAGCGCGCTGCGGGGAAAAAAGTCGTCGATCTGTTGTGGCATTTACCTTCAGGACTCGTGGACCGGCGGTTTGCGCCCAAGGTCGGCGACGCACCGCCAGGGAAAATCGCAACACTGACTATCGAGGTCTTGGCTCACGCTCCGCCGCCGCCGCGAAATCGGCGTGTGCCCTACCGCATCACCTGCGAAGACGATACCGGGCGCATCACACTCGTGTTCTTCCATGCGCACGCTGACTACCTGGAGCGAACCCTCCCGGTCGGCGAAAAACGTGTTGTGAGTGGAAAAGTAGAGCTGTTTGACGGTCAGCGGCAAATGACACACCCCGATCATGTCGTGCCAGTGAACGCGGCCAGCGATATCAAAAGAATTGAACCGGTCTATCCGCTAACCGAGGGTTTATCTCCTAAAACTCTCGCCAAAGCGATTGCCGCTTCACTGGGAAAAACGACCGAATTGGACGAGTGGCTCGACCCTGCTTACGTGCAGCGCCAAGGCTGGGTGGGTTGGAGAAACGCTTTAATGCAGATCCACAATCCTGAGGGCGCCCATGCCCTGGATCCAACTTTTCCCGCGCGTCAACGGTTGGCCTTCGACGAGCTGCTGTCCAATCAACTTGCGCTTGCGCTGGTTCGGTTGAAAACGCGAAAGCGTCGTGGCCGCTCACTCACTGTGAATGGCTCGTTGCGGCGCAAAGTTATCGAGTCTCTTCCTTATACGCTCACCAACGCACAGTCTCGCGCTCTCGACGAGATTGACAAAGATATGAGCGGTGAGTTTCGCATGTTGCGATTGCTGCAAGGGGATGTCGGCAGCGGAAAAACAATCGTCGCTCTCATGGCAATGCTTACTGCAATCGAATCCGGCAGTCAGGCGGCACTCATGGCGCCCACAGAGATATTATCCCAGCAACACTTCGACACCCTTGAACCTCTATGCGCCGCCGCCGGCGTACGTATCGAGCGCCTCACCGGCCGCTCAAAAGGAAACACCCGAAACAAAATTCTTGGCGATGTTGCAGACGGATCAATCCAAATCATCGTCGGCACACATGCCCTGTTTCAAAAGGACGTGAGTTTTAAAGATCTCGCCTTTGTCGTTATCGACGAACAGCACCGGTTTGGCGTTCATCAGCGACTGGAACTCACGTCCAAGGGAAGTGGAACGGATGTGTTGGTTATGACAGCAACGCCTATTCCGCGTACGCTCACGCTAACAGCTTACGGCGATATGGATGTTTCCAAACTCGATGAAAAGCCTCCCGGTCGTATGCCAGTCGACACCCGGCTCGTGAATTTGGATCGTCTATCGGAGATCTCCGATGCGATCGCGCGCGCCGTTGATACGGGTGAAAAAATTTATTGGGTTTGCCCCCTTGTCGAGGAGTCTGAAAAAACTGATTTGGCCGCCGCAGAAGAACGCCATGCGCTCCTTCGTGCACGCCTGGGCGATAAAGTCGCTCTGGTTCATGGGAAGATGAAACCAGCGGCAAAAGACGATGCCATGGAGTCTTTTGCTAGCCCTGGCCCAAATGGAGCGCGGGTCTTGGTGGCCACGACAGTTATTGAGGTAGGCGTTGACGTTCCGGACGCAACCATCATGGTTATTGAGCACGCGGAGCGATTTGGATTGGCGCAACTTCATCAGTTGCGCGGTCGGGTCGGCCGAGGCGGAAAAGCTGGTACCTGCCTTCTGTTATACGCAGCGCCCTTAACCGAAACAGCGAAAGCACGGCTAAATAAGTTACGTGAGACAGACGATGGATTTTTGATCGCGGAGGAAGATTTGAAGCTTCGCGGCGGAGGTGAAGTTTTGGGAACACGACAAAGCGGTCTACCCGACTTCAGGCTCGCGGACCTAACAGCGCACGGTGATTTGCTTGCTGCGGCCCGCGACGATGCCAAACTTATTGTGAACCGTGACCCGGACTTAGAGTCGCCGCGCGGAATAGCCCTACGCACACTTCTCTATCTTTTTGAGCAAGATGATGCAGTGAGAACTTTGCGGTCGGGCTAACTATCCGTTCGCATCTGAAGCCGCGCCAGACTCTTTTGGCGTGTACGGCGGTGTTACTATACCGCCAGAAATAATCAACTTCAGTGCATCTTCCACAGACATATTGAGAGTCCTGAGGTCTTTGCGTGGCATAAACACGAGATACCCCGATGTGGGGTTCGGTGTTGTTGGAATATAGACATTGAGCATATCGTTTTCAGTTTTTTCCTGAACTTCACCATGGGTTTTGCCGATCACAAACCCAAGTGTCCACATTTCCCGCCGCGGATACTCCAATAAAACCACTTCTTGGAATGATTTGGTTTGGTCCGACAACACCGTTTCAAAGATTTGTTTAAGCGCGCCATAAATGCTTCGGACGACGGGCATCCGCTCGACCAGACGTTCGCCCCAACCAATCAGAACGCGCCCCAAGAAATTTGCTGTGAGAAACCCAATGAGGGTGACGGCGGTTATTAGAAGCGCAATTCCAAGCCCGGGAATAGCCACGGGTATATAGGTCATCGGGTTGTAAGCTGCGGGAATCAGGTCCGTGATGAAGTCGTCGATGTAATCAAGAATTGTCCATGCCGCAAAAACCGTAATACTGATCGGCGCGGTTACAAGTACACCCGCGAGGAAATAATTCCGCAGCCGTTTGGACAAGGAAATCCGTACCGGTCCTGGGGTTAGGCGTTCAAGTTTTTGTGGTTCTGGAGATGAAGATGCGTTCATGCCAATATTGTCTATCTCTCTACGGAAATTCTTATCATGGCCTCTGACTCACCTCCCCCATCGCCCAAACACAGGCACGTTATTGGTGTCGGCGTCGTCGTTTTACGAAATGGACCGAAGGGTGTCGAGGTTCTATTGATTCGCCGCGGAAAAGCACCACGTAGAGGCGAGTGGAGCATTCCGGGCGGACAACAAGAACCGGGAGAAACCGTTCGTGAAACTGCGGCCCGAGAAATAGAGGAGGAAACAGGCCTCATCTTAGAAAATTTGACTTTGGTCGATGTCGTCGATGCCTTTAAAAAAAATGAAACTGACGGAGATGACATACACTGGACGCTCATCGACTTTTGCGCATGGGTCAATAACGGCGCGGCTCGAGCTGGGTCCGATGCTGCCGAAGTCAGATGGGTGCCGATGTCAGAGCTCAACGATTACGATCTCTGGGGCGAGACATACCGCGTGATTGCCAATGCGGCTACAAAAACCGGTCAAGAAGAGAAAGAGTTTGCATAAATGTTTGAAGGTCCATGGGTCCCAACAGAAAAACCAATGTTCGTGGTTCGGGTCTGTATCAACAAGCGACTGAATACAGATAAGTTACCGTCATGCGGAGGGCGCGGCAGCCGTGGTCTCGCCGATTTACTTGAGAAGAAAATACTTGAAGAGCGAATTCCCGCGAGCGTCGTGCGCGGGCCGTGCATGAACAATTGCCTCAACGGCCCTAACCTTAAAATTCAAGGGGGCGAATTTTTCAATCTAAAGGACGATATGTCTGATGAGAAAATTGAAGAAATTATGACCGCGTTGAGAGAGCAAACTGCAAAAAGGCGTTTAGCGCAAAAAGCCAATAGCGATTCCTCGCGTGATTGAGAACATATTCACGATTGTCGCCGTGTCAGGTCTCAGTGTCATCGCGATTTTGGCGATCGCCTTCATCCTACCGTGCGAAGCCTGCCGCCGCAGGCGCGAGCGGATGCGAAATGCTTACAACGAATGGCGAACAGGGAAACTACGAAGCTAAAGGTTTCTAAAACATTCCCAAAATAGGTTGGAGCATTTCAAGCGCTCTTTGTTTGATAAACGGCCACTGGGCATAGGGCCAAATAAACGCCCGGACCATCCCCTGCCCCATTGGCACTTTGTCGAATAAATCTTTAACGAAAAACCCGATTCCGCAGATGGCGTAAAATGACTGCGTAAAGAAAAATAGACGCCCCATAGTTCGCGTCGCCCCCAACAATCGATGATAAAAGCAAATAGTTCCGACGACGATTCTAAATACGTCCCGGTCTTAGTTTTTTACTTCCTCTTCAGATGGAACAGCCGGCGTGCGCCGATCCAATTCGGGAAGTTTTGCGACAAGTTTAGAAATTTTCTCCGTGAGTTCAATTATTTTAGTTACCGCCGCAGTACTTTCATCCTTGACCGCTTGCCCAGCAACATTTTCTACATACGACTGAACGTGAAGCGCTTGCTCCTTCATCTCGCGCACGGAATCAACGATATTCCTCCCCTTGGGTCCATATGCTTCGTGGATGGTTTTTAAGCTGTTGCTGAGCATGTTTAGGACCATGCGAATCATCTTGTCAGATGTTACGAGTTTTTCTTCGATCATATCCTTAGAGACAATAGACAAGGTGCAATCTTCTAGTGCCATCGCAGAGTTGCGACGAGGCCGACCGTCGATGATCGCCATTTCCCCAAAAAATTCGCCCTTCTTCACTCTCGCAACAGGCACGCGTTTACCGTCCTTATCGGCGAAAATAGCAATGGTTCCATAGTTCAAAATATAGGCTGCCTTTGCCTCATCGCCGGTTTTAAAAAGGTACTCGCCCTTCGGTAAGGGTAAGATTTCAATGACGGGTTCATCAAAATCCTCAAGAGAGGCGTCATCGGGCGCTTTTTGTATGTCGACCGGTTCCTCAAATCCTTCCCGCTCCCGGGATTCGTAATTCTCTGCCGCCTGAGTCACTTCTTCGTCTATTTTCTCCGGCGGTGTTTGTGGTTTTATTGCCGCCACCACAGAAACCGATAATTTTTCGATGAGTGCAATGTCTTCCGCCGTTAGATTCTCATAACGTTCAACAAGCTTCGCGACGTCCTTAGACAAAGAACCACAGAGAATCGCGAGGTCAGGTTCCTCCAATCGCTCCGCTGTTTTCGCCGCATCAGCGAGAAGGTCCACAAGAACAACAAGCTGCTCTTGAATCTCAGGTGTGATTTCCTTTTCTTCGTGGGCCTTAAGTATCAACTTGCATACGAAACCAAGGCGATATCCGTGACTATCTAACCGCGCTTGAAGCACATCGTGCATAGAGCCGTCGACAGCATCCTTTACCCCGGAGAGATCCACGTCGCGGCCATTCGCTTTCTCAAGCATCGTATTAAGAACATTCACCCGCCTGATATTTGAGGGTCGGTTTTTACCCCTTCGGTCGGGGCCCAAATAGTCACTGGTTACGACGAATGCCGATCGATTGACCGTAACTCTTTTGAGTCTCTGGAGAAGTTGCTCTTCCTTAATCGGTTTGATGACGATGTCATCAGTTCCCGCGCTCATCGCTTTTTTGACACTGTCTTTGTTCTCTGGCGCGATGAGTGTCGTAATGACCACAAAGGGATTATTTCCCATTTTGTTGTGCCGAATGTCGCGAATAAAATCGAACACACCAGGGTCTAATTCATCTGAGAGCAAAATGAGATCCGGCGTCATGCTGCTCATTAAGCTTTGGATGTTTTTGAGATTTCCGTGCACGCTCACCTGACGTAATCCGGCATGGGTCAGAATTTGGCGCAGAGATTTCCGGACTTGTTCGTCGGGTTCGCCGACGAAGACAATCGCCTTCTCTAAAGTTTGAAGGTCTAAATCACTCATTGCCGGTTTGTAACTTCCACGCCGCTTCGCCCACTTAACCCATTTTGCACGATCAGGGTTCCTCCCCAATTCTGCTTGTATTCAAGACCTTACTTGCAAACTTTCGGATCACTGAATAAAAAAATTATTCTCGTAAAAGACGAAGTATGTAATCATAGATCAGTGACAAGTTGCATAAAAATAACGCAACAGCACCCAGGGTTTATAACCGCACACGCAATAATAGCCTAGATTTCTGCGGGGGACAGATTGGGCGAAACGCCGGTTCAGATTGAACCCGACCTTGATTATATTCATAAGCGGAATGCGGACCAGCCGCCTCCGCCCTTTTTGCGCGCGCTCGCCGCACGAATCCAAGGCTTGTTTGGCGGTCAACAAGCCGCAAACGTTGTAGACGTTCAGGAAGCCGCCGCTCATTTCCTGCAAGCTATGGAAGCGGTCGCGGCCCGAACGTATCCGCAATGGAGCGCTATACTCAACGCAAGGCTATCCGATTGTCCTCTAAGTTTTGAAGATCAACGCGCGATTATCGACCGGCACCCTCTTGATGACTACTACTTTGCGGGGATTGTGGCCTTGGAAATGGCAAGAATGCGCCGTCTTTACCCGCCAACCGAGGCTGATGAAATTCTTGGTGAGATTGGCGAGCAAATGGACCGGGTGGTTGGACGCATGGACCGCATTGTCTCGGACTTAGCATTTGATATCTTGGGGCGCATCGAACTCGGCACGGGCGTAGACCGTATGAAAATGCCCCACGACAAGGTGGTGAAAGCTATTCTTGAACATATGGGATTTAAGAAGAACGATCACACGCGAGCCCTACTATCCGATATAGAGTTGCGTCACACCTTGGGCGAGCCATTGGCGGTTCATGTCCCCCAGTGGTGGAAAGCCTTTCAGGAACACTTTTCGCTTCGCTGGACCGAAACCAAACCAGAAAAATCAGAAACCACCAACGACTCACCGACGCCAGCCTCTTCAGAAAAAATTACACAACCGAAACGATGGCGTAGGCGACGAGCTGCATCTCTCATGGACGAATGACGGCCACCTTTAAAAAATGACGAAAAAATTTTTGTGCTGCGTCTATTCCGCTGCGGCTTTTAGCGCACTTATATTCGAACCCAGATCTCGCACCGCTCCTTTTGATGCACTTGTTGTGAGGGCGCCGTAAGCCCGTAACGCCGTTGTTATAGTGCGGTTGCGTTCCTGAGTCGGCTGCCACGCTCCATCACCTCGCGCGTCCATGGCCGCCCGTCGTTGGGCCAGCACGTCGGCGGTCACGTCGGCTCGCAATACTCGGTTTGGAATGTTGATCTCAATAAGGTCGCCATCCTCGATAAGTCCAATACCGCCGCCGCTCGCCGCCTCCGGCGACATATGGCCGATCGACAATCCCGAGGTTCCTCCTGAAAAACGGCCATCTGTAATCAACGCGCAGCTTTTCTCCAGACCCATGGATTTGAGGTAACTGGTCGGGTACAGCATCTCTTGCATTCCCGGGCCACCCTTTGGACCCTCGTAGCGAATAACGACAACGTCACCTGCTTTAACTTTACGTGTCAGAATCGCTTTAGATGCCAGGTCTTGGCTCTCGAATATCCGCGCCGGGCCTTTAAAGCTCATCATGCTTTCTGGAACACCTGCGGTTTTAACAATGCAGCCATCCTCGGAGATATTTCCAAAGAGAACTGCGAGGCCACCGTCTTGACTATAGGCATTCGTTTTGTCGCGAATAACGCCAGCTGTCCGATTGAGATCCAATTCGGAGTATCTTTTGTCCTGACTAAACGGCGATTCGGTCCGAACACCTCCTGGCGCAGCTAAGTAAAGTGTGCGAACCCCCGCATCATTGGAGCGCGCGATATCATATTTGTCTATCGCATCACCGATCTTTGGCGTGTGAACGGTCCCGCAATCCCGATGGATGAGCCCCGCGCGATCAAGCTCCCCTAAAATCGCAAATATTCCCCCAGCGCGATGGACGTCCTCCATGTGGACGTTCTCGATCGATGGAGCGACTTTGCAAAGATTGGGGACTTGCCGCGAAAGGCGGTCGATATCGGCCATCGTAAATTCAACTTGTCCCTCGTGCGCGGCCGCCAAGAGATGAAGGACCGTATTTGTAGAACCGCCCATCGCCATATCCACGGTCATCGCGTTCTCAAATGCCGCAAAGGTGGCGATATTTCGGGGAAGCACAGATTGGTCGTCTTCGTCGTAGTATTTTTTCGCAAGTTCAACGACCCGCCGACCGGCTTGCAGGAAGAGTTCTTTGCGGTCAGCGTGAGTCGCAAGGAGCGTGCCGTTACCAGGTAAAGACAGCCCCAAAGCTTCCGTCAAGCAATTCATCGAATTTGCCGTAAACATCCCAGAGCACGATCCGCAGGTCGGACAAGATTCTTGCTCGTACTGCTCTAAGTGTTCGTCGCTGATGTCCGGGTTGGCGGCGAGCACCATGGTATCGATCACGTCGACGATTTTCGATTCACCATCGGCCACGATTTTCCCGGCTTCCATCGGACCGCCGGAGACAAAAACTGTTGGTATGTTCAGCCGAAGGGCGGCCATCAGCATGCCGGGTGTGATTTTGTCGCAATTGGATATGCAGACGAGCGCGTCAGCACAATGCGCGTTGACCATATACTCGACGCTGTCGGCGATGATTTCCCGCGATGGTAGACTGTAAAGCATGCCTCCATGCCCCATCGCGATTCCGTCGTCGACGGCAATCGTATTGAACTCTTTGGCCACCGCGCCCGCGGCCTCGATTTCGCGCGCCACCATCTGGCCAAGGTCCTTCAGGTGTACGTGCCCCGGAACAAATTGGGTGAACGAATTTGAAATCGCGACGATCGGCTTGGAAAAATCACCGTCCCGCATACCTGTTGCGCGCCAAAGACTGCGCGCTGCGGCTTGGTTTCGGCCATGGGTCGTCGTGCGTGAGCGTAGGGCTGGCATCGGTCAGCTCCGTTTCAGTGAAAATCCATGAGCGAACGATACCCTATTGGGGCAACCGGCGCATAGTCTGGAGCGGGGTATTAACACGCGAAAGCAAGGCTCGGAGACCCAAGGTTTACGAGCCGGCGAACACGGATTGCACGCAGCTCCAACACATAGGTAACTTTTGGGACAAATTGCGCCGCCGCAGAGACGGGCTAAAGAATGGTGAGCCCGGAAGGGATCGAACCTTCGACCCTCTGATTAAAAGTCAGATGCTCTACCGCTGAGCTACGGGCCCGCCACTCCTTAGACGGCGCGAAAATACACGCAAAAGAGCGTATCTCACCGCCTGGAAGGGGCGCACCATATGCGGCACCTCCCGCGTGGTCAAGGCAGAGTTCGGCCGATAGTCGACAGGCGAATATCTTTGCGGGAAAATGAGATTAGATACGTTTCACAGCCCTTTCACGGATACATTTTGAGCAAGACGCCCCCCATTCAAGACGCTCAGCGCGAACTCCAAGACGCTTGGTCGCTTCATCAATTAGGAAAATTTGAGTCGGCCTATGAAGCGTTCCACCGGCTTACCGAGCACCTTGAGACTCCCAACGCCTTAGCCGACGCCTGGTTGGGAAAAGCCGCAGCGCTCGCCAAACTTGGCAAACCAACCGAGGCCATAGCCGCGCTTGAGACCGCGTACACAACCTCGCCGGTTAACCCCACAATATGCGCGACTTATGCACAGACTCTCATGGGAACCGGAGACATCAAACGTTCCGTCGTGGTGCTGAGACAAGGTTTGGACGCGTCACCCTCAGACGTCACCCTTCTACGCGTAGCCGCCGACGCCTTCGATAAAAATAATGACGTCAATGGCGCAATAAAGGTCTGCGAGACTCTATTAAAGCTCGAGCCTGAAAATACGCTGATTCATCTTAAACTCGGACGTCTCCGGATGATGAAAGGAGAGTACGATAAGTCTCTCGATCATTTTCAAAAGGTCCTGTCCGATCACCCCGACAATTTAGTCGCGCTCGACGGATTATCCGATGTTTACCGGATTCAAGGACCATTCGCAGACGCCCGTAAATTACTGCTAAAGCGCGCAGAGATTTCGCAAAGCGACCAGGAAAAGTCTGCGTTCAAACTCAAAGCGTATCTCACCCAGCCTGTGATCCACACAAACATCGCCGAAATCGACCAGGCGCGCTCCGATCTCGCAAACGCTTTATCGGCGGGCCCTGAAACGCCCTTCGATGACCCATGGAAACTCGGTTTAGGACCTAGTTTTTACCTCGGCTACCAAGGGCGTGATGATCGGGCCCTTCAAGAGGCCCTCGCGCGCTACTATGCCCAGGCCACCCCGTCTTTGCTCGAAATCGCGCCCCATGTGGGGCGCCAGGCACACAACGACCGTCCGCTGCGGGTCGGACTCGTTTCAAACTTTTTCTCACAGCACACAATCGGTTATCTGAGTTACGGCTTGATCAGTGGGTTGGATCGAAGGGCTTTTGATCTCCATCTTTTTCGAACGCCGCGATCAATCTCCGATTCCCACACGCCCCGCTTTCTTGAAGCTGCCCCGTGCCAAGAGCTCCCTGCCGATCTTCAGGCCGCGCGCAGCATGATCGCAAAACAAGAGCTCGATATTTTGCATTTTCCTGAAATCGGCATGGACCATTTTACCTATTTCCTAGCCTTCGCCCGGCTGGCACCATTGCAAACGGTGACATGGGGGCATCCGATCACGACCGGCTTGCCGAACATAGATCTGTTCCTATCGGTGGATGCCATGGAGCCTGCACAAGCAGAGGCTCATTACACCGAACAGCTTATCCGGCTTAAGACGCTTTCGGTGTGCGTCGAACACCCGGACAATCTTGAGGTCAATTCCGATAAACCGGTTCTTGATCCTGAGCGCCCAGCGTATCTATGCGCTCAAAGCCTCTTTAAGCTCCACTGTGATTTTGATTCTACGCTGGCCAAGGTCTTGGACCGCGATTCCGAAGGCGTCCTTTATTTTTTCTCTCACGGATCCAATACCGACGCAGACCTAACTGCTCGGCTCGCCGATTCAATGGGAGACAACATCCGCCGTGTGAAATTTCTTTCGCGGGTGATGCCCAAGGAATTCCTTCGCATCGTTAAAGCCGCCGACGTTGTGCTGGATGTCCCGCAATGGTCCGGCGGAAAAACGTCTTTGGACACGCTTGCAATGGGCACCCCCGTCGTCCACCAGTCCGGAGAGTTTATGCGCGGCCGCCACACGCTCGCGTTTTACCGGAAAATGGGAATAGACGCGACGATCGCCGACAACGACGACGATTACGCCGATTTAGCCGTGAACCTTGTTCACGACCGCACCTTTCGTAAAAGCATCAGGGAACAAATCGCTGAGACCAAAAGCGTCCTGTTCAATGACACCTCAGCTATTCGTGAAATTGAATCTATATGGGCGCGTGCCCTGCGAGAGCGAACCTAAAATACCGGAGGCCCGAGTGGGTCTCGTTCGTCCTCTGGCACATCCGCGGCCATTCGCATAAGAATAATGCGGTCGGGATAAACCACTGTACCGTTATTATTCCGGTCACCTTTTTGAATCTGATCGACGTACTCCATGCCAGAGAGAACTTCTCCCCAGTATGTGTACTGGCCGTTCAAAAAGGGAGATTCTTCTAGAACGATAAAGAATTGACTATCCGCACTGTTAATGTTCGCCGCCCGCGCCATTGACACCGCACCGCGAACATGAAGGCCGTCATTGAATTCTGCAGGAATGTTCTGACCGGACCCACCAGTTCCATCCCCTTTCGGATCACCCGTCTGCGCCATGAACCCGTCGATCACCCGATGAAAAACAATGCCGTCGTAGAAACCCTCACGCACCAACTCTTTGACTCGGGCTACATGTTGCGGAGCCATTTCGGGCTTCATTTCAATAACCACCCGGCCAAACTCCAAGTCCAGATAGATCGTGTTTTCTAAATCCAAATCGTCGACTGTCAGCGCGGGGTCCTCGGTCACTGTTTCAATCTCCTCTTGAGAAACTCCGGGTTCTTGCGAAATACTAGGGTCTTGAGAAGGTCCAATCCCTTGAGAAATGCTAGGCTCTGCC
The DNA here is from genome assembly GCA_965228575.1 of Rhodospirillaceae bacterium. GTDB lineage: Bacteria > Pseudomonadota > Alphaproteobacteria > Rhodospirillales > Rhodospirillaceae > UBA11612. The sequence goes on along the minus strand of CBDDHW010000073.1, from coordinate 37,971 downwards.
GCGACAAAGCACAGGCCGATCATAACCAGCGAGAATAAACCTGATCGCAAAACAAAATGTTGTGTGACGCGAAATGCGTATTTCATGGTAATCCGTATTTAAACAAGCAACCGAAAGGGTAGTCATATCCGCCGCGCGCAACCTACGCAAGCGGCTCGATCTCACATTAATCTGTCAAGATTGTGATAACAGGCGCAGCGCTCGCCTATTTCTTCTTTAATTTATTCTGAACTCGGCGGCAAACGTCGGCCGGAACAAAACTAGATATATCACCCTTAAGCGCAGCGATTTCTTTCACAAATCGGGACGAGATAAACTGATTTCGTTCCGAGGCCATCAAAAACATGGTCTCCACTTTAGAGTTCAATCGCGCGTTCATACCGGCCATCTGAAATTCGTACTCAAAGTCAGATACCGCACGCAGACCACGTATAATGACGGAGCCGTTCAAACTGGTCACAAAATCCATAAGAAGGGTATCGAACGGCTCAATGACGATAGGCACGTCGGCAGCAATGGGCAAAGTTTCAACTTGCTGGCGGCACATGTCCGCTCGTTCTTTTAAGCTAAAGAGTGGCCCCTTCCCTGCATTGACCGCAACAGCGACAATCAATTTATCAACGACCTTTGCAGCTCGTCCAATAATGTCGAGATGACCATTTGTTACGGGATCAAATGTTCCCGGATAAATACCGATTCTGTATTTTCCCGCTGATGGAGTTTTCTTGGATTGTGTCTTTTTAGGCATACAAGCCCCCAATCTTTTGGCCGTGTCTGTCTGCGCAGAATTAAGCTTCGGCTTCCTCGGCGTTGTCTTCACCGATTTCATTCTCAACAAGCGGAAGGTGAGCCACCGACGTCACACGTTCTTCTTCGCCGGTCGAGAACATCGTCACCCCTTGGGTCGCGCGCCCCGCGATGCGCACATCACCGATAGGCGTGCGAATTAGTCGGCCAGAGTCAGTGATCATCATGACCTGATCCGTATCCGCTACTGGGAACGAAGCCACCACATCTCCATTCCGTTTGCTTGTCGCAATCGAGACAATACCCGATCCGCCGCGGCCGGTAATGCGATACTCATATGCCGACGTGCGTTTTCCAAATCCGCGGCGTGTCACGGTAAGAATGAACTCTTCGTCAGCGGCAAACCGGTTCATTTCCTCATCCGACAGAGTTTTCCCATTCCCATTGCCGTTCGTCGCCGCAGACTCATCGCCGTTTTCGTCTCCACCGCGTAATTTGCGCGACATTTTCAGATACGCATCGCGACTCTCGGTATCGAAGTCCACGTGCTTCAAAATCGACATGGAGATCACTTCGTCGCCTTTTGCGAGCTTGATTCCACGAACGCCCACGGACGACCGCCCCGTGAACACGCGCACAGCCCCAGCCTCGAACCGGATACATTTTCCATGTTTCGTCGAGAGCAGCACATCGTTTTGCTCACTGCAGGTCGCAACGCCAACGAGACTATCCTTATCATTGAGCTTCATCGCGATCTTGCCGTTACGCATAACGTTGACGAAATCGGATAGATCGTTCCGCCGCACATTGCCGCTACTGGTGGAGAACATCACATTGAGATCGCCCCAGGTGCTTTCGTCCTCAGGCAGTGGCATCACCGTTGAAATCGTCTCGCCGTTTTTCAACGGCAGCAAATTGACCATTGCCTTCCCGCGGCTTTGCGGCGTACCGACCGGTAATTTATAAACTTTGAGCTTGTAAACCATTCCCGACGTCGAGAAGAAAAGAACCGGCGTGTGGGTGTTTACTACATAGAGTGCGCGTACGAAGTCCTCGTCCTTGGTCGCCATACCCGCGCGTCCTTTGCCCCCGCGGCGCTGCGCTCGGTACGTCGACAATGGAACCCGCTTTATCCACCCGGCGTTAGTCACCGTGACGACCATATCCTCTCGTTGAATAAGGTCTTCAACGTCCGTTTCAAACTCCAGCTCCTCGATGACACTGCGCCGAGGCGTGGCGTATTCCTCTTTCATCTCCACCAATTCGGTCCGCATGATGGAGTACAAACGCTCTCGGCTTCGCAAGATATCGAGGAAGTCGGTGATGCTGTCGCCAAGCTCCTTAAGCTCGCCATGAATCTTCTCGCGTTCGAGTCCAGTCAATCGATGCAGACGAAGATCTAGAATGGCTTTCGCTTGGGTTTCGGAGAGCTTGTATTTGCCGTCGACCACTTTGCGGTCGGGCTCATCGATTAATGCCACTAGGGGTTCCACGTCTGCGGCGGGCCAGGCCTCAGCCATGAGTTGCTGCCTAGCAATGGCCGGGTCCGCAGCCGCACGGATGAGTTTTATGACCGCATCAAGGTTGGCGACAGCGATCGCGAGACCCACCAAAACGTGTGCCCGGTTGCGCGCCTGGCCAAGTTCATAAACTGTGCGGCGGCGAATAACCTCTTCACGAAACTTAATGAATGCCTGAAGGACTTGCTTCAGGGTCATAAGTTCCGGCCGGCCACCATTGATCGCAAGCATATTCACGCCAAAGCTCGTCTGCAGCGGCGTATATTTGTAAAGTTGATTCAACACCACTTCGGCTACCGCGTCGCGTTTGACTTCGATAACAACACGCACCCCATTGCGGTCTGACTCATCGCGCAGGTCAGAGATTCCCTCGAGGCGTTTGTCGCGCACAAGCTCGGCCATTTTCTCAATCATGGCGGCCTTGTTCACTTGATAGGGAATCTCGGAAACGACAATGGCTTGCTTTTCTTTACCAACGTCTTCGATCTCACAACGCCCGCGCATGACCACCGAGCCGCGCCCGGTCATCATCGCCGAACGGCTTCCCGCTTGACCTAAAATGATTCCTCCTGTCGGAAAATCAGGGCCGGGCACCAACTCGACCAGGCGTTCATCTGTCGTCGCGGGATCATCGATAAGCGCGCACGCGGCATCAATCACTTCGCCGAGGTTATGGGGCGGTATATTGGTCGCCATGCCCACTGCGATGCCGCCCGCACCATTGACCAAGAGGTTGGGATAGCGCGCTGGTAAAACCACCGGCTCAAAGACGGATTCATCATAGTTGGGTTGGAAGTCGACGGTTTCCTTATCGATATCGTCGAGCAAGGAATGCGCAGCTTTGGCCATGCGCGCTTCGGTGTAACGCATCGCCGCCGCACGGTCGCCATCCATAGAGCCGAAGTTCCCTTGGCCGTCGATCAGCGGCAGACGCATGGAGAACGGTTGCGCCATGCGCACCATCGCATCGTAAATCGCCTGATCACCGTGCGGGTGGTATTTCCCCATCACGTCGCCAACGATGCGCGCGGATTTCTTATAGGGCTTGTTGTACTCGTAGCCGCTTTCCTTCATCGCGTAGAGAATGCGGCGGTGAACGGGTTTGAGGCCGTCGCGAACATCCGGCAAGGCGCGGCTCACAATCACGCTCATGGCGTAATCGAGATAGCTCTTGCGCATTTCCTCTTCGACAGTGACCGGGGCTATTTCTAAATCAGAGGGATTTGGGGTTGTTTCGCTCACCTGGTCACTTTCATAAAATTCGTCAAAACAAGAGCTCTCTCGTCGGAAATTTTGCGGTGCACCAACGAAAGTGGAAGTCGCCTAATATTTTGTGCGGGAGGTCCTATTTGGGTCCAAATCCGAACCGTTGCACGGAGCTAAAATCTACCAGATTTAACAATGATTTCACAACGCTGCCGTGGGCGGGAACCGGACATTTATGCGGCAAAGTTATCCACAGACATGTGGATAAATATACATTTAATTATATGTGATTATTCCTTTTTTCTAAGGCAATACCAAAAGCAGATTCAACGGATAAATATGCGCTTTGAGTGGCGTCCGAAACCGCTCTTTAGTCGTTCCCTCAATATGCAGAGACTCGGGGAATTTTTCGGGCAAAGAATTGATAAACGCGCGCGTCAAATTCGCTCACCATCGGCAAATCGAAATGGTCAATTTCATCTAAAAATATTGCATCGCAATAAGAACAGAGGTCGCCAAATTTCCCCGATGATTTCGTCCCAATCTGCAGTGCCAGAAATATGGTTCTGATACGAAAGCGTTAGGTTTGCGGTACGGCGCGCGCTATAGAGGCTCACCTCTTTTTCACGTCGGAAATGTCATGCCGTTACCTGCCCTGTTTCAAGACCGGTTGACCCTGCCTGTCATGGGATCGCCGATGTTTCTTGTTTCTCATCCGGACCTTGTCATCGCCCAATGCAAAGCCGGTGTCCCCGGGGCATTCCCCACGCTCAATGCCCGTCCACTCGATGTTCTTGAAACCTGGCTCACTCAAATTAGCGACGCAGTCAACTCCGACCCAAATGCCGCCCCCTTCGGCGTCAATCTCATCGTGCACAAGTCCAACACGCGGCTTGCCGAGGACACGGAACTGACGATCAAGCACAAAGTGCCTTTTGTCATCACGTCTGTCGGCGACCCCAGTCCCATGGTCGAACACGTACACAGCTATGGCGGACTCGTTTTTCACGACGTCACCACCCTCAGACACGCCAAGAAAGCCATCGCCGCAGGTGTGGACGGCCTCATTTTGGTTTGTGCGGGTGCTGGTGGCCACGCGGGGTTTTTGTCGCCGTTTGCCTTTGTCCATGAGGTGCGGAAGATCTACGACGGCGCCATCATTCTCGCCGGAGCCATGTCGACGGGCCGGCAAATCAAGGCCGCCATCACCTTAGGCGCGGATATTGCCTATCTCGGCACCCGGTTCATCGCCACCAAAGAGGCCCACGCAGACGATGCCTATAAAAACATGATTGTGGACAGCGCAGCAGCGGACACAATCCACACCCCCTATTTTAGCGGCATTCCGGCGAACTATTTGCGCCCGTCACTTGTCGCGGCGGGTTTCGACCCGGACAATCTTGGAGAAAACCCGACCAGGGGCAGTCTTAGTATCGACGGAAAGGACAAGTCCGGACCTAAAGCCTGGCGGGATATTTGGTCTGCTGGTCAGGGTGTCGGCGCCATCGACGACATTCCTTCGGTTGCCGATTTGGTCAAACGACTGAAATCCGAATACGACGCCGCTTAAAACGGGATTTCGTCGTCCATGTCGCTGGGCGGAGCGCCGCCGCCCGAACCACCTCCGGAATCCCAATTGCTGCCACCACCGTCACTCATGCCGCCGCCACCGCCGCGGCTATCGAGCATGGTCAACTCGCCGCCATAGCCTTGAAGAACAACCTCGGTAGTGTATTTCTCCTGACCAGACTGGTCGGTCCATTTACGGGTTTGCAGCGATCCGCACACGTACACCTTGGATCCCTTTTTGAGATACTTCTCAGCGATTTCCGCGAGGTTTCCGAAGATCACGACCCGGTGCCATTCGGTTTTTTCCTTGCGCTCGCCGGATTGTTTGTCACGCCAGGACTCAGACGTTGCAATATTCAGATTGGCGACTTTATTGCCATTTTGCATGGTCCGGACTTCGGGATCGCGGCCCAAATTTCCAATAAGAATAACTTTGTTTACACTTCCGGCCATGCTTCTCTCCCAAGGAATCGTTCACTATGGTGTTTTCGATATTCGGGGCACCATAAAGGCCCCGAGACGGCGGAGGAAGTCTTCAGTTATCCACAGAAAACCTAGAAAAAAGAAGACCTAAGCCTCACCGTTGCTGTTTCGCTCCGTTCAGCGTATGAAGAAAGCTGAATGGAAACATAACGAGAACATTTACCCCTTATGCCTCCCAAAAACAAGACCTCTACAGGCCTGACCACCATCAAGGTGCGCGGGGCCCGCGAACATAACCTGCAAAGCATCAACGCCGATATTCCGAGAGATAAACTGGTGGTGGTCACTGGGCTGTCCGGTTCGGGAAAGTCGTCGCTCGCCTTCGACACCATCTATGCCGAGGGTCAGAGACGTTATGTGGAGTCCCTCTCCGCCTATGCGCGTCAGTTTTTGCAGCTCATGCAAAAACCGGATGTAGATTCTATCGAAGGGCTTTCTCCGGCCATTTCCATCGAACAGAAAACCACCAGTAAAAATCCCCGCTCAACCGTAGGCACGGTGACGGAAATTCACGATTACATGCGCCTGTTATGGGCGCGCGTCGGGATTCCCTATTCACCCGCAACCGGTCTTCCTATTGAGGCGCAGACCGTCTCGCAAATGGTCGATCGCACCATGGAGATGGGTGACGGAACCCGTTTGTATTTGCTTGCGCCTTTCGTGCGCGGTCGCAAGGGTGAATACAAGAAAGAATTGCAGGATTTGCAAAAGCGCGGCTTTCAGCGCGTTAAAATCGACGGCTCGCTGTATGAAATTGCTGACGCTCCCGCGCTCAACAAAAAACTTAAGCACGATATCGAAGTTGTGGTCGATCGCATTGTCGTGCGCGAAGGTGTGGAAAGCCGCCTCGCCGACTCATTGGAAACCGCGCTGAACATTGCCGATGGTTTGGCTTACGTGGAAGACGCGGACGCCAAGGGCAAAGACGCGCGCACGGTGTTCTCGGCCAAGTTCGCCTGCCCGGTTTCCGGCTTCACCATTGATGAAATCGAACCTCGTCTGTTTTCGTTCAACAACCCGTTCGGGGCGTGTCCCACTTGCGACGGGCTTGGCGTGACCATGTTGTTCGACCCGGCACTGATCGTGCCCGATGATTCGCTGTCCGTCGAAGACGGCGCGGTGGCGCCGTGGTCATCGTCCTCGGTGCCCTCGCCCTATTACCTCATGGCTCTCAAAGGCGTGCTCGCGCATTTCGGCGCGAAAGTTTCAACGCCCTGGAAAAAACTGCCAGCCAAAGTGAAAAAAGCCGTGCTGCACGGCACCGGCGATGAAGAAGTGCTCATCAAATACACCGACGATGTGCGCAAATACGAAACCCGCAAACCGTTCGAAGGCGTGGTCAACAATCTCGCCCGGCGCTGGCGCGAAACCGACAGCGCTTGGATGCGTGAAGAGCTCGAAAAATACCAAACCTCCCAGCCTTGCGAATCCTGCGGGGGAGCGCGCCTCAAACCGGAAGCCCTTGCGGTCAAAATCGCCGGTAAGCATATCTCCGAGATTTCCGAGCTGAGTATCCGCGATGCCGGAGCCTGGTTCGCCGGCTTGCCCAAACACCTGACCAAAAAACAAATGGAAATCGCCGTTCGCATTTTGAAGGAAATCGACGAACGTCTGCACTTTCTTAACAACGTCGGACTGGATTACCTCACGTTGTCGCGCAACTCCGGCACGTTGTCTGGCGGTGAAAGTCAGCGCATTCGCCTCGCCTCGCAAATCGGCTCGGGCCTCACCGGCGTTCTGTATGTGCTCGACGAGCCGTCCATCGGTCTGCATCAGCGCGACAACAACCGCCTGCTTGAAACCTTGCGGCGTTTGCGCGACATCGGCAACACGGTGCTGGTGGTCGAACACGATGAAGACGCCATCCGCACCGCCGATCACATTATCGACATGGGCCCCGGCGCGGGGATTCACGGCGGCACCATTGTCGCCCAAGGCACGCCTGCGGCCATTCTCAAGTCAAAAAAGAGTCTCACCGCCGCCTACCTCAACGGCACCAAGGAAGTTCCGATCCCGAGCGAGCGCCGCAAAGGCAATGGTAAAGCGCTGACCATCAAAGGCGCGAAAGCCAACAACCTGCAAAACGTGAGCGCGAAGTTTCCCCTCGGCCTGCTCACCTGCGTGACCGGCGTATCGGGCGGCGGCAAAAGCTCGCTGATTTTAGAAACCCTCTACAAGGGTCTCGCCAAACATCTCTATGGCTCGCGCGATATGCCCGGCGCCCATGACAAAATCGATGGCCTCAATCATCTCGACAAGGTGATCGACATCGACCAGTCACCGATTGGCCGCACGCCCCGCTCCAACCCGGCGACCTATACCGGCGCGTTCACGCCGATCCGCGATTGGTTCGCCGAACTGCCCGAAGCCAAAACCCGCGGCTATGCGCCGGGGCGGTTTTCCTTCAACGTTAAGGGCGGGCGTTGTGAAGCGTGCTCGGGCGACGGCCTCATTAAAATCGAAATGCACTTTTTGCCCGATGTCTATGTCACCTGCGATGTGTGCAAAGGCAAACGCTATAACCGCGAAACCTTGGAGGTGCATTTCAAGGGCAAGTCCATTGCCGATGTGCTGGACATGACCGTGGAAGAAGCCGCCGACTTCTTCAAAGCCGTGCCCGCCATTCGCGACAAGATGGAGCTCCTAAAAAAAGTCGGACTCGATTACATCCACCTGGGCCAGCAAGCCACCACCCTATCCGGCGGCGAAGCCCAACGGGTAAAACTGTCTAAAGAACTGTCAAAACGCGCGACCGGCCGCACGCTTTATATTTTGGACGAGCCGACCACCGGATTGCACTTCGAGGACGTGAAAAAACTTTTGGAAGTGCTGCACACCTTGGTCGATCAAGGCAATACCGTCATCGTTATCGAACACAATTTGGAGGTCATCAAAACCGCCGACTACATCGTCGACCTCGGCCCGGAAGGCGGCGACGGCGGCGGCCGCATCGTCGCGTCGGGCACACCCGAAGAGGTGGTGAAAATCAAAGGCAGTTATACGGGGCAGTTCTTGAAGGAGCGGTTGAATTCAAAGAGCACTGCTCCAAAACGAAAGCGAGCGTCCTAAACCGCCTGTTGCTCGCCCTTTGGAATATCATCGCTGATGGTCGCCCAGGAGGGCGCTTCGGAGGTCCAGATGGTCGCTTGCGGAGCGCCGATTTCAGGATCATCGAGGGTACCGACGCGCACAACCGTCACGCCCGGGCGTTCTTCGGCTTCAGAAAACAAATGGGTTCCGCACTTAGGGCAAAATTTGCGGTGCATTTTATTGCCGCTGTCCGCTTCGCATTGGTAGTCGCCCATCTCGCCTTCGATCGTCACCGTCGATTTATCGAACACCGCGTTCACGGTCGCGCTGCCCGCGCCGATTTTTTGGCAGAGTTTGCACCAACACGTGCGCGTTGCTTTCGGCTCGGAGTCAATCGTGAACTTCACGCTGCCGCATAAACATGATCCCGTGATCGCCATAGCTCTCTCCCCTCCAAATTTTGCAACCGCTCGATTAAGTCTTACGGCTCTAAAACGTGCCACACACCATCGATGCCGTCGCCGCGTTGTGTCCCGACTTCGTCTTCCACATAATAGTAAATGGGCTTGCCTTTGTACGCGAGCTGCGGACGGCCATCGTCGCGCTCAACCAGGCTCCAAGGCTCTTGTGGGGCATTCCCGCGCGATCTTACCGGCCACCAGGTCTCGGCGCATTCGCCCGTGCAATTGGACTTGTTCGGCTCGTCCAAGTCATAGGTGTAAAAGGGCTGCGCGACTTCACTTTGGAATTTGTACTTTCCGTCTTCGCGCACCAGGCTGACCTCAGCGGGAATTGACATATACAAAATTTCGTCTTCGCTCGCCTGCCCCTGCACTTGCACCTGTCCGGTGGACAACACGAGCGCACACGCCAAAGCGGCAGATAGTTTAAACTTCATTTTTGCCTCCTAGGTTCGGATTCACAATGGCCATGAACACTCAAAAATAAAAGGGAAATCGGTGTATTTTGTGGTCGGTCTTTGGCATTTAAGGATTTCGGGCGGCTGTTCAATTCATAAGTGCGCGCGCAGCAATCACCAGCGCCCAGATCGAAGCCGCAATGAGCATCGTAAAGGTTCCCGCCGCGCCAATACGGCGAAATCTGGCCGGGTATTGTTGCCGCATGCCGAACACATGGGAGACGCGAAAAACAAAGAAAGCGCCCGCACCCAGGGCAAGAATGGTTTTGTCGGCATTCGAGCTTTCCAGCAGCGCCAGTAAAATCAACGCGATTGGCACGTATTCGATGAAATTGGCGTGAGTGCGCATGCGGATTAACATGTCTTCGTTACCTTTGTCACCGTGCACCGCGCGATGCTTAAAGCGTCCGCGTACGACATAAATCGCCAAAGCCACAAGCATCAATCCAAAAACCGCCGCCGTCACCAAAGTCACCGGCAATACAGGTGAAGAAACCATTAGGCCCTCCCTTCGTAGAGTATTTCACTGAACTTTGGCGTGGAGTTGGACGGTGGTCAATGCCCCGCTATGCGGGCCGCAAGTGCGCGGGGAACTCGTTATAGAATCCGTGAACTGCCTTCAGCTGGTGCAGTGCAAATGGTACCGGAACCCATTTTCGCCAGTAGATTCTGAGCCGTGTCGAGCTTGCGGTCGATATCATCGTCTGTTTGATCCGGGTCGTGATGAAACAACTGTAATTCCCTCACCTCGGCGGCGTGAGCAATACGTACCACTTCGCTCACGGCGGAATGGCCCCAGTTGATCTTTTTTCGGTATTCATCGTCGAAGTAACATGTGTCCATCAGCGCAATGTCTGCGCCACGCATGAAGTCCGCCAATTTTTTTTCGTATCCGGGATTATTGTGCTTGATATCCGTCGGGTAAATTTCGTTATCGGTGATGTAGCAGAACGACTTGCCGTTAAAATTGATTCGATAGCCCAGGCATAGTCCTGGATGCGAAAGCAACATGCTTTGCACTTCAACGTCGCCAAAAGATAGAGTCTCCGCAGCAATCTCCCGAAAATAAACCCGCGCACCCATTTCTTTGAGAGTGATCGGAAAATACACATCGTCCATCTGCGCCGAAATAAGCTGGCGCATACTCTTGCCGCCATGGCGTGCGCCGATCACTTCAAATTCATTCCCCGGAATATACATCGGCACAAAAAACGGAATGGCGTTGATGTGGTCCCAGTGCGGATGAGAGATAAAAACCTTAGCGGACCATTTTCCGCCGCGCCGCGCTATAAGGTGGTTAGACAACTCTTTAATTCCCGACCCACCGTCGAACACAAAGTTCAGCTGTTTGGGAAACTCCATCGAAACGCAACTGGTATTGCCGCCATAGCGCAAAGATTTTTGTCCGGGCACCGGCAAGGTTCCGCGAACCCCCCAATAGCGCACAGTAAACTGCTCGCTAATACACGCCATGACCTGATCCACAAATGCTTCTGGATCAATTGGTTTTGGGATGAACCCGACTGCCCCTAACTCGCGCGCCCGCTCGCGATCAAAGTCATACGCCTTTGCCGATACAATAACGAACTTGGTATCAACCAAAGACGCCTCGGTTCCTAAGCGCTCACACAGGGCCAGGCCGTCCAACTCGGGCATCATGATGTCGGTGATAACAACGTCCGGTTTTAAATCAGGAATTGATTTAACCGCGTCTGTGGATGACGCAAACACGCGTACACGATGTCCCGCGGTTTCAAGCAACCGCTCGGCAAGGCTTGCTATAAGCTGGTCGTCTTCGACCACACAAAAAAAGAGCCTCTCGTTCTCGGGCACCGCATTATCGTTCATTCGCCACCATTCAACTATTGCGAGGATATTGATTATCTAATTGATTTAACAATTTTATAACAGCCAAAAGGCGCTGTTTACCCACCGATCTCTGTTCACGCTCGCGTGTCTAGTGCCGCGTTAAGACGGTCCTTCAACCATAAGGTGACAATCCCCTCTCGAAATTTTATAAATTAGCTTGTCGCTTGAATTTGGGGGGAATCAAGATGTTTGAAGTTGGTGGTCTTTTCGGCCTTATTGTCTTGGTGGCCGACATTTGGGCGATCGTGAGTACAATCGGCAGCAATCGCACGACAGGTACAAAGGTATTGTGGATTCTGCTCGTAGTTCTGCTGCCTGTCTTGGGTTGGATTATCTGGTTCTTCGCCGGTCCACGGTCCGTTAAATCTTAACCATCTAAAGCGACGGTAGGCTCGGATCGCAGTTTTCGATATACTTAGGACGTGACAGAAACACCTACGCGAAAAATGAAGGAGATCCCATGGCCGCTCCCGAAGACACAAAGCCTCCCGCAAAACCCAATCCGGCTGCAGCCGCCAAGAAAAAACCGCTCGACGATGATGACGACGAACAAGTCAAGCCAGTTGGACCTGCGCCGAAGGAAAAAATACTGTCTACCGGCTTGTCCCGCGCCATAGTCATCGCGACCCTCTTCGCAACCATCGGAGCCGTCGTAAACGGCCTCTACAGTGAGCGGTACGAGTTAGTTCCGGCTCCCAACTCTGCCAACGGATTCATGTACCGCATCGATACATTAACCGGAGCCGTTCATTTTTGCGCACCAGCACAGTGCACGAGCATCCCTGTTCGAAGCGGAAATTCGGCGAACTAATACAGCGCTTGGGCTAACTTTGTTCGAGAAGGCGTCTTAAAGACGCTAGCTCTTCTTCGACGTGCTGCGTTGCTTTTTTAAATACCTCATCAGACATTTGCACGGGTTTGGTGTACACCAACGTCATCACCGATCCGCTACCGGCATCGACCACACGCCCGGGAATACGCCAGTCTTTCCCATTCTCTTTAACAAACGTAACGTCAACAACGCCGCTCGAAGCATCACCTTCAAGTTTGAATTTCACAGCCCCTGTCGGCGATTCAATATCCCAAAACCCTCCAGCTCCTGGCTGAACAGACGTCACGCTATGTGCGGCCCAGTTGGGCCAGTTGGCAGCCTCCATAAGATAAGAAAACACCTCAGACGCCGCGGCGCCGATGCTCACGGACTTCACACTAGTGACCACCATATCGGACGCGCTGGAAAATTTACCGTCGCCGCTTCCACCTTCCTGATCATAATTCTCACGAATGTCATAGCGGACGAGCGCGTCGTCGACGCTCTTTGACGTTAAACCGCGCCAAAACCCGAGAGCTTCCCATTTCTCAAACGGGCCGAAGACTTCCAGTTCTTTTCCAGACGCTAACCGCGTGAAGGACGTGTCTTCATACTCGCCGCCCACGACCCAGTACTTTTTGCTGTTCGTCTGCTCCGCGGCCTTCAGGAAATAGCGCACCATCGCGTTGTCGACAGTTTTTCCCGTCAGCTCTCGCCAGCAGATTTTGGCTTCCCGCTCGCTAAAGGGTCCATGTGTTTCAATTTCGACCCCGGGCGCGGGCACGGTGAAGTTGGTATCGGCGTATTCCCCGCCTACGACATAGTATTGTTGTTCAGCCATCTTGCTTGGGCTCCAAAAATTGGCGTCGGCCATTCGTTCGGACATTTATATAGCAGACGCAGCCTATCCACCGGTATGCCTTTGACGTATTTTATGTTTAAAGCTTAAGAGAGCGTATCAAACTAGTGGTAAGCAGATGGTAAATTCATCCGATCCCATCCATATCGTCGGCGGCGGACTCGCCGGCAGCGAAGCCGCGTGGCAAATCGCCGAGATTGGCGTTCCGGTTGTGATTCATGAAATGCGCCCGGTGCGCGCAACGGACGCTCATAAAACGGACGGGCTTGCGGAATTGGTTTGTTCCAACTCATTTCGTTCCGATGATGCCGAATACAATGCTGTGGGACTGATCCACGAAGAGATGCGCCACTGCGGCTCACTGATCATGGAAAAAGCCGACCAACACCGCGTTCCCGCAGGCGCCGCACTGGCCGTGGACCGGGACGGATTTTCAGCAAGCGTTCAAACCGCCCTGGAAAATCACCCTTTGGTTTCGATTGATCGCGCAGAAGTACCCGGGCTTCCTCCCGAGGAATGGAGTTCTACGATTATCGCAACCGGCCCCCTCACCTCGCCAAGTCTGGGAGCTGCTATTCGGGATTTGACGGGCGAAGATGCTTTGGCCTTTTTTGATGCCATTGCCCCCATCGTCCATCGTGAGTCCATCAACATGGAGATAGCCTGGCTTCAGTCCCGGTATGACAAAGGCGCGGAAATTGAAGGCGGCGGTGCTGATTACATCAACTGCCCTCTCGACAAAACCCAATATGAGTCTTTCGTCAACGCACTGAAGGCAGCAGAAAAAACGGAATTCAAACAGTGGGAAAAAGACACGCCCTACTTCGAAGGATGCCTGCCGATTGAAGTTATGGCCGAACGCGGGATGGACACTCTTGCTTTTGGCCCGATGAAACCCGTGGGCTTGCGCGATCCGCGGACCGGCACCAGGCCGCATGCGGTTGTTCAATTAAGGCAAGACAACGCCTTGGCAACCCTTTTCAACATGGTTGGTTTTCAAACCAAGCTCAAACACGGTGAGCAAACGCGAATTTTCAGAACCATTCCCGGCCTTGAAGATGCATCGTTCGCCCGGCTTGGCGGAATACATCGCAATACGTTTATCAACTCGCCGAAATTACTCGACGGCACCCTGCGGCTAAAAGCAATGCCGCGACTCAGGTTCGCCGGTCAGATCACGGGATGTGAAGGGTATGTTGAAAGCGCTGCGGTCGGCTTACTTGCTGGCCGGTTTGCCGCAGCAGAGAAATTAAACCGTTCGCAACCTGCGCCGCCCCTCACCACCGCATTGGGCGCTCTGCTGGGGCATATAACCCAAGGCGCTCATGCCGAGACCTTTCAGCCCATGAATGTGAACTTCGGGCTATTTCCCGATATCGATGCACGAAACGAGAAAGGACGCCGCTTAAAAGGACGTGACCGCAAAAAGGCGTTGTCGGACCGCGCGAGGGCTGATCTCAAAGCATGGTTGGGCGCACAATCTATCGCTGCGGAATAACTCTCAGTAATACCGACCCCGCCAAGCGCTCCAAGTTAGATTGAGAATGCTTGGGCGTTGCAGCGCATATTTGGGATCAAATACATCAAAGCGCCGCCTTTCCGCGCCTCTCAAATATTGAGTCGCTAATACGCCGACCAGCAATGCCGGAATTGCGCGGGAGTCGACGTCAGCGTGAATTGATTTTGCCTTATCGAGATGGAGTTTTGCGACATCGACGATTTCACGCACCACCTCGGATATTTTCTCGGCGTTTTTCTGCCTGAACGCATCTTGAGTGTTAAGGTCTTTCGCATTCATCAAATCCTGCGGCAACATCATTTTGTTAACCTGCGCGTGGAATAGCACCGCGCGCATAAGTCCAGTTAAGCTCCACGCAATCCCTACATGGCGCGCGGCTGACTTGCTCGATTCACTTTCCACGCCAAGTATTTCGAGCGCCAACCACAACAATCGTGCAGATGTTCCTTCCGCATACGTTTCCAGAGCCAATAGATCGGGCGGCGCGTCCTCATTCATGTCGTCCGCACGCGCATTCAGAAGTTCATCGAAATGGATCCGGCTCAACTCATGGGTTTCGATGACATGCCGAAGCCCTTCGACGACCGGGTTTCCTTGTGGTGGTGACCCCCCCTCATAAATCGATGCAAGAACACCACGCCACCATTCCAACTTCATTTGCCCGATTAACGATTCTGAGGTGACTTCGCGCACGCGCGAGACCTCCACGTTGAAGGCATACAAGGCGATAAGAGAGTCACGGAATTCAGCCGGCGCGAATAGAGTCGTGAGGTAACGGTCTTTATCTTCGCGCTTAACGAGATCAACAAGGTATGATTGGGATTCGGCTGAAATCAAAGGTATGGCCTTACCTACAAGCGGATTAAACGCACATATATGAGCCGCGCGATTGCGAAAGGCGAATAAATCAGTAACATGTCGCCAAGCTCACGTTATACTTATAGGACGTTTGGAAGGGGAGACATCATGAGCGTAATACTAACATCCTTGCGAAACACAATCATCGCTGGCTTTGTGCTTGCGATCCTCATAGCTGTGTTTGTCGCGCAACCATCTTATGACTATGGATTTTATCTGGCGCTAACACGCTATCTGCACGTCCTGAGTGGCGTTATGTGGATTGGCCTTTTGTGGTATTTCAATTTTGTTCAAATTCCCAATATGCCCAATATTCCCGACGAGCAAAAACCTGCGATCGGCAAAGTCATCGCGCCGGCCGCGCTCTTTTGGTTCCGCTGGGGGGCCATGGCCACGCTGCTGACCGGCCTTGTTTTGGCTCACCTCAACGGATATCTGGTCGATGCGCTTCTTCTCGGCACCCAAACCGGGCAAGCCGCAATCATTGGTATCGGTATGTGGCTTGGAATCATTATGTGGTTCAACGTTTGGTTTGTGATTTGGCCAAATCAGAAAAAGGCCCTTGGTATGGTGGAAGCTGACGCAGACACAAAAGCCAAATCTGCGCGCACGGCGATGCTGTTCTCGCGTACTAATACCTTGCTCTCTGTACCGATGCTTTTGTGCATGGTCGGACAGATGCATAGGTTTTAGCACCTACTAAATTTGTTGCTAGAAATCGGGGGCCTTTTGGCTCCCGATTTTTTTATGTCAAATTGCCAGGAGTGCGGCGGCGACCGAGCGCCCTTCGGTGACTAATACGTTATAGCTTCGACACGCCGCGCCAGTTTCCATTGTATCGACGACAAGGCCGCCGTCCTTCAATGCGTCTCGAATTTCACGGTTCAATCGTTCCATATGCGCCCCACAGCCCAGCAAAAACACATCCAAAGTCGCTGCACGTTCGAGTACAGGCGCGAAGACGTCGATCGTTAATTCTTCAATCGAATTGACCGGCCAAGATTGCGTGCCATCGGGACGCACCAATACCGAGCCGGTGAAATCAGTTCCCGATACCCGAAAACCACCATTGCCGTATCTTTGGACAATCTGCCGGTCGGCGGGAGCGTGGCGTGAGAGTTTCATCGCCTTACAAAAGTATTATTCAGCTGGATTGCGTTCGTACTCGGGAACGTGCTGACCTTCAGACGCCGTACCGCCCACCATATCGTCTCGGCGCAGATCAAAGTAAACCAAGACCGGAAGTGCGACATAGATGGTCGAGTAGGTTCCTACGATCATTCCCCACAACATGGCCACGCTAAATCCGCGCAGCACCTCTCCGCCAAAAACGATAAGCGCAATAACGGCGAGGGCCGTGGTGAACGTCGTCATGATGGTGCGCATAAGAACGCTATTGAGCGCGAAGTTAAGAAGATTGGGCAGAGACAACTTTTTATATTTGCGCATCATTTCGCGCACACGGTCGTATACAACCACTGTGTCATTAATTGAGAAACCGGCAATCGTTAGGACTGCGGCCACGGTATTCAGATTAAACTCAATCTGGAAAATTGAAAAAATACCAATGGTGGTGATCACGTCATGGGTCAGGGACAACACCGCGCCGAGACCGAACTGCCATTCAAATCTCAGCCAGACATAAATCATAATTCCGATCAGCGCTAAGGCGATCGCTAGGGCACCGTCAATGATGAGTTCCGCGCCAACTTTTGGGCCGACAACCTCGGTCCTGCGCAGTTCAAACCCCTCGCCCAGTTCGTCCTGGACCATTCTAAGCGCCGCATTTTGCGCCGCATCGCCGCCTTCTTGCTGCTGCACGCGGATCATCACGTCCCGGCCCGTGTCACCAAACGTGGTTATCGAGACATCGCCCAAGCCAAGGCCGTTAAGACGGCTGCGCATATCCGCGAGATCAACATCGTGATCGGAGCGCACTTCAACCAATGCACCGCCCGCGAAATCTATGCCGAAGTTCAATCCTTGCACCGCCAACGAGACAAGCGAGGCCACAACCAGCGACGCCGATAAAATAAAGGGAATTGCGCGCACACGAATAAAGTCGAACTTAAAGTTACGACTAACCATCCGCCCTACTGGTTGAAGTGCCATAGTCTTACGTCCTTATATCGGCAACGTTTGCGACTTAAAGCGCGTAAACCAAAGCCAAATCAACAAACGGGTAATCATGATTGCCGAGAACATCGACGTTAAAATGCCAAGGGTGAGCGTCACCGCGAATCCCTGCACCGGGCCACTCCCGAGGAAAAACAAAAGTCCGCCCGCAATTAGACCGGTGATATTTGAATCGAGAATCGTCGCGAAGGCCGCCTGAAAGCCCGAACCCAACGAATTCATGAGCGTGCGTCCCGACTTAAACTCATCGCGCATGCGCTCGTAGATGAGCACGTTCGCGTCCACCGCCATCCCAAGAGTCAAAACGATTCCGGCAATGCCAGGCAACGTTAAGGTCGCGCCCACAAAACTCAGGACACCAATTAGGAGCGCAATGTTCGCCGCCAATGCGATCACCGCGAATATTCCAAACGTGAAATAGGCGATCGGCATAAACAAACCGATCAGCGCAATTCCGAGAACGCTTGCAAATTCGCCCGCTTGAATAGAGTCCGCCCCAAGGCTCGGCCCAACCGTTCGTTCTTCAAGAATATTCAAAGGCGCAGGCAGCGCCCCTGCCCGCAACAGCAGCGCCAAATCTTGTACGGCTTCGATCGTGAACTGCCCCTCGATCATCCCGCTACCGCCGATGATGGGACTGTTGATTACCGGCGCACTGATCACTTCGTTGTCGAGCACAATTGCGAGCTGTTGTCCTACATTCGCTTGCGTTGTTTGGCCGAACATACGCCCGCCCACGGTATCAAAGCGAAAACTCACGATTGGACGTCCATCTTGGCCGAACGACGGCTGCGCATCCGTCAATCTTTCGCCGCTCACCTCAACCCGCCGGCGCACCACATGCGTCATCCCCGGCGTGTCCGCATCGGGAACCAACATGGTTCCCGGTGGCAAGCTTCTGGCGTCCGAAGGTGCCACGCCCGGTTCAACAAGGTGAAAGTTCAGTTTGGCGGTTTGCCCGATCAAATCTTTGACCCGCTCGGGATCACCTACGCCCGGCAGTTCGACGATAATTCTGTCCGACCCTTGCCGCTGAATGGAGGGCTCGCTGGTCCCAAATTCATCAATACGGCGGCGGACGATTTCAAGCGATTGAGTCACCGCCGCGCTCGCCTGCTGCGTTCGCACTTGGTCAGGAATAGAGATTCTCAGGCGGTTGTTGTCGAGCGTATCGACCTCCATATCCACTGCAACCGTGAGAATAGCGGTTCGCGCCGCGCCAAGTTCCTCGTCATCGGGAATCGTGACAAAAACTTCGTCATCTGTGGACCTTAGGTTTCGATAGCCAATGCGCTCTTCACGCAAGGCACCGCGCACCGTTTCTTCCAAGTTTGTAAGCTGCTCTGTTGCAACCGCTTCCAGATCCACCTCAAGCAACAAATAAGAGCCGCCCTGCAAATCCAGCCCGAGCTGAATC
This sequence comes from Rhodospirillaceae bacterium, assembly GCA_965228575.1. Lineage (GTDB taxonomy): Bacteria > Pseudomonadota > Alphaproteobacteria > Rhodospirillales > Rhodospirillaceae > UBA11612. The sequence continues at coordinate 19,028 of CBDDHW010000073.1, read as the reverse complement.
GGCGACATCCACTCTGGAAACTGCGCACGGGTTTCCTCGTCGAGAATATTCGGAGCAGCAAACACAAACCCAACGAGGGTAATGAGTGCCACCACGGCAATTTTCAATCCGCTGTATTGGAGGGCTTTTATAGGTTGGCGCGCACCGGCCATACGAAAACTCTATTCTTCAGGGGTAGAACGATGGGTTATTTTTTGTCCGCTTCAGCGTCAGATTTTTCCGCCGGAACCGGTTCGGTTTTACTGACGACGTTGGCGACCATATCCCGCATGACCTTCACTTTAATCTCGTCTGCAATCTCAACCATCAGCGCGCGCTCATCGGGCAGCACTTTGGTGACCAAACCCACGATACCGCCATTGGTGACTATGCGGTCGCCGCGGCGAATAGCGTCGAGCATGGCCTTATGTTCCTTAACCTTCTTCTGCTGGGGACGAATCAGAAAGAAGTAGAAAATGATGAAAATCAGCACGAAGGGAGCGAGACCCGCTAAACCTCCCATGCCACCGTCGGCGGCCTGTGCGTAGGCCGGAGAAATAAGCATCCAGTTACCTTCCCAAAATTGAAGCGGCCCTCTGTCAGGGCCGGAATGGGCGGACTATACCTACACCAGCGACCGTTGCAAATGGCTATCGCCCCATGAGTCTACGCCCTCAAATTGGGACCTTTCCCGGCCCGCCGCAAGGGTTTGCCATACAAAATTCAATGGATATCGCTTAGCCGCCCGGCGCTTGAGCAAGATAAAGGGCCGGATCGAGGGCTTGAGTGCCTCGCCGAACCTCGAAATGCAATTGCGGTACATCCACGCCGCCCGATTGTCCAACCCGTGCAATTACATCTCCCTGGCTCACCTTATCGCCTCGGCTTACCAGCAACTCACTGTTGTGCGCATAGGCGGTGATCCAACCACCGTCGTGTTTGAGCAACAAAAGATTGCCGAACCCTCTCAGTTCGTTGCCCGCATAGGCGACAACACCATTGTCAGCCGCCCGAACTGGCGTCCCAGGGTCCGCCGCAATATTAATCCCATCGTTGTGCAAGCCCGGACCCGCCGGACCAAAGCCGGAAATCAGCCGTCCGGATAAGGGCCAAGCAAAACGTGACGAAGCCCGCGCCGGCGGCGCGCCGATCGGCGCTACCACCTCAACCAGTTTTTCCTCTGGGGGTGATGCCGGCACACCTTGAGCGGCGCGTGGTGTTCGGCTTTGCGGACGTTGAGGAGACCGCGGCGCGCGCGGCACGGAAACCGAGGATGGCGCCGCCGCCACAGTAAACGGATCTGGAATATACAGGTCCTGTCCGATGTAAATCGTATAGGGCGGCGTCAACTCATTGACCGAAGCCACCAGCCCCATATCGATCCCGTACGACCGCGCGAGACCCGACAGCGTGTCGCCCCTCACCACCCGATGTATGCGCACCGGATCGAGGATCAGGTCTTGACCAACTTTTAAGATGTAGGGCGGATTTAGCCCGTTGCGTGAAATGATGGATTGCGTCGGTACATCGTAGCGGCGCGAGAGGGCAAAAACCGTATCTCCCTCTTGGACGGTTACGACAATGCTTTTGTTTGAGTTCCACAAAAATCCGCCGCGATATCCGGGCGGAGGATTGAATGCCGGTGCACAAGCCGAGAGCAGCCCGGCCATCAGCACAATTAATACCCAGGGCTTCAACAGAATCGGTGAAAGATGGAGCGCGCGGTTCATTCTAAAACTATAAGGCGCTTCGCGAAGAGAACCAATGTTCACAAAACCTCAGTTTGACTCAGAGGGCTTCCCCGCGGGCATTCCTTGAACCAAGGGCACGAAACGAACGGGAAAAAGGCGCTCGGTTTTGAAGTTTTTACCCTGCTTGCGCACGCGCAAAACCTCTTGATCTAGCCCTGCCACATCTCCCACGGGAAGGACCATTACCCCGCCATCTTCCGACAACTGCGCCACCAATTCGCGAGGAACAATTCGCGCGGCCGCCGTTACTAAGATGCGATCAAACGGGGCCTGCGCAGGCCAGCCTTTATACCCATCTCCATATAACGTGGTGATATTACTGAGACGAACCTTGGCGAATCTTCGCTCCGCTTCTTCCAACAAATCTTGATAACGCTCAATGGTATAAACGCGCCGACAAAGTTTCGACAAAACCGCGGCCTGATATCCGGAGCCCGTACCGACCTCCAAGACCTTATGCCGGTCATTGAGCTCTAGAGCCTGGGTCATAAGCCCCACAACAAGCGGCTGGCTAATGGTTTGTCCGCAACTGATGGGAAGAGCTTGGTTCGCGTAGGCTTGATCTAAAAACGCCTCTTCGACAAATGCCTCACGCGGAACTCGTTCAATAGCGGACAGCACATTCGTGTCTGAAACACCCGCGTTTCTAAGGTCCATAATGAGGCGGATTTTGCGGTTGTCCGTACTCATGGAAGTGCCGATCAGGGCGTTTGAGTTGGAAAAAGTTTTTGTAAGTTCTTCAACGTGGCTCCGTGAGTTAGGTCCACGCTGAGAGGCGTAACAGATATATAACCATCTTCAACGGCTTTGAGGTCTGTTCCGCTTGTCGATAAATCAGAAATTCGTTGCGTGCCAATCCACAAATACGACCGGCCCCGAGGGTCCTCGCGAACAATCAAATCATCACCCAGCTTGTGCTTACCTTGTCCGGCGGGTATGACGCCTTTGACGTCTGCAGGATCGCGGTCGGGGAAATTCACGTTGATAAGCACATCCTTATCCCATCCTTCAGCACAAATATCGCGAATGAGGTCTGGCGCAAAGGCCTCCGCCGTTTCCCCAGCGAATAGAATCAATATCTCCCCAGACCTGAGAGAGCGCGATCGCGGGGATACCGAGTAACGTGCCCTCCATCGCCGCCGCGACCGTGCCGGAATAGTGAACATCCTCTCCAAGGTTCCCGCCAAAGTTCACCCCCGACAAAACCAAATCTGGCGGGTGATCTTTCATAATATGATTAACGGCAACCATGACGCTGTCTGTCGGCGTTCCGCTCACCGTAAAGCGCCGCTCAGACAACTTTACGGGACGCAGCGGATGATGAATTGTCAGTGAGTGACCGGCCCCGCTTTGCTCGGTCGCCGGCGCAACCACCCAGACATCATCGCTCAATCTACTGGCGATACGTTCGAGAGTGGCCATGCCGGGCGCGGTGATACCATCGTCGTTGCTCAAAAGAATACGGCAATCACCAAGATTTTTTAGTGCATTGGCTTTATTCACGCGCCGGACCCAATAACGGTGGCACCGTTCAAATAGGGGACAAGCACGTCCGGCACACGAATTGTCCCATCGCTCTGTTGATAGTTCTCCAGCACAGCGACCAAAGTCCTCCCAACTGCAAGCCCCGACCCATTAAGCGTATGGACGAATTGAGTTCCTTTTGTCTCTCCATGGGGACGATATCGCGCATGCATGCGCCGGGCCTGAAAGTCTCCGGTATTCGAACAGCTCGAAATTTCGCGGTAGGTGTCTTGGCTGGGCAGCCACACTTCGAGGTCATATGTGCGGTTTGCACCAAATCCCATATCGCCAGCACAGAGTTGCATCACGCGATAAGGCAGCTCCAGGGCTTTCAGAATACCTTCCGCGCATTCGGTCATACGCTCAAGTTCCGCCTCGGACTCTTCCGGCAAAACTATGCTCACCAACTCTACTTTTTCAAATTGGTGGTTGCGGATCATACCCTTGGTGTCTTTACCCGCAGCTCCAGCTTCAGACCGGAAATTTGGTGTGAAGGCGGTGTAGCGCAACGGCAGGTCCGCGCCATCGATAATTTTTTGCGCAACCAGGTTTGTGAGAGGTACCTCCGCCGTCGGGATCAGCCAGTGGTCGGTCGTTGTTTTGAACTGATCGTCGGCGAACTTCGGAAGTTGTCCGGTCCCTAAGAGGGCGGCGTCGTGCACCAAAAGCGGCGGATTAATTTCCATATATCCGTTTTTAGTGGTGTGCGTATTGAGCATGAACTGCGCCAATGCCCGCTCTAATCGTGCAAGCTCGCCTTTTAAAATCACAAAGCGCGCGCCCGACATGACGGCAGCTTGTTCGAAGTCCATCAACCCGAGCGCTGTCCCGAGGTCCGCATGATCTTTGACCGGAAAATCAAAGCTCGGTGGAGTTCCAAACTTGCGAATTTCAACGTTAGCGGTTTCATCTTGCCCATCGGGTACGTCGGCATGCGGAACGTTCGGAACTGTAAGAAGGAGACCGCGAACGTCTTCGGCCAACTGTCGCTCGGTTGCTTCGAGCTCGGACATTTTATCTTTTATGGCTGCGACTTCGTCCATCAGCGGTTGCGCATCGCCGCCTTTGGCTTTCACGCCGCCGATTTGCTTGGACACGTCGTTGCGCCGACTTTGCAGGGTTTGCAATTCGGTGGTCACCGCGCGGTGCCGTTTGTCCAAATCCAAGACCGACGCCGCAACCGGCTCCGCGCCGCGGCGGGCCAGAGCCGCATCAAGCGCATCCGGATTATCTCTTATCCATTTAATGTCGAGCATGACAAAACCAGCCAGAAAACTATCGTGTTCAGGCTTATACGGAGGCCCGCCGTCTCAGTCCAGTGGGCTGCACTTAGGCTTCGTTGAAATCCGTGTCTTCAGTACCATCCGGGTCGGCACTTTCCTCGGCTTCTTCCTCTTTTTTCTTCTGAACCATGCGCGCGCCAAGGATGGAGAGCTCGTAAAGAAGGATCATGGGTATGGCGAGGCCAATCTGACTGATCACATCCGGAGGTGTGACAATGGCCGCAAAAACAAAGACACCGATAATCGCATAGCGGCGTTTCGCCCTTAGCCCTTCGGCTGACACGATCCCGACCCGTGCCATGAGGATAAGAAGGACGGGGAGCTGAAAAGCAATTCCAAATGCGAGAATCAGGGTGAGAACCAGCGAAAGATATTCACCGACTTTGGCTTCGAGCTGAATAGGAAGGGCTGTCTCCTCCCCGGTGGTCTGGAACTGCATAAGAAAATCCCAGGCCATCGGCATAATGAAGTAGTAAACCAGAGCTCCACCAAGCACGAACAAAACCGGGCTCGCGAATAGAAACGGAAGGATTGCTTTCTTTTCGTGTTTGTAGAGACCCGGCGCCACAAACAGCCACATTTGGTTGAAGAAAACCGGTAGCGTCACGAATAAGGAGGTGTAGAAACCCACCTTCATGTGAACGATAAAGCCCTCTGCCAGGTGGGTGTAGATCATGCGTTCGGTGCCGCCCAATTCCTTCATGACTTTTGCAAGCGGCTGAACAAGGAAATCATAAATATGCTGGGCGACGGCGACGCCCACAAAGAAAACAACGATGAGCGCGGCCATGGAATAAAACAACCGCCTACGTAACTCCATCAAGTGATCGAGCAACGGCATGGTATGGCTATCGGGGTCGTCACCCGGTTTCTCTCCGCCCGAGGATAGGTTTTTTGAAACCTCGTTCATGTGGCCTGACCGCGAGGATTAACTTCGTTTTCCTCCTCGGACGGCGGCTCAGTGGATTCCCCATGCCCGTCCGAACCGGACGTCAATGCCTGCTGTTGCATCTCATCGTTGTCGGGCAGCGGCTGGCTTTTCGCTCCGCCGTCGTCCGCTCCACCTTCACTGTCCGTCTTCGTTGGGATGTCTTTAAGAGGATCCTTGAGGGTCTCGCCGATCTCTCCCTCAGGGTCGATCATCTTGTTGACCTGGGCGCCGACGTTCGTGCTGGAAAATTGCTGAACCGACTTGCGCACGTCCTCGAGTTCAGCTTCGCGAACGATCTCGTTCACATGCCCTTGGAACTCGGACGCCAAGCCACGCACCTTGCGCACAACTTTTGCAATTGCGCGCATAGCCTGGGGCAATTCCTTGGGTCCAAGAACTAAAACCGCCAGCACGACGATTGCGAGAATCTCAAACCCGCCGAAATCGAACATTTAACTGAAGTCCATTTGTTCGCGCCGCGATCCGCACCTTGGGGCGCAACGGCAATTAAGCGACTTTCTCGGAGTCCTTTTGCTTGGGCGTCGCTTCACCTTCAATGGTCCGGTTTGCCGAGGAGCTTTCGCCTTCGCTACCCTCGTCTTCTTTCAGACCCTTTTTGAAAGCTTTGATGCCCTTAGCAAAGTCGCCCATCAGACCAGAAATCTTTCCACCGCCAAACAGGAGTAGAACGACCGCCAGTACGACCAACCAGTGCCACAAACTAAAAGTGCCCATGTCTCAATCACTCCAATACGTTAGCGGGTGTTGCTGATATCCCATCATCGCAAAAAGTTGGCCGACCCGCAATCAATTACGCCCTCTCCGGTAACAGGCCCAATACCACTATTTAAGATCAATATCGCTGATTACTAGTGCCCAAACATCACTAATATCAGGTGAATTTCCGCGAAAACACATTTTCAAACAATGCGATACCGTGATGTGTCCAGGTGCGGTGCGCGGCTAGGACTGTGTGTCCCCTTCCTTCTGATCGGGCTCGGCTGCGGCAGACGAGTCTTCCCCATCATCAAGGGGCTCAAAGGCTTCGTCAGATTCATCAGTATCAAAGAGCAGCGTGTCGTCCTTATCGCCGCGCGTTCCATAGGCCGCAACGCCTGCACGGCTATCAAGGAGCCCGGCTGCACGCAGTTCATCTATGCCAGGTAAATCTTGAATCGATTCCAAACCAAAATGATCGAGGAAACTATTGCTGGTTCCCCACATCACCGGGCGTCCAGGAACCTGTTTGCGCCCTCGCGGTTTAATCCAACCCTCTTCCAACAAGATGTCGAGGGTCCCGCTTGAAACCGCAACCCCGCGAATTTCTTCGATTTCCGATCGTGTCACTGGCTGGTGATAGGAAATGATGGCCAAGGTTTCGATTGCCGCGCGCGAAAGTCTACGGGGAACGAGTTTCTCAAGTTTCAATCTTTCAGATACATCAGGAGCCGTGCGGAACGACCACCGGCGATTAGCTTGAACAAGCTCGACACCCCGGCCCTTGTAAATGGCCTGAAGTTCTTCCAGTAGCGCGGGAACATCGGCCCCTTCGTTCAGCCGTTCGGCGATCACCTTTTCCGTTACTGGTTCTGCGGTCGCAAAAAGCAGCGCCTCAAGAATACGAAAGTTCTCAGAGAACTGGCGTTCACGGTCTGCGTCTTGCTCGGCCACCTGTTCTGAGACCTCCGCGGGCATTTCCGGCACGCCCTCGTCTGGCGCGTCATTGTGATGCGCAGCGGAGTCATCAACAGTGGGATCAGTCTTAGGATTCATCATTCGCGGCAGGCCGGTTCGCAGGTTTAACAAATATCGGTGTGAAAGGTCCTCCGTCCTGACGGACATCAGCCTTACCGTCCCGGACAAGCTCAAGAACCGCAACAAGCGTCGTACTTACCGCGGATCGCCTGAGGAGCGGCTCTTTCACGTTTTCAGGTAAAAATACTTTCAACGCCGTCCAGTCGGATATACCGGGAAGTATCTCCCGGAGCCGCTGAACAGCGTCGTCGATGGAGTATAGATCGAACGGCTCGATTTCAAGGGCTGCGACATTTTTTTGCCGGTGCTGAGTGGCATAGGCCCGGAGCAAATCATACAGCGATACATCGTACACGGCACGGTAAGACACCGGCAGTCCGTCTGGCATGCCCCTCGGAAAGAAGTCGATGGCCCGGCGGGGGAGTTCAAACAAACCTTTCCCCGCTTTTTGCATCGCCTCGAGGCGCATCATTTGGAACTTCAGCGCATCGGCCATTTCGGCGGCGCTTGGTTCGTCTTCCTCATCCTCCTTGGGCAGCAGGAGTTTTGATTTCAGGAAGGCGAGCCACGCCGCCATCACCAGGTAATCTGCGGCAATCTCCAAATGAAACTCGCGAGCCGTATCGATGAAATGCAGATATTGCTCGGCCAGCGCGAGAATAGAGATGTGCATCAAGTCGACTTTTTGATCCCGCGCCAGGGTCAAGAGCACGTCGATTGGCCCTTCGAACCCACTCAGATTCAGAACAAGACCCGATGTGGGATCAGCCAAGCGCTCGGCGAGCGGGCGATCGTCTTCCTCGAAATCAGGAATAGTTTCTTCGTTTTGGTCAGAAGGCATTCGTGATTAGCTCAAATTGGTCCCGGTTAAAGCCCCGATGAAACCCATTACACCGTCGACAATAGGCAGGATGAAGCGCGTAAAGATATTAAAGTCAATGCCGACATATGGTCCGAGCAAAGGAAGGCCGAGAACCACCCCTAAGATAATGAAGATGCCGTATTTTTCCGTACGGGCCAAGGGACCCGCGAGTGGGTCCGGAAGAAGTCCCACGGCAACCCGCCCACCATCCAGCGGCGGTAGAGGAATCATGTTAAAGACGGCCAGGATCACATTGATAAAAATACTATATTGAAGCCCGAGCATGAGGACAGACCCGGTCAAGCTTCGAGGATCGGGAACTACGTGCATGAGCAGTGCGGATGCGATTGCCAGCGCGATATTCATGCCCGGTCCGGCCAAGGCCACCCAGACCATGTCGGTCCGCGGTGTTCGAAGCCGCCGGAAATTTACTGGAACCGGCTTGGCCCAACCAAAGAGGAACGGTGCTGAGGAGACCAGCAAAAAGCCAGGCAGTACAACTGTTCCCACCGGATCGACATGGCGGATGGGATTGAGCGACAACCGGCCCTCTTCTTTTGCGGTTGGATCGCCAAACATCAGAGCCGCATAGCCGTGGGCCGCCTCATGCAATGTAATGGCGAGGATGACCGGTACGGCAATGACGGCAATCTCGACGATGATTGCGAGCGTACTATCCACGGCGCAGCCCATCCATAATGGTGAAGTCCGCCTTTAGGATGTTTTCTATCTCAGCGGTCGGCTGAAGACGCACTGAGGCGACCGTTTCAAGAGCTTGCATCCCATTCGCACCAAGAGGTTTTGCGCCTTCGGCCACGGACCTCATATCCTCCAAGTTTCCATCACAATGCAACACCACATCACACCCGGCCTCGAGGGACGCGGCAGCCCGTTCGTCAAAGGGGCCATCAAGCGCTTTCATCGCCAGATCATCGGTCATCAAAAGTCCTTGGAATCCGATTTCGCCGCGGATGATGTCACTGATCACTTTTTTGGACGTCGTTGCCGGTTGATCCGGATCGATCGCGGAGTACACAACATGGGCAGTCATACCAAAGCATACACCTTGTGTATCGTCGGCGCACAGCGCTTTGAACGGTGCGAAATCGGTTGTACGCAAGGTCTCCAGGTCCTCCGAGACCACCGGTAATTCTTTGTGGCTGTCTGCCGTTGCCCGCCCGTGCCCCGGTAAATGCTTGATCACTGGAATAACACCGGCATCACGCAAACCATCACAGGCATACGGCGCCATCGCCGCAATAACCTCGGGATCGGGCGAAAACGCGCGGTCGCCAATGACATCGTGAGCCCCCGGAACCGGAACATCCATCACCGGCGCGCAATCCACATCAATGCCCAGTTCGCAAAGCTCCCGGCCAATCAAGGTCATATTGGTTTTTAAGATGCTGAGCGTCGTCTCAGGGTCTCGCGCATAAAGGTCACCGAATTCGGCCATTGCTGGGGCAAACCGCCAATGGGGCGGCACAAGTCTTTGCACCCGTCCGCCTTCCTGGTCGATCAGAATGAGCGGATTATCTCCCTGAACAAGACTTCGTAATTCTTGAGTCAGATCAGAGACTTGCGCCGGCGTTTCAATGTTTCGCGCAAAGAGAATGTACCCCAAAGGACGAACGCTTTTGAAAAAAGACTTCTCCTCGTCGCTCAAGGTAAGTCCGGCCAAACCAAAAATGGCCGCAAGAGGCGCTGAAGCTGTCATTCGGACGTTCGGTTAGGGGCGGACAACGATGCAGCCGACGTTCTTAGCCGCAAGCGCTTCGCACAAGTTTTCAGCCGCTGGGCGGTCTTCGAGCGGCCCGACACGGAGACGGTAAAATACCCCGCGGTCGCCAAGATCTGCGCGCAGTACAACATGGCTTAAATCACCAAGAAGGTCTGCATGCTGGCCGCTTAGTTTTGTCCACTCGCTCTCTGCGCCCTCTTCCGATCTTGCCGCCGCCAATTGCACCAAAAATGCGCCATCTGGCATGGTAACAGCCGCCGTTTGTTGTGGTGACTGCGTGGTTTCAGGCGCTGTTTGCGCTGGTGAAGGCGCCGTTTGTGCTGGTGATGGCTGCGAATTGGGCACTAAGTTCACCGGCCCTCCGTCACCGCCGGCGATTTCCGCCACCGCTTGCGCCAAAGGATCAACAGTCTCAGCTGCTGCCTCGCTTTCAGATGACTCTACTGTCGCCGCATTTTCAATAGCTGGCTGTGTTTCTGGCGTTGGAGCGGCTGGAGGTTCTCTTGGCTCCTCAGCCGGCGGCAGCAAGTTTTCGACCTGAGGTGCAGCGTCACCCTGCGCGACCCGCTCGTAAACCAATTTGTCCTGGTTAGGAACTTGCATCCCGCCGGGATCATCGGGCTTGGTCTTATATGGCGTGGGATCGGCCTGAATGACCGGCGGTTCGCCGTCCGGCGTCAAAGATCCGGAGGGTGCAAACGCAAAATATCCAACGCCGCCAGCAATCGCGATTCCGAATACAATTCCCAAAATCAAACCATAGGATCGACCACCGCTCTGCTTCGCCGAACGGCCATAATAGTCGTCATCAAAAACATGATCGGTGAACGGCGCAGCGCGCAGATCATCGCCCGCAGCAGGTTTCGCATCCTCGCGGCGCAAAGGCGGATCGTCTCTGTCCCCGTCACTCGACATCAACGCATTTCCTCGACAGGCTCGACCCCAAACACGGTCAATCCGGACGCTATCACTACGCCCACGCCCCGGACAAGCGCGAGGCGCGCGCACGAAACACTTTCATCCTCGGGTTGAAGAAACCGCAACTCTGCCGCGTCATTCCCTTTGTTCCACAACGCATGAAATTGCGACGCGAGTTCATACATATAAAAAGCCAGGCGATGGGGCTCGTGCGCAAGCGCTGCCGCTTCAACAGTCCGCGGCCAAGACGCGAGAGTGCGTAGTACGCCAATTTCATCCGGATCCTTGAGCACCGAAAGATCAGCCATTGCCAAGCCAGAGTCGGATAAATCCGCCTTGGGGAACATTTCGGCGGCGTGGCGTAGAACGCTGCACCCCCGAGCGTGAGCATATTGCACGTAGAATACGGGGTTTTCGCGGGATTTTTCAGTCACCCTCGCATAATCAAAATCGAGGGGCGCATCGTTCTTGCGGGTCAGCATAATAAAGCGGACGACGTCCTTGCCCACTTCATCGATCAAATCGCGCAAGGTTACAAACGTTCCTGCCCGTTTGGACATCTTAACGGGCTCGCCCTTATTGAGAACGCGCACCATTTGGCACAGCTGAACATCTAGACGACCCTTGCCGCCGGTCAGCGCTTTCAAAGCAGCTTTGACCCGTTTGACATATCCACCGTGGTCCGCGCCCCACACATTGATCAAATCCGAAAATCCGCGATCGACCTTGTCCTTATGATAGGCGATATCGCTGGCGAAATAGGTCCAACTTCCGTCCGATTTCTTAAGGGGCCGGTCCACCTCGTCGCCGAATTCCGTGGCCTTGAAAAGCAGTTGCGGCCGGGGTTCCCAATCGTCGGGCTTCTTACCTTTCGGCGGTTCGAGGACACCGGTATATGTGAGTCCAGCGTCTTCTAGGAATTGAAGCGCGCCGTCGACCTTTCCGGCTTCAACCAATGCTTTCTCCGAGCTGAAAACATCGTGGTGAACACCTAAAGCTTCGAGATCGTCCTTGACCCCGGCCATCATCACTTCAACGGTGAAGTCCCTGAGTGCAGGGATCCAGTCCTTCGGGTCATCGACTTCAGCCCACTTGTCGCCGTCACGTTTTGCTAATTCCTCAGCGACAGGAACAAGATAATCGCCCCCGTACTGAATTTCCTTTTTTTGGAGCGCGTCTTGAATAGCGTCTTCGGAAACTTGCCCAAGAACTTGGCGATAGCGCATGTGCAACGCTTGAGCGACATTGTCGACCTGCCCGCCCGCATCATTCACGTAGTATTCCTTGGTCACTTTATAACCGGCTTTGTCGAGAAGCCTGGCCAAGGCATCTCCAACGATTGCCCCACGTGCGTGCCCCACATGCATAGGTCCCGTGGGATTAGCGGAAACGTATTCGACGTTTATGGGCGCGCCGCCACCAACATCCACATCGCCAAACGATGGTCCCATCGACAGGACGTGATGCAGACCAGTTCTCCATACGTCCTGGTCAATGCGCATATTTATGAAGCCAGGTCCGGCAATAGACACGTCCGTGACATCGCGAAGTGCGCGCAAGCGTTCAGCAAGAAGTCCGGCAAGCTCTCGTGGGTTTTTCCCCGCCGGCTTGCTCAAAACCATGGCCGCATTCGTTGCGATATCTCCATGGGCCGCCTCACGCGGAGGTTCCGCCGCAACCCGGGAGAGATCCAACCCCTCCGGCAACGCGCCCTCCGACGCGAGCGCGATAATCGCGTCATCTATGTGCGCCTTGTAGGTTGCGAAAATGTTCATACTCAAGAGTCCGGGCCAGCAACAATCCAGAGCCGGTGATATGCGGAAAACAGCGGAAGTTCAATGGCTAGTCCATTCCTCTTGCGTTATTGCCAATAGCAACGAACCACCAATCGGATTAGCCTAAAGAGAACAAAACGATCTCAATGGGCGCCCGGGCAAAAATCAATGAGCCAAGATATCACTCGTCTAGCCATCATTACCGGCGATCATACCGCCTCCGATCCGACCAAGTTAGGTGCAGCCTATGGCCCTCAAGACCTTGAGACGCACAATGCAATGGTCGAAGCCTTAATGGGCCTAGGGCGATTCGAAGTAAGGGTCTTTAACGACCATAGCCACCTGTTCGAAAAGCTCGCCAACGACAAGCCGGACCTCGTTGTGAATTTTTGCGATACCGGTGTGGGCAATGTCCCGACGCGCGAGTTGAATTTGCCCGCGTGGCTTGAGTTACATGACATTCCTTATACGGGGGCAACGCCTCAAGCCATGGTGATGTGTTTTGACAAACAAATCGTGCGTCTTGTTGCCGAGGCCCTTGGTGTAGAGACCCCCCGCGAAGCGTTCATTCGTGCCGATACTTCGCTTGATAGCCTACCTGATTTTTTTCCCGCGCTCCTAAAACCCAACGCGGCGGACGGTAGCGTCGGGATCACCAAAGACGCCGTGGTGCGCGACGAGGCCGAAGCCAAACGATATCTGTTATCTCTACGTGAGTTACTCCCCGGCCGTGACACACTCTGGCAAGAATATCTTCCGGGTCCGGAATACGGGGTTGGGTTAATCGGGAATCCAGGCGCCGACATTACGGTCTTGCCTCCTCTTATGGTTGATTTCTCAGCCCTTCCCAAAGGACTCAATCCAATTCTCTCATTTGAGTCCAAAGCAGACCCTGACTCTCCATATTGGACCGACATTAAATTTGAGCGTGCCTGGTTAGACCCGGATGTATTCGAGCGGATGTCAGGATGGGCGAAGCTTCTGTTTAAGAGGTTCGGTTTGCAGGACTATGGCCGATTTGATTTCAGATGCGCTGAGGACGGACGTCCGAAGTTGATGGAGGTTAATCCCAATCCCGCCTGGGCTAACGACGGCAAGCTGGCATTCATGGCGGGCTTTTCGGGCATTGCCTACCCCACCATGCTTGAGATGATTATTGACGCCGCTATTGCGAGAGTCGCCGGGCTCAGCCGCTAGACGAGTTTTCGCGGGACGGCGACCGTCCATTGGCGGGACGCGGCAGGAGCATCGTTCTCGAAAGCTTCTAGGTCTCCGGTAAACTGAAACGCCTCCGCGGTTGCCGTCAGGCGTGTCCGGCAATCAACGCGAATTACCCATCCCTCCCGGCGTAAGAGTGTTGACTGAGAAAGTTCGGTTTGCGCAGACAAGGGATCGTCTTCCAAGATGCGATAGCGCTTCATCATGGTGTACCCGAGATCGAGATCGATTTCATTGAGCCGCGCCAGAGATGCTCCGCCGAATTCACCACCATCGCTCCGCAGGGTATAAACCATTTCGTTTGTAGCAAGATCGACTTCGACCGTGCGGCGCATGTCTAAGTGGCGGAGTTTTTTATGTTGAGTCCCTGCGGCCGCAATCGGCGCATCAAACGCTCGAAGGTGTTGGTCGTTTTCGTTGGGTGGTCGCAGTGGCAATTCAAGGACGCTTTTACCTGTGCGCACGCTCAACGTTACCGGCGCAGACGAGGGCCATATCATCGGCCAGTATGCAGTCGACAACCCCAATCGCAAGCGATGGCCTGCCGGTATAACTTGTCCGAGTGCGTCCAAAGATAAACGCACCGTCACCCACTCGCCTGGCACCAAAGGTTCGGGGACCTCGTGGCTGTTTCGATGGCATAAGTTTAAAATGCCGTAGGAAATCCGCGCCGACGATCCATCCGGGCGCACATCACACAAGCGCGCAACAATAAACGCCGAAGGTTGGTTGGACATGAGCTCTAAAGTCAGCTCAGGTGTGCCCAGCAATTCAATATCTTCACTAAAGGTATCGGTGTCGAAGGTGAGTGATCCACCGTCATCGGCCCGTTGATCGCGCGGCGCTTCCCCGTCGGCTCCAAATCCGCACCATTCGCCGGCACGCACACCTAACGTTTGCGGTGAGCTAAAACTCACCGCACTCGCCTCGTCCGCCTTTGCCGACAAGTGCCCCCAATTTAAGTGATAGCGGCGTGTTTTGAGTCGGGGACTGGGCCACGCCGGTTCACAGACCCACCGCCCCGGCCGCTCAACATACTGAGGTTGCGGCGGCACGCTGTCTTGCATCCACACCCGCAGGGGCGGCTCGTCCATAAGTCCGGTGTCTTTTTCTTTCAGCCAGTGATCCCACCAGCGCACCGCTTCCTGTAAATAGCCGATCGTCGGCCCCGGAATCGCATCGTGTGGAAATGCATGCGCCCAAGGGCCAATGAGTCCTTTGCGCGGAACATTAAGGTGTTCCAGGAGACGTAGAACCGCGTTGGTATACCCATCCGCCCAGCCACCAACCGCATACACCGGACACTCAATTGCCTCATAGTTTTCAGATACTGAGCCGTGCTTCCAGAATTCATCGCGCCAAGGATGGTTCATCCATGTCACCGGCGATGGTTCTAATGCCGCAATACGCTCAAGCCATATCTCACGCCAGCGCTCACCGACAATTAAGGGGTCCGGCGGCAACGCCTTATAAAGCGTGAGAATAGATCCCCACTGCATATTTTCGTTCAGCAGACAGCCACCTTTGTAGTGCGCGTCGTCCGCGTAGCGATCATCGGCTGCGCACAGGGTTATAATAGCTTTGAGAGTTTTCGGACGGAGAGCGGCCACCTGAAGCGCGTTAAATCCCCCCCAAGATATGCCGGTCATTCCGACGGCTCCGGAACACCAGGGCTGGTCTGCGATCCATTGAATGATCTCTACAGCGTCCTGAAGTTCGCTCGCGGTGTACTCGTCATGCAAAACGCCATCTGAATCCCCGCTGCCGCGAATATCGACCCGTAAACTGGCGTATCCCTCTAAAGCAAAGTAGCGGTGCATCGGTTCATCACGCGAGCGCATGAAGTCGCGTTTGCGATACGGAAGATATTCGAGAAGTGCTGGCACAGGGTTTTGAGGTGCGGATTTAGGCATCCATACCCGCGCCGCCAATCGCGCCCCATCTGGCATGGGAATCCAAATGTTCTCGATCTCATCTATGGATGAGAAATCTGTTAGGACTTCCGGTTTATCCATTCGCCGTGGTCGCCGGATTTTTCCGCTTTTTCCGCCCAGGGAGAAGCTGTTGAGTCGACCAAAAACTAAGCGCGAGCTTTTCGCGGGCGCGCTCGCCGACTTCTCGGTCCCAAGTATTCACTATCGCAAGGCGAAACCCACCGGGCGGCATCGAGTGCCAGGAGGGTGGACGGTCTTCATGAAATGTAATTTGCACGCTGCTTACATCAGGCGTCGCTCGTACAGACTCAACGACTTCCGCTGGCGGATGACGATACTGCAAGCCGTGCGCTCCAAATAAAACTACGCTGTATCCGTCGCGCCGGTTGTCGTCTTTAAAGCTCCATCGTCCATGCTCGTAGAGCTCGATAAGAGATTCGACCCACGGTCGCCCGCCGTAAAGGTCAGGCCACTGATCGGCAAACCGGAGATGAACCTCAATAATTTTTGCGCCCATGGTCTCGAAATTGACCATGCCCGTGTAATTGGACAGGTGTTTTTGAACCCATGCATCGCAATAGCTCTCTACGGCTGGGCGGTCCTCGGCAAGAACCAGCCAGTAATCGAACATGCCATCCTCTAAGGGTTTGCCGATCGCATGACGCCACCATTTTACTTTGCCATCGACAACGACCGCGTCGGTAGACACGTGTTCCCCCTCGAGCAACGGCATCCAAATGTGTCCGGGTTTTTGATTGGCTTTGTATTCGCGCAGAGTTCGTAAAACGCGGCTTCCGGTTCCCATACCGCGCATGTTGAAGACAGGTTTTGAAAAAACCGGAAATGATGGCGGTTCTAAACCATGAGGTCCGCAAACAAAGTCCTGGCTCTCGGCCACCGAGAGTTTGTTGTAGACCCATTTGTATTCAGGAAACCATTGCCACGCATCGCCATCCTCTGTGGGTATGCGCACATCGTCGGGGCACGGAACATTTTCGAAATATTGAACGCGCCAAGGATCAGCTTCACAAACCGGCATAGGAAAATCATGCACTATTTAAGAAGACGTGCAAAGACTGATCGCCAAAGTATCACCTGGGATTCTCGAACCCGTCTTTCCCCAATCTTGCCGGCCTCTCAAGGCTAAATATAGTCGAAGGCATGTGGAACAGACCGGTTAGCGGACGAGATTCAAAGCCCAGTCATATTTGAGATAACGCAAGGAAAATTGATCTGGCGTGTTTGCATACCGGCGCACCCAGCCTTCGACATCACCGTCGTCGAAATCTTCAGAAAACCAATCTAATATTTTGCTGACGTAGATTTTATTTCCGTCTTGCCACAGACCCTTTCCGGGGTTGGCCAGCATGTCTTGCACCTGCTCGTCCAGTTGATTGTCCAACTTTTCAGCGGTGTAAGGTTCTGTTCGCAAGTCCGGACAGGAAACCGATGCGCAGTTGATGGCAAAATGAATACGCGGATCACCCATTGGACGCAAAATTTCGTGTTCAATAAAGTCCAGCGTGTAATCTTGACCCTCTATCGCCCACTCAAACTTTGTCCATGGACTGGAAAACAGGCCCCCAAGATTTCGGATGCTATCGCGTTCATTCTCGCGAACGATCAAATCAATGGTAAGAAAATTGTATGCGTTGATCCAATAGGCCATGCGCACGTCTTCAAGGGCATCGGAAGGAGGGCCGCGCCTCAACAGGTGCTCAAGCGCACGTTGGTGGCGCGGATCCTCTCCCCAGGCATCATAGTCGACCCCGGCGAAGGCTATTTCACTTTGTGTGGCCGGCCGTACATGTGAAGCAAGCAAGCCTTCATACAGTGACAAGAATTGACGGGTTTCCGCGCCCGCCTGCGTGACCGAGAGGCCCAAAGCAAACGTAAGGCTCAGCAAGACACTTAGCAAAAGGCGTTTTATTCTATATGCACCCATGCAGGTAGCTTACTCGCACAACCACGAACCTGCGAGACAAAACCAGCGGGCTCCACATCAGAGACTTTGATGCAAGTCAAAATTTTTGCCCCTCGGTAAGGCACACTCGCTTACAATCTTTATGGGCGCACGGTAAACGTGTCGCATTGGGTTTTGAGGTGCCGGGGGACAGATGTTTGAAACCGCAGAGGTCGGTAACGCGCTAAGCGACGACGCGTTTCGCGAGATTCGTGGAAATCTAAGGTTGGACCTCGTCGATCTCCAACAAAAGCTCCGAGCCGCGGACTTCCCCGTTATCATCGCCCTTCTCGGCGTTAAAGGCGCGGGTATTCTTGATACGGTGAATCTTTTGAACACCTGGATGGATCCCAGGTGGATTGCCACACTCGCATTTGACGACCCTTCAAATGAGGAGAATGAGCGTCCCGTATTTTGGCGCTACTGGCGCACCCTTCCGCCGGCAGGCTCCATCGGCCTGTACCCCGGCGGATGGTATCTGGATCCCCTGACCCAATACTGCAACAAAAAACTCTCGCGGGCTCAATTAGACAAATCGGTCCTCAGTATAAAATCCTTCGAGAAAACTCTGGCCGACGAAGGTGCGCTTATCCTCAAATTTTGGCTGCATTTGAGTAAACCAGAACAACGCAAGCGCATTGTGCGCCACACAAAGGACCCTGTCGTTGGTTTAAAAGCAACCGATGCAGCCTGGCGCGCACCGAAAGATTATGAGCCATATATCGAGGCTGCTGGACATGTGATCAGTCAGACTACCGACGTAAATGCGCCGTGGATTGTCATTGAGGGCGTTGATGATAATTTTCGCAGGGCGAATGTATTGATGACGTTGCGTGACTCTCTAAGACGGCACCTCGAAGAACGCCAAAAGTTTATCAAGAAGCGTGTAAAGAGTTTAAAAGCACAACAGCAAACGGTTTCGGCAAAAACAAACGCTAAAACCAAAAACGAAACCCTCAAACCCGAGAACATAGAAACGCAATCTGGCGATACCGTTCGCCCCGCTGCCCGGGGCATTCTAGAGTCTGTCGATCTCTCCGCCGCAGTGGCCGACAAAACCTATGCCCTTGACTTCCATAAAGCCCAGATCCGACTACACAAAGCGCAGCAACAAGCGCGCGAGGCTGACCTCTCCACAGTGATCGCCTTCGAAGGGTGGGATGCGGCCGGCAAAGGTGGCGCGATCCGGCGCCTCACCTTTGCGCTCGACGGCCGCGATTACCGGATAATCCCCATCGCCGCGCCCACCGACGAAGAACGCGCCCATCATTATCTCTGGCGGTTTTGGCGTCACCTGGGACGCGCCGGACGCATGACCATTTTTGACCGGAGTTGGTATGGGCGCGTGCTGGTTGAACGGGTCGAGAATTTGATCACAGAAGACGAGTGCCTGC
>CBDDHW010000072.1:0-133168 GCA_965228575.1 Rhodospirillaceae bacterium | reverse complement strand
GTATCCATTCACGGAGGTGACATCGAAATTGAGGGTGATCGCAGAGGAACATGACATCGAGTTCGTCGATCTTTTGCCCGCGCTAGAAGATCAAAGCCCCCCAAGTTTGTGGGTAACGGAACCGGATCCGCACCCGAATGCGCACGCCCATCGCATAATGGGCCAGTACCTTGCCACGTATTTAAGCCGCAGCTTTGAACGCCTTGCACTTGAGGAGTGATGATCTTAGCTTTGGGCCCAACAACGCCTTTCCTGACCAACTCGATCAAACTGAAAGCTTTTCGATGACGGTGTCATATTGCGCGAAGTGCGTAACCCCAAACACGTGGCCCGACGGGGTTTTCGATGAAGAGGGTGTCTGCCTGCCCTGTAGGTATGCAGAGAGCCTCGCCGATGTTGATTGGGACGCGCGCGCGAAGGAGCTCGAGGAGATTTGTGCGTGGGGGCGGACAAATAAGCGCGGCGTTTACGATTGCATTATGGGTGTGAGCGGTGGGAAAGACAGTATTCGACAGTCGTTCTTCGCACGCGACAATCTGGGGTTAAATCCGTTGCTGGTGTCGTGCGTGTATCCGCCGGAGCAGCAAACGCAGCGCGGAGCGGAAAATTTATCGAATCTGGTGGAACAGGGATTTGACCTCCATATGGTTGGCCCGGCTCCGCAGGTTTCAAAGAAATTGACGCGGTACAGTTTCCTAAAATTCACCAATATTTTTAAAGCAAGTGAACTGGTGCTGTATGCATCGCTCCCGCGCGTCGCGATTGCCTATGGTATCCCGCTCATTTTTTTAGGCGAAAATCCCGCGCTAGCCTTTGGCGGAAGTGTTGGGTCGGTGTCCAGCGATGGCAACAAGCAGAGGTTTCACAACACACTTGCGGGCGGCGAGCTTGATGCTTGGCTCGAGAGTGGTCTCACCGCCAAGGAGATGAATTGGTACAAGTATCCCTCGGAGCACGACTTTGAACGCGCTCAATTGAAAATCGTGTACCTCGGATATTACATGCGCGACTTTAACGATCTCGCAAACGGGGCGTTTGCGCTTGCTCACGGCTTAAAGCCGCGTACGGGTTTCGATGCCTTACCGGAAGAGACGGGGTCGCTAAATGCTTTTGAAGCAGTTGACGACGAATTCGTTCACGTTAACCAAATGATCAAGCATTTAAAACTTGGGTTTGGAAAGGTGGTTCAACAGGCCAGTGTCCAGCTAAGGCTTGGCAAAATGACCCGTGAAGAGGCGGTGAGGGCCGTAGAGACGTATGACGGACGCTGCAGTGATCGTTATATCGATCATTTTTGCCGCTATATCGGAATTTCAAAAGCCCAGTTTCAAGAGGTCATAGAAGGCGCACGAAACAAGGAACTGTGGCAGTTGAATAACCTTGGAGCCTGGGAACTGCGGTACAAACCGTCCGGCGCATCTGGTTCAAAGTCTTAGGAAGTTTCTCGTGACCCGGGGCAACGTTTGCATCATCGACTACGGCATGGGGAATTTGCAATCTGTTGCGTCCGCGCTTGCGACCTTGGGGTGTGACGCTCAAATCTGCGCGGAGCCACGTCACTTGGATCAGGCCGGCGCTCTTATTCTTCCCGGCGTGGGGGCGTTCGGTGAAGCGATGGATCGGTTGCGAGATCTAAACCTCATTGACGTGTTAGAGCGCCAAGTTTTGGATGCCAAAGTGCCTTTTCCTTGGCATCTGCCTAGGGATGCAACTGTTGGGCAAGCGATCAACCGAAGGCGGAGTGCATGACGGGCTCGGTTGGATCGATGTCGAGATCGATAAAATTCCAGCAGACACCGCAATCCGCGTTCCCCATATCGGCTGGAATGAAGTTACCTGGAAAGGTGATGGGCCGTTGAACATCAATGTAGAGCAGGGCAGCCACTTTTTCTTTAATCACTCTTTTTATATGACAGCGGAAGATGAACACTCGGTGGCGACGGTCGATGTTGGCGTACCGCTCATCGCGGCTGTCGTTAAAGAAAATATCTGGGGCGTTCAATTCCACCCCGAGAAAAGCCAAAACAATGGCCGTCGATTGCTTCGCAATTTTCTAAATGTCGTTCAGACAGCGGCGGAGCATTAGTGTGCTGAAGCGTCGCATCATCGCCGTGCTCCCCGTGCTTAACGGTATCGTTGTACAGAGCATTGGGTTCAAAAAATACTTGCCAGTGGGCCGACCTGCGGTCGCAGTGGAGCATCTCAACCGGTGGGGCGTGGATGAAATCGTCATGTTGGATATTTCCTCTACATCGATTGCCGAGGCCGAGCTCGAGCGTGCTATCTCTGATGTCGCGCCCTACTGTTTGGTGCCATTGGCTGTTGGCGGAGGGCTTCGGACGATTGATCACGTGCGGAGCGTCATTAAATCGGGTGCGGATCGCATCGTTCTCAATACTTCGGTCTTCGATACCCCAGAGCTTATCGAACAGGCGGCAAACCGGTTCGGAACGCAGTGCGTTGTCGCTGCGATCGATGCACGCCCTCGCGATGACGGCTTTGAAGCGTTCGTTGACGGTGGGGTCCGAGGAACGGGGTTGAGCCCGATGGTCTTGGCAAAGCGGGCCGAAGATCACGGCGCTGGTGAAATTCTCATTCAAGCGGTGCACCGTGATGGACAAAAGTCCGGCTACGATTTGGAGCTATGTGAGCAGGTAGCTGCGAGTGTTTCAATTCCGGTTGTGGTACTTGGAGGGGTGGGCGCGCCCATGCACATGGCGGACGCGGCCAAATTACCCGGTGTTAGTGGATTGGCCGCTGGGAATTTCTATCACTTTACCGAACATACTGCGACCGTCGCAAAAGCGGTTATTCAAGCAGCGGGAGTTGAGTTGCGTCATGACAGTTACGCTGATTATCGGGATTGCAACTTCGATGAAACAGGACGTCTTAGAAAAAAAACGGACAATGATCTCGAAGAGATGTTGTTTATTCACTATGTCGACGAAGTGATTTGACGGTCCAATGCAATACTGTAGTCGTTGCCTTTATCCAGCCAATCATCCGCTGAACATCGTTTTCGATGACAATGGCGTGTGCAGCGGTTGTCGTGTTCACGAAGAAAAGAACGAGTTGGATTGGAACTCAAGGTGGAAAACCCTCACAACGCTTACCGACTCTTACCGCAATCGTTCGGCATTGGGGTATGACTGCATCGTGCCAGTTTCCGGTGCGCGTGATTCATACTTCATCGTTCACATTGTAAAAGAAAAACTAGGTTTGAATCCGCTGCTCGTCCACTACAACAAGCATTATAACACGCGAAGGGGGCATCGTAATCTTGCCTATCTACGCACCCTGTTTGATCTCGACATCTACGCTCAGGTTCTTAAGCCTGATACGGTTAAAAAGATTACCCGAGAGACCTTGCGGCTCCGCGGAAGCATGTATTGGCATGTCTTGGCTGGCCAAACCGTTTGGCCGGTCCAAGTTGCTGTGCGCAATAAAATCCCCCTCATCATTTGGGGTCACCATCAGGGCTTGGATCAAGTCGGTATGTTTTCCCATACCGATGAAGTCGAGATGAGCCGAAAATATCGTAAAGAGCACGACTTGATGGGATTGGAGGCGGAAGATTTGCTTGCGCAAAGCGAAACGCTGCGCGAGGAGGACGTTCAAGCGTTCATGTATCCCCACGACAAAGAGCTGTCGAAGGTTGGTGTTCGCGGTATCTATCTTGGCAATTATGTCCGTTGGGATACCAAGCGGCAACACGAGGAGATGATCGATAAGTACGGTTACGAGACTGCGGAACAGTGCCGTACATTCGATACATATAACGACGTTGATTGTGTTCACTACAGTGGACTGCACGATTACATAAAGTTCCTGAAACACGGGTGTGGAAAAGTAGTGGACCATGCGTGCCGTGAAATAAGGTTTGGTCGCCTGTCTCGAGAGGAAGGGCTAGAGCGCGTTCGACTCTATCAAGACGTTGAGCCCAGCGATGTTGCTCAATTTTTAGGTTGGATTGGTCTCAGTAAGGATGAGTTCTTCGAGATTCTGGATCGACATCGCGACCCGGCGGTTTGGTCGCGTGGGAAAGATGGGGCTTGGTCGCTGAAGCATTCGGTGCTTACCGCGCCGGAGCCCGAAACCGCGCAATATGTCGCGCTCAAGAAAGACGGCGACTGTGACTTTAAACTCACCACCTCCCGTGCGCCGAATGTGCGTGAAGATGAATACGTGCTGATTGATCGCGGGTACGTGGACGAGGCGTAAATGCTTATGTCTACGGTTTTTTGTTATGGAGTGCGGTGAACATGTGCTCCGCAGTTTCCCAGTCCTCTGGACTATCGATGTCTTGAACTAAGTGGCGGGGCAGTAAGATGGGCTGAGAATCTTCATTGTAAAGTTCTGACGAGCGCGAAAACTTCTCGACATTGATCCAATAAAATTGCCCGGCATCGTGATACGCATCCGGTAGATCCTGCGATCTTGTGGTGCGATGTTCCGGCCAAAACATCGCGAGAGCACCATCGCCCTTAATTTGCAGAGCGCGGAAAATGGGGAATGGAAATGACGTGACGGTAAACGCTGTACTTGCGCCGCTGTCTTTGAGAATGTCATAGCCCTTTGAAATATCGCTCGCGCGAACGAATGGGGCTGTAGCGTAGATGCAGCACGCGTAAGCCGCGGGAGTTCCATCGTCCGCCAGCCAGTTCAACGCATGCGTTATTACCGGGGCAGTCGCGGTGTGATCGTCCGAGAGTTCAGCCGGTCGTATGAATGGAACTTCTGCGCCGTGTTCTTCTGCAACGGCGGCAATTTCATCGCTGTCAGTTGATACGATAACGCGGTCGAACAGTCCGGAGTCTTTCGCCGCTGAAATCGAGTAGGAAATCATCGGGCGTTCAGCGAAGAGTTTGATATTCTTTTTGGGTATACGCTTACTGCCGCCCCGTGCTGGGATGATTGCGACTGTCCTATCTTTTTCCCCGGTCATGGGCTCTGCTTTCAATTGCTTTTATGCGTCGCGGCTAAATCCAACGCCAAAGACAGCACGTTTTCGGGCGCATTGGTATGGACTTTGGCGTCGTCGCGTACGTTGGTAGACGAATTTGCGTCGATTGCTTGTACCCAAGACCTGATTTTTTCTCCAATGCCCTCCATTGAGTCTATAAACACCAGACCGGGGCGCGATGCCAAATGGCGCAAAACAGGGAGTTTATATCCTGGCTGAATGCTAAGAACGGGCTGGCCCACCAACCAAGCTTCGTACAAAAGGATGGAGGCCATTCCCATAACGCCAACAAACCCAGAATTTAGAACTTCCGGAGTGTTGAGTGACACTTCTCCCTGTAACGCTCCACGATGGTTCGTCCAAAATTGTCTAAGGGTTGCTACGTTTTCACGGGGATGAGGCAAAATAGATAAGGAAACTTCGCTTGCAAGCGGTTGCAGCGCCTCGCACAAGAGCTGAAGGACTTGTTGTTCAGTGTATCCGCGGGCAACGCCAGCACCAGACGATGGACCCTGATCGGCTGCAACAGGTTCAGAGGCAAACAGCAAGTGTTTGACGCCATTGTCTACTGCTGGTCGTTGCAGCCGACCCGCTCTGTGTGCGGTCTCGATTTCGCAGAGTCCCGGATGACCCGTCACACGGAGCGTTTTTTTGGATACGCCCGCATCCACAGCCGCGGTCGCCGCAAGGTCGTCCATAACCGCGTAGATATCGGGAGAAAAAGCTGGGAGATCGTCTAACATCATGCGGCGTTGGTACGTGGACCAATTGTCGAGAACGTGAAGGACTTTCACACCACGTGCTTGTGCTGACCGCGCAAGGGTCAGTGCGGTGAAGTCCTTAACGCTGGACGCATAAACCATGACATCTGGACTTGTTCGATCTATGAGCGCGTTGAAATCATCGGCTCCAACACCAGAGGGCTCAAGCCAAGACCAATCGTCATGAGCTTCTTGCGTGATGTGTCCATGGCGCAAGATGTACGCTTGGTGGCCTTGGGCGATTGCAGTACGAATTACAGGAATGATCGTACGTGCGCCTCCTACATCTCCAGCGGCGAATAATATCTTCTTGCTCATGCAACTGCGGTGGTTGTTTCTCTGGCGTGGACATGCCGTATGACATACCTGGGACAGGTTTGTCACCAATGTGCGCCGCGCCGTATCAATTAAATTCGGCGGCTACAGCTTTGTCATAAATGCGTCTTTGCGAGTTCTTGCTTTGCTGCTCGCGGCCGTGGTACGGCACTGAAACTATTGTTGAGCACGGTAAATCGGACATGGTTTGTGTTATCGTGCCGCTAAGGCTGAATTAATCCGGACGACTTGGATGAGTAAACTCGCGCTTATGGGGGGAAATCCCGCGGTCACGCAATCTTTGCGTCCGTATCGCACAACAGGCGTTGAAGAAGAGCACGCCGTGCTACGGGTGATGCGCGAAGGAACCCTCAGCGCGTTTTTGGGCGCTTGGACGCCAGAGTATTGGGGTGGGCCGGAAGTCAAAGCGTTCGAAACCGAATGGGCTGAGACGTTCAATATACGGCATGCGATATCGGTGAATTCGGCAACCTCCGGCCTCATTGCTGCTATGGGGGCCGTTGGAATTGGGCCTGGCGATGAAGTGATCGTTCCTCCGTACTCGATGTCCGCAACAGCCGTCGCCCCATTGTTTTATGGCGGTATCCCCGTATTCGCTGACATAGAGCCGGATTACTTTTGTCTTGATCCCGAATGCGTGGCCAGTGCGATCACGGAAAAAACACGGGCCATTATCGCCGTGAATCTTTTTGGGCAGGCAGCCAATCTTAAAGCGCTACGAGAATTGGCCGACACACATGGGTTGGCGCTTATCGAAGATAATGCTCAAGCCCCGTACGGTACATTTGAAGGAGAGTATACCGGGACCATTGGTCATATCGGTGTTTTTAGTCTGAACTACCACAAGCACATCCACACCGGTGAAGGCGGAATATGTGTCACCAATGATGATGATCTTGCCGCTCGATTGGGTATGATTCGCAACCATGCTGAAAATGCATCAGAACATTTAGCGAAAGGTGATTTCACAAATCTGATAGGTCATAACTTTCGCCTGACCGAATTAAGTGCAGCGATCGGCCGCGAACAATTGAAGAAGGGAGACGCATTAACGGCCAAAAGAATTGAAATCGCCGAACGTCTGACGTCTGGCCTGCAAGACATAGACGGGCTTTATACACCTAAAGTGCGCGCCGAGTGCCGGCACGTATATTATGTTTGGGGCGCAAAATATGACGAGGAGAAAATAGGCGTCCCGCGCGCGGCATTTTCAAAAGCGCTTGCGGCCGAAGGCGTGCCGAACGCTCCTGGATACGTTCAGCCTTTGTACTTGCTTCCGGCATTTCAAAATCGCATCGCGCTTGGTCGTGAAGGGTTTCCCTTTAACCTGAGTGACAGAACTTATGTGGAAGGGTTGTGCCCCGTAACAGAACGGTTGTACGCCTCGGAGATGTTGATTTTCTTAGTGTGCAGTTACGATCCAAGCGATGCGCAGATAGATCAGATCGTCGCTGCGTTTCACAAGGTTTATGAAAATCGTCAGGACTTGATGCATGTGTCCGCACCTGCCGCTTAAAGCAAATGCGATGTGCTGATGGCGAAATCCTCCACCCTCAGTGTCGGGATCGTAGGATTGGGCCAAATCGCGCAAGGGTATGACGAGCCAGCCGGACCGTCGATTTCGACGCATATCAAAGCATGTCAGGAAAACCCAAACCTCGAGATTGATTGGGTCTGCGATATCGACGAGGACCACGCGCGCACCATATGTCGGCGATGGTCATTGGAGTCTGATATCGCTTCATGCGACGATGCGCCGAGACGATCAGCCGATATCGTTTGTATCGCGAGCCCCGATGGGACACACGGTGATTGGATTCGTCGGTTCCTCGTAAATCCTCCAAAAATGATCCTCTGCGAAAAGCCATTGTCTTCTGACGCGCACGATGCACAGCGGCTCATTTCCGAAACACAGTCAGCGGGTTCGATACTCGTGATAAACTTCATGCGCCGTTGGTTGCCTGGTGTCGCGTCATGGTTGGCGGCGGCCCGGGCGGGGGATTTTGGACCGCCGAGTAAAGCTTGCTTAACATATTGCCGAGGGCTGAGGCACAATGCGTGCCACGGATTGGATTTGATAGGGGCCGTTCTCGAGGAAAAGGTCATTTCAGCCGTGAAAGCGGGCGATGTGTTTCATGATTTCAGCGACGACGACCCTACCGTGAGCGCAAAGGTTGAGATCCAATTCGGCCCCAGCCCTACTCCGCTCATCCTTCGTGGTGTGGATGGCCGCGTTCAAAACGAGTTTGATATTGATATTATATTCGATAAAAGCCGCCTTCGCATATTGAACGACGATGGAATGCGCGTCCAAATATTTGATGACGCCGACATGGTTGTGTCTGAATTTCATGATAATCCGGCTCGCCATATGCGATATGTGTGGGAAAATTTGACTGAGGTTTTGCTCAATGGTGCTCCGTTGGTGTTTGAGGCGCCGGAGTCATTGCCGGGGAGCAAATTGGTCGATGTGATCGCAAGCGCACCCACAACGACGACGTCAGAGTCAATTTTGAGCCCGCAATAAGAGAGATGACGCAAAGCAATCGCCCAGGCCTTTTTCTTGATCTTGACGGAACGCTCGCAGACAGCTTGGGTGTGATGAAAGATATCTATGACCGATTTCTTGCAAGCTTTGATCGTCCAAGTTCTCAAGCCGAATTCGACCGGTTAAACGGTCCGAGCCTGGCAGATGTGATTGCGATATTGAAACGTGATCACGAATTGGACCCGCCGGTAGAGGATTTGCTGAAGGTTTACAAAAAATACCTCAATGCCGTGTACCGGGATGTAAAACCGTGCCCAGGAGCGCGTGAATTGATTTACGCGGCGGTTGCGGAAGGGTGGGCGGTGAATGTGGTGTCTTCGAACGTCGGAGACACCGTAGCATCTTGGTTGGACGCCGTAGAGCTTTCAGATTTCATTTCGACGATCGCAACCGGAGACATGGTCTCTCGCGGAAAGCCGGCGCCGGATTTGTATCTCAAAGCCATTGAGGATAGTCAGTGTGATGTCGCGAGGTCGATTGCGGTCGAAGATACCCTAACGGGAGTGCGGAGCGCCGCAGGAGCCGGACTAACGACCTGTGCGATCGTATCGGGTTCGGCATGCGGTATCGATTGGCCGGGAGGTGTGCGAACGATCACGAGTTTGAACCAACTCCTCCCGTTGCCCAGATTCGAAAAGGTTGGATCCTCTCCGAATGTTTAAAGTTCGTTTCACCGGTGTTCCAAGCGTACACGAGCGCTCATTTAAATCTCACAGGTTCAGCGCAGATGTTCTCAATGCTGTCGATCAAATATGGACAAAAGCGCGCGCGAGCCGTCCCAACGCATTGTCCGATGGATCGATTTTCAATGTTTCCGAACTGGAGTGGCCAGCCGTGCACGGCCACTTCATCGATTACAAATTTTTCTTCGCAGCGCAGCAATATCCCCATCAATTCTCTGAGCTCAACATAAGGCCATTGGCGGTGACCGGGATAACCGATTGCGATGGAGGATTGATTTTTGGACGCCGTGCCGCGTGGGTGACCCAAGATCCCGGGTCTTGGGAATTTGCACCATCAGGCGGCCTCGAGCCCGCGAGCCGACGCGCCGATGGAGTTGTTGATTTTTGCCGGCAACTTAAAGAAGAGCT
Organism: Rhodospirillaceae bacterium; assembly: GCA_965228575.1. Lineage (GTDB taxonomy): Bacteria > Pseudomonadota > Alphaproteobacteria > Rhodospirillales > Rhodospirillaceae > UBA11612. The sequence continues at coordinate 123,469 of CBDDHW010000072.1, read as the reverse complement.
CTCAGAAGAGACTGGATTATCCCCAGATTTGGTCGGTGAGGTCGAGCCGTGGTGTGTTGTCGAAGATAACTCGGCCAATGTGTTGGATATCGTAACCCGTATGTATTTGGACGCAGATATGAGGAGCGTAGAAAAATCTTTGTCTGACGCTCAAAACAACGAGTACCAAGAGTTTCGAATCATGAACCGTGATGACGCGCGAACAATTTTGTTCAAGAACGATCAGCGCGCGACCCCCCTGACAGAATTTATTATTCAAGAACTTATGTAAGACGGACGGAGCGGCGAGCGAAATTCACTCTCGAACGAACGTGTTGTGATGTTTGCTAATGTGCGCCTATGCATTCGCAGCGGAATTAACAGCTTTAATCTCTTCGACACTGAGAAAAACCGGATTCGTACCTGAGCTGTATTCGAAATCTTCCGCGACCGGCGTGCCCGACTCTCCGCTGTCATCCGTTTCGTAGTCTGGTTCAAAATTTTCCCAGAACGTAATTGCTGGGCGAATAACGTAATGGCCTTTAAATTCAACGGTCAGGTGTGAATCATCGGAGGGGCACATGACTTCGTGCAATTTTTCTCCCGGGCGAATTCCGATTGTGCGTGTCGGCATGTCCGGCGCCATCGCTGCGGCGAGGTCGGTGATGCGAACTGAGGGGAGCTTGGGAACGAATATTTCACCGCCGCGCATGCGCGTAAAGCTATCCCTTACAAAGTCCACGCCTTGCTGCAGTGTAATCCAAAACCGAGTCATGCGTGGATCGGTTATGGGTAGGTGATCATCTCCGCGTTCGATCATGGTCCGAAAGGCGGGGACCACTGAGCCGCGCGATCCAACGACGTTGCCGTAACGGACGACGGAGAAGCGTGTAGGGCTGTTGCCGACGAGATTGTTAGCGGCGACAAAAAGTTTGTCTGAACAAAGCTTTGTCGCGCCGTAAAGATTAATCGGATTTGCGGCTTTGTCGGTTGAGAGGGCGATGACTTTCTCAACTTTGTTTTCAAGCGCGGCGTGAATGACGTTCTCGGCGCCATTTATATTGGTCTTGATGCACTCAATCGGATTGTACTCTGCGGCTGGGACCTGTTTTAAAGCTGCAGCGTGGATGACATAGTCGACGCCTCGCATTGCCATAGACAAGCGTTCGCGATCTCGGACATCTCCAATGAAGTACCGCATACAGGGTTGTTGGAACGTCCCTTGCATCTGTGATTGCTTCAGTTCATCGCGGGAGTACACGATCAAACGAGCGGGTTTGTACGCCTCTAGGATTGATTGCGTGAACTTTTGGCCAAAGGAGCCTGTTCCCCCAGTCACGAGAATGTTTGCGTCGTCGAACATGTAATTGGTCCGGTTTTAGTAATGTTGATATGCTGTGGTTGAGTATGGCATAGAGCAGTGAATTGGAAGGATTTATGTCTGCTCTGAGCGTCGTTGGCAAGTCATAGGCTACCGACGAAAAGTCGCATAATCTTGCAAATCACAAGTATTTAATCTGAAACGGGCGGTATGCGTCGGACGCCCGATTGTTGGTAAGCGCTTTATGGAATCTATCGCGTATTTGGGATTGGAGATCAAGCAGCGGGAGCTTGAGTCTCGTTTGCTTATCGCGGCCCGCTTGCTCAAGGCCGGTGTCGTGGTTTTTTTTGGCCAGCAATGGTCCTTGTTTTCAAATGCCGACGCGCTTCCTCCAGGTGTTGTGCTTTTTAAAACAGTAAACGGCATTCAAGCCAAACCCATGGCAGATTTTAGGTCCAAAGGTCACATCGTCGCGTCAACGGACGAGGAGGTTTTTGGTCTGTACGGAAGAGGAATGTTTTCTCGAGGTCTTTAGTCGCGAGGCTGCGGAAAATTGCGATGTCTTTTTTGCACAAAGCCAGCTTCATCAAGCGGTGATTGAACGACGATTCCCTACTCTGCGCGGCCGAATTCGTACCGTAGGAAACGCGCGCGTTGATTTTCTATCTTCTACGCGTCACCAACACTTTGAGGCTGAAGTCAAAGAAATCACAGATGCGTATGGTCCGTATATTTTGTTCAATACCAATTACGCTCAGATAAATAGTATTTGGAAAGATAAAAATCATGTCGCTCAAATTGCGGCACTGGCCGGATTGTTGGATACCTCCAGCAAAGAAAGCATTACCGAGTATAAGTTGAAATGGGAGTGGGAGAAGCTTAACCGAGAGGCGATGGTCAATCTTATAGACTGGACCATCGAGACTCTTCCCGAGAAAAATATTATTCTCAGGCCGCATCCCGGCGAAATTGCAGATTTCTGGGAAGACCGATACGGAAGTTGCGAGCGCTTACATATTGTTCCGCGGTCCAACCCTCATCCGTGGATTCTGGGATCGGAGCTTGTCGTGCATACGACGTGTACGACCGGCTTAGAAGCAGCCCTCATGGGTAAGCCAGTGGTGAACGTTGTGCCGGGCCCCCACCCTACGTTTGATTTCGCGACAAATCATGTCAATCCGACATTCAATTCTTGGCAAGATGCGTCGAAAGCAATGGTTGAATTTTTCGAAACCGGTAGCGGGCCAATCAAAGATAACGAAGATAACCGCACCAAGTTTCTCGCGAACCAATTCACAATTGATGACCGCGAAGCGAACGAAAAAATCGCTGATGAATTATTGAATCAATTGCGAGAGCATTGTGCGGCGGCGTCGAGCGGACGCATACCGCCTATGCGAGGAGAGGGGTACCGGCGAACACCGCTAACGGACCTTAGAAAGGACAAGTTTCATCTCGAGGCTGATGAAATGACCGAACGGCTGCGTTTGGCTTTGAACGATATAGGCGTATCAGCCCACGTAAGTCTGTACCCCTTGGATGAAAGCTTGTTTGTCTTAATTCCCGAGATTAGGTCTTAGACTGCATAAGTCGTATTCAAGGCTATTCCTTGAATAGTGCGGCGTAAACAATATCAATTTCTTCGCCTTCGATGAGAAGTTGGCGTTTTCGTTGCCCATCTTCGACCATACCGGTTCGTTTCATTATGTTTCGCATTCCGATGTTGTTTGCGCTGGTTCCAGCCGTTATTTTTCGCAGTCCTAGATTGTGCAGTAGGTAATCACACACTGCGGTCCATACTTCGACGCCGTATCCTTGACCCCAAATTTCTCTATGTCCTAAAAGGATTCCGACATCTGCCGATTGATTATTTTGGTCGACATAAACATTTAAATTGCCAATGTGACCAAGGCCCTGATGCGTTTCTGAAATGGCAATAAAGTAGTGCGGTGTGCCATCGAACGATTTCATATACCCCTGGCAAGATTCGAGATCATGGGTTTTATGACGTTGTTCACTATAGCGCACGACTTCGGGGTCGTTCAGCCACGAAACGTAGCGATCGGTCAGATGTCGCTCTGTAAATTGCTCCAAAGTGCAACGTTGGGTATCTATCTGTGGAAAGCGGGCCAATGTACATCCTTGCGTTTGAATCGGAGCGGGCAAAAATATTGAGCTATAGCCGTCCTCGCCACCAATGGGATTTCCTTTGAGTGGAAGTGTAGTTGGATTGCATTCGTCAGCGCAATGGATGGTGTTGTGAGCCGAGGGTGTTTCCGTGTAAGCATGGTTGGCTTGTGAAATTTTCCCCCCGTGAGGCATTACGAAATTTGATCCCGGAGATTTAGATGAGCGAGTCCAAGGCTCTCAGCGTTTCAACTCAACAATTAGATCACATGCTTAAGATTCTCGCGAAACGTCCAGCTGACATATTGTTGAGCGGTGAATGTCGGCGGTATTTGGCGTTGGACCGGTGGCGGCGAGGGGAAAGGTACCTCAGGGTTCATGAAGACTTGGATCAAGGAGTGATGCCGGGCTCGGTGAGCCACAACCGTAAAGAGCTCGAGAAAGATGATTTTGGGTCTTTCACTAGAACAGGACGTTTAATCAATCCCTTAACGTCATTAGACCCGGTCTTTAGTTACGCACCTAAAATGAAAGTGTTGTCTATCGGCCCAAGAACTGAGATGGAAATTTTTCATCTTATTGGCGCCGGATTTAATCCCGGAAACATTAGCGCGCTAGATTTAATTTCTTGTTCTCCTCTGATCGATGCGGGAGACATGCACAATTTGCCCTACGAAGACCGTAGTTTTCATATCGTCATTTCAAGCTGGGTCTTGGGATATAGTAGCTCTCCACAACGTGCCGTCGATGAGATGCTGCGGGTTTGCACGCACAATGGAATTATCGCAATCGGGCTCACGTATGAACCAGGATATGGCCGAGGCGTTGTCGCTGCGGGCAATTCTTCCGGGGACGAGATTGTAGGGTCAATGTACGGGAGTGTGGAAGAGCTCAAAGCGTTGGTCGGTCCCAAGCTTGATGTTGTTTATTTTCAACAACAGCCCGACGGTGATGATCAAAAAGGGGCAGTTATGTTGATCGCGAGAATCAAACATGAGCCCTAAAGACTGCGGTCGATTGTGTTACGAATAAATTTGCCGCGTCGCGTATCGTACGAGCGGATCCAAGGACGCGGTCTCCGTGTCGAAGCTTAGATTTTTCGCGGGGGATAGTTACGATATTCTCGGTATATTTTGGTAGCGTGGAATACACAATTTCAAACGCCAATCTCGGTCCGGATATGGGCAGAGTGGCTTTGTGAAGGCCCCGAGTATCCTCAAAGAATGCAGTTCCCTTTGGACCTGTGAAAACCTTGATTTCGTTTTTGTGAAACCACTTGAGAATCTCTTCGTCAGATTTTCTGTGAATTTCAATCCATTGCCAAAATTCTCTGTACAGAGCTTTGTCTCTGCCAAACCGTTCTAGCGCGAGGGATTGCAATACATTGAAGCTATGTGTTCGTGGCACAAAAGTGTGGGGGCCAGTATCCTCTGACACATCTGTCAGATACACAAAAAGATTGCAGGATCGGAAGTCGCCGCGGTCATGGTGAAATTTTTGCATCCCGCCAGCTTCCTGAGTTGATGGAAAAGACCACCAAAGAGAGACCGAGGAAATGGTGGGCGGTGCGCCCAAATAAATCGTCATTGCATTTATCAGCCGTGGGTCATGAACGGCTTTATATATTTCAGGACACGCGCAAATTTCTTCTGATCTGTAATGGGCAAATCTAACGTTGGGCGGGAGATCAGCGAGGTGGATTTCTCCTTTTTGACCTTCCTCGTCATGGCCGATATAGCCGTAATTGACTCGCAGAGATTCGATAAATTGTTCAATGGCGGGAATTGCGGCCGGTGGGAAAGCAGAATTTGCCAGCGCGTATCCCTCATTTCGGAGGCTTTCAATAGATTCTCGATTGGCTTCATTCAACTTTGCGCCGCTAACGTCTAACCCAAAAGCAGCGGTTTTTTGTTGAACGAACATCGCGGCGGCTCGCCCAACAGCATCTCGACTCTGTTTGGGTATGCCTCCTTTCAAAAGATAGAGGATAAAATTCTGCAGTTCGGCCTCGCCTTGCAGATACTTGCTGTGAAAAATTTTCGATGACGTGTCAATCATTATTGAAAATGCCGAATTTAATGGGTGGACTTGTCAATGTTCGTTGTGAACCCTGATCGTCGGCGATCTTATCGATAGTGCCCCTAGTTCCAAAGTTGAAGGGAATTTGCACGAGGGTGATTAGGACGCGAGATCGCCGATCTCTTCAGATGTACGCGTCGTAATAAGTTGATTGAAACTCCCTCCCGGCTCCATTTTTTGTGGGTATAACTTATCCAGCGGTTCAACACGGCCCTGGTCCTCAGAAATATGAAAAAAAATTATAACCCACCGGCATAAGCATTTCGTTGATTATGTCGCAGGACCGCTGAGAGAAGGTCTCCAGAATGATATCAGGTTTCAATGCGATAATTTCGGTAATACCGTGAAAAGTCACTGCTTCCGCGCCCTCGACATCAATTTTTAATAGCGGTTTGTCGCCAAGAGTTTGAGCGAGCCCCTTGTCGTCCAGCTTAGCCGTTTGCACGACGATTTCTTCTAATCCCCTATTTCCACTTCGGTTCGTGAGGGACCCGCCTGAAGAAATTTGCGATGTACTTTTTTTCGCCCAAATAAATCTAGAGATCCCGTCTTGCTCAGCAACAGCTACCCGGTGTTCAATAATTTGGTCAAAGGCATTGATCGTTTTGTGCATTCTTAATCGACTGAAGGCATAGGGGTTTGGCTCAAATGCATGAATTTTTATGTCATGACGCAGAGCCGCCGCGGCAAGGCTGTAGACGCCGACATGTGCGCCGATGTCTAGAATGCCAGTTGCTGTTCGAGCCAATCGGCACCACACCTTCATCGACTGAGGCTCGAATTTGCGCAAGAACATGATATCCCATCCACGGGGACAGTCGTTGTTCGTGAACATTAAAAAGGTCGGACATTCGAAAATATCGACTTCGTAATACCCGAAAAATCCCACCTCCGGGTAACCCTCGATATCAACCCCATCAGGATTCTGCCTGATTAACTCTAAAGCTTCCGCGTTGCGCGCTTCTATATCTTTGAGATGCATTAACTTTGTCTCATGATCAATACAATATCATATACAGCAATTTCCGACGTCTGCTACACCTGTACCAAGTACATCGTCTCGACGAGTCGAGGCTTGAGTCTGGGAGCGGAAAATATCGTGGACTGTGCACGCAATGAATGGTGAATCCAAGTTCCTACCTTATGGTCGTCATACCATAGACGAGGCCGATATCGAATCAGTGGTTTCGGTTTTGCGCTCAGGTGCGCTGACGAATGGTCCAGTTGTGGCGGATTTTGAGGTTGCTCTGGCGAAATTGACTGGTGCAAAGGATGCGATTTCATGTTCTTCGGGCACCGCAGCCTTGCACTTGGCGATGGCGGCGTTTGGTGTGGAGCGGGGCGATTACGTTATCGTTCCAACTCTTACTTTTTTAGCCAGCGCGAGCGCGGTGCGTTACGTCAATGCGGATGTTATTTTCGCGGATGTTGATGCATCGACTGGCTTGATGACCCCTGAGTCCTTCCAGGCCGCGTTGGATCAGGCTCCTCCTGGTTCCGTTAAGGCCGCGGTTGCCGTTCATCTTAACGGCCAGTGCTGTGATATGGCTGAACTCGCAAAAATCGCGCGGGTGAATGACGTCGCAATAATTGAGGACGCTTGTCACGCAATAGGGGGGCATTACAGGGATGCGGGCAGTTCCTCCGCGATTGGGTCTTGTGAGTTCAGCGAGATGAGTTGCTTTTCGTTCCATCCAGTAAAGACAGTTGCGATGGGGGAAGGTGGGGCGATTACGACCAATAGTGCGCCACTGGCTCAACGGATGAAAACTTTGAGGAATCACGGCATGGAGCGAACGCCGGATGCACCCCAGGCGCCAAATTTAGCGCTCTCGCCTGAAGGAGAGCCCAACCCCTGGTACTATGAGATGGCAAATCTGGGTTGGAATTATAGGGCGAGCGATATTCATTGCGCTCTAGGTCTAAGTCAGCTCAAAAAAATTGAATCGAATATTGAGCAGCGCGCGGCTCTGGTTGCACGATATGACGAATTGCTCACAAGTTTGTCACCTATCGTGCAGCCCATCGCTCGGGTCGGCGGGCGTGTAGCATGGCATTTGTATGTGGTTCACATCGACTTTAAATCTACCGGTATGACCCGGGCCGCTTTAATGAATACTTTGTCTGCGGCGGGCATTGGAACCCAAGTCCATTACCTGCCAGTGCATTTGCAGCCGTATTACAAGAACCTGTATGGCCCGCTCCAACTTCCCGGGGCAGAAAAATACTACGAGTCATGTCTGAGTTTGCCGCTATTTCCGGCTATGAATGAGTCCGATGTCGACCGGGTTGTTGGAGAGCTGGAACGGATTGTGGAGCGGCAATAAAGCCCGCTCCCACATCAATCTTCGCCTTCGTTTAGCGCCTCATTCATATCCAAACAGCCCTTCGCAATAACAGATGCATCAACACCGAATTGCTGGGCGGCGGTGTCGCGCCGCTCAGAGGTCGTGCAGGTTTGTGTAAAAAGCTCTGTAACTTGATCGACGAGGGGTTGTGGACACGGAGCCTCACTCCCGGCGGACCTCCCGACATGTGGAGGAAAATTCCCTTCAATCGCCGGTACGCCGCCGACCATCATCCCAACGACCGGCTCGTCGGTCGGAACAATCACACCGTTTGCATCAAGGAGTGACACATTTACGCATTGGGCGCTTTGCGCACTTTGAAACATACTGATGGTCGCAATCGCTGTTGCAGCCACAAAGAATGAGATTTGAGAAAATTTAAGTGTCATTTTTTCCTGCGGCAATCAAATGATGGAGCTTTCCAAGTTTGCTCCAGCATAGAGTTTTTTACCCTATAAGTGAACGTATCACTCTCAATCGTTATTCACACTTTATGAGTTGTGCGGCGTGCGTCGAGATTTCTTCAGTCTCGACATTTTTGTGGCGAGATGAAGGCGGGTCCGCCGGGCCGTAGAGGGGCATTTTGTCGATAAAGACACTGCAAATTCGATCCAACCCGTCATCCCGTCCAGGTTTAAGCTCATCGATACTCTCGTATATCGGATCGCCTACGTACCAATCGGGCTGATTTACGAGCGGAAAAGGAATGGATTGCCTATAGAACCATACGTATGCAAAGCGCCACGCGCCCACCAGGCGGTCGATTTCGAATGTTTTGCCAGAAATGCCAATTAATCTGTCAAGGAGCGCTTCATAGGATTCGATGCTCGATGCACTGTACATAAAATCTGCATACGCTAGCCAAGATCGTCCCGCGCGTACAACCGGTTTACCCATAGCCGCCATTTCGAGTCCGATTGTCGAATACCAGATAAACCCGACATCAGCGACTGCGGCCAATGTATAGCTGCTTGTCGGGTTGTCACTGTCGAGAACCTGAACGTTTTCCGGTGCCCGCGCGGCGAGGTTTTTATAAAATTCTTCATCTTGAGAATTTCGCCCTAGGGCTTTGCTCCCGCCCGCGTTTGGGTGCACACGGATAAGAAGTTGAACCTTTGGATTTCTACGAGCGTATTCGACGGTCGCCTCTACCCAAGCTTGGTGGCTTGGAAAGACCCCTTCTTTTCTCGGTTTGTCGATGGTTTCGTCCATGCTTGATGTAAAGAGAACCCATACTGGCCTGTCTGCAGACAAATTGAGCTGAGTTCTTACATTCGTCTCGGGCTGCATTTTGTGGCTGAATACTGCGACGTCTTTCAAGTTGCCGTGCCAGCGCGATCGCAAAAATGTAGCTAGCTCTTCGATTTCTTCTCGCGAAAGAGGCGTGTCTTTCCATGCATCCCACAAGACATCCGTGTCCTCGACGCTGAGACAATTGGCATTGTCAAAAAGGCGAACGCGTCCAACAACCGGGCATCGTTCTTCGCAAATCGTTCGGATCCCTCGTTCTTTGGCGAGCTCTAGAGCGATGCGGGTCGAGGACATGCGGCCGTTAAACAACAACTGCGCATCCGGTTTCTCTTCATCCATGAGGCGGGACAATGCGAGTGACGCCAGCAGGCCGCTATACAGATAACTGCCATAAGTCGCGGCAATCTTTGGGTCGTTCAAGTCTAGAGTATTGACTCTAAAGTGGGTGTGAACGCTAGATTTTACCCACTCACCAATTTTCCATTGGTTGTATGCGGCCGATGGAAAATTTACCGCCTCCATATTTAAGATCCAGTTGCGCGCTTCAATTTCATCTTCGCGATTGATCCAGCGGCCGATCCAACGGTATGGCATTTTCCATGTTGCGAGCCGCGCGGCAACGGACGCTTGGCAGGTCAAGCATGTCGAATTGTCTCGCGCAGCAACCGCCCCCGTCGCTTGCTGTGTAATATCGCAATCGGTGTAGGCGCCGTCGCACGCAACGTAGCTTACGGTGCAGCCTCGCACGCGTAGCGCCTGAAGTATTGTGACTTGGCGAGCGCTGTGAATAGACCAGGTTGTGTATGGTGCGTAACACAGGATGTGAGGTGAGCGGGTCATGCTGTGCGCGAGATTAGTACGTTAATGGAAGCCACGACGGACGGAGCAAATTGACGATGAAGGTTCCTAAAATGCCCACTGCCAGTCCAGGACCTAAGGGCATTTCTCCGCGCCACACAGCGCGTCTTGTAACAGCGGTTACAATTCCCGCCCCGGCTAATGTGAGCACACCGCCCGCGGCCATGATGTAAGGTAGGGCGAATGGCCCCAACCATAGCCCTCCCACGGCGACAAGCTTTACATCGCCGAGTCCCATGGCCTCACGGCCCTTAAGGCGGCTGATACCCCAGCGCAACGCCCAGAAAATGCCACCATTGAGCAACGCGCCGAGAGCGGCAAGCTGCCAAGAGATGTGTAATGGAGACCCGACAATAAGTATGCCAATGCCCGCTGCCGCGAGTGCAATTTGAAGGGAGTCGGGCAGATACCCAGTTCGAAGGTCGATAATTGATAACGCTAGTAGACCCGCCGCCAATACGATCAGGCAGCTCAGCGACCATAAATCCATAGAAGTGCTCCAGTGCCGTATACGGTAGTCTACGCGCTCAGCAGTGCCACGCGAAGGCTGTTTCTTAGATTTTCCGTCGCGCCGATATATGGTACTCACGCTGTCCCCTAAACAAATACGGCGTGTGTACAAACTAAGCGCGGGTGTAGTTCAATGGTAGAACGAAAGCTTCCCAAGCTTTAGACGAGGGTTCGATTCCCTTCACCCGCTCCACCGATTTGTTTGTCGCTGATCGCAATTCAGCGCGCCGACTTGTGATGGTGTGGCTGGGTGAAGTAACTTGCCTATTGGCCGCTGAAGTTTTGGATATGGATTTATGACGCCGGCAGATACGTCCCCAGACTCTAACGACGCAAGTAAGCCGCAAGGTCTCCGCAGCACGCACTTTGATTTTCAGGCGCGCGTGTTTCAAGCGCCTGGGGCTCACTTCGCACTAAAGGGAAAGGCGAAGGAGGCGATGTTTGCTGTCGATATGGGGGCGGGGCAAGCGTACATCTCTCTCAAAGATTTGCGGAAAACCTTTTTTATTGCCGAGGGAAGTCACGACGATCAGTTGATTAATCGCGCCACAGACGGTCTCAAATACGTTCCCGATATCCGTCCTGGAGATGAGATTCCCAACGAAGTTCTCAATGGAACGGCGTCATGGACCGTCGCGAAGAGGCACAAACAAATCGCCCGTGATCGTATCCAAGTTCAGCTCTTGTCTTGGATGAGCGGAAAACCGGTAAGTTATGGTGGACAAGACGATCTGCAAAAAATTCTCTCAAGCGATGAAAACAAAAAAGCTCTTGTAGATGCGTTTAAAAAGGCCGCCGTGGCGATGGGGCTTAAGGAAAATGAATCAGAAAAAGTCGTCGATCATATTGAGACGTTGGCGCGAGAGCTTTGTTATATCGAGGCTCTACGAGAGCGGACTTTTGAAGTCAGGAAAATTAGAAAAAACCTTGAAGTGCTCAAAAAAATTTATAACGACGACATACGAACGTCGGCTGACATTAGCCGTATTAAGACTCTTTTAGGTATGGGTTTGGGGGAGGTGGATGACATCCTAAACAACGTCGATGCAGAATCGGCAGATGTGCTCGGTGCGCTAATGTCGATCAACGAGGTTGTGGCCTCGGTGCGCCAAGCCAGAGACGATCTTCATTACATTTTAATGGAATGGGATCCCGTGATCGACAAGTGGAAAAATTTGGCGTTGGTAAGGAGCCAGGACATTGATCGTGCTCTTTCTGCGACTTACAAGCTCTTGGCACAGAGGTTTGATACTGGAAAGAGTATCGTATCTAAAAACAAATACAGCCCACCGCCGCCGGCAAAAAAAGACAGCGATTCAGATAAAAAGGATTGAGGCGCGGTTCCCGATCAGCGGCTAAGGTGGTTTATCAGATCATAGAAAAACTGTGTACCGAGTGCGATTTGATCGCGTGATATATACTCGTCGGGCTGGTGAGCTTGGGATATGTCTCCCGGACCACAGATCACGGCTGACAACTCGTGCTTTTGAAAATGACCAGCTTCTGCGGCATAGCTGACGGCTCTCACCTCATTGTCGCCTGTTAACATCCGGCATATTTGTTCTGCATCAGAGTTTTCTTCGAAACGTAGAGGTGGCGCATTCGCTTGAACTGTCGATTCAATGCGGCAACCCGGAGCGATTGCACGCAAGCGAGGAAGTACGACTTCCTCGCAGTGTTTGCTAAATCTTTCAACGTAGGCGACGGGATCGTCAGACGGTAGAGACCGAATATCCCAATGAAATGCGCAGTGACCAGCCAATATGTTAACCGCGGTTCCTCCTTCGATAATATTGGCTGTAATTGTTGTATGGTGCGGCTCGAAGTGATGGTCATGATCTCCAGCCGCCGTTGCCTCAGATGCCATATTCTCAATAAATTGAATAAGTTCTGCTGCAACCATAACGGCGCTCACGCCGCGATGGGTTTGCGACGAATGAGCCTCATGACCAATGACAACCGTGCGAACGTCTGTAATTCCCTTTTGGGCACTGACGACTTTCATGTTGGTGGGCTCGCCGACGATGACTGCGCGCGGTTTTGGCACCGAAGCGTTCAGAACTTTGATGAGCGACGGCACGCCGATGCAACCGACTTCTTCATCGTATGAAAATGCGAGGTGAATCGGCGCTTTGAGAGGGGCGCGAACCGTGGTTTCCAACGCACCGAGAATAATGGCGATAAATGCCTTCATATCCGCCGTGCCGCGGCCATAAAGACGGCCATTTTTTTCCACGACCGTAAACGGATCCGTGCTCCAATCTTGGTCGTCTATAGGGACGACGTCGGTATGCCCGGAAAGAACGATGCCGCCCTCTACCTGCGGTCCGATTGTCGCGAGGAGATTGGCTTTGGTGTGATCGGCGTTGTGAACAAGTTCGCTGTGAATCCCATGTTGCGAGAGTAAGTCTTGCACGAATGTGATGAGATTTAGGTTGGAGTTTCGCGACACCGTATCGAACGCCACCAACTTTTCGAGCATCGCGATAGACGCATTCGTTCGGGCATCCATGTCAGTCATTGGAGGCCCTTCGGCGAAGCCACCTTGGGCTGGCACCCGGACGATCGCGCACTTCGATGCCTCGCTCGGTCAATTGCGCTCGAATTGCGTCCGCCTCATCGAAGTTCTTGGCCGATCTGGCACGCTCCCGCGCATCAATCAGGCCTTGAATGCCCTCCCTATCCGATCCGTCTCGGAGCCAAGCATCTGGAGATTGTTGAAGAATGCCCAAGATTTTACCTGCGGCCCTTATTTGATTTTTTGTTTCAAGAGGGTTTTCGGATTTCGATTTTCCATTCGCTGTTGTGGCCATGTCTGAAAGCACGGCAAGCGCCTTTGGAGTATTCATGTCTTCGGCCAATGCGTCCATGAACGCTGCCGGGGGTAAAGTCTCCTCGTCCGGAATGTCACTAAAGTGATCGAGAACGTCGTACAGCCCGTCCAGGCGTCGCTGGGCTTGATGGACAGTATCTTCAGACCAATCCAAGGGTTGACGGTAATGCGCAGAAAGCAGCGCCAGCCGAATGGCTTCTCCGCGGTGGTTCGCCAGTAGGTCGCGCACCGTAACGATGTTGCCTACAGATTTGGCCATCTTCTCTTTGGCCATGGTTAAGAACCCATTGTGCATCCACAGGCGAGCAAAAGGAGTCCCCCCATGTGCACAGGTTCCTTGCGCCAATTCGTTTTCGTGATGAGGAAAGATCAGATCGTGTCCTCCCCCATGAATATCGACGGTTTCACCCAAATGAGATTCGATCATGCTGGAGCATTCTATGTGCCAACCCGGGCGGCCGCGGCCCCACGGACTGTCCCAGCCGGGCAAGTCGGGGGTCGAGGGTTTCCACATTACGAAATCCGCAGGATCTTTTTTGTATGGGGCGACTTCAACTCGCGCGCCGGCAATCATATCATCGCGGTTGCGGCCAGAGAGTTGTCCGTATCCCTCAAATGATGGGACATGAAAAAGAACATGTCCTTCTGCTTCGTAGGCATGGCCAGAGCGTACAAGCCGCTTAATCATATCGATCATCTGAGTAATATGATCGGTCGCGCACGGCTCGATGTTTGGTGTGAGGACGCCAAGTGCATCCATATCTTCCTGGTAAACCGCCTTATATCGGGCCGCAATGACATCGATAGCGACGTTTTGTTCAGCGGCTGCGGCATTTATCTTGTCGTCAATATCAGTGAAGTTGCGGGCGTAAACGACGTTTTCCGCCCCATACCGATGGCGTAAAAGGCGAAACAACACGTCAAATACAACAGCCGGTCGTGCATTGCCGATATGGGCGTGACTGTAAACGGTTGGCCCACAAACATACATTGTTACCCGGCTAGGATTTAGGGGCTCAAAGGTCTGTTTTGAGCGGGTCAGCGTATTGTACAGAGTTAACGACATGTGCCAGCGAATCGCTTGGGGCCTATATAAAGCTTGCGCCAGCGGGCTATAGCGCATCGGCTGCGGGATTGCAAAAACAGCTAGCGGCCTTAAATACCTGGTAAGGCAAGACATCTATGAGAAACGGTCGCCTTGGCGTTGACAAATGAAGCCCGAGGCGGCATCAGCAGCGTGCCCAATTTAGAGGGTATCGCCTGTAGTTCTGGGAACCAAATTATGACGAGCCAAAATCAGTCTGCGTTCGGGTCGCGCGTAAGTGTCGAGCAAGTCGAGGAGGGTGTCACTCTCGCGCCACGATTTGACGGAGATGGTCTTATTCCAGTCGTGACGACAGATGCGGAGTCCGGTGAGCTGCTCATGCACGGTTATATGAACGCCGAGGCTCTTGCAAAAACAATAGAAACAGCGGAAGCGCACTATTGGAGTCGCAGTCGGAACGCGCTGTGGCACAAAGGCGCGACAAGTGGACTTGTGCAACACGTTGTTGAAATGCGTATTGACGACGACCAGGATGCTGTCTGGCTGCGTGTCAAGGTCGATGGATCAGGCGCAAGCTGCCATGTCGGATATCGGTCGTGCTTTTATCGGTCTGTACCCGTTGGGGACAGCGTGCAAAACGCCGTTGATGCATTAACGTTCGAGGAAACCGAGAAGGTTTTTGATCCAAAAGACGTGTACGGCGACGCTCCCAACCCTACGAAGCTTTAAATTTCAGTCTAGAATCTGAAACGCGCGGTCAAGGCGGCTGTGTGCGACATATAACCACTCGCAATTTCGGTATCATAGTCAACACTTACTGACGAGTAGCTGTCTTTATGCGCAAGGCCAATGCCCATATTGATGCGGTTGGGATTGCGTTTATTGCCTCTGAGTGTGAAAGGCGTGTCGCCTGCAACAAAATCAGCAGTAAGTGAAACCGGAGAATTTATTATGTCTCGCGTATAATTTGCGCGAAACACCGCTTCTGCATATGAGTCAAAGTAAATCGGGAAATCGCGGTCAAAGGTGAAGCCGACCGACCCGCGTAAGGAATCCGTATTTTTTTCTCCAACGACCAGATTGATTCCATCTCCGCCGAGAGTTTCCGTATAGCCGTCTTCGTGGATATTGACGTACGCAGCTCTCACATAAGGAGCGAGTTGGTAGAGATTCCAGTTGTAGAACGTGCCTGTTTCCACAGACCCGCCCCATTGATAACCATCCCAATTTCCCAGTGCTTCGCGCGCAAGACCGCCGAACTCAACGCGTCGTGTCCTCTCATAGGAGTTGTAAGCAGCGGTAAGGATAGCTTGTGTGTAAAAATTTTCGTTTTGATGTCGTCCATATGCACTGACTTGCGTGGTATAGAATTCAATCGGTGTATTGTCGATGACGTTTAAGCTTATCGACTGCCAAGATTCCAAAAAACTGATCCCGATATGAGCGCTGCCGTCAAATATCGGCATGTCAGCGCCGATAGCGATGCCTAAACCCCACATCGAAAACCCCGGTTGCTCACCCTTCGCATCTTGCTCAGCAAATCCGCCCAGCGCTTGAGCCCAAAACCCGGCTATATCGCCTTGCTCGTGGTTTGGTAGACCATTCTTCGCCACGGCGACAAGACGCCGGCGAATCATACCCGTGCTCATATCTTGATTGTTCAATGCGGCTTGTAGGGTGGCGCCACTTGTGTCGGGCATCAATTGACGTAGCCCTGATCTAAATTCCTCTTCTGTTTGCAAAGATGAGAGCGCTGCGGCAACTGGTCTGTCGTTGTTTAGCGCCGTGGCAAAGGAATTATAGAGTGTTGAAAAATTTGGACCGAGACCAAGTTCCTCAGCCGACTTACGGTCGACTCTGACTTGAATTGCATTTGCGTCGTTCTCATCGAATGAGAATTCAATATTGTTCATGAACGAATTGGATACGGTGACGATGTCACCAAGAGGGGCGCCGACGTCTAGTGAGCCCGCGCGAACGATAGTGTAGACTTCAAGGTCGTCAATAATGCCCGATACCGTCGCTAATATTTGTGTATCCGCATCAATCGTTACTTGCCCCGAGGCGTCGAGAATGGAAATGCCGCCTGGTTGTCCACCTCCTGCGATGTCAAACGTGAGTGTAGAGCCGTTGCTAAAAGCAGCCGTGCCGACATCGATAGGATCGCTGCTGAGGAGCGCCAGTTGGCTCTGGTCGATATTGAGATCGATTGTCCCGCCGGTTTGGATCAATCCACCGTTTAACGTCCCACCGTTCAAGATGGACACCGCATGACTTCCGGTCCCGAGGTTTACGCGGCCGGTTACTATGCCGCCGTCCAACGTCAGCGTGCTGTTTCCCGACTGCACCGCGCCCGCCTGGAAGGTCAAGTCACCGGTAATTGTGCCCCCAGTGATTGAAACTGTTTGATTTCCTGCGCCGAGTAGAACATCACCCGTGATTTGTCCGGTGTTTGTCAGCGATGCGCCAGAGGTGTTTGCCGAGGTATCGATCGCAATCCTTACGCCCGTGCTTTGCTCCGGGTTTTCCATAAAGATTGTGCCAGTATTGGTAATGGACGTAAGCGTTCCAGAGCGATCAACGATGCCATAAGCTGATGAGGTTGGTCCTGACACGCGAACGTCGATTGTGTTGGAATTTTCAAACGAACCCAAGAATCCTTGTTCCTGGATGAGCACTGCATACCCGTCGCCACCAAGTTCACCGACAAAGTCATCAACTGTGCGAGACGTGGAGTCCGTCGTGAACGCTGCGATACCGCCATCGTTCACGAATGTGGGGATGACTCCATGATCTCCAATTCGAACAGCCGTCGCATTCGCATCTTCGGCCGATACGCGTATGTCGCCGTGGTCGTTCCAAAGCCCGCCCTGTAAGGTCGAGGTATGTGCCACGCCGTTACTGACGACTCCCTCGATTCCAAAAGCGACGGCATTTGCACCCTCTTGGGGTCCGATAGCAAGAATTTCGCCGCGATTAACCACACTAAATCCATTTGCATCTTCATCAACAAGCGGGCCAATTGAAATGTTGCTGATGGACTGACTTGGCCCACCGGGCGCTATCATAAAACTGGGCCCTTGTCCTACTAACGTGATTAGGGAATCAGTGCCGGCTGCTGCCGCTGCAGTAGGGTCGGCGGCTGTCTCGGTCCTGGTAAAACGGTTACCCGCGAGCAGCACTCCGTTAGTAATATCAGAGGCAATCCATAAACCATGACGGCCAAGACGAGCCGGTAGGCGAGTAAAGTTAAAGCCATCTTCGGTGGTAAGTTGGGACTCAACTCCAACAGAAATAAATCCTGTGTTCCTAAACGCGCCCTCGAGTCCGCCGCCGATATACACGCCGGTGCCGAGTTCATTGGCGGCGGTGATAGTTCCGGTATTGGCGATGGTGCCCGTAATATGGCCGGTCGTTATGATCCCGAATGCGTTTTTCCCAGGCGTTTGAATTAGCCCGGAATTCACGATATCCCCGATCATGGTGCTATCAACCGAGATGCCGTAAGAAGTGTTTCCCTCTGAAATGATCGTACCGGGAGTACCGTTTGTAATCGTGCCGGTAAAGGTCCCAAGCCCTTCTATGCGAATACCCGAATTGAATTGAGGTAAATCTTCGGAGGTGTTTTCCGGGATCGACACACGATTAAGGCCATCGTTAACCACGACGCTTGTGATGTTTAGTGCTGAGTCCGTGTTAGTGTCCGGGTCGGTGGTCGTGGTGTCGATCAAAATGCCGCTAACGCCGGTCCCGGTCGTCGTGATCCCCCCAAAATTCGTTACGGCGTGATCGCTGTTAACAGTGATGGGCGTTGCCGCGTTGACGGTGATTGATCCGCTCGAGTCAATAATAATGATTCCTGGACCTTGGCCGTCTCCCGATGTCGTATCTACCGGCGTGGTAATATTTTCGGTGACTGTCAGATCGCCAGCATGTGCGAGTGGAATGGTGAGGGTCGATATAGCGGTCGCCCAGAGCAGCACCTGCCGCGTTGGGTTTAACGAAAATCGGGCGGCCATATACAAACCTTTCAGCAAAAATCACAAAATACCTCGTTCTACGCCTGGTCCTATCGACGGCGTGCGGAACGAGGTGCTGCTTTATAGCAAGAACTTACCTATGTGCGGCAACTGTCGTTAGCCGCTTATTTGGCCCCATGATGATGTGGAAAAGATGGCAGTCAGCGCCGTCATTTTCGGACGTTTGAATGTATTCCAGGTTTCTATAGTCATATCAACCTATAGTTGTTTTTCTTTCGAGCGTTCATCGTACGTTTGACTTAACTCCAGGTTGACATATTCTTTCGAGAGGCAACCGGTTGGTCGTGACTCCAAACCCTTGTTTTTGATAACTACTTTACGTTTCTAACCTAACCTGAGAGCGAAGATCAGTAGGACAGCCCAATGTCTCAGGCTCGCAATATTTTTGTCGCCTTCGAGTTGTTCCGACCGGAGAGGGGCGACGACAGGATTTTGGATGCTGTGGAGGCATTCGGGTGTGTATGGGCGCGCGTCAACAAAAACGTGTTCTATTTGCATGGAGAGTTGGACGCCGAATACGTCGGCAAGAAACTCTGGTCGGCAATGAATATGGATGACAAATTGATTGTTATCGATTCAACCAAGAACGATGCCCGGTGGTACAATATTAAACCCGAAGTTTCAGATTTTCTGATGCAGCACTGGCACGCATAACGGCGCGTGCTACCTTAAATCTTCCCAACCTACGCTAAGACAATTCGAGGGCATCTGGCTGGCCATCGGTTTCTGGCGGCGTCTGCATAGAATTCCTAAAGGCGGTTGTAATTTTTCGGATCAAATCAACGTCGCTTTCGGTTGTATTGCGGTAGCGATCGGCAATTTCTTCGACGTTGCTTGCAAGAGAATGGCACAGCTGAGTTAAGTCAGAGTCGTTGAGTTTTTCCGCCACTCCAGACGCATCGCGAAGCACATCGGCTAAGCTAAAGAGATCGTCTTGAACGTCTGGATTTATATCCCTGGATTCGTAGGCCTCGACGACACGTTCGCAAACTTCCCCCAGGCGGAAGGTTTGGGAATGAAGCTGGGCCTGAAACACTTTTTCCAGAGCGCCGTCAACGGCAGCCTTTAACGCGTATTTATCCATTTCGCGTCCGTTGACTTTCTCAAGCAACGTATTGACGACTGGGATGGGTCGGCCCCTTGGACGTTCGCCCTCTTTTTTGCGTTCGGGCCCAACATAGTCCTCGGTCGCAACAAAGGGACGGCGATGAAAGGTCACCAAGCGCAATCGGTCTTGAATACGTTCCGCGGAGACGGGTTTGATTATGATGTCGTCTACACCCGCTTCGATGGAGCGGTTTAAGGCTTCTGCCCGTTTGGGATCGACCAACATGCTGATCAGCATGAAGGGATTGTCACCGATTTTTTGATGGCGAATATCTTTGACCAACTCGTAGATGTCGGAATCGAAGTCGTCGGAAATGACGAGGAGGTCGGGCGGAATTTCGACAATTAAATCGCGCAATGCTTCAAGATTTGAATGGCATACAACTTGTTTCAATCCTTGAGCCATGAACAATTCACGGAGCTCTTGACGTTCATAATAATTTTTCTCACCAATGTAGACGGTTGCTTTTTTCAAGTTTTCGGAATCTAGACGGGGCATGAAACTGATCTATGTTATGCGTTCAATAATGTCAGCAACCTAGCCATGAGTCGTGGCGCACCGTGCGGGACACGCTGTTCACCCGGCAAGGCTATATCATTAGCCATCGGTGTCGTTCATGCAAGAACTGCGCACTTTGTACCTATGTTTTGCGGACATATTGATCGGGATCAGGGATGAGCCGCGCTGTTATGCACTAGATTTCAGAGTCTAGTGGCGGCGGGCGCGAGATTCGAGATAACGGCGCTTATGGGTATTTTGCGTCTTTCCAGAAACCTTAGCTTGCTGCAGCCTGTTGATCAGATTCGGGGTTTTCTTGAGGTGGAGGCGCCGGCATGTTCGCTGATTTCGCCATTTCAAACGCTTTGGTGAGTTTGCGGATCGTATCCAAAGTCGTGTCAGATGGCGTATCGTATTTCTCTGCAAGTTCTTCGACTTGTCGCGCCATTTGCGTGCAAATTTGTGCGAGCTCAGGTTCCCCAAGGACACGCGCGGTGCGACCAGCGTCTTCTAGAACGCTGACAAGAATCAGGAGCCTTTCCTCAAGTTCCTTATCAATGCGGTTTTCTTCGTAGGCCTTGAGAATAAGGTTGCAGATATAACCCAGTTTCAAGCCATGGCTATCGAGGCGCGCAGCCATAACCTCGTTCATACATCCCTCAACCGCACGCCCGAGCTCTGTTGATGTCATGCGCTCGCCATTCATCTTTGCCTGGAAGGTATTGACGACCTGTAGCTGACGAATTTTCGAGGGTCGGTCTGTTTGGCGGCGGCGTTCAGGGCCGACGTAATCTGTCGTTACAATAAAGGGTAGGCGATTTGCTGCTGTGCGGGCGACCCGCTCAAGCATCTTTCCTGGGGACACTGGCTTAATAAGAACATCATCAGCGCCTGCCAAGATCGCGCGTTTAACGTTGTCGTCCTTTTCACCGCTGACCATGAGGCTGATTAAGATGAAAGGGTTTCGGCCGAGCTTAAAATGGCGGATGTCGCGAATAATGGAATACAGGGATGGATCGAGATCGTCGGCAGCGATGAGCAAATCTGGCGGAGCTTCTTTGATCGCGTTTACGAGGTCGTCACTACGGGCGAAGGTGCGAGTGCGGCGTAACCCTTGGTCTCGCATCATGGCGCGCATACTTTCGCGCACCTGCTCGTTGGGTTCACCTAGGTAGATCTCAATATCGCCTACCTTATCTTTTTCGAATTTTGCCATGCCTGAAACGGTTATCCATTATTAGTTGTGCGGCCCGTAGATTCCCCACAAAACCGCGGTTACCTCCCCAAGGGTGTAACACTCAACGATGTAAGTTTCATCGTCAATCGTTAATCTACGGTTGAATCTGAGGTGACCCGCGGTGGTTTTCTGCCAATCTTGCTCGAAACGGGTTGATTGAAGTCTAGAGACTGTGGCCGATCTGGGGCCCTGGGGAGCGTACTACTTCGCTGGAATGGTGAGACCCGCCAGCCGGGTGCGCGCCGAAATTCGCTATAGGTCGCCGTTCTGGTTATTCTTCTCACGCCAATGCGGCGCTTCGGCATCGAGTATCTTTTCAAGGGTGGCGATGCGCTTCTCCATTTTTTCCATGAGGGCAATCAAGCGCTCCGCCGTCTTCGTATCAGTTGGGTTGGAGATCACCCCAGATGTGCGTTCCTTGTGGCGATAGTGCATAAAAATAGCAAAGCCACCCAAGAAAATACCGAATGTAGCGATTGCAAACTCAAAAAAATCCATTGGTACCGACCTTATTTTTTATTATTCAGGCGTTGTGGATTTAGCCCGCTCCGCCAGTTCCCTTCAATTCTCGATCCATTTGAAACTCGCGTGAGGTCACGACGCTTTCGATATTTCGCAGTCGTGTTTCGAGACGCTCAAAGCGGGCTTTCGCGTCACCGAGACGGCGATAGGACGGAATTGGCGTATTAATCTCTAATGATGCATGGCTGATTTCGTTCCCCGGTTTGGGCTCGATGAGCCAAGCCAGCAAGATGTAACCTGGGATAGCAGCTGGTGGCCACACGATGGCCGTAAAGATCCAGGCGATCCGAATAAATGTAACATCCCACCCGAGGTAATCCGCCAAGCCCGCACAGACTCCCGCAAGTTTGGCTTTTTCTTTGTTGAGGTAAAACCGTCTGCGATGGCGGCTCATTTTAGTCGGTCCTTCCAGTTGGGGCTTTCTACGTCGAGGATCGTTTCGATCGATGCCATTCGAGTCTCAATTCTGTCGGCCATGCGCTCCAAGTCTTCTAGCATCAATTTTTGTTGGTCACCCAGGGTTAAGGCTTCGTCCCGGCGTGCGCCATAGTGGCGAATAATCCAGATGGGGGCGACGATGACAAGGAACAGGATAACTGCGATCTGAATACAAATCGCAACGATTAGGAACACAAAGGTTGACGGGTCGGCATGGCTTAACGTGTCACTAATCGCGCGACTTAAGCTTAATCCAATGTCATCCACGATCCTGCCCCCATTGTTACGCAGTCACGGCGCTCGCACGCCCTAGCTGCGCCATCTTCCTTCAGTTCGTGTTATTTTGGCCCGTTTTGTCGCCCTTAGTCAGGCCCAAATCGGCTTTGAGCTTTTCCAGCTCATCCTCAATCTGACTTTCTGTTTCCAGATCGGCGATTTCGTCGACCAAGGTCTTGCCGCCTCGTCCCAGATCAAAGGCTTCAACGCGGCCTTCCATCTCGTCTAACTTTTGCTCGATCGAGTCAAAACGGGCGAGGGCATTGTCGACACGCCCATCGTAGAGTTGCTCACGGACCGCGAAGCGGGCGTTTGCTGTTTGCGCACGAGCCGCCAAGCTGGATTGCTTTGCTTTTGCCTCGGCTAATTTTCCCTGCAAGCGCGTGATGTCTTCTTCAAGTTCATTCATACGATCTTTGAGGGCAATATCTTCCTCTTCCAAGGCTTTAGCCATATCCGAGAGTTTTGTGCGCTCGACAAGAGCGGCCCGAGCGAGATCTTCCCGGCCTTTTTGAACAGCCAGCTCGGCGCGTTTTTGCCATTCGTCCTTTGCGTCCGACAGCCGTTTCAGGCGGCGGCTGATTTCCTTTCGGTCGGCGATAAGGCGTGCCGCATCGGACCGCACTTCAACCAGCGTATCTTCCATCTCCTGGACGATGAGGCGGATCATTTTTGCCGGATCCTCCGCACGATCGAGGAGCGTTGTGATGTTTGAATTTACGATGTCTGTGAGGCGGGAAAAAATGCCCATAGGAGTTCTCCAAATTTAGCGGTGAACATAGTCTGATACGAAGCGTTCCGATTTCAACCTTAGGCGACCAAGTTGTGATGCCCTTCGGCGACATTCGAAAGTGTGGGTAGCGCATACGCGCCGACATACGAGTTGGTGACGGATAGCGCCTGCGCACTGCGGGTGTAGTCGGTTGCAGGTGTGAACGTCTCAGCTTCAAGGCCAGCACCAACAAAAAATGTGATGCCCACGGCGAGCGTGAAAGCGGCCAGGCGGCTTGTGAGCGGAATTGAGGTGGTCATAGCGAAGTCCTTTCCAAGTGTTTGAGCCTCGCCCCTTTGCGTGGCTTCTTGCCCCTACTAAGAGCAAGTCGCGTGCCAGTTGGCATTGGCTCTTAAGTCGTTGTTTTCTATAAGCTTTGGATTCTCACCCGTCACAGTAATATTGTCTTTTTAGCTAACAAGTGGCACTACTTTAGAAACATTAGCAATAAGTGTTGTGTTCAATGGTCGACCTCCCGGCACCTCTGGGCGAATCCCCCGCCTTTTTGTCTCACTTGGACCATTTATCGCAGGTAGCGCCCCTAGACCGGCCCGTTCTGGTCATCGGAGAGCGCGGGACCGGCAAAGAGCTGTCCGCCGCGCGGGTCCACTATTTGTCCAGCCGGTGGTCCGGTCCCATGGTGAAACTCAATTGTGCCGCTTTGCCCGAGACTCTGCTTGAAGCGGAGCTATTCGGGGTGGAACCAGGTGCATTTACCGGTGCCTCAAAAAGACGCCTCGGCCGTTTCGAACTGGCAGATTCTGGAACCTTGTTTTTGGATGAGATCGGGAACGCGGGCCTTGGGGTTCAGGAGAAAATCCTACGGGTCATTGAATACGGCGAGCTGGAGCGCTTAGGGGGAAGCGAAACCATTTCGGTTTCAGTTCGCGTTGTGGCGGCGACCAATTTAGATCTTCCGGCGGAAGCGCGCGCCGGACGTTTTCGAGAAGATCTTCTCGATCGGCTTTCATTTGACGTTTTAACGTTACCGCCACTTCGTGCCCGAGAAGGTGATGTGCAGCGCCTCGCCGAACATTTTGGCCGTGCAATGGCTGCAGACATGGGCGTGGACGTTTTTCCGGGGTTCTCTGAAGCCGCGTTGGACGCCCTTAATCGCTATCAGTGGCCTGGGAATGTGCGGGAGCTTAAAAATGTCGCCGAGCGGGCGATGGCGTATTGGCCTGATCCATCGAAGCCAATTGATACGATCGTTTTTGATCCATTTGAATCGCCGTACCGCCCGGTTGCCAAACCGGCCTTCGAATCAGCCGGTGTAGCGGCTCCATCAAGTGAAATGGAAAACACGGCGCCGCCATCCCTGTCGGCGACCGGCGAATTACCGGACGACTTTAAAGCGGCCGTTGCAGATTTTGAGAAAGACTTGCTTGTGCGCGCCTTGGAAGAGTCAAAACACAACCAACGCGTGGCAGCGCGCCGGTTGGGGCTGGGGTATCACCAATTTCGCAATGCCCTGCGAAAGCACGATTTACTTCCCTCGCGCGCCGCGGCAAAGGATTGATCAGCTGATTTTTGATGTGTGGTGAAGCTTAAAGAGCATGGTTTATGCCGCGTAGGCGTTCCAACTCGATGCGAGCTTCTGCACCTTCGATGCTATCGGCGGGACACGCCTTTGCTGCAGCTTCAAATGCCTTTGCGGCGTCTTCGCTGTCGCTCTTTTTTATCAAGTGCCATGTTCCTAGAAACAAGACGTGCTCGCAGTCTTCGGGACTGGTCGCGTCATCGGCTTCGAAGAGGTCGAACATTATGCCTTCGACAACGTCCGGATCAGATCGATCCAAGAGAAGATTTGCCATGATCCATTCGCGTTCAGGTCCCGCGTCGGATGCAAACTCGTCCCATGAAATTGGTCCCGGTGCGCGCAGCGCAGATTTTGCGAGCCAGAGGACCGCCAGTCCATCGTAGGGAGACTCTTCCAAGACGTCCGCAAATGCGCGCGCGGCATCGTTCCATTCACCAGATAAATACAGTGCCACGCCGCGTCCAAGGGTGCCGGTGTCAGACTCCGGCCGAATACGTTGGAGCTCGTCATAATCGTCTATAGCTGCTCCATACTGACCGGCGAGCATTTTCAGGTATGCGCGACGGCGCAGCAGGCCGGTATCGTTCGCATTGATCTCAATTGCATTGTCCAGATCGGCAATCGCGTCATCGAATTTGCGGGTGCGTTGATGAATAACGGCGCGTTGAAGGTGAGTGCGCCACTTGCGCGGCGATAATTCCAGCGCCCGTTCGGTATCTTGAAGCGCGAGGTCATATTTTTCCAATGCTCCAAGAACGGCCGCCCTGCGGGCATAGTCCCGATAATCATTTGTGCCAAAATCGATCACCGCATTAAATGCTTCGACCGCCGCGTTCAGGTTGCCGGCCGCGAATAAATCAAGGCCATGATCGGAAACGGTCCGAGCATGGGAGAGATCTGTAATGCGGTAGGCGTTTTGCGTGGCGCAGGCGGACATAAAAAAAGCGACGCCCGCAATCGCTAGAAGCCTTAGAGCCGGTTTCATCGATGGTTCCTTCCCCGGACAATCCGGACGGAGGGGTCCAATACCCAATAACCTTCACCAATCGCCAAATCTACGAGTAGCGCTGTACCACGACTAGGCCACGCGAGGCCACCCTAGCTCTCAAAACCCTTGCTTTTGGGCTCTACTGGCCGGGGTCGATGAAGTTTGTGTCATGCCCGGGAAAAGCAATACGGCCCTTGAGCATGTAATCCCAGTATAGAATGGGTAGGCCCGTCTTCTTAATGAGCCAGTTGGTTCGCCGTTCCTTCGCTGGATTCAGAGGAAGTGTCGGTGTGGGCTTGCCGCCATATATGAACTCAGCCATGAGAACTTTTCCGTACGCAGTCGTTAGCGGACAGCTCGCGTAGCCATCGTAACCGGTATCGATGGGAGCGCCTTCTATTAGATTAAATATGTTCCGGGTTACAACCGGCGCTTGCTTGCGTACGGCCGCGGCTGTTTTTGAATTTGCGGTGGCAGCTGCATCACCAAGGCCAAATACATTTTTATATTTAACGTGCTGCAGAGAGTGAGCGTCCACGTCCACAAAGCCCGCGTCATTTGCAAGTGCGCTTCCTTTTAGAAAGTCTGGTGCACCTTGCGGCGGTGTGACGTGAATCATGTCGTAGGCGACGTTCACGCGCTGTCCTTGTTTATCACCACCGGTGACTTCAAAGGTTGCTCGCTTTGCGTTCGCGTCCAGTTCAACCAAGTTGTGTTGGTAGTGCACGGGGATATCGTGAGCCGCGGCGATTTTTACAAGTTCACGCGCATAGAACGGCACACCAAATATTCCTGGCGTTTGCGTGAAAAACTGTACGCTGCAATGGTGACGAATACCGCTTCGTCGCAAAAAGTCAGAGGTTAAGTACGCGGCCTTTTGCGGCGCGCCAGGACATTTAATCGGCATGGCGGGCTGCGTAAAAAGCGCGGTCGAACCAGGCTTAAGATCTTGAACGCACTCCCACGTATATTCCACGGTCTCCGGCGAGTAGTTGCTGCACACACCGCTGTGTCCGACGGCGTCTTTGAGACCCATTACCTGATCCCAATTCAATTGAAGGCCAGGACACACCACAAGGTAATCGTAGGTAACGGATCGCCCAGAGGCCAGGGTGAGGGTATTTGTATCTGGCCGAAAACTTGCCGCAGAGTCCTTGATCCAAGTGACATCTGCCGGAATCAGTTTCTCTTCGCGTCGGCGCGTTTTTTTGAGCGCATATGCGCCCGCTCCAACCAAGGTAAATGCCGGTTGGTAATAATGAGTGTCAGACGGCTCAACGATGGCGATATCAAGCTCGTGATTGTGATCCTGACATCTCAGTTCTGCCGCGACAGTAATGCCGGCTGCACCGCCGCCGACAATCAGTATTTGGTGGTGAACAGAAGAGTTCATGGTCTTTACTCCGCCGCCGGATTGGGTTTTTTCAAAAGCGTTTGACCTCCCTTAAATCGATCCCGCGTCAGTTTAAAGACAACCGGACTTAAAAGGATGAGAGCGATGAGGTTTGGAAACGCCATGAGGACGTTCATGATATCGGCAATGATCCAAACGACGTTCAACTCCGTGAGGGCGCCGACGGGAATGACCAACGCCCAAAGATAACGGTAGGGGATAATAACCCGATCTCCAAAGAGGTAAGCTGCGCACCTCTCCCCGTAAATGCACCACCCCAATATGGTGGTAAACGCGAAGAAAACTACGCTAACCGAGACAACCACACCGCCGATGCCGGGTAAGCCTGCGCTGTAGGCCAACGCTGTGAGCGGCGCGCCCGTTTCTCCGGACATCCATGCGCCGGTCACAATAATCGCTATACCCGTCATCGAATTAACCACAAGAGAGTCGATAAACGTGCCGAGCATGCCAATTGCACCGTTTTTCACAGGGTCGTCACTGCGGGCGGCTGCTTGCGCGATCCCAGCTGTTCCCAGGCCCGCTTCGTTGGAAAAAATTCCGCGTGCGACGCCAAATCTAATTGCAGCGGCGACCGCAGCGCCTGCGAATCCACCAGTGGCGGCTGTGCCGTTAAAGGCCGACGTAAAAATAAGATCGATTGCCCCTGGAATTTCTGATGCATGGGTCACCAGCAATATTATGCCGCCCAGAAAATAAACGACGATCATAAACGGAATAAGCGTGCTCGAGAAATTCGCAATTCTTCTAATGCCGCCGACAATGACGGCAAAAACAAGAATGGTCAGGATAACGGCGGTTATCCAAGTTGGGACATCGAACTCGGCATTTAATGCGTCAGCGATGGTATTGGTTTGAACGAGGTTACCGATGCTGATGGCGGTTGGCGTGGCAAAAAAGGCGAATAGCATGCCAAGCCAAGCCCATTTCGATCCAAGCCCGTTTTTGATGTAATACATGGGAC
Source organism: Rhodospirillaceae bacterium (assembly GCA_965228575.1). Lineage (GTDB taxonomy): Bacteria > Pseudomonadota > Alphaproteobacteria > Rhodospirillales > Rhodospirillaceae > UBA11612. The sequence goes on along the minus strand of CBDDHW010000072.1, from coordinate 95,321 downwards.
CGCCGAGAAAGTGCCCGCGCGGGGAAACTTCGCGGTAGGTCACCGCCAACAAAACCTCGGAATACTTGGTGGCCATGCCGACGAGTGCGGTCATCCACATCCAAAATAGAGCACCGGGTCCACCCAGATGTATTGCTGTCGCAACCCCAGCGATATTACCCACACCCACGGTGGCGCTGAGCGCGGTCATGAGCGCGGCAAAGGGCGTGATTTCACCGTCGCCCGAAGCTTTGCCACGGGCGGCCGGACTGACCATTAACTTGAAGGATTCGGGAATCCGGCGGATGGGCATGCCCCGCAGTCCGACAGAGAGATAAAGCCCGGTGCCGAGAATCGCCACCATCGTGATCGGCCCCCAGAGAAAATCACTGATGGATTGCAGTGTCGCTTCGAGTTCCATGAAATACCCCCAAACTAAATCCCGCCCTCAGTATAGAGTGCTGACAAGCTCGGGCAATCTTTGGTCTGATCACGCTCGCGTGGGAGGTGAATATGTATGAAATTCACCGTCAGGGCTTTCAATGGAAATCGGAGTATTGGCGTCATTGCTCGCGTAAATGGGTGTGAGAGGGACCTTTCCTGCGCCCCCCGGAATATCGAGCATATAGGTGGGTTGAGCCAATCCGGACAGCCGCCCTCTTAAATGCTTTACAAGGCTCTGACCTTTTTCGATGGGCACGCGGAAATGACTTGTTCCCGGTGCGAAGTCCAGTTGGTGAAGGTAGTAAGGTTTCACGCGAAGCGTAACCAAAGTGCGCATGAGTGTTTCAAGTGCTTCGACGGAATCATTAATTCCTTTGAGCAACACTGTTTGCGAGAGGAGAGGGATTCCCGCATCAACAAACAGAGCGCATGCCTCGCGCGCGCCCTGTGTGAGTTCATCTGCGTGGTTGCAATGAATGGCCACGTAGACCGGTTTGGATATTTTCTTGAGTGCAGCAATAAGGTCAGCGGTGACGCGATCTGGCGTAGCGATCGGAACGCGTGTGTGAATGCGGATAATTTTGACATGCGAAATATCGTCAAGCGCGCATAAGATATTTTGCAAACGACGCGGCGACAAAATGAGCGGGTCGCCGCCGGTAAGAATGACCTCCCAGATTTTCGGTGATCTTTTAATGTAGTCGAGAGCTTGATCGAGCTGTGCACCGGTCAAAGTACCGCCATTTGCTCCAACCACTTCGCGGCGGAAACAAAACCGGCAATAGACGGGGCAAGTTAGAGTCGGCATCAGCAAAACGCGATCCGGATACCGGTGAACGAGGCCCTTCACCGGGCTATGAGTTTTATCGCCGATTGGATCGGTCATTTCTTCCCGTAAGGTCGTCAATTCCGCCGGCGAGGGGACGAATTGCCGCGCGATGACATCGGGGTCTGACGCCGCTCGCATCGCCGCAAGCACGGAGGGCGGGATGGCGGTGGCGTAGCGGTCTGCGACGGGCTTCAAAGACGCGACATCGGGCGCGGCGATTAATCCGGCGGCGTGGAGATCGTCTGGCGTGGTCAAGGTGTTCTTGTTGGTGTTGATCATAGGTTTGGGTGGTCGATCAAAAAGCGCGCCGTGTCAATGTTCAAGGACGCGCTTGCGTTCGCGATCTTGATGGAATAGGGCGAACGTATAGAAGAAAGCAGAATATCGCGATTCAGGATGAAATCTCATTACTCCTAAAGACGCACCGATTTTCACGCCCGCCGAAAAACACCTGACCATTGCAGCGCTCATGGTGGTGTTTTTCCTTACTGCCTTGGATCAAACGATTGTGGCGACGGCGATGCCACGGATTGTCGAGCAGCTGCGCGGCCTAGAATATTACGCCTGGGTGACCACGGGGTACATGTTGACCTCGACAGTGATGGTGCCGATCTATGGAAAACTTAGTGATCTGTATGGCCGCCGGCGCATTCTCATCATCGGAATTATCATATTCCTTTTCGGTTCGGTGTTGTGCGGTCTCAGCGGCGAGTTCGGTCCCCTTCCGGGCTTTGGGAACGGTATGACGCAGTTGATTGTTGCGCGGGCCGTTCAGGGTCTGGGCGGCGCTGCGTTGTTTAGTTCGGCATTTACGGTGATTGCCGATCTTTATCCGCCAAGAGAACGTGCAAAATTTGCCGGCCTGTTTGGGGCTATGTTTGGTTTAGCCAGCGCCTTAGGACCATTGATTGGAGGGTTTTTCACCGACCATGGAACAGCACACGTCCTTGGTCGGGAGATTGCTGGGTGGCGTTGGGGCTTTCTTGTGAATGTGCCCCTTGGACTGGCGTCACTACTCCTCATCGTATTGAGGATGCCGTTTATCCCGCCAAAGGCAGATGGGCAGATCGATTTTTTCGGCGCGGCGTTTTTTATTTTAGCTCTCGTTCCCTTTCTTCTCGCTCTCACGTGGGCCGGGCATGCGTACCCATGGAGCTCTCTTCAAATACTATCGCTCTTTGTTCTCGCGTTCATGGCGTTGATCGTATTCGTCGTGATTCAATTCAATGTGAAAGATCCGATCTTGCCGCTTTCATTGTTTCGCAATCGCGTTTTTAGCACATGCAATCTCACGGGCTTTTTAACAGGCATGGCATTCCTCGGGGTCGTGATGTTTCTGCCCCTGTTTATGCAATTGGTCTTGGGTGTAGACGCCACGCAAAGTGGGATCGCTCTCATGCCGCTGCTGTTCGGCATGATCATTAGCGCAGCGGTCTGCGGTGTTCTGGTGACCCGAACCGGTGTTTACAAGTCCTACGTAATGGGCGGTATGGCGCTTTTGATCCTGAGCATGGTCTTGTTGTCCGACATAGGCCCACAGTCATCGTCGTTTGATCTTAGTTGGCGTGTCTTTCTTATGGGTCTTGCGCTCGGGCCCGCGCAGAGCATTTTTAATATCGCTATTCAAAACGCGATTCCGGCAGCCGTGCTCGGGGTTGCAACCAGTTCCAGCCAGTTTTTCCGTCAAATTGGGTCCCTTGTAGGGGTTGCGATATTTGGAACGCTACTCACACACAATCTGAATCTTAGCTTGCCCGATTATGTTCCTCATGTCCCCGGCGCACAGATTGATCGTTTCGATCTCAGCGAAGCCCAGGCCTTGGCTATGACCCCGGACAGCATCCAGGTAAAAATAGAAACAGCACTTAAGACGAGATATGACCTCATCGCGCGGGCTTACAGCGGGGACGAGGCGGCGATCGCAAAAGTGCTTGAGGACCCAACATTTCCGGCGACCCTCAAGGCCCCGCTTCTTGAGGAAACGTCTCGACCGAACCAATTGCTCGATCGGTTACCCGCCATTCGCCAATCCATCATGTCACCGGTTCAAGAATTGACTGTCGCGACAGAGCGGGGGCTCAAAGTGGCGTTCTCAAACTCAATCGCCGAGCTTTTTAGAGTTGGATTGTGGATCATCCTTGCCGCTTTTGCGATCGCGATGTTTATCCCGGCGCTACCGTTTCGAGAGACTCAGCTTGAAGGCCCCATAGACACCCAACGGTAATCTAGGGTGCGAACAGCAGTGGTGTTTTATTTTTTTAGATAAGCGGTAAGTTGATCACCAGCGCGTTTTAAAAGGTTCAAGTTTTTGCAAAACGCGAATCTGACTAGGTTTGTAGGCGGTGCGTTTTCATAGAACGCGCTTAGCGGAATAGCTGTTACACCCGCGTTAACGGTAATGTCATTGCAGAAGTCCGCATCGCTTCCGTCGAAGGCCAATTTGGATATATCGGTTGTAATGAAATATGCACCTGAGCAGGGCAACACCGAAAACCCAGCCGCCGCTAATGTCTCCGAGAGAAAATCGCGTTTCTCCTGCAGGTCTTGGGCAAGAGACTGGAAATAGTCATCGGGCTTCGCAAGTCCGTAGGCAACCGCGCGCTGCAGATTAGGGGCGACGGTGAATGTTATGAACTGGTGGGCCTTTATGACGGGTTTGAGAAGGTCCGGATCGGCGACGATGTATCCGATCTTCCAGCCGGTCAGAGAGAACGTCTTTCCCGCCGAGCCAATGCGTAAGCACCGATTGGACATCCCCGGAAGAGAGATAAGGGGGGTGTGCAGCAGGTCGTCGAAGATCAAGTGCTCGTAAACCTCATCACACACGGCATACGCGTCGTGTTGGGTCAGGAGGTCGGCGATAAATGATAACTCTTCCTTTGTGAAAACCTTGCCGATTGGGTTCATAGGTGAATTGAGCAGGATCAGTTTGGTTTTATCTGAGAAGGCTTTTGCGATTTCGTCTTTCGGTAATGCCCAGTCTGGTGCTTGAAGGCGAACAAGGCGCGGAGTGCCACCGGCGCGGCGTATGATGGGGAGGTAGCTATCGTAGTATGGTTCTAAGACGACCACTTCATCGCCGGGCTCGATCAGCCCAAAGAGACAACTGGCAAGCGCCTCGGTTGCGCCGACGGTAATAAGCACGCTGCGTTCGAAGTCGAGATCCAAATTGTAAAACCGTTTGTCGTGCGCCGCGACAGCTTGGCGGAGTTCAGGAATGCCCATGAGCGGAGGATACTGATTCGGGATGTCTTCCAGGAACTCGGCGGCTTTGGCTCGGATATCGTCAGGACCCTTATCGTCAGGAAAGCCTTGTCCGAGGTTTATGGACCCGTGCTTGATCGCTAGGCGAGAGTTCACCTCGAATATCGTCGTGCCAGACGCTGAGAACGTACTGTTTGTGGGTTTCATAACGTCTGATGTTCTCTCAATATTGGTGTGCGCAATGTCGATTAATTTGAGCGCGCCGCTATGGCTTTTTTAAAGATATCGGCGATCCATGTTGTTCGTGCCTTGTGACTGTGATCTTGCAGGCACCGGTCCTGACCCTTTTTGGCGATTTGCTCGCGGGCATCCGCATCCGCAAGGTAATATTGAATCTTCGATACCAGTTCATTCTCGTTTCGAAAAGTCTCAACCTCAACGCCGGGCTCAAAAAAATTCTTTAACTCCGGGTGGTAGGGCGTCAGGAGAAAGGCGCCTGCGCCCGTGGCTTCGATCAGCCTCATATTCGGCGGCTGAGCACCAAATGCGTCGATATCGATATTCACAACGATCTTAGATCTGCGTAGTAGCCGCAGCATATCGTGTGCCCAGCGCGCAGGTTGGTTAAGGCTTTGCACCAGGGGCGACAAAGCGCTTGCATCGGGCATGAAGATGCCGAAAGAAAACACCGATGCGGGGTCGCGGCTAATTTCAGCCAGCAAATTGAGCAAGGCAATGCGGCGTCCGTGCTCTGGCGTGACCGAGCCGGAAAACACGACGTCCCATTCAAACTCCCGGGGTTTATCGAGAACTTGAATACTTTCAGGAAATCCCGGATGAAACCGCTCAACGTCTTTAGCGCCCCGCGCCTTAGCTTCATCGAAAATGCGATCAAAGCTCGTCAAAATTAAATCATAAGCAGAGAGATCGGCTGTTTCCGGGATTGGGTATCCGCGCCACCCTGCAACGACCGGCGGTCGCTTCGCGAGTTGCTGAAGCAACGAAGAACTCAACGTCACGACATCAGTTGTATAAACAACGTCTGGTGCAAAGGCTTCGATTTGTTGCAGCGTTGTAAGGATGTGTTGAGAGTCAGGGCGGGGTTGCAGCCCCTGCGAGGCGAGCCATGCATTTTGCGATACAGGGTTGTTAATTGCCACCTGGAAGGTCTCAAACCCGTGTCCAGCTAACGTACGGGAGAAAATATGAGAGTCCGAAAACCCATCATCCAGCAGCGCATCGATTTGCGTTTGATAGTCGGCTGAGAGAAGGTGCGGGCGCGCAGCGTAAAAATCGTGCAAATAGGCTGGGTAGTATGTGTTGATTTGCAAAAATCGCATACTCTGCTCCGCCGCAAGGCATATTGTGATACCTCGTAGGATGGTAGTGTATGCCTGACCTTAGGCACCGCGACAACCCGCGAGCGGGGCGGTCTGGCGATAAAGGAATCCGAAACCCTTGGGTGAGACAGTATAGCTGATGGCAACCTTTCCACCTCGCATGGGAAAACCCGACCTATGAGCAGCGAACCTCAATCTGAAGCACAGGTGGTCGTACAAAGTACGATTAATGCGGACTACGATGAGAATTATTCTGGTGTCAGTCCCTGGCGCGATCTTGGCGCGAAGTACAAAGCAAAGAACCTTATCGAAGTCTGCAACCGTGCCGGGTTTAAACCGAAAAAAGTTCTAGAGGTTGGCGCCGGTGAGGGCAGCGTTCTGATGCACCTAAGCAACAGTGGATTTGGCGAAGAGTTGCACGCTCTAGAGATCGCGAGCTCTGGTGTGGAGGTTATCAAATCGCGAAACATCCCGGCAGTGAAGACTGTGGAACGATTTGATGGATACAGAATTCCTTACGAAGATGATTCGTTTGACGCTGTTGTGCTTTGCCACGTTCTTGAGCACGTCGAATTCGAGCGCACCCTACTGAGGGAAATCCGCCGGATAGCACCGCATTGTATTCTTGAGGTGCCGCTCGACTACCACGATGGTATTGACGAGAAATATGAGCACTGTTTGAGTTATGGACATATCAACGTCTATACACCGACGTTAATTCGTTTCTTGTTACGGTCCGAAGGGTTTTTAATCGAGCAGGATATGGTGTCAATCATTCATGAAGAAGTGATGGAGTACATCGAATTTGTGAACGAAAAACGCGAGCGCACACCGGCCGCCGAGGCGGATTTCCAGAAGCGCATGTCCGACCGCGCTCTTGCGTTTTATTCAGCGCCAAAACCACAAGCAGAACACATGGCCAATGCTTACACCGCGCTGTTGAGTCGCGACGCCGAAGGGCTGACAGTTTTCAGGAAAAAGAAGTCTTAGTGTGAATTGGCGTTGGCGTTCGACGCTGTGTCGATGACACGTTGATACAAGTCCATATACGCGGCAGCCTGGACGTTTGGCGCGCAGGTTTTTTCAATGAGCTCCCGCCCGCTTGCGCCGTAGCTGCGCAACCGATCGAGGTCGGAGAGCGCATCTACAAAGGCTGCAGATAAGGCGGCCGTGTTTCCCGCCGGCGCTAAAAACCCGGTTTCTCCATCCTTGACCAAGTCCGGTATACCGCCGACGTGGTAGCCAACAACAGGCGTTCCGCAACTGAGCGATTCCACCATGGTGTTGGGAAGATTATCTTGTTGAGAAGGGACGGCAGTAATGTCTGCGGCGCTGTAGATCAGTGCTACTTGATCATCCCCGCTGATGTAGTCGATTTGAAATACCTGAAAGGGCGCATCTATCGTTGCCTCGGCTTTATCGCCAATACCGAGTAAGACTAAGTTTTCAGTGTCCGGCATTAGGGAGAGGGCGCGGACGAGTTCCTTGAAGCCCTTCCGGGCCAAACTCACCTGGTGCGACATAAATAAGATGATGCGTGCGTCGAGCGGCAAACCAAGGAGCGTACGCGCTTGCTCTTTGTCGGTCGGCTTGAAGACGTCGGTCTCAATGCTATTTGGGATACAGGTCGCGTCAAATTTCTTGAAAAGCGCGCTGGAGCGTGCTTCGTCGCGCAGCCATTGGCTCGGGGTGACGATATGAAGCATGTGCGCAGGCCAGGCGTCGAAAATTTCCTTTTTTGACTCGAAAATACGCCGCGTCAGATCATCGTCTTGGTCGGACCCCAACAGTGGACATGCGCCGCACTGGTCCAGGTATTTGCCGCAACCTAAATCGTAATGGCACCCGCCAGTAAAGGGATTGAGGTCGTGCAGCGTCCAAACAACCGGGCTTTGTGTGCGTTGTTTCGTAAAGAACAATTCGTAATCGACAAAACCCGAAACCCAGTGAAGGTTGAAAACGTCGGCCGGCGGACGTTGAACGAAAAAATTTTCGTCCCCGTCGACCCGTTCCTGACTAAACTGCTCCATGTCGCCGCTGCGGGTGTCTTTGTAAACATCGTAGGCGGCTTTCAATTCGGCCTTGCGCTCCTGGCGCAGTTGAACGGCGTCTCCGGAGGGGTCGGGAACAAACTGGCGGACGGTCGGTTCGTTGAGCCGGCGATCGCGGACAAAATACGTGCTGTTTGCGCCAATACCATGCAGCCCCTTATGCAGACGATAGGCCGCGCGCGCCGCGCCGCCTTGGACGTCCATTGTGTTGATGATCGTTATTTTCACCGATATCCGCCGTAGGTGAACTCGGTGCGGTCGATGGGCACTAAAAAGAAATCGATCTGCCAAAAACTTTGGTCGTAGTCGCGAAATAAGGGTTCGCCAATATCGATGCAGCGAAAACCCATGTCCTCGAGAAGATCGAGCATGGCAGGGAAGCGTTTCTCTCTCGCGCCAAAATTGTAGGCTTCAATAACAATAAGACTGGTTTCTTTTAGGGTGTCTCCACAGCCCTTTAAAATTTCCCGCTCAAATCCGTGCGTGTCGAATTTCAACAAGTAGGGGCCTTTTAATTTTCGGTCCGCGCATTCGGAATCGACGCTGATCATAGGAACGGGGCCGGTGTCCTCGCCTTCCTCCATCCGCGCAACCCCGCCAAAGGGGTCTTGTGAGAATTTAAAATGCCCAGAGCCTTTTTCGGGGCCCGCCGCGGCGATCACATAACTATAGGCATCGTCCGCGCACAGAGTGTGTAAATCCTTTTCCCACAGGTGATTGGCTTCGATCATGTGCGCGCGCGCATTGGGCCAAACGCGGCGCGCCATCTGCGACCACTCGCCCTTAGCCGCGCCCAGATCAATAATCGTGCCCACCTCAACGCCCCGGCCTTTCACGCGCGTCAAAGCGCTGTGGTGAGAAAGGACGGATTTGGCAAACGCCAGAGGATTTGCGCCAACGATATCTTTCGTCGACTCCACTAGGGCCCACATCGCGCGTTCCGCTGCCGTTTTTGGAATATCCATTTTGTTGTCCTTGCCTACGCGGATTTAGAAAACACGCCGCTGGTTGATTGCTGTCTTTATGTCGCCGTGCGGAAGCACATGAAACGGGCGTTCTACAGCGGTCCAAGAACTCTCAGTCAGTTCGGGAGATTGCTTTTCCGCAAACAGGCCGGTGTAAGTGGCCGCGCCCTCTTGAGGTGCTGGTGAATACTGAAGGCGCGCTCGTGCGTCCTCGAGTGCGCTCTTGCACTCTTTGACATAGATTTCTCGTTTTCCGCGGCTGAGTTGACCCGCGCTATGAACGCGGAACGCGCCCAAAGGCGCATCGACACCCAGTGGCGGTGCTTCACTCATAAATGCGGTCCACAGCGCGAAATCGCCCGCTAGCGATTGGCTAGTCAAAGCGGAGGGACCGACCTTCTCCCACAGCTCTCGGCGAAAGAACGTCGACTCCTGCTGAATAAATTCCGTCGCGCATGGATCGCCAGCGCCTCCAAACCCAAAGTACACGCCATCGAAAAACGCTTGCTGGGAATATCCGGGAACCTTGCGAAAGTACAAAATGTCACCTGACGCATCGATTGCCGCTTGGGTAAGAGTGCTGATCCATTGTGTTTCGGGAATATCATTAAAGATGCGGCTGACGAGATCGAGGGTCCAGGGAAACAGAATGTCGTCGCTGTTGATCCAGCCAAAAACATCTCCGTCACATCGCGCGAAGCCTTTTGAAATCGCGTCGTACATCCCCTTATCGGGCTCGGATACCCAATCGGTGATGATTTCCTCGTGCGAATTCAGAATGTCTTTGGTGCCGTCGGTCGAGCCGCCGTCCATCACAACGTATTGAAGATCAAACGTCCCTTCCTGCTTGGCGATTGACGACAGCGTTTCTGGGAGCAAATCTGCGCGGTTGAACGTAGGGGTGACCAACGAGAGTTTAATCGCCATGCGGGGTTCGCTTACCTCAGCCCAAAGTGTGGCTCCTGATACAGGCGCCGCTCGCCGTGAATCTAACGCAAATTCATCGATCAAGCATATGCTTGTTGTCGGTATTCGAATGTCGGTGGAAATGGTGCTGCCGGAGAGAATTGAACTCTCGACCTCTCCCTTACCAAGGGAGTGCTCTACCCCTGAGCTACGGCAGCCAAAAAAAGGACGCTACGCCCTGCGTTTGACGGCGCGGACCATGCCATAGGCCCCCTAGGCGTGCAACAGCCTGTCAGACGGCGGAAAACAAGCTAATATCACGCTCAGTGCAGGCGGCGCGGTGCCAACTGCATGACTTATCCACAAGCTGCAGGATACCTGGAGTGACCACAGACAACTCGTCTCAAAAAACACATCCAAAGCCCAGGCCGTCGAAATCAAAAGAACGATCAGCGGACGCGCTCAGACAGAATCTTCTACGCCGCAAAGCACAGCAACGTGCTCGCGATGCCAGAGAGGCTACGTCCGAGATGACGGGCGAGACGACGGGCAGCGATACATCTAAAACCGTGCCGTAGCTTGAGAGGGCTCCTTAGCTAAGCTACAAGATGCCGACAAAGCCGCGCCGAGCGGCGTGTGCGAAAGGATTTTGGTTCATGGCGGTAATGCCCGATACCTGGATACGCGAGATGGCAAAGGAAAAGGGAATGATTGAGCCCTTTACCGATGGCCTGCAGCGCGAGGGCGTCATCTCTTATGGTGTTTCGTCTTACGGCTACGATGCGCGCGTATCGGATGACTTCAAAATATTCACTAACGTCGATTCTGCTGTGGTTGATCCTAAGGATTTCTCAGCAACAGGGTTTGTAGATCGGAAAACCGATGTGTGTGTTATTCCGCCCAATAGTTTCGCACTGGCCCGCACGGTCGAATACTTTCGCATCCCTCGCGACGTACTGGTGATTTGTCTCGGAAAATCCACATATGCGCGCTGCGGCATCATCGTGAATGTCACGCCCTTGGAGCCGGAATGGGAAGGACACGTGACCTTGGAGTTTTCAAACACCACACCGCTACCCGCGCGGATTTACGCGAACGAAGGAGCGGCGCAGTTTATTTTTCTGAAAGCCGATAGCGTTTGTGAAACCTCCTACGGCGATCGCAAGGGAAAATACCAAGGCCAGCAAGGCGTCACATTGCCGCGGCTTTAACGCCATGATCACCTGGCACAACGGCTGCAGCCTAAAAAAGAACTCAGGTTGGATAAGTAGGTAAAGGACCAACGTGGACGCTATTCGGATCAACGGTGGAGTGCCTCTCACAGGCGAGATCGTCATTGGCGGTGCCAAGAATGCGGCCTTACCGCTTATGGCCGCTGGCATGCTGACCGACGAGCCGCTGACTCTGACGAATATGCCCGACCTTGCCGATATTGGAACAATGTCCAACCTGCTCAGGCAGCATGGTGTGCGAGTTGATCAATCGGCCTTGGGGGCGGGTGCGGATACTTTGGCGGCTGGCGCAACGGGCCGGACGATGACCTTAACCGGAGACGCCATTACCAATATTACCGCGCCCTATGAATTGGTGCGCCGCATGCGCGCCTCTGTCTTAGTTCTTGGACCGCTCCTCGCGCGAAAAGGCGAAGCCAAGGTGTCGCTCCCCGGAGGGTGCGCGATTGGCACCCGGCCGGTCGATTTGCACCTCAAGGCGCTCGAGAGCTTGGGCGCGAAAATTGAATTGAAAGAAGGATACGTTTACGCGAGTGCTCCGAAGGGCCTTAAAGGCGCAAATATCGTATTTCCGAAGGTAACTGTTGGAGCAACGGAGAATCTGCTTATGGCCGCGGCGCTCGCGGACGGTGAAACCATTTTGGAAAACGCGGCGCGAGAGCCCGAGATCACGAACTTAGCCGAGTGCTTAAATGCAATGGGCGCACAGATCACCGGGTTGGGGTCCGGGACACTGCGCATCAAAGGTGTGACGACGCTTCATGGTGCGCGTGTCGCCGTGATCCCGGATCGTATTGAGACCGGCACCTATGCGATAGCGGCGGCGATTACTCGCGGCAACATCACACTCAAGGGAACGCGGTATGAGTTGTTGGAAGCCGTGCTGGATGCCATGCGCCAAGCCGGGGTCAAGATTACACCGGCGGACGATGGGTTTTCGGTCGCCGCAGAAAATGGGTTGTCAGGTGTTGACGTGATGACCGAGCCGTTTCCGGGGTTTCCAACTGATATGCAAGCCCAGTGGATGGCTCTAATGGCGACCATCAATGGCGCGGCGATGATTACCGAAACGATTTTTGAGAACCGTTTCATGCATGTTCCCGAACTCACGCGTTTTGGTGTCGATGTCAATGTGCACGGGGCATCTGCGATTATTCGCGGGGCCCCGAAGTTGTCCGGCGCTCCTGTGATGGCGACAGATCTAAGAGCGTCGTCGTCTCTGGTGCTTGCCGGGCTAGCGGCAGAAGGGGAGACGATCGTCAACCGTGTGTATCACCTCGACCGGGGATACGAGCGCTTGGAGGAGAAGCTGGGGGCGTGCGGCGCGCGGATCGAAAGAGTGTCCGGCGCATAAATAAACTATATACTTCAATAGATTAGTGACACTTCCCACCTAAGAGTGGGGCTGTGCCGTCAGTAAACCCCGTGCGGCGAAAAGTACAACGGCGGTAGTTTCACTCCTTGAAACTGTGTAACAAGGCCCGCCCAGGAGTTTCCATAAGACCATGTCTCAAGATCCGCTTGTCATTGCTGTCCCCAAAGGGCGCATCCTGGGAGAAGCCCTGCCGATTATTGAAGCGGCGGGCATTGTTCCCGAGCCGGCCTTTGGTGATGAAAGTTCGCGCAAACTTCAATTTGCGACCAACCACGATCACATCACCCTGATCCGTGTGCGGTCCTTTGATGTTGCAACGTTCGTTGCCTTTGGCGGTGCGCAGTTAGGTATTGCGGGTAACGATGTCCTCGTTGAATTTGACTACCCCGAAATTTATGCGCCCCTGGATTTAGGTATAGGTCCGTGCCGATTGTCGATTGCGCAACCGAAAGACCTCGCGGACGGCCTGGACCTGAGCCGTCTTAGCCACGTGCGTATCGCAACCAAGTATCCGAATACCACAAGCCGCTGGTTTGCGGACAAAGGCATCCAAGCCGAATGCGTGAAACTGAACGGCGCGATGGAGCTAGCGCCAGCGCTGGGATTGTGCCCGCGAATTGTCGATCTGGTTTCAACGGGAAACACCCTTCGCGCGAACGGTTTGGTGGAAGTCGAGACCATTGCGCAAGTAACCTCTCGCCTGATTGTAAATCGCACGGCTTTAAAAGTGCGTTCGCAAGAAATGAGTGATTGGATTGATAAATTCCGTGCCGCGGTTGAGGGGTCGTGACGTCATGGCTCGTAAACTTTTATCTCGTGCACCGGATTTTTCAGATGCGTTTTCGGACATCGTCAATAAATCCCGCGCTGAAAAATTAAATGTCGATGGTGTCGTCGCCGATATTCTGCTGGATGTAAAAACGCGCGGGGACGATGCAGTCATTGCGTATTCTAAGCAATTCGACGACATCGCTTTAACCGCCGAGACGCTCGCGTTTTCAAGTGCTGAAATTAAAGCGGCAGCGGCACTATGCGATGCGGAGACGTTGGCGGCGCTGCACACCGCAGCAGATCGCATCCGCGCCTATCACGAACGACAATACCCAAAAGATGAAGAATACACGGATGAGCAAGGCGTGACCCTTGGGTGGCGGTGGACGGCGATTTCATCAGCGGGCCTCTACGTGCCGGGTGGAACCGCAGCGCTCTTTTCCTCCGTCCTGATGAATGCAATCCCGGCCAAGGTGGCCGGAGTAGAGCGGTTGGTTGTCGTCATGCCGTCGCCAGGCGGAAAGATAAATCCGTTGATGCTGGCTGCGTGCGAGATCGCTGGGGTAGATGAAGTTTACCGCATCGGCGGAGCGCAGGCCGTCGCCGCACTGGCGTACGGTACCAAAACCATTCGCCCGGTCGATAAGATTGTCGGACCAGGTAACGCCTACGTCGCGTCCGCCAAAAAGCAGGTTTTTGGGCGCGTTGGCATTGATATGATTGCGGGGCCTTCCGAGGTAACAATCGTCGCGGACAACGCGAACGATCCCCATTGGATTGCTGCGGATTTACTCGCACAAGCCGAACACGATGTCTCGTCACAATCCGTGTTGATTACCGATGATAGTGCTTACGCGGACCGTGTGATAAAGGCCGTCAATGAACGGCTTGAAAATCTCCCGCGCAAAGCCATTGCTGACCGGAGTTGGACAGATAACGGCGTTGTTATTGTGGTTGATCAAATCGACGATGCTGCACCGCTTGTAGACGCCATTGCGCCGGAACATTTAGAACTCGCGATAGACTCACCTGAAAAGTTAGCCGCGCGTATTCGGCATGCGGGGGCGATTTTTCTCGGGCGTCATTCTCCCGAAGCGCTTGGGGACTATATTGCCGGGCCCAGTCACGTCTTGCCGACGTCTGGAACGGCGCGGTTTTCGTCCGGGCTTAGTGTATTCGACTTTCTGAAACGAACATCCCTCATTGGCTGCGGGCCCGAAGGTCTTGCGGCCATAGGCCCTGGGGCGGAGACGATGGCCCGTGCTGAATCGCTGGACTCACATGCAGAGTCCGTATCCCTGAGACTAAACACGCGGCGCACCTGATGAGCGGGGCGGGCGAAGATAGTGCGCCAACCGGTCAAGATCAGCGCTCGCGTTCGATTGTAAAAATTCAGTTGGACGAGAAATCTTTTTTGCGGCGCCGTCCTGAGGTCGAGCACGAACGCGAAGTCGCGCTCTTCGATTTACTGGAAGACAATAAGTTTATTCTTAAAGGCGATGGGGTTTCACTCGGACCCTATCATTTGAAGCTCAAACTTGCGGATGACCGTCTCGTCTTCGATGTGTCGGATACACAAGATGCGCCATTGCGGGAAATTGTCATGCCGGCAAAACCCTTTCGGTCGGTCATCAAAGATTATTTCTTGATTTGCGAAAGTTATTTCGATGCCATCAAAACGTCATCGCCGTCGCAGATTGAGGCGATAGATATGGGCCGCCGGGGCTTGCACAACGAGGGTGCACAGATGCTCAAAGAAAAATTGGGTGCCGAGGTGGAAATGGACAAACCCACGTCGCGGCGCTTTTTCACACTGCTTTGCGTTCTTCATATGCGAGGCTAGGAGCTACGGGCGATGCAAGTTCTGCCATCATCTGTTTTGTTTTGCTGCACAATGAACGAAGTGCGCTCGCCCATGGCCGAAGGAATCATGAAACGTTTTCATGGAAGCCGCGTTTTTGTTGATTCGGCCGGTGTTTATCAGGGAAAGCTCAATCCCTTCATGGTGGAGGTGATGAACGAAATTGGTGTTGATATGTCTCGCCACAAGCCGAAGTTAATGGAAAATTTGACCGATGATTCCTTCGACTTTGTCATTTCACTTTCCGCGGAAGCGCACCACCATGCCGAGGAGCTAACGCGCTATATGGCTTGTGATGCCCGGCTTTGGGACATTTATGATGCGACTTTGGTTGAGGGGACTCGCGACGCGC
This sequence comes from Rhodospirillaceae bacterium, assembly GCA_965228575.1. Classification (GTDB taxonomy): domain Bacteria; phylum Pseudomonadota; class Alphaproteobacteria; order Rhodospirillales; family Rhodospirillaceae; genus UBA11612. Next base: position 80,012 of record CBDDHW010000072.1, on the reverse strand, counting down.
GCCTCACCGCGTTCCGTCAGGTTCGTGATGAGCTGCAGCATAAAATTCTTGAGGTGTTTCCCCTCAATGAACACGCGCTTTTTTGATTCAATCAATGGCGACGAAATCACCATTTATCTTAGCGTCCGCGTCTCCACGGCGTTTGGTATTGCTGCAGCAAGTCGGGATAGAGCCTGATTTAACCATTCCGGCGGATATTGACGAAACGCCATTAAAGAATGAAAAGCCAGCGGAGATCGCGTTGCGTTTGGCTGTGAGTAAGGCGGAGGCGGTGGCGAGGCTCCATCCGGGCGCCCGTGTGCTTGGCGCGGATACGGTGGTGGCATGCGGTCGGCGAACGCTACCCAAAACGGAGTCTAGAGCTGAGGCGGAGAAATGCTTGCGCCTGTTGTCAGGGCGTCGCCACCGGGTTTATGGCGGAATTTCCCTGATTGAGCCCAATGGGGTCAAGCGCACGAGATGCGTTACCACCGTAGTGAAGTTCAAACGGCTGACCGATCAGCATATTCAGAGATACCTGGACAGCGACGAATGGGTCGGCAAAGCGGGCGGTTACGCAATTCAGGGAAAAGCCGCTGCTTTCGTGCGGGCAATCAACGGCTCTTATACGAATGTTGTCGGGTTGTGCGCAAGTTCGGTCGTCGGAATGTTAGAGGGAATAGCGTAATCGATCCGCCGGAAAAATTGATTGTCTTGGCGAAATTGCGCATAACTTTGAAATGAGTGAATTGGAAAATGCATTTAAAGACAATGCCTGTGCTATATAGTGCGACATATTGTTGGAATGCTCGTTCCTTATGGCAAAAAATCGAGTTTAAGGATTAGGAAATGAAGAGCGTGATCCTGGCGGGTGGATTAGGAACGCGCCTCTCCGAAGAAACTTTGTTGCGGCCTAAGCCAATGGTTGAAATTGGCGGGCGTCCTATCCTCTGGCACATCATCAAGATTTACTCTCAACACGGTATCAATGACATCGTTGTTTGCCTTGGATACAAGGGATACATGGTCAAGGAGTATTTCGCTAATTACTCGTTGCATATGTCCGACGTAACCTTCGACATGAGTCAAGGAAGTGTTGAAGTTCACCAGACCAGTGTAGAGCCATGGCGTGTAACACTTGTTGATACTGGTGAGCGCACGCAAACAGGTGGTCGTTTACTTCGTGTGCGTGACTACGTCATGGATGGGGACTTTTGCCTTACGTATGGTGATGGTGTGGCTGATGTTGATATAAAAGCGCTGGTCGCATTTCATAAGAGCCACGGCAAACTTGCTACGGTCACTGCTGTCAAACCTACCGGTCGCTACGGTACCTTGGAGCTGGAATCGGACAAAGTTGGTCGGTTTATAGAAAAACCCCCAGGTGATGGTGGGTGGATAAATGGGGGATTTTTTGTCTTATCGCCGCAAGTGATGGATTACATTGGTGAGGATGATACGAGCTTTGAAGGTGATGTGATGCCGAGACTTGCCAGCGATGGGCAATTGATGGCGTTTAAGCATTATGGATATTGGCAGGCGATGGACACGCTGCGTGATCGAACGCAGCTCGAGACAGATTGGGCCAACGGAAGTGCGCGGTGGAAAATCTGGTGAAGCGAGCAGATTGGTCCGGCCGCCGAGTTTTTATAACTGGTCACACAGGCTTCATGGGTGGTTGGCTGAGTCTTTGGCTTAGTAAACTTGGCGCAGACGTGCACGGATATGCATTATCGCCGCCCACAAATCCGAACCTATTTGAACTTGCTAATATCTCTGAAGTTTTATCATCCGATACGCGTGCAGACATTCGAGATGTCGAAAAATTGCGTTCGACAGTCAGAAAAATTAGACCAGACATAATATTCCATTTGGCGGCCCAACCGCTCGTGCTTGAGTCTTATTCAATTCCGCTGGAGACATTTGCTGTCAATGCCATGGGGACAGCGAACGTACTAGAGGTTGCGCGAGATGCGCGCTATATCAAAGCGATATTGGTTATTACTTCTGACAAATGTTACGCCAACGACGACGATGGGTGCATCTTTGCTGAAAATGACCCACTAGGTGGGCATGATCCTTATAGCGCGAGTAAGGCGTGCGCTGAATTGATAGTGTCGTCGTATAGAAATTGTTTTTTCGGAGGAAGTACTGCCGTCGCGTCGGTGAGGGCAGGTAATGTTATCGGCGGAGGGGATTGGGCGAATTCTCGACTGGTGCCTGACTGCATTCGATCTGTTGCCACCCAACAACCAATAGAAGTACGACGTCCACACGCTACTCGACCGTGGCAACACGTTCTTGATGCCATATATGGTTATTTATTGCTTGCAGAAAAACTAACGGCATTTGGTTCAGATTTTGCTGAAGCCTGGAATATTGGTCCGGATGCGACGGAAGCGGCAACCGTGGCGCGTGTGGCCGAGAGTTTGGCCATGCGACTGGGCGGTGTTGTGGAGGTTGGTAAGAAGCTGAGTGATTACCGCGAAGCAGCCAGCTTATCTTTAGATAACGCCAAGGCTAAGCAGAAACTTGGTTGGGCGCCACGTTTGCCCCTAGATCTCGCGTTGGATTTGACGGCTGAATGGTACTCTGCCTGGCTAAGAAACCGATCGATGGCGAAGATAACGGAAGAACAGATAGATAAGTACGCCAATCTATGAGTGAAAAAGAGAGATTTTCCGTCGTATCAATGGCGTTAAATGGTTTAGTCATATTTGAGGGGCGAGCGACCGCGGATGCTCGCGGGAGTTTCGAGCGTATTTTTTCGTCCGAGGTATTTGAAGAATGGGGCGTAAGGGCCCCAATTGTTCAAATTAATCAGTCAACAACTCTAACGAAGGGAACAGTTCGTGGACTGCACTTTCAACGCCCTCCATTTATGGAGGATAAAATAGTGAGTTGTATGCGAGGAAGTGTTTTTGATGTTGCCGTTGATATCCGTCAGAATTCTGCAACTTTTCTGCAGTGGCATGGCGAAGTATTGTCAGCGGAGAATAAACGATCTGTGGTCATTCCTAAAGGATTCGCACACGGATTTCAGACGCTTACTGACAGCGTGACCTTGCAATATTTACATACCGAACGTCATGTAGAAACGGCCGAAGATGGCATAAACGTGGTTGATCCCTGCATTGGAATCGTATGGCCGTTGCCCGTAGTGAAATGCTCGGAACGTGATAGAACGTGGCCACCAATATCGAGCGAATTTGAGGGAGTGGCAATGTGATTTGCCGCTCGTGCGGGTCGGCAAGGTTGAGCCCATTTATCGATCTCGGTGTCGCGCCACCGTCGAATGCTCTGCTGAGTTTTGAAGATTTGGAGCAGGTTGAGCAAAAATATCCATTGCGCGTACATACCTGCGAATCGTGTTGGCTTGTTCAAACCGAGGACTTTCTACGTCCGGAAACCCTTTTTCATCCAAGTTATCATTATTCTAGCTCGGCATCACAATCGTGGCTGTCCCATTCGGCCAATTTTGTGGAGTCGACAATACGTACTCTAGGCCTTGGTGCGGAAAGTATGGTTGTAGAGATCGCAGCCAATGATGGCTATTTGCTGCAGTTCGTACGAGATGCAAAAATACCGTGTTATGGGATCGAGCCTACGCACCGGGTTGCGGAAATTGCACGAAGCAAAGGATTAACGATACTAGAGTCGTTTTTCGGACAAGAGCTCGCTCGAGATCTACAGCGTGCAGGGAAACAAGCAGATCTCATCGTGGCTAACAATGTCCTTGCGCATGTACCCGACATTAACGACTTTGTTCGCGGAGTCGAGTTGCTATTAAAACCGAAGGGTGTGGTTTCTTTTGAGTTTCCCCATCTTGTTCAATTGGTACGAGGGGCTCAATTCGACACAATTTATCATGAGCACTATTCGTATCTGTCTTTTGCCTCCCTAGAGTACATTCTTCGGGCGCACGGGTTACTTGCATTTGATGTGGATTTATTACCGACCCATGGTGGAAGTTTACGGGTTTGGGCGAGGCGCGCTGAAAATGCTGGGCGTGTTAGTTCATCCATAGCAGAGCTGCAACGCCTTGAAGAATCTATAGGTGTACGAAGTGCAGGTTTTTATGGTGAGTTGCAATCACAAGCCGAAATTGTGAAACAAGATCTGCTCAAATTTTTGAATGCGAAACGAGATAAACACGAGAAAGTAGTTGGATATGGCGCTGCGGCAAAAGGCAATACACTGCTCAACTACGCGAATATTGACATAAGTCTTATGCCGTACATTGCTGATCGCGATCAGGCTAAGCAAGGTATGTTTACTCCAGGTGCACACATTCCAATTGTGCCGCCAGAGCATATTTTTTCTGACCGACCGTATTGGATTTTGATTTTGCCTTGGAATCTAAAAGAGGAAATCGTATCTCAGTTGGAGAAAGTTCGAGAGAGTGGAGTGAAATTCGTTACCGCAGTTCCCACCTTAAATGAGTTTTGATCTTTTTTTGGTTCTCAAGACGGCAACAGGGTCACGCTGTGTTGGGTTTTATAAGCAATAGATCGCCAAGTAATAGTGCATCTATGTCGGTATTTAAGAAGCACTTAATTGCATCATCGGGTGTTTCGACAATCGGTTCGCCAGCAACATTAAAAGAAGTATTCAGCAAAACTGGAACGCCAGTTCGTTCGCCGAAAACATCCACTAAATCGTAGAATCGACCATTGTCCACCGATGTTAGCGTTTGGAGGCGAGCGGTGCCGTCGACGTGAGTAATTGCGGGTACTAAATGCTGTTTGTTCTCCCGTACATTGCAGATGAAAAGCATATATGGACTTTCTCGATCTATATCAAAGAATTCGGAGGCGCGATGAAGAAGTACAGCGGGAGCGAATGGCCGAAATTCCTCACGGTGTTTTACTCGGGAATTTAGAATGTCTTTGTTATCTTTCCTCATCGGACTCATCAGGATCGAGCGATTGCCAAGGGCGCGTGGCCCCATTTCTGAGCGACCTTGAACGCAGCCGAGTATTTTATTTTCAACTAAAAGGTCCGTAGCTAGTTCAAATGCATGATCGTCGTGCACACGATATCCCTCATGTCGTGCTGCAGCTTTGCGAAAATCGTCAGGTGTATAGGTTGGTCCTAGAAATGGAGTAATGCCCCCGCGGATTCGTGGTTTTTGTCCGATAACATGATAACCATACAATGCTGCGCCAAACGCAATACCAGTATCTGACGCCGCCGGATTTATGTAGATATCGTCAAAAAGATTCTCAACACGAATACGGTTATTCGCCACGGAATTAAGCGCGACACCCCCTGATAAGCATAAATTCGGAGAACCGGTCATTTTCCTGGCGTGATTTGCCATATGAATCATGGCTTTCTCGCACTCACTTTGTACTTCAAAAGCAGCCCGCGCTTTGTCATCGAAAGTCGTGATTGGCCGATGATTTATTGAAAGGGTGTACTTACCTTCATCGCAGACATGGCTGTAATCCGTATTGATTCCGTTAAACTTGGATTCGAAGTTGAAGATTGTATTTTTAATATCAGCGCCGTATGGCGCTAAGCCCATCGTCTTACCTTCTTGCAGTAAGGCAAATCCAATTGCCTGGGTGACTGTTGCATAAAGTAATCCAATTCCTACAGCGTTTGTGTGTTCGATCTTGTTAATTGTCTTGCCTGTCGCCTTAAAAAGACTCTGAGTTTCTTTGTCCGAACCTCTACCATCAACAATGAGAATGGCCGCATCGTCAAATGGCGATGAATAGTAAGTCGCACAAGCATGTAATAAATGATGGTTAATCAAATGGATGCGATCCCTAGGAAAGTCGTTTAGTAGTACGTCTGTCCTACAGGGCGTTTTAAAGTAGTCTTGCGTCCAGTCACTGTTGTCGCAGATGTAATCCATCACCACGACGTCAATCTCATCAATCGAGTTGACCCCCAATTCTTTCATGCAAGCGGCAATAGATTGCTGGGGAAATGATCGAGAATCTTTAATTCGATCCAAACGTTCCTCGGATACGTAAACAACTCTAGGAACGTCGCCATCATCTCGAATCATGGCGGCAGCGGTGTTGTGCCATGGGTCCTTGTGCAAGCCGAGAGCAATCATAAGAGCTAATCCGGCAAGGCTCAAAGTCGAATGACGTTGGCGGTTAGGTATTTAGCGAGGTAACTGTCTGTCATCGGTGGTTCCAATGTCGGATCGACTGTGCCGTGAAGTGCTGATGTTGCCATCTTAATGATGGCGGCAGCAGGTTCCGGTAAAGACTCTGAATCCATCTTATTGGATAACAACAAATACAATAGGTAAAGAAAGTCTTGTAGAATAGCGGATTGTATCTCGCCCGATGCCAAAGCGTCAAAATGAGTATTGAATAAACCAATTGACCACCTCCAACCATCTCGCGCATCAACGGTTTTTGGATCAAATAGGGCGTCTGTTATGCATCTAAGAATTTCAATATCAGTTGAGTTGCGACGAGTGGGTTCCTTCAGAACGTCGAGGCCTTGATGGTTTTGTTTACTGACGCATAAAATATTGTGAGGTTGAAATTCCTCAATTTTGAGCCCGGTTTTCCATTCACTAAAGTCAGGGTGTTGCTGAAACGCTCGTAACCCCGCGGATTCCAACATTTGATTGAGGTCTGTTGCTGAAAACCAATTCACAATTGGCGCTGTTAGATCGTCGCGCGCACGCATCCGAGCATTATTTGAGAACAATGGAGAGTCTGCCCTAAACGAATCTTCGTCTGTATAGTGAAGAAATCTTCGAGTACTCTGGACAACCCATTCTCGCATTGAGTTTTTATCGTAGCTATAGAAGTGAAAGAGCGTTTTTTTATTCGCGGCGAGTTTAGAGAGTTTTTGTATAAATAAGGCCGGACTGGGTACGTGGTGAATGATCCCATGAACCCAAATTATATTTGCATCACAAGAGATAGAGTTTTCTAAAATGTTCCCATGTAAAACATCGATACCCTCTATGCCTCGGAGTTTCATCCAAGAATTGAGGCGTTGGCAATTGTCTTCCGATGCGTCAACAGCTACCACATGTTTTGCGCCTGCCATGCGGAAAGCGAGTGACCAATTTCCTCGCCCGAACGCGTAGTCTAGCACCACAGCATCTCGAATGCGTTCCTTGAACAAATATTTCAAATAATTCGCACATTCCGATATCCATCTGTCATTCAGATAATCAAATCGGAACATGCTGTTGGCGTATTGGTTGATATTCAATTTTGTGCGTCAGCCCAAAAAAATCTATTGTAGGTTTGCTCAGCGAATGAAAAAGCTAATACGACTGCATGAGGGAATGCGTTGTAGACTGATATTAGAAATCCCAATAGTTTCCATAAGGGCTATTGTTTCTCCGGGAAAGCTCCGGTTGTTGGCTTCGTCGAACGCCACTATTCCCCCTTTGGGGACGCGATCGATGATTGTCTCTAGGACGGCTTTTGTTGGCACGTAGAGATCAAGGTCCATGTATACCAGTGCAGCGATTGAGTGAGGGTTTTTTTCCAGGTACTGCGGCAAAGTTTCATTTACATCGCCCTTTACCAAATGGACTTTTGGAAGGTGCCCGATAAACCTATTGTCGTCATAGAGCTTGATAGCCTTCAGTAATCGTCCGTACGCACCGTCGACTTTGAACCCGCCCTCTCTAATCACAGAAGCGCCTCCGGACGTATCTTCGTCGGTGACTTTGGGGAAGCCTTCGAACGTGTCAAAGCCCACGATTTCTCTATTGATATTTGATGGCTCAAGAATGCTACTAAATTGGGCGAACGACATCAGGCTTTGGCCATTCATGACGCCAAATTCAAAAACACTTCCAGCTACATTAATTACTTTTTTGAAGATTTCATATCTAACCAAAAAGTCAGTGAGAAATTGGCGGGGCGCATATATGGCGAAATTGCGAATTTTCTGAAGATCGCCTGCCGTGTCGCCCTTTAGAAACTCCTCCAGATCAGAGTAGTAGTTCTTGTTCTGTACACTATTGCGCTCGGACTGTAGTTCTATGTTTTCTGTTGGGGTCATTTTAATTGGCTGCTTTCGACGGGTTAAAGCCAGGTAAATAATCGTTACAGAAAATATTAGTGTAATCTCCAAGGGGATATCCCGCTGCGCGAAACTTTGCTTCGCTTAAATCACAATGCCGCACCTGAATAGTCCATCGTGTTAGCTTTCCCAAGTTTGGAGCGCTTCTATGAAGCAGGAGCTGGCTAAACACAACAATATCTCCAAAATCCGCGTCTATGACCGTACCAGAACCCTTGGGGTCCTCTTCCAAATATACGTCCTTAGGCGATAACGAATGGCCAATTAGAGGAGACGATCCTCCTGCATATCGAATTGGAGCAACTCCAGCCTTGTGAGAGCCAGTGATTATCTCAATTGACCCATTTTTCTCATTAGCCCGGCTAAGTGGAATCCAATAAGTCAGCGAATTTTCCGAACCGAGGAGGTATGTGATGTCTTGGTGCCAATGAAACATATGTTCCTGATCATTTGGCACATCCATTCGTAAATTGTAGGAATGCATAACAGCGGGAAATTGTAGTCCAAGTTCTCGCGAGAGTTTCAGGAGATGCGGATGACAGGCAAGTCGGGTGATTGATGGCAAGTATCTAAGGCCTCGATAGAACGTACCCCTGCTTTCGCTCGTCATTTGGTGTAGCTGCCGCGCACTTTCTTCAATTGAAAAATCTGAGATGAATAATCGTCCGAGAGCTTCTAGATCGTTTTTTAACTGGTTGAGGTCTGAATCATTCTTCAGAACATCACGGAAAATAAAAAATCCGTCACGAGAGAATGTATCGACCATATTTTTTGTACTGAGATTGTATTCTGAGTTCATCTTTAATCACGGAAGATCATTTCTATCACGTTTCAAAAATCCATGCGGAGCAGCTGTAATTAACAGTTTATTCTCGAAGTCTGAATCAAGGGTAAATTCCGGATGGGTTCGCAGCCATTCCTTCACCGCAGTTTTTGGGTTGTTTCCAACGTCCCAAGGGCGATCTTTAAAAAAACCTGACGGCAAATCTTCAACAAACGTGTCGAAAACGACACAATAATTTCCAGGTGACACGAATTTTGCATACCCCTCGAGTTCAGCGAGTACATGCTCATGGGTATGATTTGAATCGAGGCATACCATTACCTGCTTATGTAAAGCGACTTCTTCCTCGACTTGACGCAGCGTGTTCGGACATATCGAGGAGCCTTCGATCATTTTAATTCGATTCGAGAGTGGATGTTCTTTAATGGCCATCTCATTGTGTTTGCGAATGTCAATATCTATACCCAAAACAGTGCGCTTTGTTTTTCTAGGATCCAAAACTTCATTGTTAACGTTAGCATCGCACAGATCGAGTAGTGCGAGAATCGAAGCATTGAAAATAAGAGATCCGCCATGGGCGATACCGGTCTCTATAATTAAAGTCGGACGAGTAGCCCAAATTATTTCCTGTAGAGCCACAATATCCTGCGGGAATTGAATTATCGGCCGGCCCAGCCAACCAAAGTTGTATACGTATTGCCGCTGCATTGCAGCTTGCACCCACTTTGTCGACAAATCATGGAATTCTGTGTCGTCTTTGTACGCGGCTATACGACTCGTTCTCTCGCTATCAAATTGAGTTTCTGAATTCATTGTATTTTCTCTTACGAAAATTTAATCACCGTCGACAGTGCTTTGAGTGTGTTCGTATATTCTGTTTATTAGCTCGGGCAACAAACCTAACACGGGTCGCGGCTGAAAATTAAATTCTCTCTCTATCCGTTGTATGTCTATCGGTGGATACGTAAGTGTATTTGAGCCACGAGTCGTTGTTAGCGAACAGGCAGTTATCTGTTGAATGCGATTCACCCAGTCGCGATTAGAAATGTGAATACCGCTTGCCACATTGTATATACGATGCGTTCCACTTTCTGAAATTTTTGTCAGTAAATAAAGGACATCATCAATGTGAATATAGTCTTTTTCTGAAGCAAGGTCGGAACGAAGCGTTATTCCCCCATTCAACGCATCGCGTATCATTGAGTACAAAAAATCCATAGAGTGAAGATTGAAGCCTACAACATTTGATAGCCGGGCTATGCGGACTTTTTGGTTTTCGTGGCGAAAACACAACGCTTCACCCATAATTTTAGAGATGTTGTAGAAATCGGATGGTGAGTCAGGGGTAAAATGCAATTGTGAAATTTCCTTGCTTTCCTCAAGGTCGCCATAGACGCGAGTAGAAGAAAGGTAAAGTAAAGACTCAAAATTTGCGTACTCCAAAAACTCAGAAAGAAGAGATACGTGCGCGCGCACCGTATCGTATGGTCGTTCGCGGAAATCTGCAGTTGTGCCGGCTGCAAATATTACATGCCCTAACTGGCGGGTCATGACCGTACTGTCGTCACGAGCGGGGCTAGAAACAGTATGACCCGCGGTTATTAGGTAGTTGCCGAGATTATTCCCGATGAAGCCCGACCCACCAATGATTGTGTATAGCGCCATAGTTTCGACCGTCCGGCATAAATTTCGTCAAATTCAGAAAGTTCGTGGGCTCATTTATCGCGAACTGGGGTCCGCCGCCATGTTTCGCACATCATTCTCAAAACTTCCTGAAAGTCATCGTTCTGTTGACGTATCGCATGTTCAACCATGGTTTGAGAAAGTCGCGCTGCTCGATCGAAATCGTGACCGTTGTATCCTTTTGCGACATGCTCGACCGCCCATTTCGCAAGGTCAAGGGCCTCTGCAGAACTGATTTCAGCTGAATCTTTAAAGTGACGTCCCATCATCTCAATTCCCTCCGTCAACTGCCGTGCCACTATGTGAGACGAAGTATTCAATTTTATCTCAGCAGGTGTGGTTGGTTTAACGGAAAGATTCGGGCCTCGCAGAATATAAAGACTATCTATATGAGATACACGCCCAAGCGATGCCAAGGCAAACAGAATCAACTTATCCCAAAAAGTCACCAATTTTAATTCTGGCGTTTCACTATGCAATTTATATGGCGCTAATGCCGCGTCCTTTCGCATCACTGAATATGCAATTGAAAAAATGTTATCGAATAATCTTCTTATGCGTTGTGATGCGGTTTCATTAGCCCCAATCATTTGGGTGGCCTGGATGTGTGTGGAAATATTCGCGTGAATGTGACTGCGAAATATTTCTGGACCGCATTTTGAGTCTCTAAATTTCAACAAATGTCCCATGCAAGAGACTACATCCGGGTTTTTCTCCATGTGGGAACAACAAGCGTCCAGCGCGCTCAACAAAATGAAATCATCGTCTGGATGATCAAGTATGAACTCCGTGTTGGCAGATTCTATAGTTTCACGAAAATTTATCGTAAGGCGACATGCAGGGGAGATGACGAGATTCTCCCCAGGGATATCGTTCGGCTTCATTCCAGATCGTCCGTGGGGAGAGGGGGACAACCCAAAAACCGCCGTGACTGAGTTTCTTAACTCTAGCGATCGGTTTGAAGTGGATGAGGATATGGACGCGAAGCTGCTAATTTCAGTAGCGCCCGGCGGGTATTTGAGGTGTGTCAGAAATTAACTTATCGGGAACTTTCGGTCTGAGAGTTAACCTGAGTATATGCAGGCATGGCGAAAGGGCCTCTATCCTTCTTGAACTCAAAGCTATTTTCGTTGCAGAAATCAACCAAGGCTTCTGTTTCCCCGCCTTGCAATTTTTCATCGATGCAAATCACGCCATTTGGAGACATATAGGGTTTAAAAAAATCCATTGAGAATTTGGCGGGAAGGTAAGCATTGCAATCAATATATAAAAGTGCAATCCGCAGTTTCCCAGGATTGAAGCGCGCCTGTTTCGAATTCACGAATTTGTCGGCTATTTCTTTTATGTCGCCTTTGAAAACATGGCAAATATCGTTTAGCTTCGTTTCCGCTAATCTCTCTTGAACAAATTCCAAGCTAGTACCTCTCCATTCGCTTTCTGAAAGGTGAGGGCTACGGCGCAAATCATCGTCTGAATATCCATCAAACGTATCAAACCCATAATAATTTCGAACTTGATCATCTCCGTTCATACGCATTAAATGCCCAAAGAGAATGGAGTTTCGACCACGAGCAACGCCAATTTCGACGATATGGCCCGGAACATTTTGAATTTGCGAATAAATGCGATCAAGCCACAAGATGTACCGGAATTCCATTTGATCCAAATATCGGTCGTAATCACGTAGAGCTGAATTTCTGACTACAGAGTATCCGTTCGCTCCAAGAATTTTAACTATCTCGTCAAACGAAATTTCAGGCATTAGATTGTCACCATTACATTTTGTTCGAAATGTTTTCTTTAGTTAATAGCGCTTGATCGTATTTGACCATCGCTTTCATCACCTGTGACATGGATATTTCCGCTTTCCAACCACACGCCCGCTGAATTCGGGCTGGATTGCCAATCAAAAATGGCCGTATTTCATCCTTTTCGCCGACAACATAGTCGCGCCAATCTAAACTCACGGCTCCGAATGCGGCGCCGAGAAGCTCCTTGACATGCGTTGCCTTGCCCGAGGAAACGATGAAGTCTTCATTGAGATCCATACCAGCCATCATCAACATCGCTTGTACTGCATCTCGTGCGGCGCACCAATCTGCTGCTGCACCAATATTCGCGAGAGATAAGTGTTTCTGGCAGCCATCGGCGATTGCCGCGGCTGCCCGGCTGATCGTTCGAGTTACGAATGAGGGTGGGCGGTGCTCCGACTCGTGATTGAAGAGAATGGCTGAACCACCCCTCAGCATCCCCTTCTCGCGGTAGAAATTGATGACTGACATGGTTGAGGCTTTGGTCACCCCGTAAAAGGTGTGTGGTCGAATGAGACTACTCTCGTCCACGAATGTATTGGGTTCATCGGGGGTGTAAATTTGTGAAGAAGCCGCCGATACAAGCTGGGTGTTTGGCGAAACTTTAGCCAGAGCATGAACTAGTCGTACGGTTCCCGTCAAATTAGTTGAGAACATATTCGCAGAATCCGCTATGGAATCTGCCACCGTGTGCGTAGACGAGTGGTGATGAGCCGCTAAATGTAGGACCGCGTCGGGCGAGACATCCTCCAGGATCGCTTCTAGTGCGTCTTGGGACTGCCAATCCCAAGTATGCCATTCGATGATCGGGTGGCCCTGAGTGGGGGCATGCCGGCCTTCTCGCACCAACCCGATCGGCGTTCTATTCGCTTTAGCAAGAAGGTCTGCCGCAAGGCGGCCATCCTGGCCAGTGGCTCCAGTGATCAAAACCGTTTGTAGATTGCCGAGATAGGTATAGTCGCCTGTCATCCGGTTACGAGTGTAAATTCTGGCAGAGGAAACAGGAGAGTTCCCCCACTGTCCAAGAATGATCGTTCACGCCGAATAATTTCGTCGCGGAAATGCCAAGGAAAGACAACAAAAACATCGGGATTCAGTTCGCGAGCCTCAGATTCAGAAATTATAGGTATATTGGTGCCTGGCGTGCGGCGACCAAACTTTCTCGGATCTCTCTCGGCAATGGCAGGCATCAGGTCGGGTGTTATGCCGCAATACTGCAAAAGCACATTTCCTTTTGTGGAAGCGCCATACCCCAAAACCTTACGGCCATCTTCATGAGCTTTGAGAAGGTAATTGCGCAACTCTTCTCTGTGACTAGTGACGCGTTCCCTGAATTGGGCCCATGTATCGACACTGGCCAATCCCAATTGATCCTCGGATTCCAACAGTCTATTTAGAGCGACATTGTTCGGGTGATAGTTTGAGTCATCGCGAGCAAAGAGAATGGAGAAACTGCCCCCATTTATGGTGTTGCTCCGCGTATCAATCGCTTTTAGTCCGGCTTGTCTGCCGAGGTCCATCAATATTTTGAGTGTGAGGTAAGTGACATGCTCATGACATATAGAATCGTAGCAGAGTTGATCAAACATTACGCCAGCGTGGCTTTGTTCAGTGAACCAAATGCCGTCGCTTGCCAAGAGATTTCGGATATCTGTCATAAATTCCAGCAAAGCATTAATATCGTAGAGCATCGCGACAGAGGTAATGGCTTTAAATTGAACATTGGGCCTGATGCGATTAGCGGCTTCAGCTGAAAAGAAATCTACTTCGAGTGTAACTTCAGGCCCATATCGATCGCGATACTGACCCGCCGAGGGATCTATACCTGTAAGAAGCAAGTCTTGATTTTCAAAGTTCGAGAGTAGAGTGCCGTCATTGCTTCCGATATCGAGCACGGCATCGCCAGGTCTTAAACCAGCCCACCCAGATACGTATCCTGCTATTTCAGCCAAGTGACTACGCATAGTCGCTGTTATCGAAGAAGCATACGCATAGGTTTCGCCATACATCTCCGATGGCTCGAAGAACTGCGACAATTGCACGAGGCCGCAACCGTCGCTGCTGGTCCCTGTTTCGCAAATCACTAAACTCACATTACCAGACGGAGGGTCTGCCTCCTCGGGAAATGGAAATCTTCCTGTAAGTGCTTGTGGCCCTAAATCTAAGATCGGGCGTAAACCCTGATTTCCGCAGGCACGACAATTTATAACGGGCTTGTCGGCGATTTCGATCACGCGATCGGACCTTTCATGTTTTTATCACGGGATGGATTTGAACTGGTGATTGCCTTAGCAAGGTCAACAATATCTGCTCGCACAAAGTCATCAAAATAATTTGGCGGACGGTCAAAGCAGTCCACCAAAGAGGAATCTTCATTACGTACATAGTAGCGATTAAGGCCATCATAGTACGCAAAAATATAACCCGCCTCTAATAAAATGAACTCCCACTGTTGCCAATTGGGCCGATCCGTCTCGGGATAGGTGGCTTCAGCTAGCACTATTTTCGGCCGATGACGTTGCCAGTCACCGCCTACAATTACGTCATATTCGGCGCCTTCCACGTCTATTTTGAGGAAATCGATAGTCTTCGGTGCGTAATCATCCAAAAGAGAAGCCAAGCATCTAGTTGGCACCTCGCGCTCATGAATTTCTAGTCCTCTTTCCCTGTAGGACGCAGCTAAGTCGGCGAGGGCTGTGGTGCGCGAGGTGTTTGGAAGCGAGTAAATTCGCGTATTGCCGTTGTACTCGCCAACGGCAACACATAAATTAGTATCGTTGGGTCGCAGTTCATTAAAAGTCTCAATATTTCGCTCGTCAGGGTCAATGTTTACGCCTGACCAGCCGCGCAAATGAAAGTGTTGGGTCACGGAATTCTTGATCGGGTGGAAAGCACCAACGTCAACAAAGAAACCTACCGTAGGCTCAGGAAAGGCGCGGCGCAAAAGTACATCTTCATAGTTTTGGGCGAAGGAAATCATGGCGCCGTCCTTCACTCTTTCTACCACATCTGCCGCAAGGTCGAGTGCTGCCGTAAGGTGAGAATTATTCGTAGCGTCACTCATTGTGACCACAACTATGAGGCTCTAAGTGGTTTTTGACTTGAGCTCGGCTAAGAAAATGATTGATCGCGGTGTTTTTAATAACGCGCATCGGGAAACAAAATTTTTGTAAACAATGAATAGTAGATTGTAGGATTATCTCGCGATAGATCTTCAGTCATCATACTCGCGAACTCTGGCATCTCTTTGTTGAGTTGCTGTACTGTTTCTTGCCAGTTTCCGACAGATAGACGTTTCTCGGTCTCAGCAAAGAGACCGGTTAATCGAGCGCGCAGTTTCAAATCTAGCGCTTGATCGAGGATTTCACTCTTTGTTTTTAATGCTTCTTCTGCGTTATTTGAAAGCAAGAGGCATGATGCTCTCAATACTTTTAAAATAAGTGGATCAATAGTGTCATCGTCCACGGCAAGTAGCGCCCATTTTTCTTGTGGGCTGTTTTCGGAGAAGAATTGATCCATACGTTTCAGGCTGACATCCATCGCTGAATCGACTTCTCCGCCTTCACACGCTTTAACTATTGACTCTATTGATGTTCCAAATCCAAACGCAATGAGATACCCCATGGCGTCCCAGCAGTATTTTGAGAGTCCGTCCTTTGGTTTTGCTGCGCTTGAGACAATTTCATAATGGATGTCGTTAGCAGGTCGACTTGGAAGTTTTCTTGGTACAACCGATTGAATGTTGAGATGGTGCAAATGGAAATCCGTAAAGCGTCTGGCTCCACCAGCCCCCCTAACGCCTTGTCTATTCACGAAATAAAAGAGGCCCTCAGAGAGAAGATGTTCTCGAGCCCATTTTGTATATGCTTGCGCCGTTTCCATAGGCATTTCGCCCATGCTTGCCACGTTTATAACGAGATCGAAATCCCGTTTTTTAACATCGTCAATAACATCTGGTACGCAAAAATTTAATTCACGGTCGCATGATAGCGTCTTTGGGTCGCTGGTAAACACCATGCCATGGGATTTTTTTGGCATACAAAGAGGAAGGTACATAGATGACAGATACAGATTCTCTGGTAAATCAATGATCGTGTAAGAATCTATATCGAGATAGTCGTGAAGAACATATGCTGTGGAGCCAAATCCTGCGCCGATCTCGCATACATTTAAGTTCTTAGTCTTACTGGATAAAGCCTTAAATTTTTCCGCGATGGTGAAGGCAGAGACGACATTTTTTGCAAAATTTGCGCTGAATAAGTTGTCTTTATAAGGAAAGACTTCGGGTGTTCCCAAAGTTGGTTCTACAACCGTTTCAAAAATATCCGAAGGAACGTCATACAGCATCAACAATCTGAGCATAGATTCAAAGAAGCGCTTTCTTTCTTTATATCCTTCAGTTGAGTCTCCTAGGCCAACAGCACCTCCAATCGATGAGCTTCTAAAAAGGTTAAATTGCTCCTCGGAAATAAAGTTTGGCCTATCATCGAGAAGGCCCTGCCACGCGTCTGAAACATCGGCATAAACAGTATTGGTTGCTGCCTTGGAGAGTTGTTCGAACTCCCGTTGGCGTTGTTTAGACAGCTCGGCAATACGCTTAAAGTTCATGCGAATAATTTCTTCACTGTGGGTATGTTCGATACGTGGCTTTAAGGGCCTGTCAACGGTCTAACATGTACTACAGGATTAGCGTCCAACTTGAGTGTATCTTGTTTCTCCGTTCACCCAAGCACCCTGGATGATATGTTGTTGACTAGAGGTGGAATGGCGTCATTTGTTGAGCATTCACACATAGAGTTAGCTCTTTTGCATTGGTAAGTCAGCGTATAAACATCCGCGTTTTAGTCATGCGGCGTATTATAGGGTTTCGGGGATGGCTACTTCAGCGCTTTTCAGAGGAGGAGTTTGTGCACGCTCTGTTTCATAAAAATATGAGCCCGTACGATTCCCGAACCAGACAACCTCGCGACACCAATCGTCGAGTTTTTGCCATTGGTTTTTAGATCGCAACACTCGAACCCGTCCAAACGTCCGACCCGTGTTCTGCTCTACTTTGACCACATTCTCCCAAAGGTCGACCGCCTCAGTTTCCAAAGTAACAAGCAAGTCGTCTTTCGCAAACGGTACTTTCAGAAGAGCTTTATTGAGATGTATCGCTTCGTCGATAAGGATCTCATCCATTTCGATGCCTGATTCGGCAATAAACTCCAGAAGAAGTTGTTTTGACTCGTCGTAAAACTGATCTAGCTTACCGTCCGCTACAATTCTCATCACCATTACTTCATCCGGCTTCCAATAAGAATTTAGAAACCGTTCTTCATGGTAATACTCGGCGCTTCCAGCTTGAATTGCTTGTGCATGTTCTCTCAAAAACTCGCCGACACTAGCAACAAGTGGATAATCCGACGCATCGGGATCAATTATGTATTCAATAATTGACCGATACTCACCGCCGCCCGCTTGATTAATCACAACCATCGGAATTTGTAGCATTTTGTCAAAGTGGAGAAAGTCTGTCATCCAAGCGAAAACTCTAGTTCTTCGCCAATCATCTCGGGGCATGGTTTTCGTTGATACAACCAGGTGCTGGTATTCCTGCACGTCATCTTCGTGCTCAATGTTTTCTCCATATCCGTTGACCACAGGAATCCTGACGGTTTCCATTTTGTGAGTCTTCTGATATTTGACGTCGCCCATCTCAGCATTCGGCAAGATACTAAGGTTGTTGAATCGAATTCTATTGTGCTGTCCGTTAGAAATTAGATCGTCCACACTCCGAGCAAAAGACTCGTAGGTATCACCGGGAAGCCCCAATATAAGCTCCGAATACGTTTCGATATTGTGCGATGTAAATCTTTCTTGAAGCGTTTGATAGCTATCGAGACTAATATTTGAGCGACGAATGAATTCAAGAGTTTTTGGGTTGAGGCTTTGCATTGACAAAGATACGCCCTTACTCAAACCCGCATCAGAAAGTATCTTCTGAACTTCAAAAGAGCGGCCAGTCGCGTTCTTGGTGTTCTGAACGGAAAAGATCGTTGGATAGCCCGTTTGCTTTTTTTGGGCAGCCATTTTTTGGGCGATGGCTTCATCCCTGGGTAAGATCCCGAAGTTCGCATCGCAGCAGTAGATGAATGGTACGCACTTGTTCGAAAACCACTCAATTTCTTCAAGTAGTCGATCCGTACTAAATCGAGCAACCTTTGATGCTGTATTAGAACCCCAATCGCAAAACGAACAGCTAAAAGGACATCCGCGATTGGTTTCCCACAGCGCTGTCCACTTCTCGTCTGGATTTTCCTCAAATAGCTTGTCAAAGACTCCCATCAGGTATGGTGAAGGTATTATGTCCAGATTCTTTAACCTTTGCGCACATGGTGAAGTCACCAGTTCGCCCTCATCGAGATACGAAACGTTCGCGATATTGGCCCATTCACGTGAGGGGAAAATTTCAATTAAGTCAAGAAATGCTCTTTCTCCCTCGTTATGAACAACGACGTCAATCATCGGATTGTTCGCCAAAAACTTATCTGGTCGCGCGGGAACTTGTGGACCACCTACAACAATTAACGTGTCAGGAGATTGCGCTTTAACTCTCTTCGCTACCTCTAATGAAATCCCTTCGTTCCACGTATACAAACTAATGGCCACAATATCCGCGCCCACCAATTTCCTAACAATATCTCTAACAGGTTCGCGCTTGAATATTGGTGTAAAGAATTCATAAGCGTCGGGTCGGGATGAAAAAGAAATCGCATAGGATTGAAGAAGTCCTACCGAATAGGGAACCCAACTCTGGCCGGCAAAACCACCGTTAATTTGAACTAGCCCAATCTTGATTGGTGCCATAGTTTACTCCCGAGATCGCCGCGACCTATCACTAAGACTGGAAAACTCAGTAATTTTTCGCTAAAAAAAGTTAATGAAACGAAAATACTAAAATACGCATGTGGAGCGCCAGATTCTTGGATAAAGAAGAATAAAATGGACCTCGCAAGTTTCCGACAGAAATGTCCGGACCCACCCTAATACTTCACTTGTTCTGTAATATCATATTTTAGGATCTTGTTCACGCATTCACTGAAGAAATATTGTTCCTCTGTTCCTATTGTCTTGTATAGACGAGTACGTTCATTAGTGCGGGGAAGTTGATTCGTGCCATGTCCTATGGTTCCCAACAAACGCAACGCAACGATCTGGGCAAACGCTTCTTTTGCGATTACCGAGGCATCCTGAATACTTAAGCCGTCAACATCAGAAATAAGTCGTGCAATGTGATTTACAAATAGGTTGGAGTCATTATGCCAATGCGGCTTCAATAATGCTTCGGATATTGACCTCTCCGGATCCTTCGGCGCTGTATTACTAATGTTGCTTCCATGTTTCTGTCGAATAACCTGTAATCCCTCCACCATTCCGATCTTACCTAATAAGACAGGCGTGAACATCCACATGTACTCTGCAGAAAAATGAGGAAAATTTATTTTATAACTTTCGGGTGGCACGCACTCGAGGTAACGGTCTGCTCGTGCCATTAAAAACATCGTGTTGCAATAAAATCTAATGAAGTGAAAAAGTCTTTCCGTCGCAGTCGCTTCTAAATTTCCAACATTTGGGTGGAATTCTCCGACTGCCTCCATGCCCTGGTCTCCATAATCCCTTCTATTGAGTTTGTCATGAAGATGAAGGAACACATGATCTCCTAGGACACCTCTAATATCTTCATTCTTATCCATGACAACACTCGCTTTCTCCAATGTTATCGGAATGGGAATGTCGTCATCACAAGTCATTGTGACATATTTTGTCTCTACCCTCGCAGCGGCAACGGCAATCGCGTGATTTAAACTTAACGCTAATGGCATGCCTGGCGATTTGGGCGCGTGAATGTGTTCAACGTGATACGATGGAGCTATGTCCTGAATAAGCGTATCAATAATTTTAAATTCTCTAGGCTCACTTGAGTCAGACAGAAACAATTGGCCGCTGAAATCGAGTTCACTCAAGCCGCCAATCATCCGCGCTAAAAAATGGGACCTACGGTACGTCGGAACAATGATTGTAAAATCTTTACCGTACACTATCAGTCTCCTCGACCGTAACTTTTGGATGAACGTTGACTAATTGCTTAGTGTTTCACTGTAAGTGTTTACTTCCATGAAATACCTTTCAAGCGTTATTTCAATTGGTTGAAGTAGACTGTGCTTGGGAAGTAAATTTCATCAATTCACATAGTATATCTCCGGGTTCATCTATGAAATCGTATCCGATATCTTGGCTCGTGTCGCGCCCTATGCCGTCAATGTGATCCCGTAGCTCAGCGGCTGTCGGCGTATACTTACAAACACCGCTCTCTATCTGCGCCTTAAAAATATCCCGACCCTCCAAACCAATTAGGCTCGTCGGCACACCAAACGCGGCGGCTTCGATGACGACCGATGAAAAGACCGTTACGTGGTGGTCGGCCATCTTGAGCAGGCTGAAAAGAGGATGGGTTGTTGATTGCTCAATTTCGAAATTCTTGATGCCAGCGTCACGCAGGATTTTGGTAACTTCGGGAGCGGTATGACGCCGCAAGGGATGTAATCTCATCAACCACACCCAGTCCGTTGGCGACTGCTGCATGGCTCCCATGAGCGTTGAATTGATTGGACTGTCTAGAGGCTGCAAGCTGACCAATATTTTTCTTTTGTGTTCAAACTTTTTCGCAAAATCCTGAACCTCTGGCGGCTCCAGTCCTGGTGTATCGCCGAACCTCCATTTTTGTAGCCACGCGTTCCCGCCGACGATCCCGCCATGGCGGGTGCACCGCGGATTTTTGTCCACTTCGATGTCGTGTTTCGTTTGCTCGCCCCAACACCAAATAACGTCCGGCATCAAGTGATAGCCGTTTTCCGGAGCTGCGGTTAATTGTGTGTATGCGCCGTGGTAGGGGCCTAAGCGTCCGTGTTGCAGATCGATGGATTTAACGCCTGTCCAACGGCAAGCCAACATCAACGCCATGCCAATATTGTGATAGTAAACAGACAGAAATAATGCGTTCGGATTTAGCTGGTTCAGAAGCTCTTCAAATATGCGCGCATAGAAAAAAATCTCGCCCATGCTTTTCTGAATTTCACCTGGATCGAGTTTTTCATTGAATCCGCATTCTTTGAGAACTGGCGTCAAAGCAGAAAAATTCTCTAAGGTCCCCGGCGGATCAAACGTTATATTTTTTGCCGCGAGGTCGGGGTGGACAAAGAGCGATGGAAAGTGCCGCTTGAATCCCATAGTACTCGGATTGGCCATTTCGATCTTCGTTGCAGAATGATGTTCTCGAGCGCGTTCGAATGTACTGTCGATGATCTTGGCAAATGCGGCGCCATTGATTTTGTCGCCATACTCCTCAGGCCGCGCAAAAAATAGTGCTCGAGGCGCAAGAGCATCCTCGTTTACGATATCATCCTCGGTTTTAGGGTGAGACCTCAATAAACCCAATTCTTGCGGCCCAAAAATTTCGGCGTTGACCGTTTCAATAGCCGGCCAGTTTGGCGGCGTATTGGCCACACTCACCGGATCGCCGTCCTTGCGCGCGAGAACCGTTGTGCGCATGAGTGCCGCCCAAACTCTTAATCGACAAAGGGGCCAATAGGAAACGCCTCGATACAGGAGTTTATTCGTGTCGCACTGCGCCTCAATGTTTTGGACAATTTTTATGGCGTCGGCGTGCATTTTTGCCCGGCCTAGCTGAAAATTCCAGCGTTCACGATTGCAGCGGCAATTTTAAAATCGATTTCATTATCGATATCAATCGAGACCTTCCGGTCCATCAAATAGGGAAGGGCACCATCGTACAGCGTTTTCAAGTTCGGCTCGCCGAGGCTTTCGACAGAGCGGACATAAATCGCGCCATTGGGGTGATAGGCGGGGCGTTGGTCTTGGCTGCGCGTGTTGCCGGTCACCATCGGGCTTGAGTCGATAGTCGGATGCCAATGTCCATCATCATCCGTATGAAACGCGAAGGAGATTGGGAATCCATACTCCGTGGCTGAGAACACGGGTGTCTTATGCTCCCTGTACAATTTGATCGCAGCTTCAACATGTTCAAAATTCCGAAAGGGCACCGTCGGCAATCCCATAACGAAATCCGAAAATTCAGACCCGAAAATTTTCTCACGGGCGTTCTTAAGATAGTCAAAGATTTTGACCTTATCTCCGGCTTCATCGGGGTCGCGAAAGTCTAAAGACAGATTTTCTGCGCCAAGGTGACGTTTTGCGAGATCCCAATACTCCTCTGAATCCGTCGAAAAAATTAAATGGTCCACGCTGGGGGCCTTCGCAAAAGCTTCAAGCGTCCACACCACAAGTGGTTTACCAGCGAGATCTTTGATGTTTTTGCCCGGCAGGCGTTTTGAGCCTGATCGCGCGGGAACGAACGCAGCGAGACTCATTGGTCAAAGAGCTCCGCACACGCAAGCTTGACGTCATTGTATACGGCCTCGACCACCGCGTAATCCTCGCCGCTCAAATGTTTCAGCGGCATGCGATCGCGCCGATGCATAAATCCCGCCGCTTGCAGTAAGGCTTTGTTGGTTCGATGCCAACCATACTTGGCCGCACAATTATCAAAGAACGGACCTTCGATTTTATCGAGGATTGTTTTGATAGTTTCCTGGTCGTTATCTTCGTATGCCGCCCAGAAGGTTTCGCCAATGCGCGCGTCCAGCATTGATATACCGTTGAGATACGCGCGCGCGCCGTGCGGCCGATACTGCATAAAAGATGATTTGCGTCCAGCGATGACAACGCGAATACGCGGCTCGAGTTTTAACGCTAAGCACGTTGTCTCGAAATCCTTTGCGTCTTCCTTTAACGCGACGATTTCAGGCACCTTGGGCAGGGAGTTGAACAAGGACAAGGGCCAGTGCATTTGTTTACCGTCCATTCCCGAGAGGAACGGCATTTCATGCACAAGAATACCAATACCCGCCTCACGGCCGACCTCGGCAAAATGATCCAGAATTTGATCGTCGCTGAAATATTTCTCCCGAACCAATAGAGACATCAAATCCGCCCCTTCCTCCTTTGCATGGCGCGAAAACTCTATCGTTTCCTTGGTCGAGCAATGAATTGGGTCTCCGACGATAACGACATTCTGAGGATCAAGATCTTTCACCTTGCGAATGCAAAAGGCATTCAGCTCGAGTATTTCTGGGTGGGTTAATTGCGAGTACCGGGAGTTATAGGCCATTGCATAAAACTTGCGGCCACCTGTTCGGTAAATGTGCTCCAGGTAGCGATCGAGCGCTTGGTAATCAACGTTTTCGCGCTCGTCAAATGGGGTGAAAATCGTGTAGACGCAACCCTGTAGCTTTTCTTTGATATCCTCAAACATGAACAGCCCCGTTTTTTCGGCGGCGAAGATCCGCCTCAACCATATCTTCGGCAATCGCAGTTATGTCACGGGATCCTTTGAAACCCGTGGCGCTCTTTAATCGAGCAGGATTTCCAACCAGTGGCGGTGTGTCAAAGGGGCGGAAATATTGGGTTGAAACAATCGCGAGTTCGCTCCCCGATTTAGCGTCGCGGCACACCATGGATGATCCTTCGCCCTCAAACTCAGGGGCTAAACCGGCCACTTCTCCGGCGATGTGAAGAAATTCGCGGACAGTGGTTTCCTTGCCCGTTGCAAACACGAAATCCCGTGGAGAATCTACGTTTAGCGTCATAGGAATGGCGCGCGTATAGTCAATCGCCGACCCCCAATCGCGCGCCGCATCAAACGCCCCAAGTTGCATGGGCGGGCCACCGTCAATTTTCAAACGGGCCATATGAAAAGTGATTTTCCTGGTCACAAAGTTTCGAGCGCGTAGCGGGCCCTCATGATTAAACATTATTCCACAAACCGCGTAGAGACCGTGGCGTTCTCGGTAGACTTTGACGAGTTGTTGTGCGGCAAGTTTGGAAATTCCATACGGATTGTTTGGGTGCATCGCACTGTGTTCGTCCAACAGAGACTTGGACTGGGTAGATCCGAAAACTTCCGCACTCGAAGCAAAGAACAAACGTGTCTCGGGTGAAAAAATGCGTACGGCCTCCAAAACATTGAGCGTTCCCACAGTATTAGTTTCCATGATGGAGCGGGGTTGTTGGAAGGAATCCGCAACAAAGCTCTCGCCGGCGAGGTGATAGAGGCGCGCGGGTTTCAGTTGGCTAATGACCTCTATAACCTGGTGCGGTTCGTGGAGGTTGAGATTGACCAGCTGAAGTTGGTCCAGAATGCCAAGTTCCTCGAGCCGCCAAAGCTTTGTCGCATGGCCGCGCCGGAAGCCGCCGTGGACCTCCCAACCCTCACGCAACAAATCTGTTGCCAAATGAGCGCCGTCTTGTCCCGTCACGCCTAAGATCAGCGCCGTTCGAGTCTCCTTATTTTTAGTCATCGAAAAGCCTCTTGAGATCTACTAGCGCTTTTGCGAATCCGGCGCCTCCGTGAAGGTGGCCCTGCCAGACTTCAATAACTTTTATGCAATCAAGTGACATCGCGGCAGACATGGCATCCATATTTTCCGGGTCTCCCTCACCGAAGGGTAAACCTTCTCCGTCGTAGCCGCCAGCATCTGCAATATGAACATGTTGTGTATACGGAGCTAAGTCTTTCACGACGTCCGCGGCCTTAAAATCAAACACCTTGTCGCCCATGCATAGATGGCAAACGTCCATGCAGATGGGCAGGGACAGCCGTTTGATCTGTTGAATATCAGCAACGTTATTCATTGCCTCAAGACGGACAGCGCCGCCAAAGTACCATGCAACAGGCGGTAACCACTGAGGCAATATTGAAACACCGCGGGACCGATGACCTTCAATGAGATAGGCGTGTTGATCGAAGAAGGACTCTAGGTTGCCGTGAACAACAGAGAAGCTTCCGACAACAGGGACGTCGGAGCCCGTTAAATCCTGGAGTTTTTTTGCAAAGTCAGCCGTGCGATCAATGATCTTGCGGCTGGCTGTTTGCTGTGAGTGATCCGGTGAAAATGGATCCATCAATAGTGTTGAACTTACATAATCCGGCAAGTGAATGCTGTACTGGTTGCCCTTTCCCAAAGTCGGGGCATTTTCAATTTTTTCGATATCACCAAAGGACAAGTGAAACTCGAACCGGCCAATTGGGAAACGTTGTTCCAAATTTTCGAAATCATGGAACCGAACCGGCAGCGACAATTTATTGTCTCGAGCAAAAATTAGGACCTCGTCGTCGAGCGCGGGAGGGAGTTCAAAGGTTGATTTGTCGACGACGTCGCCTGGATAGAGAGGTCGAACTGCGGGCCGGCCAATAAGGCCATCAATTTCTTCCTGGCCCAATCCAGTTCGCGGCGAGCGCAGCTGGAGTTTATCAGGAGTGACTGCGTCACCCTCAGAAATATTTGCCTTCGCGTAATAAGAACGACCCAAATTTTGCAAATTCAAGAGCTCGCCTTGATTGGGAATGCGCGTGCCATCTCCCGATAGAATTAAATCCATATTTTCGGCAAAAAGGACAAGTCGCTCGAATTCATCTGGCGTTGAGCTTGAAGAATGGTCCAACCCTTCCGCCGTTTTATCGGCAGTTATGTGTCTTTCTATAATTTGTGCCCCCAGCTGCAGGGCGAGCAGACATGTCTCCCAGTGGTCGTCGTGGCTGGAATACCCCACCGGAGCGCCCCACAATCGCTCCAAATGTTTGAGATACCCCAGCTTTGGGCTTGTTAGGGCAACTGGATAGTTTGAGACACAGTGAAGGGGTATCCACTTTTCGCGGTCTAATTTCTCCAATGTCTTAGCGATTACGGCTTCTGTGTATGCCCCTGTCGAAATGAGTCCTGCTTTACCAAAAGATTCGATCCGTTCGACAAGACGGGCGTTCGTAAATTCTACCGACGGGATTTTGAAAAAATCAAAGATCTCTATGTCAGAGCCAAAATCATCCGTATCTTCAGGTGTAAAAAAACTAATGCCCGGTTTTACGCCCAACTGAATTGAGTGTTCGCATAGATTTAGGATTTGCTCGGGCGTTAAATAATTGCGAACAATTTCTTTCCTTAGAATTTCATCGCCGATTTGATTGGCACCATCCACGTACGTGTTTGCAAGGTTGCGATATTGGAACTTGATTCCCCATGCCCCCGCCTTCGCCGCGGCATCGATTAAGAAACGTGCGTTCGTCTCAGACCCATCATGATTAATGCCCAATTCGGCGATAATGCGCGGCTTTGTCATAGAGGTCCTTTGCCCGAGGGTGCGGCGGCTCTTTGCCGAACTGACTTAGGGTGGTGTACGGCTCCCCATTTTTACCGTTTCCACAACCTGTTGAAAAAAAGAAGATATATGAGCTCGACTTCAAAATATAACCCCAACGGTTAATAAATGGGCAATGGGGGCTACTTGAGTCTGACGCTAGGCAATCGTTAACATTTTATTGCTAAATCTAACCGGATAAACTTTAGCGAAAGTACGATGGCATTCGAGGCGTATATGCGTTCAGCGGCCGCAAATCATGAATCATTAGAAACGTCACTCGATATTGCCAATATCTACCGAGACGCGTTTACATCAGTTGAGGACATTGTCGAGACAGTCCGTCGCTGGGGCATCATCGTTTTTTCCGGCTATGTAAAGGGTGATCAACTCTCTACGCTTAATGCTGAATTCGATACTCTTATCGCCAATAGAAACGAGCTCGGATTTCCGATCGACGAATACGGCAATATCAAAAATATCCGGGTAAAACGGGACGCGCCGGAGCCCCATCCGTGTCCAAAAACGGTGGATTTTTTTGAAAGCCCTATGATGTCTGCTGTGGCCGATGCCTATTACGGACCAGGAAACTATAGGTTGAACTGGGAGATTTTTGTCTCTGAACTTTTTGAAACCGAGGGCTCTCAAACGAAACCCCCTTTCGCGCTACATATCGACAAGCGCAATGTATTAAAATTTTTCCTTTATCTCACAGATACGGATGAACGAAATGGCGCTATGAGAGGGTTGCCTGGATCGATTTCGCGCAATCGGCAAATGCGCGAGAACGCAATGTCGCGTATGGAAATTGCGGATATCAATAATGTTTTTCCAGAACCTGAGACTCCCTCACTCCCAATTTGCGGCCCGGCGGGGACGCTTTTCATATTTGACACCGATATGTGTCACGGCGCCAGTGTTGTGCAGCCGGGGTTCACGCGCCGGACGATGCGTGGACACACACACAGTCACAAGATGCTGCAAGCAATGGGAATAGAGTCTTAAAGACTGGCCTAACCGACTTGGTGTTCCGGCTGCCACGCGAAAACCGTGACAATAAACCGCTCAGTCTTGCAACTTGCAAAAGGCGGGGGCTCTGTGGAGGGCACCCAGGTTGCCTGATGTAGGTCATGTAACACGTACCTAAAACCGCACGCCTCAAGGTGTCCAAGAAGATCACCCAACTTGGATTGCTGATTTCCCATGGCATGGATTTCGGCAATCAAACATCCCGCGTTCTTGAGTGAAGACCCGCAATCCTTAAGGATTTCAAATTCGGCACCTTCCACGTCGAGTTTGAGCAGATGAACGGGATTTTCGTCCAGAAGAGTTTTTAGCCGTGTCGAGGGAACCTTAGGTCCGCCTGCATTCTCAGCAACGTGCCCGGCGTCATCGTGGGTGGTGTCGAATGCAACGCCGTCACCGTGAATCCAAATGGCGGATTGCTCGACGGTCACATCGCTCGCGCCAAAAGTCGAAACGTTAGCTCTGCACATATCGGCGAGCTCCGCATCGGCCTCGTAGGCCTTGATCTGAGCGTTTGGGAAACGCTCTTTAAAATATAGGGATGCGAGGCCGATATGCGCTCCGCAGTCAAGAATCACTGGGCCCGGTGCATCGCAGTCAAAGCCATAAAGGTCGTCGCCGAAAATTTGACGGACCTGATAATAAAAGCTGTGAAGGTCGGCATAGCGTAAAGCTTTGCCGTCGACCATCAATATGCCCGGCTGGCGGCGCGGCCAACTCTGGACACTGGGTGTTAGTTGTCCAGCAATTTCAAGGAGAGCGTTCCGCAACACGGCTAAAATCCATTTTTCTGATGCCAGGCCCAAGCATCAGAGATTAGTGAATTCAGCGATGATTTAACTGGCGTCCATTTCAATTCTTTCGCTGCACGCGTGGCGTCAGCAACAAGAACAGGTGGATCACCGTCGCGCCGGGCTTCCACGCGCACATCGATGTCTTCTTGGGTAATATCCGCGGCCGTCCTGATAATTTCTTTTACGGAATGTCCCTGTCCGGTCCCAAGGTTGAAGACATGAGCGCCCGGAGTTTTGTCCATATAGTCTAAGGCCGTGACATGGGCGTCAGCGATGTCCGATACGTGGACGTAATCACGGATACACGTGCCATCGGCGGTTGCATAATCATCACCATAGAGCGAAAGCGTCGGCAATTCGCCTGTGGCCACCCTCAACACGTTGGGAATGATGTGTGTTTCCGGGTCGTGCTTCTCACCAATTTCGCAGTCTTCATCGGCTCCGGCCGCATTGAAGTATCGAAAAATCGTCGACGAAAACTTGCCGCGCGAACCAACATCGCGCACAACATCTTCTGCGGCTAATTTAGATCGTCCGTAGGGATTGATGGGAGCAACAGCGGCAGACTCGGCAATCGGTGTTTGAACCGGAATTCCATAGACCGCACACGTGCCCGAAAACACCAACTTTTCAATCTCGTTTTCACACAGTGCGGCCGTGAGAACCATCGTGCCGCCGATGTTTGTGTCGTAATAGGCGAGAGGGTCTGATGTTGATTCCCCGACGAGGGCCAAGGCCGCGAAATGCATAACGGATGACGGCTTGTGCCGATCGATCACCGCCTGCAACCGGCCACGATCTCTGATATCCCCTTCTTCAAGGGGCCCCCATTTCACGAATTCGCGGTGCCCACGGTTCAAATTGTCGTAGACGACGGGATGATAGCCTGCCTGAGCAAGAGCTTTGCAGGTATGGCTTCCGACGTAGCCGGCGCCACCGGTAACCAGAACGGTTTTCTCAGACATTACTTAAGCCTTGGAAAATTTGACTCTGGCACCTGCAAGATCAGCGGGACTGATTTTCGAACCGCAGATCTTGCCGCCATTAAATATTCGAACCGGTTAACGCAACTCTCGTTGTGTAGATTCCTTTAGCCTATTCCACACGTCGACTCAGCGCTCGTGAGATCATAACCACTTTCGTCGACAGCCAACTTCTCGACAACGCCGTCGTTTACGATCATGGAAAACCGCTTGCCGCGCATTCCCAATCCAAATCCTGAGCCATCCAGCTCTAAACCAAGCTTCTTCGTATAGTCCCCATTTCCATCGGCAAGCATCATGATTTTATCACCGACGCCCTTATCTTTGCCCCATGCACCCATAACGAAGGCATCGTTCACGGCCATGCATGCAATGGTATCAACACCTTGCGCTTTGATTTCGTCAAAGTTTGTCAAATAGCTTGGTAGGTGCTGGTTCGAGCATGTCGGAGTGAACGCGCCCGGAACTGAAAATAGGACGACTTTTTTGCCTTTAAAAATTTCATCCGTCGCAATGTCGGCTGGACCTTGGTCGGTCATGATTTTGAAAGTGCCTTCGGGCAATGTGTCGCCTTGTTGAATTGTCATTTTGTCCCCTTAAATCTCCAGAAAAGAGAGTTGTCACATATACTGTTTGGCCGTGTTCACGTTTTGATACGACCTCATCTAACCTAAGCCGTTGTCGTACTTTTTCAATAGATATGCCTCTATTCCAGTCATGTGGCTAGGGATAGGCGTCAATTCGCGTATGATTGACGCATGACGTAGTGGTTGCCTTTGAATTCACCAAAATACGCATCCACTTCCGGGTGCCGCACTGGCTCGCCCGTTTCGTCTTCCAGAAGATTTTGTTGAGAAACATAAGCGACATAATGCGTCTGCGCGTTTTCAGCCAATAAATGATAAAATGGCTGTTCTTTGCTGGGGCGCACATCTTCGGGAATTGAGAGCCACCATTCTTCTGTATTGGCGAATTCAGGGTCCACATCAAAAATAACCCCACGAAAAGAAAAGACCCGGTGGCGCACGACCTGGCCAATTTTAAATTTAGCTTCTTTGAGTTCCATCTGGGCTCGCCCGCGACGCTATCTGATTGAAATAGGGAGTGGAGTTTAGGAATCTTGTGTGCGGAGGTCCAGTTCTCACAAGTCATTGGGATATATCGCTATTTGTGTGGATTCTTGCTTAGGCGGCGAGAGACACGGCCTTCGGGGCTGAAATCGCCTGCCTACGGATCGCTGTTCTTAGATCTGCGTGGAGATGGAAATGCGCGTCGTATAAGATCGAGGATTAATTTTAGCGGAACGTCACATGATCGCAAAAACTCGCCCAAACTTGGTTTATCGAACATTAGCCGTCGCCGGCCTTGCGATCTCTCTTATCTTTGGCATGGCCGCGTACCAAGTGTGGTACGCATACCAAACTACGGTTGAAACAAGTGAGCGCGAAATACAACAGCTGGCTCAGCTGCTTGACGCAAGCGCGAACTCGACATTCCAATCTATAGAACTCTTAATCGATCGAACCGCGGACGAAATTGTAAAGCAAGACGCCAATTTAGGATCGCGCGAGGATCTGACCGATCGATTTATGGAAATCGCGGAACCGTGGGACTTCGTTCATTCGGTTGTTTATCTTGACGCTGATGGTTATGCGCAAGGTCTTGTCGTCCGTGAAGTCAACGGCGTTCTCCGATCTTTCACATTGAGCGAAAACTTTTCACATCTCGCCAGTGTCCAGCGCCAAATTTCAAGGAATATTGAGACTGATGATGCGGTCTTTATCGACGACCCTATGATGTCTCGCATCACGCCGGATATGTTTATGCCTTTGTCGAAGGCCGTCCACGATCAAAACGGAAAATTCCTGGGGCTCAGTATGGTGACGGTCTCTCTGGATACCTTCACCGAGCTATACGCTGGGTTACTCCCAACAACGTATCGATCCGTAACGCTATATAAACGCGACGGAACCCGGGTATTTCGTCTTCCTACTCCAGCGGATGAAATGGTCGCAAAGCTTGAAGATCAGTCGTTATTTGCGAATTGGCTCGTTGAGTCTTCCAGCGGTGTTTTTCGCTCGACCGAAGAGGCTGAAAATAAAGAATACCTTGTCGCGTATCGTGAGTCGGCGCAGTACCCAATCGTGATTTCGGTGAGCATCGCTTGGGATCAGGTTCTCGCATTTTGGAAGGAGGATAGTTACCTTCTTGCAGGATCCGCATCTGTCGGTGTTTTTATCATTCTCGCCCTAACGCTCTTGCTCGTGCGGCGCATCGAGGCAGAGCATGCCGCTCAAAATAAATTGCGCGTAAGCGAACGTAACCTCGCGGAATCTCAACGGCTTGGCGGCATTTGTTATTTTGAACGCCATTTAGCCACCAATGCCGTTATATGGTCGGCCGATATGTACGCTGCGCACGGTGTTGATCCTAAGACGTTCACACCGTCGCGCGCCGCGTACCTTGAATTAGTGATTCCTCAAGATCGAGAAAAAGTCATGCGTACGTGGGCGCCAGCCGATGAAGACCCGGTGCCGTCTGGGCATGTTGTGTATCGCATTGCATTGCCGAATGGCGACGTGCGCCATATGCGTTATGCGTGGCGGTTGTTTGAGGGTGACGAACAGGCGCCCGCCCGCATTTTTGGTGTGGCCCAAGATGTGACGGCGTTGCGCAAAGCCGAAGACACCATTCGAGACGATGAGGCAAGACTGCAAGATATATTGGAGTGCTCAAGCGAATACATTTGGGAAACTGATACCGACGGTCTACTAACCTTTTTCGCTGGTGAAGGGGCGCATCAATTCGGCGATATTATCGGCAAGCGGCGGTCGGTATTTAATTTTAGAAATACGTCTTTGTCCGGCGGTGATATCGACAAACTACATAAAGCACTCATCAACAAACAAAAATTCAGGAATTTGATTGTTCCGGCTAAGGGTGTGTCCGGAGATACCCAGTGGGTGCGGGTGAGCGGGAATCCCAGGTTTGATCAGGACGGGCGTTTTACCGGATTTAGGGGTGCTGGCAACGACGTCAGTGAAGTTGTACGGCAGCGCGAAACAGAGGAGCACCGCCGGAAAGTCGAAGCGCTGGGGCGCTTGGCCGGCGGCTTGGCTCATGAAATCAATAATTTGATGCAACCGATTTTGATCTACTCCACTGTCGGAGAAACAACGCCTGGTATTTCGGCTAATTTACGAACGTATTTTGGAAGAATTTCTCGCGCATCTGAACACGCAACACTAATCGTAAAAAATGTGTTGGCGTACGCTCGGCAGGGCCAACCAAAAAAAGAGAACGTAAGTATTCCCGAAATTATGTCCCAGACGGCAGATCTAGTGGAAGGCATGTTGGCGCCGAACGTTTCTTTTGTAGTCGACCAGACTCCGGCCGACGTCTTTGTGTTTGTGGATCGAACGGGATTGGCTCAGGCGCTGACCAACCTCGTTACGAATGCGAGCGAGTCTATGCCCAAAGGCGGGCGAATTTTTCTTCGCGCCCGTGAAGAAAACGTGTCATCTGAGACTGGTAAAAACTTAGGCTTGAAGCCTGGCCGATACTGCCGCCTCGATGTTCAAGATGAAGGCGCCGGCGTGTCCGACGATCATCTCGCCAAGATATTTGACCCGTTCTTCACTACTAAGGCTCATGGGAAAGGGACCGGCCTGGGCCTATCCGTTGTGTCTGGTCTGGTCAAAAGTTGGGACGGGGTTGTGATCGTAGATAGCAATGAAGGCGTAGGTAGTTGTTTCTCGGTTTATCTCCCAATTCTCGAACTACAGCAACAGGCAGCGCAGTAAAGGTTCGCGCTGGTGCCTGAAAGAGCGCCGTTACGTACCGCTGAGATAGAGTCAGACCCGCGTACGTTTTTGAATCATTTGTACGAGGTTGCCGTCGAGGCAGGCCGTCCAGGCCGTCAGTTTGAACAGCACCTAGAGTCGATATCCTCCACGCGAGTGATGGTCATAGGCGCGGGAAAGGCCGCGGCCCTGATGGCTCAGAAAACAGAGCAGAAATTATCCAGTGGCGCCGAGGGGCTGGTCATCGTTCCAGATGGCTACCGCGTCGACTGCGAGCGCATTGATGTCGTCGAGGCAAGTCATCCGCATACAGATATGCGCGGCGTTCGCGCAACCCGCCAAATTATGAGTATTGCTGAACGGGCGGGCCAAAATGATCACGTCCTTTGCCTCCTTTCAGGCGGAGCGTCGGCCTTGCTTGCGGTGCCGGCGAGCGGCGTTGAGCTCGCGGGCAAACGCCAAATCGTGTCGGGGCTCATGGCGCGCGGCTCTTCGATCGATGAGTTGAATTGCGTGCGCAAGCACTTGTCTGCCGTCAAGGGCGGTCGCCTTGCAAAGATGGTGGCGCCAGCGCGGATTTTAAGCCTGATTATTTCCGATGTTGTAGGTGATGACCCCGCAACCATCGGATCGGGGCCGACAGTTCCTGATCCAACAACGTGCGACGATGCGCTTCGCATTCTCGAGAAATACGAAATTGATCTTCCGCACGGCACAAAAAAGGTCTTGATGTCAGAGGGTGCAGAGACGCCGAAATTTTATCCCTTCGAGGCTCCGGTCCACATAGTTGCCTCTGCTCGAAACTCTCTAAACGCGGTTGTCGGCGAAGTGAAGCGATGGGGGTTGAATGTCCACGATCTGGGGGACAGATGTTCTGGAGACGCAAAGCTTGGTGCAGAGCGACATGCCGCAGTTGTTCGATCAATTCTCGAGGGCCACGGGCCGGTAGATCGGCCCTGTGTTATCCTATCGGGCGGTGAGTACACGACGCGCGTGACCGGTCCGGGAAAAGGAGGCCCGAATACCGAGTTTGCTTTGGCTCTCGCTCTGCAGCTTGGATCGCCACCTAATGTTTGGGCGTTAGCCGCGGACACAGATGGGTTGGATGGGACTACGGATGGCGCTGGAGCAATCGTCGCCCCCAATAGCCTTGCGCAAGCGGAACGCGCTGGCCGCAACGCCAATCTGGATATTGAAAATAGTAATTCGGCAGCGTTTTTCGAAGTGCTTGGCGATGTCGTCAAGCCGGGACCGACGTTCACCAACGTTAATGACTTCCGGGCAATCTATGTTGGCGAGCCAAGCAATTAGAGCCCACCACAAGGTCAGTAACTTTTTGGTCGACCCCCAGATTTAAGTGATACACTTCAGGCAGGGCGAGGGGTCGGGTTCGCAGTAATCAATGAGAGGTGAAAACACCTGGGGATGGACGCCGTGGACGATGACGAAAAAAAGTCAGCTGAATTAATAATAAAAGCGGCGGGTGACGTGAGGCGTGCCGCGAGTTTGGATAAGAAGCGCACTACCGAACTTGTCGGCGTTGCGGATTATTTGGAGAGCATTGTTTATGAGTCCGAGCTTGAATACGACAAGCCTTTGTTCCCTGAGTCTCAGGAGAAAGACTCCACCCAAGGCGACGACGTTAAAAGTATGTTGAAGCCCTTCCGTGTGCGCCTAAGTCGATAGCGATATACTCTACGCCGGGCGACAATGGCGTTGACGTCAACTTTGTGAGTTAAATGAGATCATGAACGTCGACGCGGCGAAGCAAATTCCAACACCACATGATCTGTCCGCTCTCAGTGTGCAGGCACTTCTTGATGGCACGCCGGTCGCAACCATTATCATAGATCACACCGATAGAGTTGTTGGCCTAAATGCCCTTGCCGAGGCGCTACTCGGCGGGGTCGCGGCGGAGGTTGTCGGTCAGCAGGTCGGCGGCGCGTTCGGAGTGTTCATTGAACGGGCCCGGCGCCAAAATCTCATTAACAATCGATTTGAGCACTACTTTGGCCATGCATGGTACGCCGTGTCCATGTTTCCAATGCAAGGGTTCACGGCGAACGAACACCTCCAAGTTATCGTCGCAGCAGACATCACGCGATCTAAAACCGACGAATTCGCCATCCGCGAGAGCGAGGCGCGGTTAGAAGAAGCCACCCGGATTGCTCAACTGGGGACATACAAATTATTTTGGAATACCCGCGTCGCACGCTGGTCTCCTCATATGTATGTCCTTCATGGGCTAACGCCGGGCCCTCAATCGTACTTCAGAGACAACTATCGGAATTTGGTCTATCCCGATGATCGCCCCATTTTTGACCGCATTTTGGAAGACCAGCTTAAGGGAAAACAACTTCGCGCAGCGGAGTATAGAATTACGCGCAAAGATGGCGCGGTCCGATGGATGCGTCTCGACGGGCGCGTATTGTTTGATGTGGACGGCGAGCCCTATGCGTCGTTTGGAACTTGCCAAGAT
Source organism: Rhodospirillaceae bacterium (assembly GCA_965228575.1). Classification (GTDB taxonomy): domain Bacteria; phylum Pseudomonadota; class Alphaproteobacteria; order Rhodospirillales; family Rhodospirillaceae; genus UBA11612. The sequence continues at coordinate 44,392 of CBDDHW010000072.1, read as the reverse complement.
GTCACCGAAGTTAAGCAGCGCGAGCAAGAGCTCAAAAATTTACTTCGCCGCAATACGATTCTTTACGAGGCGCTCGACGCTTCGCCGATCGGTGTCGCCGTCGTTACGGTTGAAAATGATGTTTTGTCATTTTTTTACGTAAATGCCGAATTCGAGAATTTGACGCGCCACAATACGTCGTCTTTGAGTGAGTATGGGTTTGGCGCCTTGTGCCCGCCGGAAGATTTAGCTGGGTGGGAACAGGTTCAAAAATCCATGCATTCATCTTCAGGCGGTGCCTTCGAACTCACCTGCGCGCGGCGGGACGGGTCAACATTTGCCGCGCAGGTCGAAGTTGCGCCGGTGAGAGATCATCCTGGTCATGACGCCACCGTATTTGTCCTTAATCTGCGTGATACTACGGTGGATCGGCAACGGGCTGATGCCTTGCTTCAAACGCAAAAAATGGAAGCGCTGGGACAATTATCCGGTGGCGTTGCTCACGAAATCAACAACTTGCTGCAACCCATACTGACATTGTCAGAGTTGGGCGCAGGATTAGCGAAAGATGATAAGGGAAAAATCCGCAAGTATTTTGACGTTATTTCGTCTAGCGGAAAGAAAGCACGCGATATCGTACGGCAAATACTGACGTTTGCTCGACGGGATGCGCCGCAATTGGCCGCATATCCGATTATGGCTCTGGTCGACGACGCTTTAGATCTTCTGCAATCCAGTTTGCCTCCGGGAGTTGATTTAGAACGCCACCTTGACGTCGGGGAAAGCCGCGCGATGGTAAATCCCACCCAGGTCTCTCAGGTGGTACTCAATTTGGTGAAGAACGCAGCGGACTCGATGGATGGCAAAGGGATCGTTTCCGTATCATTGCAGCGCGAAAACCTAAGCGATCAAGATGCGACCGCGCTGGCACTTTCCTCAGGTGTATGGGTCGTCCTGAAAGTCAGTGATAGTGGGTGCGGTATCGATTCCTACACGCAATCGCGGATATTCGAACCCTTCTTTACAACCAAGATGACGGGTAAAGGAACAGGTTTAGGATTGTCAGTGGCTTACAGCATTGCGACCGGCTGGGGCGGAACCCTGACAATAGAGAGTGAAGTTGATCAGGGAACAAGCGCAATGGTATATATTCCTCTCGTACCTGAAGCGTCAGATGACGCGTAACTTGGAGTGATCCATGGCCCACATTCTGCTCGTAGAGGATTCTCCTGAAGTCAGTATGTCGGTGCGCGAAATTCTAGAGTCCGCCGGACATACAATCGAAGACGCTACGACCGGTAGGGAGGCGCTTAAAAGCCTATCGGACAATACCTTTGACGCGATCGTCAGCGATATTTGGATGCCGGAGATGGATGGAATCGCATTGCTGAAAGAAATTCGCGGGATGGAAAATAATGTACCGGTCGTTGTGATATCGGGTGGTGCGCCCAATGCACCCCTGACCTACACAGCGCCGCTCGCGGCAACGTTTGGGGCGAATACGGTTATCTACAAACCTTTTGAAAAAGAGGAATTGCTTAACGCACTTGATGCCGCGTTGGCCGGGGAGTCAGCGCAGGCGTCTTAGCGCTATTGTTGAATTACCTGGCGAAGCACCTTTTCCATGCTTTCGGCCAAAGCCCATCGTTCTTCTTGCGACAAAACTTCTAAAGCTTGGCTCAACTCCTGCAGGGGATCATTCTTGAGCAAGGCTTGCCCTTTCTCGGTCAGGACCAAGCGATGAACACGTCGGTCTTGCTTGTCGCCCACGCGTTCCAAAAATTCTTTGCGAACTAATGCAGCAACGGTTTGCGAGGCCGTTCCTTTTGTCGTTCCTTGAAACTGCGCAAAACCCGTTACGGTGCGGCGCTCCGCGGTGGCTTCGTCGAAATAACGCATCGCCGCCCACTGCGCGGGATTGAGGCCTGGTGTGTAACCAAGATTGTAAGCCGCTTTCCCGACTTGCTCGATGAGTCGGGCTAATCCGCGGGTTGAGAGTTTTGGATCGCTACGCACGTGATTTATAACTACTTGTGGCAACTACAAATTTGAATCTCGCTGGCGGGCAATATACCCTTTGATCGCTTCAACAAGAAGAGGTTTGGCGTTAAAAGTCCTAGATATTAAGCGCTTACCACCAAAGGGTGGAGCAGCGCCTAAGTCATTCGCCTTCAGATTTCTATACTTGTGGATTATACATGATTGATTCCTATCGGTTGATCGGGCCAGCTTTGCGCCGACTCAACGCCGAAAGAGCGCATAGATTGGCACTTTTTGCGCTAAGGTGCGGCGCCGCGCGCGCCCTTTTTCCGCCAATAGATGATCCGAAGAGTTTGAGGACCCGGGTGTGGGGCCGAGCTTTTTCGAACCCGATTGGTCTCGCCGCTGGCTTCGACAAAAATGCCGAAGTTTTTGATGAGGCTCTATCCCTCGGCTTTGGATTCGTCGAGGTTGGCGGCGTAACCCCCAAACCACAGCCAGGAAATCCACGTCCACGCATCTTCAGGCTCAATTCAGACCACGCGATCATAAATCGCATGGGATTTAATAACGATGGATTAGAGGCGGTGGCATCGCGGCTTAGAGCGCGTGATACATCCAAAAAATATGTAGGGGTAAACCTCGGGAAAAATAAATCATCCGACGACGCGGCTTCCGACTATAAAATTCTCGCGCGCGGCTTCGCGGCGATCGCTGATTTTCTTGTGATCAACGTGTCGTCTCCCAATACGCCGGGGTTGCGCGCACTTCAAAATATGACCCCGTTGTTGGAGATTGTGCGCGCGGTCCGGTCTGCTCGCGATGAGTCTGTTGAGACGGATCGACCACCGATTCTTTTGAAAATATCGCCCGATCTGGAAAGTTCGGATGTTGAAGATATTGCCAGGGTGGCAATAGATGAAAAACTAGATGGCCTAGTTATCTCTAATACGACTCTCGCACGCCCGGCTTCTCTAGAATCTGACAAAAAAAATGAGACCGGGGGATTGAGCGGTGCTCCCTTGTTTGAGCCCTCCACTCAGGTGTTGCGACGCGTATACAAACTCACCAGTGGTAATATTCCGTTGGTAGGGGTGGGAGGTATTCGCAGCGGCTCTGATGCGTACACAAAAATTCGCTCTGGCGCCTCATTAATTCAATTGTATACGGCATTGGTGTTTGAAGGCCCGATTATCGTCAATCGGATTAAACGTGAGCTCGCGGATTTACTCTCTCGCGATGGTTTTGCGTCAGTTTCGGATGCGGTTGGCGTTGATTGCCATGATGCGTAACGTCGGTCCGGCGAGACGGCACTAGGAGTGAGTATGCCAAAGTTCATAAATGGTCTTCGGGAAGTCGCGGATCTTTACGATGCCTTCATTCTCGATCTTTGGGGACTCGTCCACGATGGTGAGCGGCTCTATCCACCTTCAATTGATACCTTTCAGTTCCTGAAGGATGAGGGGAAAAACACGCTTCTACTCTCGAACGCACCGCGGCGCGCGTACGCCCTTATCGACGCTATGTCAAAGATGGGACTTGATCGGAGTCTGTACGGAGAGGTGTTTTCATCGGGCGAGGCAACGCGTGATGAGTTAGTATCTAGAGCCGATCCGTTTTTCGCGAAGTTAGGGAAAAAAGCGTATCACCTGGGCCCCGAACGAGACCGCAGCATCTTCGAAGGAACGGACATTGAAATAGTGCCAGTGGTGGACGCAGCCGATTTTATGGTCAACACCGGCCCTGTTGAACTTGATCATGCGGTCGATGATTACGAACAGGTTTTGCGGAGCGGGCAAGAGCACGCACTTCCAATGGTTTGTGCCAATCCGGACTTAGTCGTGATTCGCGGGGGTCGTCCTGTGGTCTGTGCCGGGGCCATTGCTAGAAGGTATGAAGAGCTTGGCGGAGAGGCTGTCTATCGTGGAAAGCCTGATCCCGCTGTGTATGTTTTGGCCGCACAAAAATTGGGGATTTCCGATATGTCTCGCATCGCCGTGGTAGGCGACGCGCTTGAGACCGACATTAAGGGCGCTGCTGCTGCTGGGATGCCCTCTATCTGGTGTACCGGTGGCATCCACGCCGAAACCTTGGGTGTGAAATATGGACAGCCCGCCGATCCGGACAAAGCGGTCGCGCTCGCAAAGGCGGACGGTCATGCCCCATTCGCAATTGTTCCAGGTTTTTTCTGGTAGTGCAGGTTTCGCTCGACTTTAAGGTTGGAATTGCTCCGCGGCGATCCGCTCTTCCATATTGTGGTCTAGATCGAACAACATTTTCATACCGATGTCGCGATCTTCTCGCACCGTCACCTCAATCACATCCCGAACTTCATCTCGGTCAGCGACGGCGCTGACAGGCCGTTTGGCCGGATTCATAATGACAAAGCGAACAACCGCCGTATGCGGCAAGATCGCACCGCGCCAACGCCTCGGACGAAACGCGCTTATAGGTGTCAATGCCAATACGTTCGCGCCGACAGGCAAAACTGGACCATCGACCGAAAGGTTGTAGGCGCTCGAGCCAGCTGGGGTACACACCAGTGCGCCATCGCACACCAATTCAGGCATGCGCTCGCGTTCATCGATAAAGATTTTGATTTTTGCTGCTTGCCGGGTCTGGCGCAGCATCGAAACTTCATTAATTGCCAGAGCGTCATGCCGTTCACCATCGCTGGTGAGCGCGGTCATGCGCAGAGGATGAAAAACCGTTTCTTCAGCTTGGTTTAATCTCTCCACCAGAGCTTCGTCTTCGTATTTATTCATCAGAAACCCAACTGTTCCCCGGTGCATGCCGAAGATAGGAAGATTTTTATCCATATAGGTATGAAGGGTTTCGAGCATAAAACCATCTCCACCCAAGGCGACGATCACGTCCGCGCTGTCAGCATCACACTGCCCATATCTCTTGGTCAGAAGTGCGAGCGAGTCTTGCGCTTGCGGTGTATCGGCAGCGAAGAAGGCTATGCGTGAATAACTCATTTAATTCTCAAGCGGTTTTTTGTGTGATCTGGGCTAGACTATACACAAGTAATAAGGTCAAGCTACTCTTGCGACGACAGCCCCAATGAGGGGTCGCGCTATGTCTAGCCTCCGGTGACGTTCATATGACGGCTTACAGCAGGTTTGTTGTGTCGCCGGTCGATAATAAAGTCATGGCCTTTTGGTTTCTGCGATATGGCGTCTCGAATAGCGTCGTTCAAAAGCGCATTTCCTTCACTCGCACGCAATGGTGTACGTAGATCTGCGGCATCATCTTGGCCAAGGCACATATAAAGCGTCCCCGTACACGTTAATCGAACGCGGTTGCACGACTCACAAAAATTGTGCGTCATGGGCGTAATAAATCCGACGCGCCCGCCGGTTTCTTCACAGTGCGTATACCGAGCCGGTCCCCCGGTGGTGTCCGGTATAGGTGTGAGAGTCCACCGCTGCGCGAGCTGAGCGCGCACAAGCGATAAGGGCAAGTAGTGGTTGGTTCGATCTCCGTCGATATCTCCCATGGGCATCGTTTCGATAAAGACGAGATCGAAGTCTTGGTCACCGCACCATGCGACGAGCTCGCTAAGTTCGTCTTCGTTGACCCCGCGCATGGCCACCGTATTGATCTTGACCTTTAAGCCGGCCTCCTTTGCCGCGCGCAAACCGGTCATAACCTTTTCGAGATTTCCCCAGCGCGTAATGTCTTTGAAGCGATCGGGATCGAGAGAGTCCAGTGATACGTTTACGCGCTTTACACCAGCGGTTCGCAAGGCATCGGCAAACTCAGCCAAACGGGTGCCGTTGGTCGTGAGAGTAAGCTCATTAAGCGCGCCGGTTTTTAAGTGACGGCCCAGGCTGTCAAATAGGCTTAGAACATTTTTTCGAACAAGCGGTTCTCCGCCGGTTATGCGAAGTTTGCGCACGCCAAGATCAATAAATGCACTGCAAAGACGATCGAGTTCTTCTAGCGAGAGGAGATCGGCCTTAGGCAGAAAAGTCATATCCTCAGACATGCAATACACACAGCGCAGGTCGCAACGGTCTGTCACCGACACTCTGAGATACGAAATACTGCGGCCAAATGGATCTATCATTTATTTTTCGCACCAATGGTAGAAAGGAGACATGCTATCGGATGACTTGAAATATGCAAAATATTGGTGTTTCAGGCAGGGTATCAAATAGTCTTGGGGTCGCTCTATTGTGCCGTAAACTGGTCGTCGACAACTTCGAGTGTTACCACGGCAACATTAAGCGTCATTTTTCCCATATTTTCGAAATTGACGGTAACCCGAGTCCCGATTGCGGATTGAACTTGGCCAACGCCCCAGTCAGGTTCATCGGGGTTGCGAACCAAAGCGCCTGGAACCAGGTCAAGGTCCACTGTTCTGGTCCTTGAGATCGTATGGTCGGAGCATGCGTTTTCCTCATTAACGGGTTTGGCGGTCGCTACTCGCCCTGCTAAGCTTCTGCGCTGAACCCTTTGGGAGTCTGAGTCAATTCAGGGTTGGGGAAATGGTGGACTCAAATCTAGAGCTCGCGCGCTTATTGTGCACGCGATTATGCCATGATCTTGCCGGGCCGGTAAGCGCGGTCGCGGCGGGTGTCGAACTGATCGGCAACGATCCGGAGCAAGCGGACGAAGAGACATTGGGTCTCATTGGTGACAGTTCGACAGCGGCGTCGCGGAAGCTGAAGTTTATGCGTGCGGCGCTGGGCGTTGCGATGGGTTCGGCCGACGATATCAAGGGGCTTCTCGACGGATATCTCGATGCGACCGCCAGTATGGGCGGCCGTGTTGAGGTCCGCTGGCCCCAGCCTAGTGAGATGTCTGAGGTCGGCGGTCGCCTTGGCGCGGAGGCCAATCAGGTCGTTTTGAATTTGTGTCTACTGGCCATGGAATCCCAGCCTGGCTGCCGAGACCTTACGCTGTCAGTCAGCACCGACACTGATCGCACGTCCATATCCGCCGAAGTGACCGGTGACCCGGCGCGCAGTTCTGCGTTGCGCGACGATATTTTGGGTGCGGCAACCGGTTCATCCGACCAGCCGATCACCGCAAAAACCGTTCAAGCATTTGTCACCGGGCAGCTTGTGCGATCTCTCGGCGGCACCCTTGCGCTCTCCGCCCAAGAGAACGGCGTGCGCGCCGACGTCACATTTTCAGACTCGCGCCCATGAAAAAATGTCTCATAGTCGATGACTCTCGGGTCATTCGCCGCGTTGCCTCTAGAATCGTAGAAAATCTCGGCTTTGAAACCGAGGAGGCCGATAGCGCGGAGAAAGCGTTGAAGGCATCGAATATCCGCATGCCCGATGTCGCGATCGTAGATATCGATATGCCGGAGATGAATGGTCTCGAGTTCGTGAAGGAACTCCGTAGCACGGCCGCAGGACGGCAAGTGGTTACAATTTTTTGCAACGTTGGCGGAGAGCCAGACGAAATTAGAGAGGCGCTTGATGTCGGAGCCAGCGAATACATTATGAAACCCTTTGATAGCGAGATTGTTCGCTCTAAATTCCTACTGCTTGGGTTGATTGGGTGATGAGCGTTTTGTTTATGTCCCGGCACGTTATTGATTCCTCTCAAGTTTATACGGCCTCGCGGTTGTCTGCTCCACGGATGCCCAATGTCACCGGAAGATTTTGAATTTACCGCGCGAATGCTTCGCGCGACGTCAGGGTTTCTCCTGACGAGGGATAAAGGATATCTCGTTGAAAACCGTCTGACGCCGGTGCTGCGAGAGCATGGCTTTAAATCAGTGTCTGAGTTAGTTGCCGCGCTCAGAGACGGTGCGCCCGCTCTTCAAACCGCCGTTGCGGACGCGATGCTCCCTAAAGACACCGGTTTTTTTAGAGACTGGAAACCCTTCGTTCATTTCCAGACGACGGTGATACCCAATCTTCTGCATGCACGCGCGACAAAAAAGAGCATCCGCATATTAAGCGCGGGGTGCTCTACAGGCCAGGAAGCACATTCGATTGCCATGTTACTGCGGGATGCGGCTCGTGATTTCGCGGGCTGGAAGGTCGAAATTCTTGCGCTTGATTTGTCCGAGACAGCCATCGCCGCCGCGCGCAAGGGTCACTATAGTCAATTCGATATTCAGCGCGGCATGCCCATATCAAAACTTCTCACCTATTTCACAAAGCAAGACGATCAGTGGGTGGTCAATCCCGGCGTCGGTGGTATGAGTGACTTTAAGGTGTGGAATCTGATGGAAGACCTGTACCCCCTCGGTCAGTTCGACGTGGTGCTCTGCCGGAACGTTCTTAATTATTTCGATCTCAAAACAAAAATTGAGGTGTTGCAGAAAATTTCACGCCTCCTCGTCGATGATGGAATGATCTACTTGGGTCTCGACGATGCGGTCAGCGGTGTGTCCGAAAAATTTCATGCGGTAAACGCGAAGCAAGGTATCTATGCTGTCAGACGGTCCGGCCGGCCGGTCTCCGCCTCTCTCGCTTTTAAGGGTCAGGATCACTAGTTGGGTGGGCTGAGGCGTTCGCTGCCGATCAGCCATTAGTCGAGTTCGAAGGCGTCGGAATAATTTTCCTTTAGGGCAGGGTCCTGATCGGCTTTTTGCAAAATACAATTGCCGATGACTAACAGATCCAATTCCGTCGCCATGAAACATCGAAACGCGTCTTCCGGGGTGCAAACGATAGGTTCGCTGCGCACATTAAAGCTGGTGTTCACGAGCACCGGAAGTCCTGTCAGCGTCTTGAAGGCTTTCAAGAGAGCGTGAAATCTTAGATTCGTATCCTCGCTGACCGTTTGGACCCGCGCCGAGTAATCGACATGGGTAACCGCTGGAATTTTTGAACGGACCGTCTGAAGCTTATCAAGGCCAGACGTTTTTGCATCGGACACAGGAATGCGTTTGTCTTCGCATACGCCCGCGACCAAAAGCATGTAGGGGCTATCACTGTCCATCTCAAACCATTCGGAGACGTCCTCACGCAAAACCGCCGGTGCGAATGGCCGAAAGCTTTCCCTATATTTGACTTTCAGGTTTAGCGTCTTTTGCATATCGGGCGCTGCGGGATTTGCGATGATCGATCGGGCGCCAAGCGCGCGGGGGCCGAACTCCATACGTCCCTGAAACCATCCAGCTGCCTGGTTGTGCGCGAGAGCCTCTGCGGTTTTCTCGATCACTGCCGCATCGTCATGAACCGTATAGGTGGCACCCGCCTGCGTCAGGCGGCGTTCGATATCGGCCTGAGAATATGATGGTCCAAGGAATGATCCACTCATCCCATCGCCGTTCGTCGGAACAGATCGCGGTTGACCGCAGTGCAGATGGTAGGCGGCCAGTGCCGCGCCCAGAGCGCCGCCCGCATCTCCGGCGGCGGGCTGAACCCATATATTTTCAAAAATATTCTCAGACAGTATTTTTCCGTTGGCGACGCAGTTCAACGCAACACCGCCGGCGAGACACAGGGCAGAGGCGCCGGTTTCAGCTTTTACGTTGCGCGCGAGGCGCAGCACAGCTTCTTCCACGACGGCTTGCACTGATGCGGCCATATCCATATGGAACGGCGTCAACGGCGTTTCCGGTTTGCGCGGCGGTGAGTCAAACAGATCGTCAAACCTTGCGTTAGTCATTGTCAGGCCGGTGCAGTAATTAAAATAGCGCTGGTTCAGCCGGAAGGTCCCATCGGCTTTCAAATCGATCAAATGATCCAATATCGTCTGCACAAACCGGGGTTCACCATATGGTGCTAACCCCATCACCTTGTATTCGCCTGAGTTCACCTTAAAGCCCGTGTAATAGGTGAAGGCGGAATAGAGCAGGCCGAGGGAGTGCGGAAAGTGAATTTCTTTTTGAATGTTTAAATTCGCGCCATCGCCCAAGGCTAAAGATGTCGTTGTCCATTCCCCCACGCCGTCCATTGTCAGAACCGCCGCATTTTCGAAGGGTGATGGAAAAAATGCCGATGCTGCGTGAGACAAATGGTGTTCGGAGAACAAAAGCTTTTCAGACCACTCCTCATCCGGAGCCATTTTCTTCAGCTCACGAATAAGCATATCTTTTTGAAATAGCTTTTCTTTGATCCACAAGGGCACCGCTTGACGGAATGAGCTAAACCCTGCCGGGGCCATGGCCGCATAGGTCTCGAGAAGCCGTTCAAATTTTAAAAATGGTTTTTCGTAGAAGGCGACAAAGTCCACACCGGCGAGATTTGTGCCCGCAATCTCAAGGCACGCGTTGATCGCATGACGGGGCATGCTGGCGTCGTGTTTTTTCCGGGTAAAGCGCTCTTCCTGCGCCGCTGCGATCACCCGGCCGTCCTCGATGAGGGCAGCGGCGCTGTCATGATACAGCGCGGAGAGACCGAGAATACGCACCGCTTGGACGCTTTACTAAAACAAGGTGTAGACAAAGGGCGCGATGGCGGACCCTTGGGCCAAAACGATCAGACCTCCGAATAAAACCAACATAATCACCATCGGGAGAAGCCAGAATTTTTTCCTGACTTTAAGGAAGGCCCAAAACTCAGCAAGAAATGACATATGCGAGACCTAAAACTGATTGTTGAGCGAACCGGGCGCGGGGCCTGGGGGGTCGCGATCTTGCCAATAGGTCGGTGCATTGCGGTCCATTTTAAGGCGTAAGGGATCGCGTCCAGTCATCCGCAGAAAAAGACCCGTTGGAATAACGGTCGTGACATAGACCAAACCCAAAACGAGGGGGCTGACAATGCGGTGTAACACGGCGCCAAGGGCAAGCCATGCGCTGTTGAGCGGCCTTAAAAGACGCGGCGCAACGAATGCGGCGAGCATGAATAGGGCTGCGATCAGGCCGGCCCACCAATACGGATCGTTGCCGCCAAAAAGAGGCCACAAGGAAATCACCGCAAAAACGACGGCGAACAATATACCGAATGAGCGTTCCGAGGCGCGCGGAACGTCTTCGTTCCTGTTTAGCTGTTCATGAAGGTCGGTATTCATTTTAAGGCGGCCTGTTGGTTTGCCGTCCATATAACATTAGGCGCTGCCCCTGTCAGGTTGGCAGCGCCCAATTCTGTTCGTCGTATAGGGGCGGGTTTACCCGTTCACCACCTGCTTTTCTTCGACGGCGTCGGCATTGTTCTCACGAAGCACATACCCACGGCCCCAGACGGTCTCAATATAGCTCTCCCCGCCGGTCGCAGCGGTCAGCTTCTTGCGCAGCTTACAAATAAACACGTCGATGATTTTCAATTCCGGCTCATCCATGCCGCCATACAGATGATTTAGGAACTGTTCCTTCGTCAGTGTCGTGCCCTTGCGCAAGGCCAGGAGCTCAAGAATGCCATATTCCTTGCCGGTGAGATGCAGCGGCTGACCGTCCACTTCGGCGGTGCGCGCTTCCAGGTTTACCGCAAGGCGGCCAACTTCGACTTTCGGCTGCGCATGTCCTTTCGAGCGGCGCACAATGGCCTGGATACGGGCCAAAAGCTCATCACGGTTAAAGGGTTTGGTGAGGTAATCGTCCGCCCCAAGCCCAAATCCCTGGACCTTTTTATCGGGTTCCTGCAGGCCCGAGAGAATAAGCACCGGCGTTGCTATTTTGGAGCTGCGCAGCTGGCGAATAACGTCCATGCCGTCCATATCGGGCAGCATCAGGTCCAAAATAATCAGGTCGTAATCGTATATTTTGCCCAGATCGAGGCCGTCTTCGCCCATATCGGTCGAATCAATGACCCAGTCCTCTTTCTTAAGCATTGTCGAGATGGCTTGTGCCGTTGAGGGGTCGTCCTCAACTAATAGGATACGCATAATGTTGTGCCCCGCTGTGGTCCGCCTACCATATTCTGGTTAATATCTTAACAGGTGTTGGTAAGAAAACCTAACAAAACCTTCGAGTCGCGGGGATTCGGGCCCTCAAGGTCCCTAATTTTGAGGGAAAAATCCCTAATTTTACGGGCCGTTAACGCCGGGCCGTTAACAAAGACGGCCGGGTTAATTTGTGGCCCGGTTTCGCTCGAAAGTGGGCGAGCCTCCCAGCCAGAATGGAGGGGAGGAGACAGCATGGGCATGTGATTGTGGTTAACATTTCGACGTTAGAAAGTGATCTTTCGCGGCTGGCCACCCACCAGGTGTTTGGCAAAGTCGCGGCTGTGCAGGGGCTACTGGTCGAGGTCTCTGGCGTTCAAAACAATTTATCGGTCGGCGACCGGTGTAACGTTTTTGCCCGCGATGGCCGCAAGGTCGCCTGCGAGGTTGTCGGGTTTCGTGACAACAAGGCGCTGGCGATGCCCTTTGGGGCCCTCGAAGGCATTGGCCTTGGGTGCCGCGCAGAAATCGCCGAAGCCGCACCGGCAATTTTTCCTGATGAAACGTGGTTGGGCCGCGTGATTAATGCAATGGGCAGGCCTGTCGATGAAGGCGGGCCGCTGGGAACCGGCGCAACGCCCTATCCCATTAAAGCAGCGCCGCCGCCCGCACACACACGCAAACGTATCGGTGGTAAACTTGATCTTGGGGTGAAAGCGCTCAACACCTTCACGACATGCTGTCACGGACAACGCATGGGGATTTTCTCCGGATCCGGTGTAGGGAAATCGACCGTGCTTTCGATGATGGCCCGGTACACCAACGCCGACGTGACGGTTGTCGGCCTTGTTGGTGAACGTGGGCGCGAGGCCAGAGAATTTATTGAAGATGATTTGGGCCCGGATGGATTGGCGCGCAGCGTTGTTGTTGTCGCGACATCCGACGAGCCGCCCCTTATGCGCCGCCAAGCCGCGTATGTGACGATGGCGGTGGCAGAGTATTTCCGCGATCAGGGGAAAAACGTTCTGTGTCTGATGGACTCTGTTACGCGCTTTAGTATGGCGCAGCGTGAGATCAGTCTATCGGCCGGGGAGCCACCTGCGAGCAAAGGCTATGCGCCAACGGTGTTTTCCGAACTCCCGAAACTGCTTGAACGCGCCGGGCCAGGCCGCCGCAAGTCCGGCAATATTACCGGGCTCTTCACGGTTTTGGTCGAGGGTGATGATCACAACGAACCCATCTCCGATGCCGTGCGCGGTATTTTGGATGGGCACATCGTTTTGGACCGTTCGATCGCCGAGCGCGGGCGCTATCCCGCGGTTAATGTGCTGCGATCGATTTCGCGAACCATGCCGGGGTGTAATACCGACGAAGAGAACACCTTGATCAATCGCGCGAAGAAAATGATTTCGTCCTACGAGGACATGGCCGAGTTGATCCGATTAGGCGCCTACCGCAAAGGATCGAACCCGGATGTGGACGAGGCGATGTATTACTATCCGCGTATCGAAGACTTTATGCGCCAAACCAAAGACGATCACGCGGACTTAGAGTCTTGCTACAAGTTATTGGATGAGGTGTTGGCGCCCCCGCCTGAACCGGAAGAGCCCGTTAAGCCGGCCCGGGGAACAGGCCAGCCTCGCATTATCTCTCAGCCCGAAGGCTAGGGCCTGACCACAGATGGCAAAAAACGACCTTCAAGCTCTCATTCGCGTTCGCAAGTGGGAAGTTGACGAAAAGCAACGCGGCTTGGCCGTACTTTTGCGGCAAGAAGAGTCGGTTTTGGACCGTCAGGCTGCGCTCGAAGCGGAAATTAAGCGGGAAATCGCGTTCGCGTCCGAGGCGCCGCCGGAATTGCGCGTAACCTTCTCGGCGTATCTCAAACGCTGCGATGATTACCGCGATCAGTTGCAAGCGATGCTTCAGGAAATTCGCCGCCGCATTCTCGGTGCTCAGGAAGAACTCGCCGAAGCGTTTAGGCGGCTAAAGCCGTTCGAAGAATCTCAAAAGATGAGAGAAGAGGCGGAAGAAAAAGAACTCAATCGCCTCGAGCAAATTGAACTCGATGAGATGGGTCTCAACCTATACCGGCGACGTGAAGAGCGGTTGAGTTAAGGCCTCGGCATAGCCCGCCACTCATTTCTCCCTACTTAATCGTCTTTTCAAATTTCTCGCGCTTAAAACCAAACCTTGATACCCGCGACGGCGGACACGGCAGAAGGGCTGCCGCCGTCTGCCCGCACAAAGTCTTCAGTTTGACCAGTCGCGCGAGACCAGGACACGCCGATGTAAGGCGCGAACTCGCGGGCAATTTCATAGCGCACTCTCAAGCCGAGGTTGGCCGATGACAAACCCGATCCCACGCCAAGCTCCGGCACATCCTGCAAAGCGAAACTCAACTCCGCGCGCGGTTGGGCGATGAGGCGCTGAGTGAGGAGCAGGTCATATTCCAATTCCACGCGCGCAGAAATATCGCCTTTGTTGCTCACAAAGGCGGCGGCATCAATTTCAAACATATATGGCGTTAAGCCCTTTAAACCGATCACGCCATAGGTGCGCTCTGGGCCAGGCTCGAAATCGTGGCGCACGCCGACTTGCAAATCGAAAAATGGCAAGACCGCGCGGCTGTACAGAGCCTGAACTTCGATCTCTTCAACTTCTCCATCGTGGGTTTTAATTTCGCCCTCGGTTTTGAACCAAAATTTATGCAGATCGCCGCCGTACCAACCTTGCGCGTCCCAAAGAAAGTGAGGATCGCCGTCGCCCGATACGTACTCGAGGCGGTCGCCCTGAAGGTAGAGGAAATTCTCAGCGCCGTGGTGCATACGCACCATGTGGCGCGCGTTATCCATCTCTGCGGAATCGTTCAGGTGAACCGGACCGTGTTCATGCCTTTCATGCTGCTGTGCGTAAGTCCCATTGACGTTCAGCCACATGAGGCCGGTCAGCATTGTTATGATGAGGTGTCGCATCACAGAGCCTCGCCGTGATGCATATGTTGGTGATGATCGGGGGCCTCTCCCTTACGAACGGACACAACCCGCATCATGCCCGCACGCATGTGATAAAGCAGATGACAATGGAACGCCCATTCGCCGAGCGCATCGGCGGTGATGTCTATGGATAACTTCTCGCCCGGTTTGGCGACGATGGTGTGTTTGCGCGGTTTGTGCGCGTCATCGCTCCCGGTAACGACGTCAAAGAACATTCCGTGTAAGTGAATGGGGTGCGCCATCATGGTATCGTTGACCATGGTGAGGCGCAGCCGCTCGCCTTCATGAAAAATAATCGGGCCTTTGACTTCGGAGAACTTCACGCCATCGAACGACCACATATAACGTTCCATATTGCTGGTCAGGTGCAGCTCGATCTCGCGCGCCGGCGGGCGTTGATCGGGGTTCGGCGTAAGGCTTTCGAGGTCGGCGTAAACCAGAACGCGGTGCGGCTCGTTCTCAAGGCCCAATCCCCGCTCACCCAACCGATTGGTTGGGGCCATGGCTTCATTGACGACCCCCGGGCCGCCGGAGTGATCGTGACGTTGCGCGGCCATGGCACCGTCACCAATGGTCATGGAGTCATGGTTCATCTCGCCGTGATTCATCTGGTTTTGGTTCATGGACTTGTGGTCCATGTCACCATGGTCCATGTCACCATGGTCCATGTCACCATGGTCCATGTCACCATGGTCCATGTCACCATGATTCATGTCACCATGATTCATGTCACCATGATTCATCTGGTTATGATTCATGGACTCGTGATTCATACCTTCATGAGTCATTCGATCATGGTTCATCGAGCCATGGTCCATATCCCCATGATCCATTCCCCCATGATCCATTCCCCCATGATCCATTCCCCCATGATCCATTCCCATGTCTTTCATGGTGAGGAGCGGACGCTCGCGCAAAGGCGGAACAGGGGCCATCATACCAGGTCGCGGCGCCAGGGTTGCGCGCCCAAAACCACTCCGGTCCATGGCTTCGCTCACAATCGTATATGCGCGGTCCTCGGTAGGATGAACGATCACGTCGAAAGTTTCCGCGACGCCGATCTGAAACTCATCGGTCTCCACCGGTCGTACGTCGAGACCATCGGCTTGAACCACGGTCATGGGCAGTCCGGGAATGCGGACATTAAAAATGGTCATGGCCGCGGCATTAATAAAACGCAATCGCACACGTTCGCCAGGTTGGAATAGCCCTGTCCAATTCCCCTCCGGGCCATGTCCGTTTGTGAGATAGGTATACGTCTCACCGGTAATATCGAGAATGTCCGCGCGCTCCATGCGCATACGGTCCCACATCATCTTGTCTTCAAACGCCGCGCCGAAACCTTTGCTTCTGACGTCGCGGAAGAAATCGGCAAGCGTGAGTTTCTGATAATTGAACCCGTGCGCGTGTTTCTTCAATTTCGCGTAAATGGTGTAGGGATCTTCGAACGTCCAATCGGCTAGCACCACAACGTATTCGCGCTCAAAAGGTTGCGGATATCCGTCCGCAGGGTCGATGATGATGGGACCGTAGTGTCCCAACTGCTCCTGAAATCCCGAATGACTGTGGTACCAATAGGTTCCGGCTTGTTTGAGTGGAAAGCGGTACGTGAAGGTCTCGCCAGCTTTTATGCCGGGGAACGTAACGCCCGGTACGCCATCCATTTCATAGGGCAGCAAAATGCCATGCCAGTGAATGGATGTGTCCTCGTCAAGGCGGTTGATCACCCGCAAAGTCAAATCGTCTCCTTCGCGCCACCGCAAAAGCGGCGCGGGCACCTGTCCATTGACGGCGATGGCGTTGCCGTGTTGCCCCTCCACAGAAAAAGGCAAGCGGTCAACGGTGAGATCGAAGGTGGTGCCCGATAGCGTGGTCAGTCCCGCCATGTCGTTGGCCTGAGCACTACGCGCCCACGGCGGTAGCGAGAGATTAAGGGCTGCACTGCCGCCAACAGCCGCTGCGCCACGCAATATAGATCTGCGAGATATCATTGGATGTCCAACTAGTTTGCTCGAGCTTTTGTGCTAGACCTGTATACCCCCATGGGGTATATGGTCAACGACGTAATCGCAAAACCGTAGTTCGTGAAATGCATAAGGACGCAACGATCAAACGTCTTAATCGAGTTGCCGGCCAGGTGAGCGGTGTCGCGCGCATGATCGATGAAGGGCGGTACTGTATGGACGTCCTCAATCAAATTCAGGCGGTGAAAGCGGCTCTTGGAAAGGTCGAAGATCAAGTGTTACGTGATCATGCCGCCTCGTGCGTAGAATCCGCGATCAAAACCGGCGATACGGACGATCAACGAGAAAAATTTAATGAACTCGTTGAGCTATTTGGCAAAGTCAAACGGTCTTAGGTAGGCGCTATCAGTTTTCAATTGCTCCGTCCGGCTGGACAGTTGAATCAGGCAAAACACCCGAGCTGAGATCACCCAGTTCCATAAATCCGTTTACGCCGTCTTCGACAGTAACGCGCACCCATTCACCGCTCGGGTCGGACTCCGTCGCCAAGACAATCGCATCTCTCTTCAATACGTTAATGAGTTGGTAATTCGCCCCGGGCCCGGTTCTCAAGTTGGCCGTGTCCACCGTTACGCGCAAGAGCCGTCCAACAACATCTTGCGCTGCGGCCGGCGCGGGCAATGCTTCGGTGTCAGGCGCCACAGTGTTTCTCTCTGCGACGATACGATTGATTAGGTTGGTCAAAGAGACGGGCGTGTTCAGCGTGATGGTCATGCTGACAACAGCGATGATGAGCGCCAGCGGCATGAGTTGAAGAGTTGGGGCCCAACCGGGTTTCGCCCAGCGGTTTTTGAGGGTGCGCGACGGATGCGCACTCAGCGACACAAGAAGATTATCCACGTCCCGCCGAAGGGTGGGTGTAGACGCAAAGGTCAACGCCTGTTCCGCAGCGTTTCGTGCAAGTTCCATTTCCCCCCGCGCGCGAAAGGCACGGGATTGACGCATGAGCAAACGTGCATTGCGTTCCGTCGGTTTGTGACCCCCACGGATGTTCGAGAGCAGCGCTTTAAATGTTTCCTTCGGGCCATTGGGCCATGCCCACCACCCCGCGAGCCAAGTGATTAAGCTCGCGCGAATGGCTGCACGGTCGGCGCAACTCCGGCAAAACACGCCCGAGAGTTTATGCTTTAGGACACGCGTCAACCGACCCCAGACGAGATCAAATTCAATGTAGCGTGGTTGCGCGGTGACTTGTCCGCATTGGCACGTTACCGGTTGATCTGGCACGTTTGTGGTTTCGGGTTTCGGTTTGCTCTTTGACTCAGTGTTGTTCCTTGATGTCGACTGAGTTTTCTCTGATTGCGCGGACGAGTTGGGTTTAGGTTTCGCTTTCTTTGGCTTTGGCGAAGGTGTGTCGGACGGCTTGGTTTTTTTCGCGCTGGTTTTCCAGGGGCGGTCATATGCGTTTCGAGCGTTGGCATCGCTCAGAATCTCGTACGCCTCCTGCAAGCGGTGAAACTGTTTGGCAGCAATCGGCGAGGAATTGAAGTCGGGATGCAGGCGCTTTGCCTTGCTGCGGTACGCCGACTTTATCGCGTCCACATCTGCATCCTCTTTTACGCCGAGCGCAGCGTAATACCCTTTTGGATCTCTCGTCATATTGGTCCCGGGCGCACTTTTCGCTAGCCGTGTCCTCGGCGTTTTAGGTTATTGTGAACACGCAGACAGACGGTCTGCTCAGTCTGCCAGTCTCGCACAAAGCCCGTAAGGATTCGTTAATGCCCTGACCTGTGGTATAGACCTGGCGAGACTTAGACCTGTGAAAGTTGGACCCTATGCCGTTTTATGCCATCGAAGATTATGTGCCGGTTGTCGACCCCACCGCGTTTGTCCATCCCACCGCGACACTCATCGGCGATGCGATTGTCGGGCCGAACTGTTACGTGGGGCCCGGCGCCTCCATGCGCGGAGATTTTGGGCGGGTGAGTTTGGCGAAGGGTGCCAACCTTCAAGACAATTGCGTGATGCATGCTTTCCCTGGAAACCAAGCGTTGGTCGAAGAGGATGGACATATCGGTCATTGCGCGGTTCTGCACGGATGCACGGTTGGCCGCGGTGCGTTAGTCGGAATGAATTCGGTGATCATGGACGGCGCGGTCATCGGCGAGGCGAGTTTCGTCGCAGCCATGAGTTTTGTAAAAGCGGGCTTTGAAGTTCCCCCCCGCACTCTTGTTGCAGGTATACCGGCGAAAGTTGTGCGCGAGTTGTCGGACAAGGAGATCGGGTGGAAAGCGAACGGCACGCGCGAATACCAAGAACTCGCCGAGCGGTGTCATGCAACCTTGCGCGAATGTGACCCGCTTCAGGAAATGGAGTCAGAGCGCCCGGAGCGGCAAAAAACAGGCACCGTGCCGCTAAATGTTCTGAAGAAGGGCAAGGAGAGCTGAGTTAGGCCCACAGGCCGGACTTATCTTGCCCCGCCGGTCCGTCGCTGCTGACCGGATCAGGAAATTTTTTGACCACCTGAAATGAAAGGCCGCCTTTGAGTCCCATGGCGGCATTGGAATTCGCAAACATGCCCGTTAAATCGCGGCGCATGTGATCGGGCAGGGTTTCTTTTGTGCGGATCATAAGATCGAAGCCGCGAGTTTCTTTGCGGAACATGCCGTCAAGCTGCATCGATCCGAGATTGGACAAATCCAGATTGATCAGAAACCGCGTACCGCCGCCGACATTTTGTTTTTTGTCGTCATCGTCCCTCGGGTCTTCCCGGCGTGTAATGAGTTCGATGCGTTCAATGCGACCATCGGCGTTCCAGGGTAAAGCCATCGAGCGCCATTCACCGCCAACATCACGCGACCGCGCGGCCATCTCTGAAACCTCGCCGGACAATTGAGCGGCCAGGTGCGCGCCGCGTGGACCGGCGCGTTCGATCGCGCGCAGGTTTCCATCCCCCGGCCACTGACGCGGATCGCCGGCGCGCAAGGCTTGCGCAAAAGCCATCACCGCGACAACCGTGCGCGGCCCGCCGTCGGGAATCGATTGGGCGAGTTGGGCGGCCGCTTGCGGATCGGTGCGCTGAAGCAGCGTCAGAGACTCAGAAAGTGTTGGCCAACCTGTCGCCGCGCCGGCCGGTCCAGCGAACGGCAAGGAAGAAATTGGATTGGGAGCTGTTGCCGTCGCCCCTGGTTGCGGCGGGGCTTGCGCTGTGACTTCAAAGGTCACCGTCGTTCCAACCGGAATGTTCGCCCGGGCATTGAGTTGGATTTGTCCTTGAACTTGCGGGGTGTTGATCTCGACAATCGGCGCGCCGGCCGGTGAGAGCGAAGTTACGGTTCCGGTGAGCGAAGTAATAACAGTTGAGGGTTGCACGGTGTGCGGCGGTGTGGGCGCTGCCGGTGGAAACCCTGCCGGTCCCGGCAAAACTAATCGCGGTGCAGGTTGCGGCGCGGCGCCTTGCGCGTTTGAGGCTGGTGTTTGTGCAGGCGTTGGCGTTGCAAGAGACGGATTTGCGGTTGGTTGTCCAAGAGGTCCGGGCGCCGGTGTTGGTGCGGGGGTCGGCGGCGCGGTTTGCGCGCCTTGAACACCCGGAATTTGAACGGAGGTTAAACGGACCGTCAAATCGCTGCCGGTCGTGAGCTGAAACGGCGCGGGGGTTGCGCCGGTTTGACCGGTGCCCACTTGAACGGCGGATTGTCCGAGCGGGCCGGTAGCGGTTTGCGCTGCTTGGGCCCCCGCCTGAACGCCGGGCTGAGCGCCAGTTTGCGTGCCGGTTTGGGCGCCGCCTTGGACACCTGGTTGTTGCGCGGTTTGAGCGCCCGATTGCGTGGTTTGGGAGCCGGGTAGGGCGCCAATCGGGCCGGATTGTGCGCCTGAACCCAAGATTACGAACGCTGAAATGGGCCCCAATGCGGTCAATTGCGCTGGTCCGGAGGGGGTCCATGCCTGGCCAACGGGCAGAACTTGCGTTCTTAAAGACGTATTTTGCGTGGTGGCGGCCGGATTCTGCGTGGTTAAAATCGGATTTTGTGCTGGTGAAGGCGCAGTTTGCGCTGGTAACGGCTTTAGTCCTTGAAGCGGGACGTTGTTGACGGCGACGAGACGTGTCGCGACCTGATTGTTCGCGGTGCGGACCACCTCCAAATCCACACGTGTGCCTTCGGGAAGTTGAATCGGTGTGCGGGCCTGAACAACGCCCGCGCCAGTTTGAAGCGCAAGGTTTGGAGTCACCGTTGGAGGAGGTGGAACAGGTGCACCAGTTGATTGCGGTGCGGGTGCCGGCGCTTGCGGTTGTGTTGGTGCAGCTTGTGCTTGAGTCGGTGCCGGTGTTGGGTTTGGTGCGGGTGCGTTCGGCGTGGGCGCGACCGCTTGAGGTGGAGGGGCCTGTTGTGCGGGCGCGGGCGCGGGCGCAGGTGGTGGCGCGCTTTGTTTGGGAAGCACCACAGCTTCGACAATGGTTCCGGTCGGGAGCGCGGTGATCGTTGGCGGCGGTTGAACGATCTGCACTTGCGGCGCGTTCGAGGCTTGGGCAAGCAATTGCACCAACGCGGGATTTGGCGGTGCGACGGTGCTCATGTGCGGAGCGCCTTAACTCGCCAGCAAGCGGTCGGCGATCGCTTCCACATCCATCGCCGCTTCCGAAGACGGCGAGCGCGTGAGGATCGGCATCTGATTGCGGATGCATTCGCGCACGCGTGCATCGCGCCGGATGATGCCGGCCAGAGGCGGAGAAATTTTCAAAAATCCGTTACACGCTTTGTGCAATGTTTGATAGGTACGCTCGCCTTCGCGGGTTGAGTTGGAGGCATTCACGACAATACGAATGTCGGTGTTGGGGCGTTCCATCGCAGTAATTTTTATAAACGCGTACGCATCGGTCAGTGATGTTGGCTCATCGGAGGTCACCACCAAAATCGTATCTGCGGCCTTGGCGAGCTGACGAACCGATTTTTCAACCCCCGCACCTAAGTCGAGGACAACCCGGTCATACCGGCTGGCGAGGAGCGCGAGGTCTTCGCCCATGATTTGCAAGCGTGAAAGCGGAATGTTGGCGAGGCTACCCGAGCCCGACCGTCCGGCAATCACATCGAAACCGCCGGTCTCGTACGTCATGGCGGCTTGGTTGAGAGAAAGCTTTCCGGCAATCACGCTTCCCAGGTCATACTGCGGCATGAGGCCCAGTTGAATGTCGATGTTCGCCAAACCTAAATCACCGTCAAACAACAATGTGCGCTGTTTGCGTTTCGCGAGGGCTTGGCTGAGCGTGATCGAGAAAAAGGTTTTTCCAACACCGCCTTTGCCCGACGCCACTGCAATCAGGCGGCCGCGTTTGGTTCCTCCGGCTGGCTTGCCAGCAAGGCGCGGACTTGATGAAGAATTGGTCGTCGTTCCGGATTTGGCGCTGCCACGGGAACGGGTCGTTGTGTCAGAGCTCATGAATTAACCTCGGAACGTATACCGGTGGGCCGCAGGATTTCTTCGGGCTGTTCGTCTTCGCTGGGTTGAAGTTCTTCTTCGGGTGGCAAGATCAAGCGCGCCATCGACACAGGATTAATAGCGCAGAGTCCATTTGCAACATGCGGATTTAAACTCACTTCGCTGAACATCAATTGCCCCGTATCTGCGGCCGCGAGAATGGCGCCAAGACGCCGGGTCATGTCAAGGCGCGTTGCCAGCAGGCGTGTTGCGCCCGCAGCGCTAAACGCTTCACCCATGTCCGCTGCTTCAGAGGCATCGCCGCCCGCCGCCATCACAAGAATAGGTTCAACGTCCGCGGCATTGACCAAAGTCTTGAGGAAGTCCATGTCGTGATGGCTGAATGGATTGAGGCCCGGGCTGTCGATAAAAACCAGATCATACATCTGCATCATTTCATCGACGGCCAGACCAAGTCCGTCGGCGCCGCGCACCTGGCGCAGTTCAACTTCCAAAATTCCGGTGAAGGCCGTGAGCTGTTCGACAGCGCCCGCGCGCACAGTATCGGCGGTGATCAAGCCAACCGGGCGTCCGGCGAGGCGTGCCCGCGCGGCCAGTTTCGCAGTGGTAATGGTTTTGCCCGAGCCCGGCGGTCCGACAAGCATGAACGGGCGCGGTGATTTGCGTTCCGGCAATGGCGCAAAGTCAAACATGTCTTCAAGGGCAGCCGCGCAGGCCATTGTCGGCGAGCCAACTTCCACCGCTTGCGCGGCGCGCACGAGTTTGTCGACAAGGCGGGCTGGGGTTCCATGATATTCCAGAGCGTCGCGAACCTTGTCGGCGAAAGGCGTGCTATCGCTGCCGGTCAGAGCGCGCTGAATGTCGTCATCGTCGGTGAGTTCTTCCAATGCGGCGGTGATGCGCACACCCTGGCCATCCGACGAGCGTTGAGTCGAGACGATGATCGCGTCCTCACCCAATTCCTCGCGTACCATGCGCATGGCTTCGGCCATTGTCGGCGCATTGTAGGACTTCAGTCGCATTCCGTTCCCCGCCGCGGATCTGTGCCTTTAATAAGTAATGACACCCTGTCCCGCTGAATACTTTTTCGTTCGTCGCTTCCGTTCCCGGGAGCTTAATATTTTTGCCTACTCGCGACCACTTGCGCGAGCGTCCAAAGGTCCGCGTTTCTTTAGATTTGCCCCACGGTACGAATCTTGGCCTTTGGGTGAATTTCGTTCTGTGACATGACCACCGTCATCGGGCGGAACCTGTCGATGATCGAGCGCACGTAGGGTCTTACCGATGGCGATGTGAGCAGCACGGGTGTTTCACCCTGCATAGCAAATCGCTCGAAGTTCTGGCGTACGGCGGTTATGAATTCCTGCAGCTTGGAGGGCGACATCGACAGCTGGCGATCATCGCCCTGGCCGACAAGCGCTTCGGAGAATTCC
Source organism: Rhodospirillaceae bacterium (assembly GCA_965228575.1). Classification (GTDB taxonomy): domain Bacteria; phylum Pseudomonadota; class Alphaproteobacteria; order Rhodospirillales; family Rhodospirillaceae; genus UBA11612. The sequence continues at coordinate 20,863 of CBDDHW010000072.1, read as the reverse complement.
TGCTCCCATTCCGGCCCCAAGGCCACCATGGGGATCACGCCTTTCTCGTCGACAGCCGTATCGGAAATTTGTCGGGACAAACGCGCGCGCACGTGCTCGGAAATCATCAAGACATTGCGGGTGATCGCGCAGGCTTCGGCGACACCTTCAAGGATGGTCGGCAGATCGCGAATAGAGACCCGCTCATTGAGCAAGTTCTGAAGAACACGTTGAATACCCGCCACGGTGATTTGCGCCGGGACCACTTCGCTGATGAGTTTTTGTTGTTCTTTGTCGAGCTCGTTGAGAAGTTTTTGCGTCTCGGTGTAGGAGAGCAATTCGTACATGTTGTCGCGCACAACTTCAGTGAGGTGTGTGGTGATCACCGTTGGCGGATCGACAACGGTGTATCCGCGGAACAACGCTTCTTCACGGTTTGCCGGATCGATCCACAACGCCGGTAATCCAAATGTGGGTTCTTTGGTGCGCTCGCCGGGAAGTGAAATTTCTTCACCGCGCGGATCCATCACCAAAAGCATGTTCGGGCGCAGGTCGCCTTTGCCCGCTTCGACCTCTTTGACATAGACCGCGTAGGAATTCGCGGGCAGTTGCATGTTATCTTGAATACGAACGGCGGGCATCACAAAGCCCATGTCGGTTGCGAGGGCTCGCCGTAAGGATTTGATTTGGTCGGTGAGGCGTTTGTTCTCGTTGTTGATAAGCGAGAGCAGTCCGTATCCTAATTCCAGGCGGACCATATCGATCTTCATGGCTTGGGATATCGGTTCTTCCGCCACGGGCACTTCAGACTTCGCCTGAAGTTTTTGAAGCTCGGCGATTTTTTCGTTTTCTTTGTTATTTCTCAAAGTAACGAAGAGCGCCACGCCGCCGGTCGCTGCGGACAACATCAAGAACGGCAAGGCCGGGGTGCCGGGCAAGATCGCCATGGATGCGGCCAGGAACGAGGCCATGCCCATGGCTTTCGGGTACTTCGTGAATTGTGAAGCGAGGGCATTATCGACGGTCTCTTTGATGCCGCCTTTGGACACCATGACACCTGCCGCCGTGGACACAACAAGGGCTGGAATTTGCGTGACCAAACCGTCTCCGACGGTCAACCGGGTGTATGTATCCGCGGCGTCGCCGAATTCCATGCCGCGTTGGGCCATGCCGATCAGCATGCCGCCGATGATATTAATTGAGGTGATGATAATACCGGCAACAGCGTCTCCGCGTACAAACTTTGACGCACCGTCCATGGCGCCGAAGAAATCAGATTCTTTTTGAAGGTCGTCGCGGCGCTCCCGCGCCTCGGTTTCATCGATCAGACCGGCGGACAAATCGGCGTCGATCGCCATTTGTTTGCCAGGCATGGCGTCCAAGGTGAAACGCGCAGTGACTTCGGCGATACGGGTTGAACCCTTGGTGATCACCATGAAGTTGACCAAAGTGAGAATCGCAAAGACGATAATCCCGATGATGAAGTTGTCACCCATGATGAAACCGCCGAAGGCTTCGATCACCTCACCCGCGGCGTCGGTTCCAGTATGACCATCCGATAAAATCAAGCGCGTGGACGCGAGGTTCAGCGCGAGCCGGAGCAGCGTTGCGATGAGCAGCACCACGGGAAAAGAGTTGAACTCCATCGCGCGGTTGATGAACACAACGGTCATCAGAATAAGAACCGCGAGGGTGATGGACATGGCGAGCGAAATATCAAGGAGCCACGAGGGCATCGGCATGATGAGCACGACCAGGATGAGCATGAGGCCCATCGCAAAGCCGAGGTCGCCGCGCTTGAGCGAGCCCATAAAGCGGTCGCCGAAATCGGTGAAGTCGAAAAGAGACCCAGGTGCTGCCGGCGGAGCGTCGGTTTGCGCGGTTTTGGTTTCGGTGACCGCTGTGCCTTGAGCAGGCGCCGGCGTTTCACCTCCGCCGCCACTCGGTGCTGGATCTGCTGCTGCTGATTGTTCCGCCATTATCCGCCTCAAAACCATAAAATCGGCGCGCCTTTGTGAGGCGAGCGCCGCGACTCAGCCCCCTGAGCCGCCAGCGGATAAGGGTCTTAAAGCCCAGAAAACTGGGAAAAAGGACCTTTGTCCACGTGGGCCTCAATGTCGCCGAGGGCGGTTAACAACGCTTTAAGATGGGCAAGAATTGCCGGGTGATAGCATGTCATTTGAGGGGCCATTCGCCAATTCGACGAATTAAATAATCATTTGAAAACAACAGGTTATGTTCCTGTGGAATTTCCGTCTGATTAGGGCGTATCTCCTAACCGCCGGATTTTTAGGCATTGGAGCGGGGCGAATCCTCGCTTTCCCACTAAAATAAAACTCTGGGCTTCACGTGCACGTGACCTGTCCGCCCCAATGGTTCGAGCACCTCCAAAATCTGTTAGGACAGTAGCTATGGCGATTTTTTAAATCCGTACTTTTTGAGATTTAGTCGCAAAGGAATGTCATGAGTTCAAAGGACGAGGACATCAAACCAACAATTTCACCTAAGAAAGATGGTCCGCTTATCGTCAAGGGCCTAGATACCTTCAAGAACTCGCGCGGTGAATCGATTGCGGTGAAAAAAACCATCGCCCTGTGCCGCTGCGGGGGATCTAAGACCAAGCCCTTCTGCGATGGCACACACCAGGGAATAGGATTCACCGACGAGAAGAGTGATCGGCGGGTATCCGACTCCTTGGACCGCTACGAAGGCAAAGACATAACCATTCGCGACAACCGGGGGACATGTTCGCATGCCGGATTTTGCACATCAGGCTTGCCGAAAGTCTGGAGCGCCAGGCGCGAGCCGTGGATCGATCCCGATGCGGCCGATAAAGACGCGATTATAAAAACCATAAAGAAATGTCCGTCGGGCGCGCTTGCTTTTGAAGAAAAGGGGGACGCGAAAACCGAATACCACAGTGATCCCGAAATTCAGGTCACGCGCGATGGGCCTTACGCTGTGCGCGGCGGCGTCACCTTGAACGAAACTGAGTTCGGCGAGGGCGTTGGCGACGAGCACTATGTTCTTTGCCGCTGCGGGGCGTCGCTCAACAAACCGTTTTGCGACGGGAGTCATTGGTACGTCGGGTTTCGCGACGACGAAGCGCTGACAATCTCCAAAGCGCACCGGGCCCAGGAAGATGAAGACGCTAAATGGGAAGGCATCGGCCGCAAAGACGATTTTAAAGATGGCGAGGTTCACAAAGTCTCAGCGGGCGGACGACAAGTGGCAGTGGTGCGCGCGGGAGAAAATGTTTTCGCAATGGACGGCAAATGTCCGCACCAAGGTGGACCCTTAACCGAAGGGACGGTGTGCGAGGGCGCATTGCGGTGTCCATGGCACGGTTTTGATTTTGATCTTGAGTCCGGAAAGGGCGTCGGAAACGACGATAGCGTCGAAACCTTTGAAGTGCGCGAGAACGATGGGGAACTCGAGGTGTGCGTCCCTGTCAGTAAACGGCCTCAGTGGACGGTTGGACATGTTATCGCCGAAACGATGGTGGAATGGGGTGTCGATAGTGTCTTTGGCATGGTCGGCCATTCCAATTTGGGAATGGCGGAAGCCCTTCGGGTACTCGAAGACAAAGGAAAGCTCCGCTACTTCGGGATCAGACATGAGGGCGCAGCGTCGTTCGCCTGCTCGGGCTACGCGAAAGTTTCCGGCAAACCGGCGGCCTGTTTGTCGATCGCCGGCCCCGGGGCGACAAATCTGTTGACCGGTTTGTGGGACGCCAAGGTGGACCGCGCGCCGGTGCTGGCTTTGACGGGTCAAATCAATACCCAGGTGATGGGGCCGGGTGCGTTTCAGGAAATCGACTTATCGTCGGCCTTTGCGGCCGTCTCCCGCTTTAGTCAAACCGTTTTGCACGATAGCATCCCCGGCGAACTCACTTCGCTTGCGCTTAAAACGGCAATCATTGAGCGGGACGTCGCTCACCTAATATTGCCCGATGAAGTTCAGGTATTGGACGCTGAAACCAAAGGCCCTGGACGGCCGGAGGGGCGCGTATCCAAGACGTCGATTACGCCTCCCGACCAATCCATCACGTATGCGAATCAGCGCATCAAACGGTCCAAGCGCCCGCTGATCATTGTGGGATACGGCGCGAAGGACGGGATGGATGAAGTTATCGCGCTGGCGGAAGCATTGAACTGCCCGGTGATTACAACGTTCAAGGCGAAGGGGCAGATTAGCGATCACCATCCGCTGGGCGCCGGCGTGCTTGGAAAGAGCGGAACGCCGGTTGCTAGTTGGTTTATGAGTGCGGCCGACCTGCTGATCGTCTTTGGCGCATCATTCTCCGATCACACCGGGATTGATAAAAAGAAGCCCATAATTCAAGTCGACTTTGATCGCATGGCGCTGGGTAAATTTCATGCGGTCGAAGAGCCGGTGTGGGGCGATATCGCAATCACCGCAAAGATGATGAAAGACAAGCTTTCATCTAAGCGCGCTTGCGAGGATCAACGCAAAGAGCTTGCCGATCATTGGGCCGATTGGCGGGGGGAAAAAGAAAAGCGTGCCAAAAAAGATGATGGGAACGGCCTGAACTCGGCTGTTTTGTTTCAGGTGTTGTCCGATGTTGTGCCCGACAACGCTGTGATTAGCGTCGATGTCGGCAACAACACTTATTCCTTTGGGCGGTACTTTGAATGCAAAACCCAAAGTGTTTTGATGTCCGGGTACTTGGGTTCCATTGGCTTCGGGTTTCCTGCGGCGATGGGGGCCTGGGCCGCAGTGGGTGACGAGCGCAAAGTGATTTCAATCTCCGGGGATGGCGGGTTCGGTCAGTACATGGCGGAATTCACAACAGCGGTGAAATACAACATGAACATCACGCATGTTCTTTTAAACAACTCCGAGCTTGGGAAAATTTCAAAGGAGCAGCGCGACGGCGCTTGGGATGTGTGGCAAACCGGTTTGCACAATCCAAATTTCGCTGAATATGCGACGCTGGCGGGCGGCTTGGGAATTCGCGTGGACAAGGCCGACGCCTTGAAAGCCGCATTCGACAAGGCGATGGCCCATGACGGACCGGCGCTCGTGGAGGTGATGACCGACCCTCTGCTCACATAATTTTAATACCGGCGCAGGCAGCGAGCCGTTAGTATTTGCTGTGGACTATGGGCGCCTTCGAGATAACGCGAGGGCTTGGATACCAATAGGAGAGAGACCATGTGTGACGACGCAGTATTAAAGGATATCGGTGAGCGCCTGAGCCGGCGACGATTGGGCGCACTAGCAATTGGCGCAAGTGTTGCTGCCGCTTTGCCGCGCGCTGCGAACGCGGTCGATGTAACCGAATCAATGGTTGAGATTGAGACACCGGACGGAATGTGCGAAGCGCATTTCGTGCACCCGACCTCGGGTTCGCACGCAGCAGTCTTGGTCTGGCCCGATGCGTTTGGTCTGCGCCCCGCTTTTCAGCAAATGGGCACGCGTTTGGCGGAGTCCGGATATGCGGTGCTCTCAATCAATCCGTATTACCGGGCGAAGCGCTTGCCGGCGCTTCCGGAAGGGTTGGATTTTTCGAACCCGGACGACCGCGCGCAAATTAGGGCGTTGATGGCGACCAATACGCCTGAGACCAATGTGATTGATGCGAAGGCATTTGTCGGGTGGCTGGATTCACAAAGCGTTGTGGATACCTCACGGCAGATCGGCACGACGGGATATTGCATGGGCGGCCCCATGGTGATGCGGACCGCGGCGGCCATTCCGGACCGTATTGGCGCAGGCGCCTCGTTTCATGGCGGCGGGCTAGTGACCGATGCCGACAACAGTCCGCACAAACTAATCCCGCAGATGTCGGCGCATATGTTGATTGCGATCGCCGAAGACGACCACGAAAAAGAGCCTGAAGCGGAAGGCGTTCTGCGCGAGAGCTTTGCGGCAGCAGGCGTGCCGGCGGAAGTTGAAGTCTACGAAGGCACGCTCCATGGATGGTGCCCGCCGGATGCGTCTAGGTATCATGAAGCGCAGGCCGAGCGGGCTTGGAGCAGATTGCTTGCGACCTTCGAGAAGGGGCTAGCGTAAAAACCTATCAACGACGTCAAAAACAAAAGGCTCCTCGCGTAGGCGGGGAGCCTTTTTGTGTTTACAGGCGCGGGCGTTATTTATCTGACTCGACCCGAACGACTTGCAGAGATAGCGCAATAGGCGCGCCTGAAAATAAATCACCGGCGATAAAGGTAAACATATAGCCGGACCCTTTTTCCTCATCGCGCACAATCATAGACAGTAAACGCCCGTTGCCCGAGCGCGTTGGAAGGGTGCTGTCGGTGGTGGTCTTGACTGTGACCCCGTCGCTCGCCGCGCCGTCCACCATTTTGCGAAATTCTTCTTCTACACCTAGCGGATCACCCGCCTCGGCCCATACGGCGCAGGTTTTGCCGTCGCCGCGCAGCGACAGAGTGATGTTTCGGCCCGTGCGAGTTGGCAGATGCCACGCCGATCCCATGGTGGTTTCGCCGACCACGGTTGCGAGGGTTTCCGGGTCTCGGACAGGGCGATAGCGCGCGTCCGCCCAGGCGCGTATCTCATCGGGCTTGGCGAGGTGGCGAACGCAATTGGCGTTGAAATGGTTGATCGCGGTGATCGAATCCATATCCAAGGCGGCAGCGGGCGCGTGCAGTCCAACGCAAAGAAGCACCGCAAAAAACGATCGCACGTTTAAGCTGAAATAGAGGGAGCGCGTGTTCATACGCGTAAGTTTAGGCTTCACCGGTGCCGGGCGCTGGAACCTCGGTTCCGTCCTGGACGTAGGTGTTTAGTTTGTTGCGCAAGGTGCGAATAGAGATGCCCAATATCTTTGCCGCATGGGTACGGTTGCCAAGGGTGTGTTTTAAGGTGTCGATAATCAAATCACGTTCGACGTCCGCGACCGTTCGTCCGACAAGACCGCCCACGCCGGCTTTTGCGTCTTCGGAAAGATTACCGTCTGCATCGGTGAGCATAATGGCGTCCGCGCCGATCTGCTCGCCGCTGGCCAACAAGACCGCGCGGTGAACCGTGTTTTCGAGCTCGCGCACATTGCCCGGCCAAGAATGTCCGTGGAGCGCGGCAACCGCTTCAGCAGTGAGGGGCCGCACAGGGACGGCGTTTTCCTCAGCACACGTTTTGGCAAAATGCTTCGCAAGAATTTCAATGTCTTTTGGACGGCTGCGCAGCGAAGGAATGACCAACTTCACAACGTTCAAGCGGAAGAACAAGTCTTCGCGAAACTTTCCCGCCTTAACCTCGGCTTCCATATTGCGGTTTGATGTCGCGAGGATACGCACGTCGACTTTGACCGCGGTGTTGGAGCCGATGCGATTGATCTCGCGTTCTTGCACAGCGCGCAGAAGCTTGGCCTGAAGTTTCAGGTCCATCTCGCTGATTTCATCGAGCAACAACGTGCCGCCGCTGGCTTCTTCAAATTTACCGATGCGCCGCGCGACGGCCCCGGTAAACGCTCCTTTTTCGTGACCGAACAATTCGGACTCTAAGAGCTCACCTGGAATTGCCGCACAGTTTACGGCGACAAAGGCTTTGTCTTTGCGTGGACTGTTACGGTGAAGAAAGCGAGCGACCAATTCCTTGCCGGTTCCAGATTCCCCCGTGATTAAAACTGAGGCTTGGGATCCGGCGACTTTTTTCGCCATCTCCATAACCTTGACCATCGCCGGGTCTTCGTAAACGAAGGTATCCTGTTCGGCGGCGACGGCTTCTAAAACCGCAGCGATCAGATCGGCATCGGGAGGCAAGGGAACGTACTCTTTCGCCCCGGCTTTGATGGCAGCAACGGCCGCTTCGGAGTTGGTTTCAAGGCCGCACGCGACCACCGGCAGGTTAATGCGCTCGGATTTCATATCCGCCAGCAGCGCGGCGATGTCGTTAGCGACATCGACCATAACGAGGTCGGCGCCTTGCCCAGAGCGCATCACATCAAGACCTTGGGCTATACCGTCGGCCTGGATGACTTTCGCGCCGCGGTCGATGGCGATGCGGCTGGCCGCGCCGATTTGACCGTTCAAAGAACCGATGATTAGCAGCCGCATAAGAACCCTTCAGACTCCAATGGCGCCCCGATGGCGCCGAGATGACGAAACCTTACCGAGTTATGGGTCGAGTCACAGGGAAGGTCAACGGGAGCAGTATAGAAAACGACGAACCGCAACATCATACGAAATAACGCACTTTACTCTCGGGCGGCAGGGCGCTGTTCAGCAGCATTTCAAGGCGCCGTGGATTGTCTTTCCGCGCGATGGCCAGCGCGCCGACGCTGTAGATATGGTAAATAAGCTGGTCGTCGACAATGTTGCGCTCGATTTTTGACGCCAGCGGGTTGAACACCATATGTGCGAGCACAACCCCATAAAAGGTTGTCAGCAACGCAACCGCCATGGCGGGTCCGATAACACTTGGATTATCGAGGTTGGTAAGCATTTGCACCAATCCGACGAGAGTTCCAATCAAACCCATGGCTGGGGATATATCGGCGGCGCGGCGCAGGACGCTGACCGCGCGGTGGGCGCGCGAGGCGGTGGCTGCTTGATCCTGGGCCAATATGTCCGCGATCTCCTTTTCGGTCATCCCGTCGATAACCATATTGAGCGCTTTGTGCAAAAACGGCTCGCGCATAAACCGGTCAACGAGTTCACCCTGAAGCGGAAGGACGCCTTTTTTGCGGCAAAACTCTGCAAGATCGAGCATGGTTGTTGCGGCCTGCGATGCGTCACGTCCGCGATAGAAGACGGTCGATCCAAGTACAGCAAAAGTGCGGCCGATGTCGGCAAGGTTAAAACAGGTAGCAGTGATCGCGAAGGTCCCGCCCACAACAATAAGAAGAGAGGGGATATTGACGAAAGCGCCTGGTGTATCGCCAATCAAAATGGCCGACACGATGAGTAACGCGGCCGCAGTAAAACCGAACACGGTCGCGCCATCGAAGAAAATGCGCCGTGGGACTGCTTTGAGTTCTGCGTGTTCAGCCATATTCGTTAACCGTGTTTATCTAAGTGCGGCTTCAAGGATCCATGAATTGAGGCCGTAATATTTCCGCTTTATCGGGTTCTATCCCTTTTGCGTTTTTACAATTTCGGTCATGGTGATACCAAGACGGTTCTCAACCACCACAATCTCACCACGCGCAACTATGCGGTCGTTGACATAAATATCAACGGGCTCGCCAACTTTTCGATCGAGTTCAACAACAGCGCCACGGGTTAACCGCAGGATGTTGTTAACTTGCATAGACGATTTTCCAAGTACCGTAGAAACACGCACCGGAATGTCGTAGACCGCTTCTAAATCCTTGCCACCCTCGGCCGCCGGATCACGCAGGTTGCTCCAGTTGTCGTCCTCTTCGAGAACGTCACCGATTGTTGTTTCAGCGGCAGGCCCCTCAACTTCATCCAGCTGTAGGTCACTCACTTCCGGCTCGCTTGCATCGCCAGTGTTTTCGGACCCACCTTCATCGACTGCAGCGGTTTCGGCGTCGGCTTTGGCCGTGGCCTCAGCTTCACCGTTCTCGGCGTTCGCTGTTTCGTCTTCGTTTTCCGTACCGTCTTCTTCTGTCATCTCTTGCTCCCGCTGGCGTGCCCAATATTATTTTTGGCGTCGCCGTCCCCAGGTAGGGTTGTGCCGCAGCTTTTATGCCTCCGGCGTGTTCGTATCGTCTTGCACCTGCTGTTCCGTCCCCTCGCGATCTTCTGTGTCCATATGAAGTTCATCAGGAGGAGAGTGATCTATATCAGGGTTTGGTTGTTCGGTTTCCGAAGCCATTTGATCGTTATTCTGTACGGCTTCATCGGCTGCGCGATCAAAATCATCTGCATCCGCATCGCCAATATTGCCCGCGACAACTTCACGAATCTCAGCCCAAATACGACCTTCGTCGCGGTCGGCGCCGCCGCCATCCCATTCAAGCTTGCAGTCGCCTGGCTGAAGCTCGTAATCGGGAATCACGGCATAGGATCCTTGAAATGCCGTTCGGTTGAAGACGTCTTTCAAGCGAACTTCAAGATCAGGAGCGATCATGGCGTGGGCGCGTATGGTTAACGTCGGCTCGCCGATTGCTAAGGGGAGGACCCGGCGCACAAAAGTTTCCATATTGTCGACAGCGTAATGGTGTGTGTAATCCGGCAGGAGGCGTTGAACGACGCCGAAGACCATACGCATCGCAAAGTCAGCTGTCTGTTTGTTCGCCGCGTCCTGACGATTTTGTAAACCATCCAGTCCTTGTGCAATTAAGTTCATTGCATCGGCGATGTAGTGTTCGCGCGCGGTCTCCGCTTCCTCAAGAGCTGCTGTGTGACCAGCAATGTGCCCTTCTTCACGGGCAGCATCCAAATCCGATTGGGTGAATTCTTTTTCTTCCTCGATCGGCTCATCAGACTCAGCGTCCTCGGCCTCGCGTTTTGCTCGCTCGCGTTCTGCCGCTTTGCGTTCACGCGCGGCGGCTTTTCTCGCTTCTTCCGCCGCCTCGGCGGCTGCAGCTGCCTCGCGCTCGGCTTTGTTCCGCTCGCCGGGCAGGTACAGTTTGTCCGGGTCGTCAAACGACCGCGTAAACATAAATTTTCGAACAGATGAAGACGTTGCCATTTTTCTGTCTTTGCTTTTGAGCCTTAGTATGCGAGTTCGCTGCCGTCGTTGTGTCCAGAAATCGCTATTTCACCTGAGCTAAAGACATCCTTGTTCATGATATACGTCGACGTCCCCGGTGTGTAGCGGACTGAAGCCCCTATGTTTCTTGGTAAAGCCACATGCGGATAATCGACAACGCTTCTTCCGGGTGTTTTTCAACAATGTCGCCAATTTTACGCAAACTTGACGCCTTCACCCGGCCTTCGACTTTGTCGATATCGATCAATTCGTCGAGGTCTTCCTCTTCCTCCTCCGAACTGACCGGCATAGGAACACCGCCCGGGCCTGTCAATTGAGCAACGTCTGACGTCATCAGCGCGTCGTCACCAGATGGCATGGCTTCGAAGGCGCGGGTCACGAGCGGGCGAACCACCAAAAGAATGACCAGTACGGCGACGATCGCAACGCCGAGACCTTCGGCCATGCGCAGGATTTCTTCTTTACTAAATCCAAAGAGTTCGAAGGGTTCGTCGAGTTCGAATTCCTCAAGGCCGGTAAACGGCATATTGATGACTTCGATTTGGTCGCCGCGGTTCGCATCGTATCCAACAGCTGATTGAACCAAAGACTCGATCTTCGTCATGGTTTCTTCGTCGAGAGGTTCAAACACGCGCTCGCCGTTCTCGCCTTCCGTATAGTTTCCGTCTACAAGAACAGCGACGGACAGGCGCCGAATAACCCCAGTTTCACGGACCTGATTGATCGTTGTTTTGGAAATTTCAAAGTTTACGGTCTCTTCTGTGCGTTCCGTATTTTCTTGAGAGCGGGCACCAGCTGCGCCGCCATTGAGGCCGGCATCAGGGAGTTGTTGAGCGACGGTTACGTCGTCCGGCTGGGACTCGATCATCGAGCCGGTTTCAGTCACGGTGACAGAAGACCGTTGAACCTGTTCATCCGGATTGTAGATTTCTTCGGCGCGGACAACTTTATCGTAATCCATGTCGGCGCGAACTTCGGCGCGAACCTTTCCGGTTCCTAGAGAACTTTCAACAAGAGAAATAACCGATTGCGCCAGGCGGCGTTCCAGACCCATACGGGCCTGCTCTTGTTGCATCACAACCATTTGTTCGTCGTTTTCGAACGAGCGCGACAAGAGAGAGCCGCGTTCGTCGACGATCGAAATGTTGGAGGGCGTAAGACGCGGAATCGCCGCGGCAATAAGGTGTTGAATTGCGGAAACTTGATTTTCCGAGAGACGCCCCGCACGCATCTTGACGTAAACAGATGCCGTTGGATCTTGTACATCGCGGGTAAACATTTCCCGCTGAGCTAAAACCAAGTGCACGCGCGCGTTTTGCACACCGTCGATCGCCTTAATGGTGCGAGAGAGTTCACCTTCAAGCGCACGGACCAGGTTCACATTTTGCATAAAGTTTGTCGCGCCCAACGAATCCATGTTGTCGAAGACTTCGTAGCCCATGGACCCGCCAGCGGGCAGACCGAGTTCTGCCATTTGCATGCGAATGGGCGTGACCTGATCGGCAGGAACAAGAATCTCCGCGCCGTCTTCCGCTGTCTGGAAGGGCGTGCCGTCGGATTGCAACTGTTGAATAATTTCGCGCGAGTCGACGGCACTTAAGTTGCCGTACAACAACTCCATCGGCGCACCGGAAAATCGGGTTGCAAAGAATATAATGAAACCAATAAGGCCCACTGCAACGCCCGCCATGGCCGCCAGGCGTGCGGGACCGAGATTGCGCATCTGCTCTACAAACGGATTCAAAGCTCTTTCCTCTCGACGACCTATGATGAGTAGTGCGTTGCGGTTCACCTATATGACGACGAGAAGCGTCAATCGGTGCTCATTCTTGGCGGATTTGGTCAGCCCCGACCGCATCCGAACCCTTGAGCGCATACTCAAACTCTCGAGCGTGCACGGTATCTAGGCGTAGTGAAGAACAGGTTAACGGTAGGAAAGATTTGCCGAGCAAAGTGCCCAGTTTTTGGGCACAAAATCGCCCTCGCGGACCTTTGGGTTCGTTGACGCGACGTGTCCAGCAGCTTAAGGCGTCAGGCATAGAAAAATCTGGTATTTAGACGTGGGAGCAGCTGAAGAAACCGTGGCTAAAAAACCCAAAAATGCCGGTTCTTACTCCGCGCCCTCAGGTTCCGAGCCGGGCGGGGTTGTTATTGAACTCAGTGCGGCGACGATTGCTTTGGCTGAGGAGTCGCCGCAAATCCTGCTGGTTCGCTCTGACGACGACCTTTCCCCGGCTGGGCTGCCGTGCGGTCCCTTTGATCCGCTACGCCACCGGACACTAGAAGAAGGGCTGCGGAGTTGGGTGGACGAACAAACCGGCTTGCATATTGGTTATGTCGAGCAACTTTATACCTTTGGTGATCGGGACCGAGATCCTGAGCGCCGCGCTGGTGGACCGCGCGCCGTTTCGGTCGGGTATTTGGCGTTGGTCCGTCAGACGGTCGTAAAAAATCCAACCGCAGTTACGTGGAATAATTGGTACCGGTACTTTCCTTGGGAAGATTGGCGTGAAGGTCCGCCGCCTCTTCTTGAGTCGTTTATTCTTCCCCAGCTCGCGCGCTGGTGTGCTGCCGGCGCCTCGAAGCAACAAAAGCAGCGGCGCCAAGAGCGCGTCGATCTCATGTTTGGTCAGGCGGGCGGAAGTTGGGACAATGAACGTGTGTTAGAACGTTATGAACTTCTGTTTGAAGCGGGGTTAGTGAGCGAAGCTGCTGCCGACGATACTGGACGAACATCGGAAAAAAGTGGCGAAGCCGATGTGCGGACGGGTGTTGTATTGACAAAGGATCATCGGCGTATTTTGGCGACGGCAATGGGCCGTTTGCGCGGGAAAATTAAATACCGGCCAGTGATTTTCGAGCTTATGCCGCCCGCATTTACGCTTTTTCAGCTCCAACGGGCGGTGGAAGCGTTGTCCGGAAGCCGCCTTCACAAGCAAAACTTCCGCCGGCTGGTTGCGCATGAGGGATTGGTGGAGCCAACCGGCAAAATATCAGGGCAAACCGGAGGGCGACCAGCGGAGCTATTCAGATTCCGGCGCGAGGTGGTTCACGAGCGACCCGCACCAGGAGTACGGGTGTCCGTCAAGGTGAGCAAGAAGTCCGGGTAAATGTCGAAGGCCGCAATTTTCGTTGTATTACAGGCGTTTATGCGTCTAAAGCCTTGGTTCTCTTGACTTTTTAGTGGCTCAACTCTACCGTTTCCCCTTGCCGTGGCTCACGTGCTTTTTTTGGACCCAGGATATGCTCAAAATAAGTATAAGCGTCACCGCGCCGTAACACTCGGGACTGTCTTTGGAAAGGCGACCGCCATGAATGTGGTCAACACACCGCCCATCACCACCGCGCGCGATCTCCAATTTACGTCGGAGGTCGAACGCGATACCGCGCACCTGTATGGGAAAGTCAGTAAAGTCATCCCGGAGATCGAGTGGCCGGTATTTGCGCCGCTCATTCATAGAATCAATACATTGAAGGCGGAGAAGAACGCAGTAATCCTAGGTCACAATTACATGACGCCGGAAATTTTTCACTGCGTGGCCGACATCACAGGTGACTCCTTGGCGCTCGCGCGCCACGCCGCCGAGACCGATGCGGACGTCATTGTTATGGCGGGCGTTCACTTTATGGCCGAGACGGCAAAGTTATTGAATCCAAGCAAGACGGTTTTGATTCCGGATATGGGTGCGGGATGTACGCTCGCTGAGTCCATTACCGGCGCTGACGTGGTTGAGTTGAAAAAACAGTATCCCGGCGTGCCGGTGGTAACCTACGTGAACACATCGGCGGATGTGAAAGCGGAATCTGATATCTGCTGTACGTCGGGAAATGCCGTTGAAATTATCGAGGAATTGAATACGCCCCAGGTGATTATGCTGCCCGACGAGTACTTGGCGCTCAACACCGCGAAAAAAGTAAAAACAGAAGTTATCACGTGGAAGGGCCGCTGCGTGGTTCATGAAATGTTTACGGCCGAAGATATTCGAGGGATGCGCGCCGAAAACCCAGGCCTCGTTGTCCTCGCACATCCGGAATGTTCGCCGGAGGTGGTGGATGAAGCGGACTTTTCTGGCTCAACGTCAGGGATGGCGAAGTACGTTGCAGACCATAAACCTGCGAAAGTGGTACTCGTGACTGAATGTTCCATGAGCGACAACGTTGCCGCCGAACATCCGGACATTGAGTTTGTCCGTCCCTGCAATTTGTGCCCGTTTATGAAAAAGATAGAGCTCTCGAATATTTTGCACGCTCTGGAAACCGGTGAGCATGAAGTTCTTATTGAGGAGTCCATTGCGGCGCGGGCCCGGATTTCTGTCGAGCGGATGTTGAACGGCTGGACACCAAGCGCGGCGTAACTCAGTCCCGCGTTTTTTTGATGAGCGCCCATTCATTATGACTCTGGCACCATGACACTGGCACCGCCTTCGCCATCTATTGTGACAGATGCTGTGCGCCGCGCTCTTGAAGAAGACTTAGGCAAGGTCGGCGATATCACGACGACCGCAGTCGTCTCGGAGATGGCGAGTACAAAAGCCGTCATTCGCGCGCGCACTGAGGGTGTCGTTGCCGGGGTCGATATCGCGGCTCAGGTTTTTAAGGCCGTGGACAGCAAACTCACTATCGTCTCTTCTGTTACCGACGGGACAAACGTTGGCGCGGGCGATGTAATTCTTGAAGTCTCCGGCCCGGCCCGGTCGATCCTCAGTGCGGAACGGACCGCCCTTAATTTTCTTGGTCATTTATCGGGGATCTCAACGGCAACAGCTGCTCTGGTTGCTGCTGTGCGCGACACATCCGCAAAAATTTGCTGCACGCGCAAGACCACACCGGGATTGCGGGCCCTTGAGAAATACGCGGTACGCTGCGGCGGTGCAATCAATCATCGCGCGGGTCTCTACGATGCGATTTTGATCAAGGACAACCACATTGCGATCGCGGGGGGCGTTCGTGCGGCGATCGAGGCGGCCAAATCAAGCGCCGGTAAGGCGGATAAAATTGAAGTTGAGGTCGATACACTTGCTCAGCTCGACGAGGCGCTCGATGCCGGTGCGCATATAGTTTTGCTCGACAATATGCCGCCCGAGACTCTCAAGCAGGCGGTTGTAAAAATTGATGGGCGCGCGGTGGCCGAAGCGTCTGGGTCGATCACATTGGAAACGGTGCGCGCAGTAGCTGAATCCGGCGTTGATCTGATTTCCGTGGGATGGATTACCCACTCAGCCCCATGTTTAGACGTGGGATTGGATTATGTGGAGTAATTAAGGAAAGAGTTTCATGGGCGTAAGCGTCTACCGCACTTCAGTAGAGCTTTTTTAAATCCATACCGGCGTACAGATATGCGACTTCTTTGCCGTAGCCGTTAAACATTAACGTGTCCCGTCGGGTAAGCTCTCCGATGCGGCGTTCGGTAGCCTGAGACCACCTTGGGTGCGAAACCGAGGGGTTGACGTTGCCGTAAAAGCCGTACTCACGCGGGTTCATGTTTTGCCACGTAGTTTTGGGTTCGTCTTCGGTGAATGTGATGCGCACGATGGATTTTATTGACTTAAATCCGTATTTCCATGGCACGACCAAACGCAATGGCGCACCGTTTTGATTGGGAAGCACCTCGCCGTACAAACCGACCGCGAGAATTGCGAGAGGGTTGAGGGCTTCGTCAAGCCGCAGCCCTTCGGTGTAGGGCCAGGGCAGAATATGTTGCGGCACGCCAAAGCGATCGGTGAGATTTTGGCTTCGCCGTTGGCCAGGCATTTCGTTGGGTCGTACCAACGTCTCGAATTGAATGTATTTTGCGCTGCCAAGAGGCTCAAAACGTTTGACGACCTCTCCCAAGGAAAACCCAACCCAGGGAATGACCATCGACCAAGCCTCGACGCACCGCATCCGATAGACGCGTTGTTCAAAGGAATACGGCTTGAGGAAGTCCTCAAGGTTCAAGGTGCCGGGTTTGGCGCAAAGTCCATCGACGGTAACCGTCCAGGGTCTTGTGGTGAGTCGGTGAGCGTGTTTGGCGGGGTCGGTTTTTTCCGTACCGAACTCGAAAAAGTTATTGTAGGTGGTGATGGCCTGGGGGTGGGTCAGGTCTTCGTCGTCTCCGAGCTTGCTGTATCCGGGAACAATGTTTGGGATTTGACCCTCGGGCGGAAGAGTACCTGCTTTTGAGGAGGTTGGATGAAATCCAGCGAGCGCAGCGAACCCTACTCCGGCCGACGCCCGTTCAATAAACTGGCGTCGGTTTACGTACACCTGGCGTGGGGTGATTTCACACGGCGTACATTCGGATTTAGTTTTTTGGCGAATTAACACGGTGTGAATTTCGCCCCCTAGGTTTGTTCAGCACCTTTGTCCAATGAATGAGAGTGGATGGGTTATAAGCGTTGTTGCCGACACAATCGCGTTCGATGAAGTTGATCTTCAGTAATCCGTCATTCTGCAACTTGAGGAGGGTTTCGACCAAATTTCTATTCCAGTCGTTGATAACAGGGATCTCTGCGGAATAGTAGTCGTTGACTGATCCGAGAACTTCGACGTTGACCTTGGTGTCGTTCAGTTTCTTGCCTTTTTCCTCCAGCTTAGCCATCAGCTCTTTATTAAATTGCCAGCCGACGGGTTCACAGTGCACGCATTGAATGTTTTGCCCTGTGCGCAAAATTTCGTGAAAAATGTTTTCTCCGATGTGTGTGACTTGTTCGATAGAGTGGCAGGTAAAAAAGATGATGTTGTCCAAATCTTGCAAAAACCCAAGGTCGGGCTCCAGGTAATTAAAATATCGAAACGAGATATTGTCTCTTTTGGGTTCTAAGCTCGCTATTGTTTCTCCGCTCTTGAGTCCCGCCTCGGCGATCTCACAGCCAAAATATCTAACGCCAGGAAATTCGTGCTCAATGATGTCGCGCAAATGAAATAAGTTTCGTCCGGTTCCGCACCCCAGCTCCACGACAGCCGCAGTATTGGGATCGACGAGGTCAGCGATCGTTGGGACGATTACTTCGTTGTTCGAGGTCGACGAGATGACCGCGTACCGGCCGTCAACCGGTGCAATTCGGTATACCGCGCCACCGGATTTATACCGTCTCCATTTTAAAGTTTCGGCGACCTTCTCGTTAAAATAGTTTTTCGATCTTCCGTCGTAATGATCTGCGGGCATGTTTTTGTCGAGAATTTTCAATAGGCGCGCGATCGTCATACCGTCGATTTCGCAAAGAGCTTCGATCTTGGATAAGTCGTTGATCCAGTTTTCAGTCGGTGGTCTTTTGGCCAAAACACGTCTCCTTCATTAAATTTTTTATGAGCTCTTCGCGGCCCCAATATCATGGCGCGCGCACGCTGGGTCACCGCGCGATCTTTCCATATGAATTTAACCAAAAAGGCCCAGCGTGTCTTGGGGTTGTTCGCGCAAGGGACTCAAAGCGCACGATATATATTTTTTATCGAGCCTGTTATACGTACTGTCGAAGAGTTAGACCTGAGTCTCAAGTCACGAATTTCGTCGAAGGAGCGTTCAATGACAGCCTACATCATCGCCCGCGCGGAAGTTTTCGATTTAGAGGGTATGCAACAATATCGAGAGAAGGTTCCCGCCGCAGCGGCGAAGTATGGAGGCCGGTTTCTGGTCAGGGGCCCGTCCAAGGTTTTGGAAGGTGACGATGACGGTCGCCACACGGTGGTTTTTGAGTTTCCCGATATGGAATCGATTGAGGCATTTTGGAACGGTCCTGAATATTCCGAGCTCAAAGCAATCCGACAGCAATACTCTAAGGTGGTTGCGGTGGCGGCGGATGCATATGACCCGCCCGCTGAGTAAGCGTCGCCTCCTTATGCCCGTTTCATAAACTTGTACGAGTCGCGCCCGGATACCTAATTGCGAGCGATGAATTAAAAATGGTTTCGACAAAAACGAATTACCAGCCGAAATTAATCGTATAACGCGAAAATCGCCTCTCCAACATATATCAGGGGTTCGTATTCTGCCAGGCGCGCTCGCTACGCGACGTTTTCATCTTCCGTAACTCCTTTGTTTCATTCACAATTATTTTGTGGTCTTTAAAAAGAGCACCACCTAAAAAACAAAAATCACACGACGGTTCATTGATGATCGCGTTATAGATGTGGTTGCGCGGAGATGGATCGGATGCGAGTGGGTACTCTGGGGTGTGTCTGTGACAAATGCTGATGCTTTGGAGCAAAGTGCGATCCAGGGTCGCCGCTTTCTCGTAATCGACTCCAATAAAGACAACCTGGAAAAATTAGAGCGCTATCTTCTGATAGACGCGGCGGCGAAGGTGTATAAGGCCAAGGCACCGCTCGTTGCTTTGCGCATTCTGCAAGACCGTCGTACGCCCGTGGACTGCGTGATCTGCGCGCAGAATATGTCCCCTATTACCGGATTGGATTTTCTGCAAAACCTTCGCACCGGGCGCTATGGGGGAAAATCACTTCGCGAGACTGACGTCATTCTCACGATGCCGCAAATGGAAGATAGCGTTGTCATTGCGGCTGAGAGTTTTCTCGTAAGTGGTTTTATCTACGGAGAGCTAACGCGGGACTCAGTTTCCGAGGCCGTGAACAAGGCGCTAAGTCTCGACCGGGAGAAAGAAGCGTCTGAAGTTTGTCGTATCGCGCATGTGCGCCAATCTGGAATCGATCTTATCCTTGTACCCTTTGAATCTGATTTCGGCGATTTACCATCTGAGGAGCAAGAAACCGCGTTGGCGGCTATTCAGAAAACCGCCGTTCTTGCTGGATTGAAAGGAGAGGTCGTTCCGATTTGGCCTACGCGCGAGGGCAATACGTCGTTTATCGCTCCTAAAAGCTGCCATCAAGTCGTCAAAAAACTCACTTTTGACTTTGTGAAGATCAATCTTAACAGGCAGTTCACGCCTGTTGGCTTTCCGGAGTCTGCCAAAGCGGCGCTTCCCCCGGATGAGAAAAAGAAAAAAACAACTTTCTGATACGGAGAAGAAACAATCCTCACCCGCAAAGCATACATCGGTTTTGTCAGGAAGTGCGCCAGAGCGTACGGGTGAAATGCGCTCAACTCCGAGCGGAAAGTTTTCGGAGGTTCATGTTCGTAAGGTTATGGCTGCGTTTAAGCAGTTGGGGCCAGAAAAATTCATAAAGGCTTTTGTGCGGGGACAGCCGGTTGTCGTCGCCAACAAGGAAAAAAATTTCGACCCGTTGATGACAGAGTTTTATGTCAGCGTCGAAAGGCTTCGGAAACCTCTGTTCGCGGATGCGGATATGCGCGGATGCGGGCTTATTTTTTATGACCTGACGATGCTTCTCGATCAGATTGTTTTGCGGTCGTTTGATCACTTGCCGATTAATGGTGGGCAGTTTTCCATAAACTTAAATGTCAAAAGTGTTTTTACAAAAACGTTTGAAAATTTTATTGCGACTGCACCACTGGACCGTTTGGTTATCGAGTTTAGACAACCGGACATCATTGAGTACTTCGATGAGTACGAAGTTGCCAGGGGGTTGATCTTGGGTAAGGGCGCAAAAATTGCGGTGGACCAAATTGTCGCCGATACACTGGGCCTAGTTCATCTGGAATACTTGGGCGCGAGCATTGCCAAGTTTCAGTGGAGCGATGACAGCAAGGATACGCTGATAGAGCGGGCTGCAGCCGTTAAACGTATGGCGGAAAATGAAATCGATCCCATCATGACGCGCGTGGACGACAAGATCGCCATCGAATTGGCCCAGGATATGGGCGTCCACAAATTTCAAGGGTTCTTGATCGACGACATGGTCGAAAAGCAGGCCAACTAAACAGGCGTGCTCGTTGAGATAGCTCAACCCAGTTTTTTACGCATTAAAATTGGATCGCGGCTTGACACGCGGCGCGCAAATTCGCCGCTGCCATGGGAAAACGGCTTAACGGCGCGAGGTGGTGCTCAATTGTTTCTAAAAAGTGGGGCAAAGAAATGGGTTTGGAGATATACCCATCGCAGCCACAGTCCAGAAACATTTGCTCATCCCCTGGCAAGGCAAAGGCTGTGAGTGCGATCACCGGGATGCTCCGCAAAATAGGATCGGATTTTAGTTGCATGGCAACTTCGGTTCCTGAAATTACGGGCAAACGAATGTCCAGTAAAATGAGGTCAGGATTGGTGGCGCGCACCTGATTAATGACGTCTATTCCATCCGTAAGCTGGACGGTGTTGTAGCCGTGAGATTCGAGGATTTCGTTGAAGAGCAACATGTTCATTTCGTTGTCTTCGATGATCATGATTGTTTTCGACATCACGAAATTCTTTCGTCAGTTTTTTTG
>CBDDHW010000071.1:0-33524 GCA_965228575.1 Rhodospirillaceae bacterium | reverse complement strand
ATCCGGTCACCGTGGCTGGCTGCGCAAAAATACGGTCTGCTGGCATCGCGATAAAATAGCCACCGGATGCTGCTGTATTACCCATGCTGACAATGACGGGCTTCGACTTCGCTTTCGTATTCTTTATTTCACGCCAGATCGTATCCGACGCAACATAGGAGCCCCCTGGGCTATCTACGCGAATCAGCAGGGCATCTATTTCTTCATTGTTGGCGGCGTCGCGAATAGCTTTACTCATAGGTGACGAACGCACGCCCGCTTCTGGAAAGAAAGAGCTCTCATCTCCGCCTCTTGTGATTTCGCCCACCGCATGAATGATTGCTATTTGCTTCTCAGGCTCGGACTCGCTGTCCGATGGATCGAGATCTATATACTCCCCGATACTCATCGGATCCGCAGTGTCAAAATTTACGGCAAGGAAAGTTTCAAATTCGTCGCGATATCCAAGATGGTCAACAAGCCCGCTGTCCAACGCTTCGTTTGCGAGAAGTGGGCCTTGATCGACAAGTGCAGTGATGAATGTCTCGGGTAAATTGCGTGATTCCCCGACGCCCGAGATAATTTGATCGAACCATGATTTAAGGAGAGCTTCCGTCGCCTCACGATTTGCCGGTGACATCGTAGAGTTGGATAACGTCTCCCCTGCGCTCTTATATTCCTTGCGCTGTATAAAACTTCCCTTCACGCCATACCGGTTCAGAAAGTCTGCGAGGAAGGGTTGTTCGGTGCCGATGCCCGCGACCCCTACGGTTCCCGAGGGTTGCACCCAAATCTCGTTGAATGCAGATGCCAAGTAATAAGCGGGGAGAGCACCGACACCTTCGCCAATAGTCTCGGAAAATAGAAATGTCGGTTTTCCATTTGCCTCGAATTCTGCGACAGCATCGCGAATGTCCTGAATTTGCGCTAGTCCCGCCGTCTGCTGGCTCAAATTCGCTTTGAGGGCAACAACGCGCGGATCATCTGCCGCGTTCCGGATCGCCACGACAAGGTCCTTAAGCGTTGTTTGTGATTTAAACGAAAAACCTTCGATCCGACCGCTCGACGATCCCTCGATAAATTCCTCGTCCAAATCGACTGACAAGATAATTTCGTCGGGCACAGAAACGCGTGAAGAGCCTTTATCCCCAAAGACAAATAATGAAAACGCGATTGATGACAATAAAACGAATGTAAAAAATCCTAAGACGGTAAAGAGTCCCAGAAACATCTTTTTTATGAATTGAAGCATAGGAACTCCGCTGCAAATTTACGGTTTGCACTGCGCGTGATGGCGCAGGAGGTGATCGGCGAGGACAATCGCTACCATTGCCTCGGCCACCGGTACGCCGCGTATGCCCACGCACGGATCATGGCGCCCTTTCGTCACTATATCGGTATCTTTTCCATGAATATCTACAGTTTTGCGAGGATTTAAAATCGAGCTCGTCGGCTTAATGGCCACCCGCGCGACAACGGCCTGGCCTGACGATATTCCGCCTAAGATACCACCCGCATGATTGGATAAGAACCTAACAGCGCCATTATCTGTCATCCGCATTTCGTCGGCGTTTTCCTCACCGGTCATCGCAGCTGTCGCAAAGCCATCGCCGATTTCAACGCCCTTGGCGGCGTTAATGCTCATTAGGGCACTGGCGATATCTGCGTCGAGTTTTCCGTAGACAGGAGCGCCAAGACCTGCCGGAACACCTTCAGCCACGACCTCAATAGTTGCACCGGCGGAGGATCCGTCTTTGCGGACCTGATCGAGATAGTCCGCCCATTTTGAGGCGGCCTCCCTGTCAGGTGAGAAAAACGGATTGCGGGTGGTTTCCGCCCAGTCCCAATTTTCTCTGTTGATGGCGTGAGGTCCCATTTGAACCAGCGCGCCACGTACTTTGACTTCGTCCCCCAGACGTTGTTCCAGCACTTTACGTGCAATTGCACCCGCTGCGACACGCATTGCGGTCTCTCGGGCAGACTGACGTCCGCCGCCGCGGTAGTCCCGGATGCCGTACTTTTTCCAATACGTATAATCTGCGTGGCCCGGTCGGAACTTCTCCGCAATATCCCCGTAGTCTTTTGATCGGGCATCGACGTTCTCTAGCAAAAGCCCAATTGGCGTGCCTGTTGTTACGCCCTCAAAAACTCCAGACAGGATCTTGATTTCGTCGGGCTCGTTTCGTTGGGTCGTGTATTTCGATTGGCCCGGCCTTCGTTTGTCCATCCACACTTGGATGTCGCTTTCACACAGCGGTATTCGCGGAGGAACGCCATCCACAACACACCCCAAGGCTGGTCCGTGGCTTTCCCCAAAAGTCGTGAACCGAAAAAGGGTGCCGAAAGTATTACTAGACATGGCGTTAGTCGGTCATTTTGGCACCTGCAAACAGGTCAGAAATGTCCTGTGCCGATTCAGGGGCCATCATGCCGACAGTGTGATACCCACAGTCCACGTGATGGACTTCGCCAGTTACACCACTTCCTAAGTCGCTCAAAAGGTAGAGGCCAGATTTACCAACATCTTCTATGGTTACATTGCGATCCATCGGTGCGTTCAATTCATTCCATTTCAAGATGTAACGAAAATCACCGATACCTGACGCCGCAAGCGTTTTGATGGGCCCTGCTGAAATCGCATTGACACGAATGTTTCTTGGTCCGAGGTCCGTCGCAAGGTACCGAACACTAGCCTCGAGCGCGGCTTTGGCTACACCCATAACATTGTAGTGAGGTGTAACACGCTCTGCGCCAAGGTAAGACAAAGTGACAAGGCTGCCTCCGCTAGTCATTAATGGGGCCGCCAATCTGCAAACTTCCGTGAATGAATAACAAGAAATATCCATCGTTTTCTGGAAGTTTTCGCGGGTTGTGTCCAGATAGTGTCCGCGCAATTGATCTTTATCCGAATACGCAATGGCATGGACCAAAAAATCCAATCCTCCCCAGCTCTGCTTTATCTCAGAAAAAACCCGCTCAACTGACGACGTATCGGTTACGTCGCATGGAAGCATCAAATCAGAGTTGACGCTCTCCGCAAGCGGCTTAACGCGTCGTTCTAGGGCCTCACCCTGATAGGTAAAGGCTAATTTGGCCCCGTGAGCAGCGGCTTGCTGAGCTATGCCCCAGGCAATGGAGCGATCATTGGCAACGCCCATGATCAATCCTTTTTTGCCACTCATCAAAAGCTGTTGTTCAACCATCGCCAATATCCAATTATTCAACCGAAAAGCTTTCGGGAACCAATAAGTTACGGCATCCTACACGAAACCATCCAGTGGGCAAAGTGAGTGCGCCATGGCTATCAAGAGTATTCTCGCGCAATTCCCCGGCCGAATTAGTCGGATTTACAAAGTGTTTTCAGGCGCTGTCGATGCCGCATTTGAAACCCCGGAGCAAGCGATTCCCTTCTTTCTCAAGAGAATTGAGGAAGAGCAGATTCGCCGCACGGCAGCCGCTCTAAGTTATTCGACGTCGCTCGCGGTTGTCCCGGCACTCGCCTTGGTCTTCGCGATGTTGGCTGCGTTTCCTCAATTCGACGATCTTCGTACACAGGCTCAAGACTTCGTGGTCAGTAACCTCGTACCGGATACTGGCCTTCGTATGAGTGAGACATTGAACGGATTTATCGCCGCGACAGGTGAGTTGACAGCGTTTGGAGCTATCGGATTGGTCGTGACTGCAATCTTGCTATTGCTGACCATCGAATCTGCTTTCAATCGCATTTTTCGAGTTCCCGGGCCTCGTCCTCTTTTGTTGCGGCTTTTGGTGCTTTGGACCGTTATCACTATAGGTCCGTTGCTGCTCGGACTAAGTTTTTCTCTTTCCGGATATTTTTCGTTTGTCGACGAGCTATCAAGTGCTGCCAAAGGATCATCGATAAATGTATTGCTCGGCTTGATTACGCCAACACTTTTAACTGGGTTGGCTTTAACCTTCGTCTACATTGTTGTTCCGAATAGACGCGTGTTGTTGCGAGATGCGCTTGTTGGTGCTGGTATAGCTGCGGTGTTGTTTGCGGCGTTGAGATATGGCTTCGCGCAGGTTGTCGTCGGAATGACCTCTTACCAAGCCATCTATGGTGCGGTGGCCGCCGTCCCTATTTTTCTAATTTGGGTTTTTCTAATTTGGATGGTCGTTCTGGCGGGCGCAGTAATAACCGCCGCATTGCCAGATTGGAGAACCGCAAAGGCTGGTATAGGCGCTGGGGCTATCGGTAGATTGCTATTGGCTCTCGAAATTTTATCGCAACTTTTTTCCTTCATGCGCCATGGTCAGGGACTGCGCACGGAAAGACTTGCGAAAACCCTTAAGGCGCCCGAACCCGCTCTAGCGGCAGTATTGGATGACCTGCGTCAGGGGCGATTTGTTGTAGTAACCGACGACAATCGGTGGGTGCTGACCCGAGATTTAGCTCGTACGCCGCTTGCTGACCTCGTGCATCACTTTGACTTGGGTTTAGATATTGGCACGGCCGCATTCTCGAAACTGCGCGATAGCAAGCTAGGACAACGTCTAGATTCACATCTTAAGGGCGCCGCGGAGTCCGAACGCACGCTTCTTAGCGTGAGTCTCGCACGCGTGGTCGCTCCTGCGGAGGAAAAAGAAAAAAATTCTGAGAAAAAGTCAGAGTAGGGAGTGCGATATATGCTTCATGTTTTTGCAGGGCTCGCCTACCAAAAAACTAACTCAGGAGTTTCCTTCAACGATTTTCCATGATCCATCCGGTTGCCGGCAGGCGGTGCCATATCCTGTTTCCATTTTCCCGCCCACGATAATCTCAGATTGGAACTCCCGGCAGTATGCGCCAGAGTTTGTATGGCCGTCACGAATGGGAGTAAACGACCCGCGATTTCCAGAATCAGGGTTGTTCCACACAATTGTTTCATTCAATGGTGCAGTGTAGGCGATGCGCTCAGCTTGCCGCATTTTCATGCGGTCAACGTCGTCCATACTGCGGCCAATAGAACTTCCGACCGCAGCGCCGGCAAGAGTACCCAGCGCTGTGGTTGCTAATTTCCCATCTCCTTTACCAAATTGCGATCCCAGTAAACCGCCAAGAACAGCGCCAAGCACCGCTCCACCAGACTCCTTTTGTCCAGCGTTTTGCGCACATCCGCCGAGGGAAAACGCTGCGATTAAGAATAGGGCCGAGAGTCGGTTGGCAGAGAGATTAGTAAGCATGTTCGTTACCCTTTGAGAATATTTGTCACTCGCATCTTCAACGCGATTCGCTACCTAATGGTTGCAATATCACTCGGTAATGGTGGCAAAATAAGGGCAGTGCAAGGGGTGCTAAACCGAAATAGATTGAGATCCCAATGATTGACACGAGGCTATACAAGCCTGACTTTAGACTTACCCATTCGCTGCAAGTAACTAGTAATTATGACGATAAATCCTCCTATTCCCGAACTCCCCGACCCGATCGAGTTATTTCGCCAGTGGTATGAGGAAGCAAAAGCACGTGAACCCGATGTTCCGAATGCAATGAGCCTTGCAACGGCAACTCCGGAGGGCCGCCCGTCGGTTCGTATGGTTTTGATGAAGGATGTGAGCGAGAAGGGTTTCGTTTTCTACACAAACACCGAAAGCCGCAAGAGCATAGAACTTGCAGCCAATAACATGGCGTCTCTCTGCTTCCATTGGAAATCGTTGAAACGACAAGTCCGAATTGATGGAACGACGAAATTTATGCCTGAGTCCGATGCGGATGCGTACCACGCATCGCGCCCTCGCCAAAGTCAGATCGCCGCATGGGCGTCGAGACAATCTCAGTCTTTGGACCGTAGAGAAACCTTACTAGCGAAGTATAAAGAGATGGAAGAGCGCTTCGATGGAGTTGATGTTCCGCGCATGGAAAATTGGAAAGGGTACCGTTTGACGCCAACGTCTATAGAATTTTGGCAA
Source organism: Rhodospirillaceae bacterium (assembly GCA_965228575.1). Classification (GTDB taxonomy): domain Bacteria; phylum Pseudomonadota; class Alphaproteobacteria; order Rhodospirillales; family Rhodospirillaceae; genus UBA11612. The sequence continues at coordinate 27,635 of CBDDHW010000071.1, read as the reverse complement.
GATGTTCGAGATCGGTTGCATGATCGCTTGATCTATCGTCGCGCTGAAGATGGCTGGGATGTGGAACGGCTTTATCCATGAGCGCAACGGGCACTAAGAGTCACTCGAAGTTAATGCGAGCAGCGACCTACGCTGCGATCGTCGTTGCTGTCATACTCGTCGCTATAAAATCGTGGGCTTATTTCGTAACCGGCTCAGTCGCATTACTTTCTAGTTTAGCAGATTCGGCCCTTGATCTCCTTGCGTCCTCGCTCAATTTCATGGCGGTTCGCGTTGCTCTAACGCCCGCAGATTCAGACCATCGTTTCGGTCATGGCAAAGCCGAGCCATTGTCGGGGCTTGGTCAAGCGGCATTTGTCGCTGGTTCGGCCGTTCTCGTCATGGTGGAGGCTGCAACACGCTTTGGGTCTTCGACTTCTGTCGATAATTCCCAAATTGGTATTGGCGTGATTTTGTTTTCCATAGTGGCGACACTGGTGTTGGTTCAATTTCAGAAATTCGTTGTCCGGAAAACTGGCTCGGTCGCTGTGAATGCCGACTCCCTGCATTACACTGGCGACTTACTCATGAACGTCAGCGTTATCGCCGCGTTAGTTTTATCAGCCCACTTTGAGATGGCTTGGGCGGACCCCGTTTTCGGTATTGGGATCAGTCTTTTCCTAATTTACAGCGCCGTAAAAATTGCCACTCGCTCGGTCAACTTGTTAATGGATCGGGAGTTGCCGGATGATGACCGAAATCATATTCGCGCTATTGCGCGTAAGCACCCTAAAGTTCTCGATGTGCATGAATTGCGCACGAGATCGGCGGGGTTACACCAATTTATTCAGATGCACATTGTGTTGGAATCAAGCATTTCGCTGATAGAAGCTCACCGCATATCCGATGACGTTGAAAAAGCTGTCCGTGCTGCTTTTCCGAAATCCGACGTTATAATTCACCAAGATCCCGAAGGGGTAGATGAGTTTCATCCGGTTGTAGGGAGTCCCTTGCACTAGTGAAGGATCTGCTTACTACAAGACAAGACGTTGCTAGAAAAAATGGTTGCATGTTGAAATCCTATCTCTCGGAAGGCGCTTCATGTCTACTGTGAAAAACATTCTTGTTATTGCAAGTGATGCAGTGAGTGGTCGCGCAGCACTGATCACCGCGGTGGAGCTCGCAGCGAGTCTTAGGTGTCACCTTGATGTTTTGCATGTGCGCCCAGATCCCGTAGCGGCATTGCCCCTTGTTGGAGAAGCTATGTCTGGCGCCGTCGTTGATGAAATGATGGATATGGCGGAACGAGAAACAGAAGTTCGTTGTAAAAACGTGCGGTCAATGTATGACGAAATTTCGAGATCGTATGGGGCGAGTGATGACGAAGCCTTTCGAGCCTCAGAGGGAGTGCGTACAAGTTGGGTCGAAGAGGTTGGGGTCGAGGAGCAACTTGTTGCAACACGCGGGTGCAGAGCAGACTTTATTGTGTTGGCACGTCCTACGGTGAGTAACGAAACAGCCGCGCTCATTACTCTAAATGCCGCTCTCATGCAAAGCGGTCGACCGATTATTGTCGCACCACCGGGTCGAAATGTTGGAGATGAGACGCGGGGATTGATTAAACGCTTAGCTGTATTTTGGAATGGGTCCATCGAAGCAACGCGTGCCGTGGCAGCAGCGCGGCCATTCTTTGAGTTGGTCGAAGAAGTCGTTGTTTTGCGTGCTGAGGAGGAGGAGTGGTTAGCCCCTGTCGAAGACTTAGAGGCTTACTTCGCTTTCCATGACGTAAAAAATGTTGTTCGAAAAGTTTTGCCCCCGGCTAGTCGGACTGGGGAAGCGCTTATAGAGGCGACAACTGAAATTAAAGCAGACCTTATGGTGATGGGTGCTTATACGCGATCGAAGTTGCGTCAGCTTATACTTGGCAGTGTAACGGGGCAGGTTTTGCGTGAAGCGCAGGTCCCAATCCTTATGTGCCACTAGTCCTTTTACATATCTTTTAATACTTCTAATTTTATGCCCGCAAAAATTTTGGGTGCAATGCGATATCTCGCCTTAGTTTTCTTTTATTTTAAGCTCTCTAAACTGACCCGGTAAACGTCAGGGCCTTTTTGCAACACTGCTCAAAAATATCTGAATTTGGCTGACGCATAAGTGATTACACCTATCGCGAATAGGAACCTCACAAATAAACTGAACGTATCTAATTTGAACGTCGTTTGAACTTTGTTCCCTCCACCGAGGGTACAAAAAAGTTGCCGGCGTATACGCCGGAGGGGGAGGCCGGGTGGTTCTATATTGAGGGCCACCCGGTTCTTATTTCATTCGGTAATCACTAACCGATAAACTTAAACTCCAACTGTTCTTGGCGTTGACTCAAAATGTTGACTCAAAATAGAGCAAGTTGTCCTCCAGCGCTCAACGGGGGGCAAAATTTTGACGTGTCTAAGGATCGAGCTTCAGTATTGAAACTCAATCTCTTACACGCGAGATGGAAGCGCTTCTTAAGAACGTCAGCGACGGGCCCAGTGCCAATCATTCTGTGAGTCCAGTCAGGGTCGTAATCTCGTCCATTTCGCATTGACCGAATGAGGGACATAACCCGGGATGCACGCTCCGGCACAGAAGCGTTTAGCCACTCATAAAATAGGGCTTTGACCTCCATTGGCAGTCTTAAAACAATGTACCCAGCGACTTCGGCACCCGCATCTCTCGCATTTGCTAACACGGAATCCATTTCGTGATCATTAAGACCCGGAATGGCTGGTGCGAACATGACTCCAGTGGGAATACCAGCGCGACTTAACTTGCGAATTGCGTCAAGACGGTTTTGGGGACTAGAGGCGCGCGGTTCCATTTTCCGCGACAAATGGTGATCAAGTGAAGTAATCGAGAGGTACACTCGAGCCAAGTTCTCTTTAGCCATATCCTGAAGAATGTCGATGTCGCGGGTAATAAGGGAGTTTTTTGTGACTATGCCGACAGGGTGTTTGAATTTTGCGAGTACCTCGAGGACAGACCTTGTAATTCGATAATCTCTCTCAAGCGGTTGATAGGGATCGGTGTTAGTGCCCATGGCCATTGGGCGACACTTGTACTTTGGAGACCGGAGAGCTTTCTCTAGAAGCGCTGCCGCGTCTGGCTTTGCAAATAAGCGGCTTTCAAAATCGAGCCCGGGCGACAATCCAAGATACGCATGGGTGGGCCGTGCAAAACAATAACTACAGCCATGTTCGCACCCCCGATAAGGGTTAACCGAACGGTCGAACGGCACGTCCGGGGAAGTATTTCGAGAAATGATGGACCTGCTACTGTCACGAAAAACCTCGGTCCGCAAAGATGTAGGCGGCATATCCAGGGTTCCCCAGCCGTCGTCTGTGCGCACTCGCTGATGGACTTCATAACGTCCTGACTTATTGCTTGTGGCCGCTCGACCTCGCCTAGCAGCAGGATGAACCCCTGGAGTGCCCTCCACCGCCGTGACGGGTGCGCACGCCGGGGAGGGGCTAGGGCCAGGGGAGGCCAGGGTATGGGCTGCAATGTCCATAAAGCACCTTAATCCACAAAAAAGAACAAAACAAGAACAATATTTTGAGATTAAGGCCGATAGGGTAAATTTTCTGAATTCCACCTTGGGAGGTTAGGACTCAATAGATAAGAACGGATGCTTGATCTGGTCTCAGGCTCATAGAATCAGATCGTCGGCAGGATAATTAGGCGCTGTCCTCAGATGCTTCGCGCGTCTCGGGTTCTACTGAGTTGCTTCTTTGAGGTAGGCAATAACGTTGTCTTGAATATCTTTGGATGCGTAGCCACCGAATGGCATTTTCGTACCCTTGATAAAGTTCATCGGTCTCTCGATCCACGCCCGCAAGTTTTCCTCAGTCCACACCACGCCCGAATCCTTAAGAGCGGGCGAGTACACATAATCTTCGCGCGAACCCGCTTTGCTGCCTATGACGCCCCATAGGTTTGGGCCCACTTTATTGGGACCTCCTTCTTCGACCGTATGGCATGCTAAGCACGGTGTGAATTGCCGTTTGCCGAGGACAGGGTCGCCTTCGGCCTGAGCGCCCGTAATTGGGAATAAGGATATGAGAGCACTGACGATGAAAAGGCTTCGGAATTGCATAGTAAGGTTTCCAACACGAGTTCTTTATCAATAGAGCTGCAAGTCGATATTCAGACTTGTTCGCATAGGCAATATCATAAAATCCGTTAACGGCGAAATTGAGATCAATGGTGGCTATTTAGTGTCAACCGGCGCTTAACCTCGTGCTCGACGCCCAGCGCCCGCGGTGCCCAAAGTTGGCATATGGGTGAACCTAGTCGCGACGGCCGCCATGATCAGCGGACCAGCCCGTTGGGTCGCCCAAGAACTTACGAACGCTGGCAATAGAATCAGATGGAAAAAAATTGTCCCGCCTCCGCTGCGTCGAGCACATCGGCCCAAGTGCACAAATAGTGCAAGGTTATATTTTCCTTCGCCAAGCTCTCAATAGCTCCTGGGAAAGCGCCATAGAAAAACACCACAAAACAATGCTCGCAAATGGCTCCAGCGTCGCGCAAAGCATTTACAAAATGGAGTTTTGATCCTCCGTCGCTGGCAAGATCCTCGACCAAGACCACACGGCTCTTTTCATCGAGCACGCCTTCAATCTGAGCCATACGGCCAAAACCTTTCGGTTTCTTGCGCACGTACTGCATGGGAACATTAAGGGCGTCAGATATCCATGCCGCGTAGGGAATGCCCGCGGTTTCGCCGCCGGCGACAGTATCGATATTGCTTGTACCGATATTTTCTTCAAGCTCCGCCTTAGCGAGCGCGGTGACCGTTTTGCGGGCGTCGGGGAAAGATATGAGCTTGCGGCAATCAATGTAGACGGGGCTGGCCCAACCCGCGGTCAGCTTATAAGGCTCTTCCGGACGGAAATTCACCGCTTTGATATCTAATAGAATTTTCGCAACTTGTTGGCCTGCAGCGATTTGACGGGCATTGCGTTCATGTTGGGCGGGCGTCGGCATGTCGGATCCTGATAACTGTTCTTCTGCGCGCAGGTTTTAAATGGTCGCGGCACGTCGTACAACGTTCATTCGTGCATACTTTGGCGGTATTTGAATGAGTTCTTCCCCTAAAATATGGGTGCTGGCAGATGATCGTGCCGGAAACAATGCGCAGGTTTTAGGTGTCGCTGAAGCCTTGAAGCGTCCCTTCGAAATCAAAGAAATTCGTTACAACCCGCTCGCGGAGTTGCCAGGTGCTCTTACAGGAGCGGGCGTATTTGGATTGACGCCGGAATCGAGAGCGACATTGGTCCCCCCGTGGCCCGATGTCGTAATTTCCGCTGGGCGGCGTACAGGGCCAGTGGCGCGCTGGATAAAAAAGCGTGCTGGACGTTTAACTCGGCTAATTCATCTTATGTACCCGGGTCGGCGGGGAGTAAATGACTTCGATCTCATTGTGGCTCCCAACCATGATGGAAAGTTGCCAGGTGGCTCCCGCAACATAATGCGGATCACCGGAGCACCGCATCGGGTCAATCGGTCGCGATTAGAGCTCGCCCAAGAACAATGGAAGGCGGCCCTGGGTGGTATTCCAAGACCATTCATAGCATTACTCGTAGGTGGGGTGACCCGCAGCCAACCGTTTCCGCCGGAGCACGCCGGGGATATGGGTCGCCGCGTGTATAAAATGGCTGCCGAGCTCGGAGGTTCGGTACTTCTGACAACTTCGCGCCGAACCGGGAATGCTGCCGAGCGAGCGCTGGATCAAAACGTTCCAGAGCCCCGAAAGACGTATTTTTGGAGCCAAGGTGGGGAGAACCCCTATATGGGGTTTTTGGCGCTCGCGGACGCAATCGTGGTAACCGGGGACTCAGTATCTATGTGTTCAGAAGCTTGCGCATCACGAGCCCCGGTGTACATTTTTGCGCCAGAGGATATGACAACGCGAAAACATCAACGCCTTCATCAGGAACTCTACAGCCTGGAATTAGCCAGGCCATTTACCGGCCAGTTCGACGACTGGACTCATCCTTCATTGAATGCTGCAGACGATATCGCAACTGAGATTGACAATCTCATTTCTAGCTAATTGTGAAACGAGATGAATCGTGAGTGAAGAGAAGGAAAACCCTGCTAAGAAAGAGTCTGTTGCGCAGCAAGAGACAGACCATGTCGAAAGCGCGGAAACGGACATTTCTAATGACCCTGGTGTCGCAGAAGACGATATAAGCGTTGCCGAAAAAAAAGCAGAAGATTCAGACGCCGAGGAAAGTAGTGAGCCGGAAGAAGGCGAACCTGCTGGACTCAATTTCGGATCCACGTGTGTATTGCTTGTCGACGATGACGAAGATACGGCCAAGCTTGTAATGGGAAGTATTAAGGGTTTTGGCATAACCAATATTGTGCGTGTTGCAACTGCCGCAACGGCTTATTTTCAACTCACGGAAGACAAAGAACTTTTCCCCGATTTTATTATTCTGGAGCTCGTGCTGCCAGGAATGACCGGAATACAATTTCTAGCGAAACTTAGGTCTGATCCCGACTTGCGCATCAGAAATTTGCCGGTGGTTGTATTAACCGAGGTCGACTCCGCGAGTGTTTATCAGCGTGTCACAAATCAGAATATTAGTGCTTATCTTCGAAAGCCCGTAGCTGCAGCGGCTCTCAAGACCGCAATCACTGGCGCCTTATCAGGGAAAGTAATTGAACCGCCATTGGCGTTCGGCCGTTCTTGGATTGACGAAATAGAAGACCGGGAGGATTCCTTGCCGGACGTCGAAGAAAAGCAATCATGGTTCCGCAGGATATTTGCTTGGTTCTATGGCGGGAAAGGAAGAAATTAGTACGTTGCTCCATCCTTATCTGGATCGGAGCGAAAAACCTGCAGCTGGTTACGCGGCTTTCTTCCGTAAAGAATTGTCGATATGGAAACCTTGAAATTTTTCCACGCCAAGCTCGCTTCCAACTTTCACCGCTTCGCTGCTTCCAGCCCGAATAAGGATGGGCTCGACACCGCAACTTTGAATATATTTAATCGCCTTGTGTCGCTCGCGTAGTGTGTCTTCAGCATCCTCGCGCCAATGAACTTTCGCATACTTGGCGCCGATATAGTCCAGATCCACCAACCCTAAAGTTTGTGGGAATATATGATCCACGCCTACATTGGCGCCCATAGCGTGAATGACACCCTTTGCCACCTCGAACTCATCGAAGTGTTCCACAACATCGGCTTGGCGAAACTCAAACGACATGCGCTTTAGCAGCTTCTTATCCGCACCATCCATGAAGTCCGCGAACGTCGCCGTGAAAACAGTACTGACATTGCAGTTTACTGAAAACGGCATTTGAGTCGCCTGCAAGTACTGAAATGACCCGAGCACAATTTGGTCAAGTACGCGTGTAAAATCGTGGAACAAGTGACCAGATGCGCGCATTTCCACGTCAATGAATAGCGGTTTGCGCAAGATATCCATGCTAACGTAATACTCGTGCATTTCGGGTTGAAAACCCTGAGCAGATGAGAAGCTCGCAACAACTTGATTACGTATGAATGTTTTCAGAAACTTCTCGGACCCGAATTTTTTGTAGGCTTGCATCACTTTTTGTAGATCGTGAGCAGACAGTGGTCGGGGCATCTTTTTCTGATCGGGATCAGAATCGGCTGCATTTTGTGCAATCGCCGCATATTTAGCGACGCGTTCGGCGGCTCCCCGGAAATTTGACGTTAGATCAAACAACATCAAGAAGCGGTTTTGGTTGATTGCCCCAAAGCTGGCCGGGCACTGGCGCTCGACGACACGCAACATGAAAATTTTTAAATCTCGAACAAGATCTAACGCAAGTTGTCCCTCAGCGTTTGCCATCACGGCAAACTCAGAGTCGGCGAGCTGGTAAACGTTGCACTGGCGTTTCGCTGCGACCGTACGAAGGTTGGTGAGCGCATGATCCAGCATTTCGGTCGTGTGCTTGGACTGTGGAACGGCGCCGGCAAAGTCTACGAGAATCACTTGAGCACCTTGGGTAGGTGTGCGCCGCCAATGACTCATATCCTCGACAAGAGCACGAACGTCTCCTGCCTTAGGTAAGTTTGCACTGGGATGAGCAACGACCTTGTCCTGGCCGGCGCTATGTCCTGAGTTTGTCATCTCGGTAGTCTGCTTTTTACTTCAGCCAAGCCCACATATAGCGGCGATGTTGTCCCGCCTTGCTACTTCTAGGTGTTTTATCCGCTCTAGTCACAAAAATGCAAAGTTAAAACCTACCTTGGTTTCGACTCCATTACGTTTTTAATATACCTCATTCGTTTTCAGCGGCGGAAATCGCCAGCGGCGTTCCGAGGGTGAGAGCTTTTTCTATCTGTAGTTCCAAAGAGTTGGAGTACTTTCAAATTCATCGAGTATGACAACGAGAACAATTGGGGACGGGAGATGACACACGGTTTTGACATGGGGATCGCCGGGCGCACCGCTTTGGTGACGGGATCGAGCGAAGGTCTCGGAAGAGCGTGTGCGCTTGCACTTTCGAAGTGTGGCGTGACTGTTGCTATCAATGGGCGCGATTCCTCGAAACTCGAGGCAACGGCTAAGGAAATAAATACAGAAACTGGCGGTGAAATATTGTGTGCGCCTGGCGATGTTACCACAGAGGAGGGGCGCTGCGCGGTTCTGACAATATGTCCGAAGCCGGACATTCTAGTGAACAACGCCGGTGGTCCGCCGCCCGGTGATTTTCGAACATGGGACGAAGACACGTGGCTCAAGGCGCTGCGAGGCAACATGCTTTACGCTGTGTTTATGACCAATGGAGTCTTGGACCATATGATCGCGCAAAGATGGGGGCGGGTGATCAATATTACGTCTCAGGCCGTCAAGATGCCCGTACCGCTACTTGGATTGTCTACCAGCGCGCGCTCGGGGCTTACAGGATATATGGGGACCATTGCGCGCGATGTAGCGCAACATGGAGTAACCGTAAACAATTTGCTGCCCGGTTTTTTCCACACCAAGCGGCTTCGAAAGTATCTTGAAGGTGTTGCTGAATCGCGCGGCGTTAATGTGGACGATGTTGAAGCAGAGCGGGCAGCTGCCAATCCGTCACGCCGCTCGGGTGATCCGGATGAATTTGGCGCTTGGTGTGCGTTTATCGCCAGCGCACATTCGGGGTATATGACTGGGCAGAATGTCCTGCTGGATGGCGGCTCGTATCCGGGTGTGATGTGATGGGCATTAACTGCGTCAAAAACTGCTGATGGTTCATTTGTTAATCCCACGGGGTTTTGACACTATCAGGTTTTATGTGAGTCGCTCGTATGACATTGCCTTGGATGGTAGAGGAAGAGTAAAACACTGCTAGGTATCCCGAACTTGCGGTGACGTCGCAGAAACCCATGCCCCGTAGATTTCCTTGGTCCAGATATTCCGACGAACGTCTTTTGCAGATGCGCCTTAAGGATCTCAAGGTCGCTGTAGAGGGGACGTGGCTCGAGGATTGTATGTTTGAGCTTTACGACGAACTCGAAAATCGAGGTCTCACGTTCAAGCCTCACGCATGGATTTCAGACGAATGGTTTGCCCCCGATACGTCACCCGGAATCGCGATTCCCTTTTACCTTGCTCACCCGCGCCTTTCCCGGCTTGAAAAGAAAATGATGCTGGATGTGGAAGGAGGAACTGAACGGGAGTGCATGCGAATTCTTAGGCATGAAGCTGGGCATGCAATTCAACACGCATATGATTTACATCGACGTAGACAGTGGCAAAAGTTATTTGGCCGCTCATCGCAACGGTATCCAAAGTTTTATAGACCAAATCCGGCGAGCAAGAATTTTGTGCAGCACTTGCCGCTTTGGTATGGCCAAAGTCATCCCGATGAAGACTTCGCCGAAACTTTCGCCGTTTGGATGAAGCCGAGGTCTGCGTGGCGTAAGCGGTACGCGGGATGGGGAGCCTTAAAAAAGTTGGAGTATGTCAACGAGCTCATGGCGGAGATCGCCGACGAAAAACCAAAGCTTACGCGGAAAATAAAAGTCGATCCTTTAAGTACGCTCACCTATACGGTCGGTGAGTATTATGAGAAGAAACAAGCACTCTACACCAAGGTGTATCCCAAAACTTACGACAAAGATTTGCACAGAATATTTTCCGCCGACCCGAAATATTCTCGGTCACCGCCCGCATCTCAATTTCTCAGATCTCACCGAACGAAGATCAGGCAACGGGTGGCTAAATGGACAGGTGAACATCAGCTCACTCTCGACGCCGTGATTGACACCATGATCGGGCGATGCCGGGAACTAAAGCTTCGCGCCGTGGGCCCCGAGCGTCAACTTGTTATGGATTTTACCGTCCTTTTAACTGCTAAAGCGGTTCATTCCCTCTACAGTCCCTCACGCCGAGAATGGTACGCGCTATGAAGAAACTTCGTGTGCTCGTGCTCATGCACCCTGATCTTGTTCCTCCTGATTCATTGAAGGGGTACAGCGAAAAAGAAATACATGTCTGGAAGACCGAGTTTGATGTCGTGAACACATTGCGGACAAACGGTCACGAAGTTCGAGCCTTGGGTGTCCAGGATGAGCTCAAGCCAATACGAAGGGAAATAGATGATTGGCAGCCGGATATTGTTTTTAATTTACTTGAGCAGTTTCACGGAGAAGCGGCGTACGACCAAAACGTCGCCAGTTATCTAGAGCTGCTACGAATACCCTATACCGGATGTAATCCGCGCGGCTTGATGCTTGCGCGAGGTAAGGACCTTTCAAAAAAACTGCTTTCCTATCACCGCATACCTGTTCCGAAATTTGCCGTTGTTCCGATGCACGGGCGAGTAAAACTAAAGTCAGGCCTCGATTATCCACTTATCGTTAAAAGTCTGAGCGAAGACGCATCTTTAGGAATTGCCAAAGCGTCGGTGGTGAATTCTGAGGAAAAATTGACAGAACGTGTTGAGTTTATCCACGAGCGCATCGGTACGGCGGCTATCGTTGAGCAGTATATAGATGGCCGCGAGCTTTACGTGGGTGTTCTCGGCAATGCGCGTCTTCGCGTCCTTCCGATATGGGAGCTAGAGTTTGGTTCGCTGGCGAGCGGCGGGCCACGAATTGCAACGGAGAAAGTCAAGCATGATCCCGACTATCAGGGCCGGCATGACATTCTTCAGGGCCCGGCCGAAGATTTGGCGCCGGAGATTGAGGTCCGGATTCAAAGATATGCGAAGCGTATATATCGTACATTGGAACTCGAAGGGTACGCACGCATCGATTTTCGACTTGCAGGGGACGGGACGCCCTATTTTCTTGAGGCCAATCCGAATCCTGAGATCGCCAAAATTGAAGAATTTGCCAGTGCGGCCGAACATAGCGGCATTGAATATCCGGAACTCCTAAATAGGATATTGTCGTTAGGGTTGAAGCGGACACGCTGAGGTTAACTGCCGGCGATTTTCCTGTCGCCAACCGGGGCTTGCGACGCACGGACCGAACAGGATAGGTTTTCTTATCCAATAGAGGAGCGGAAAATGGGTAAACCGGTTAACGGGTATACAGTAAACGCGAAGAAAGAGGGGGCTGGCCGCCAAGGCTGGCATTTCGAGATTCACAAGGGTGACGAACTCGAAGAAAAAAGTGATCCGGAATTTCGAGATTATGCCCAGGCCATGAAAGCGGGCACACTGAGGGCTACAGAACTCGATCCTCCCGAATGACCCCTCCAAGGCGGCTCTCTCTTAGGGGAAGAGGAGCCGCCCGGTGGTTCCAGGAACACCTTCCGTGCGAGAATCCCCCAGGGGAAGGGGATGTGGAGACGCACGGTTCAGGTTTTACTTGGGGTTCGGTTGAGGTCATTTCAAGGTTCTAGCCCAACCCGCCAAGACGTTGCGATCTAACCAATATTTCGGCGACTTGTTTTCTAGCGCCCTTATTAGCTGCGCGTTCTGCGCCCAAACCGCAGGAGCTTGTCCGCAGCCAATTTTTGGTCGTCCGATAACTCCGCGTATAGAGGCTCAATAGTGGCTTTCAATCGCCTTTGATGTGTCAGTGCTCTCGACAATCGTTGCTCGGCTCGTTCAAGACGTTCAATTACATTCAAACGGGTATACTTTTTCGCCGTCGTCAGTCCTACTTTCACGTCGCGTTTTAACTTCTGCCGCGTGCGCGCGAAGTGCATCGGCGAAGGTTTCCCACACCGCGCTTTGCGCATCGGTGATCGCGAGCTCAACCTTAAGAAAAGCGAGCCGGCCTTCAATGTGCTCCCCGAGGTGGCGATGGAATGCCCGGAAATGTGGGTGATGCTCGGCTCGGGTGTGATGTGAATTCGACGCATGATCCCGACCTATCGTTTCCGCCGCATAGGATGTTTGATGGTTGGCGACGCCGAGTGCGGCTAGCCCGATTACACATCCTAGCGCTGCGGTCAAAACTAGCTTACGAGATTTAGATTGATCGTCAGTGGTCATTGCTAATGCTCCTTTCTTTTGAAGGGGGCGCGTCAAATTGAAAACTGCGCCATAGCCTTGGAACGGAAAACCCAATCTCTTCCGTCGCTTACACGCTTGTCATAAAAAAACGAGAGTTGATGGAAGGGTTTTTCGACGGAAAACTGGTGATAGTGCGTTAATGCAATGAAGGTGTTGAGCGTTGCTGCTTGCAGGGCACAAATCCACATGAAATTGTCCACGGCAGAGTGTTTAAACTACAGGCAGTTCGAGAATATGCCGTCGGCACAGAACCGGACCCACGCATCGGCGCAAACCACCGCAATTTCAGAAGACGCATTGCTTATGCGCCGTGCGGCACAGGGAGATCAATACGCTTGGCGAAAGATCGTCGAGACCCACCTTCCGGCCATGAACGGACTCGCATTTCGCATGAGTCTTCAGGACGCTGCCGCCGAGGATGTAGCGCAGGAAGCCTTTCTAAGGCTGTGGAAAATTGCTCCGACATGGAAACCAGAAGCACAAATTTCGACCTGGCTCTATCGCGTCGTACGCAATTTGGCGATAGACGCAATTCGGCGGCGAAAAACTGCTGCCGCTGAGGAATTGGAGGATGATTTTAAAAGTAATGAACCTACCCCTCTAGAAAACTTGTCTATGAGTAGGGGGAAGGCGCAAATCTCGGAGGCAATCCAACGACTCCCAGAACGTCAACGCGCGGCGATCATACTGGTTCATTTTGGAGAATGCACCGGAGCTGAGGCCGCCGATGCATTAAAGGTTTCCATCGATGCCCTCGAGTCACTATTGGCACGAGGTAGAAGGCGATTGCGAAAGATACTGTCTGACGAGGGCATATGAATGAGAGGTGAGTCCATGAATTTAAGTGATGTAGAGTTGGAGCGTGTGCGCGTTCTGGTTCGCGCCTACGGGGTCGTAACGGATCGTTGGCCAGAAGACGATCAGCACCTCGCAGCAACATTAGATGATGAACGATTGGCATCTGTGCTTAAAGATGAAGGGCTGTTAGACAAATTAATTGAGTCTTGCGAAGACCCAGTGCCGTCTGAGAATCTTTTCAATGTGGTGCTGGCAATCCCAAACGGGTCCACACCGCGCGTTTCTAAGCCGCTTATCCGTGGGCTGTGGCCATTTCGTGCACTTTGGCAACCGTTGAGTGTCGCGAGCTTAGCTCTAATAGCTGGTATCGCAGCTGGGCATTTGACTCAAACATCGGTGTCTGAGGATGAAATTGTCGCGAGCATAGAAATGTACGGTCTGGACGAAGAAATTACCGTCGCGATGGGTGATCTTGCGTTTGGCGAGCTTTACATAGTCACGGAGATCCAACAATGAATTGGAATAAATTATTAGGCGTGGCTATGGTCGCGTCTGTGATCGTAAATTTGTTACTTGCGGGATTCATTGTTGGTCGTCTCATACCCGAGCACCGCTTTGCAGGAAATAGCGATTTCGATCGCGCGAGCATGCACCGCGAGGCACATGCAATCGCTGTGCAAAGAGGTCATTTGAATATTGGGCGCGGCATGCGAGCCATTAGCCGCTCTTCTCGCGAGACTATTCATGACTTCATGCGGAATCATGCCGGCGAAATGCGCGAAACCATTGAGAGCGTTCAACAAAAACGGCGTGATCTCTTCGCGCTGTTGACTGAGTCGCCAGAAGATATTGTAGCGATTGAAGAAGCGTTCTCAGAGTTGAGCGAACTCACGACCGCTGCTCAAACTAAATCGCAAAGATTTGTACTCCAGATCGTGAAACAGCTGCCTGCGGAAGAGCGGGCGGCCTTTCTACGTGCCGCGGCTTCTTCTAGGGCTGAATCCCGACGTCGATGAGGTTTCTGGAGACCTTGATATTGAGTTTCGTTCTGGATCAGACAAAAGCCAAAATCTTCGTGGAATAATGAACAATTCAGTTCTAAGGCAGCAAACGGAGAGATAAGTTTAATATTATGGGCGCAATACCGAAACGCGCACAGGTTATTCTCGATTTTTGGTTCGGGACCCCAGGTTCACCGGAGCACGCTGGGCCACGCGGTATTTGGTTTAAAAAAGACGAAAAGTTTGATTCTGAAATACGCACGAAGCACTTCGCTGACTATGAAGCAGCACGGGACGGAAGGTATGATAGCTGGCGATCGGCGGCACCTTCTAGTCTTGCACTTGTGGTTGCGCTCGATCAATTTCCTCGAAATTTATTTCGCGGTGATCCGCGCGCTTTCGCCACCGACAAGCAAGCACTCCAGATTGCTCAAGATGCAATTGAGAAAGGATTTGATGCAAAGGTAATGCCGCACCAGCGCATTTTCTATTACCTTCCCTTTGAGCACAGCGAAGATATTTCAATGCAAGAGCGGTGTTTAACTTTAATTGATGCGATGCCAGACTTCGACTTAAAGAGCGGATACTATGACTACGCTCTGCGTCATCACAAAATCATCGAACGTTTTGGTCGCTTCCCACATCGCAACGAGACTCTCGACCGCGAAAGCACTCCCGAAGAACGTGAATATCTGGCTCAGCCGGGCGCCGGCTTTTAGCAACAGACTCATAGTTCGCATTACAAAATATACTATTATTTATAAAGGTATACACTAATAACGGGATTTTAGTGTTGTTCAGAGATGCTCATAAAAAATCGCAAATTTACCTAAGTATTTGATTTGTAAAGATACTAGCTATGCGTTTCTTGACTATGTGGTATGTATCGTTCAGTCTTGATTAAACAAAATGAATGCAATAAGTACGCACAATGACGAAAAATTACGACTACGAGTTAACTCAGTTTATCGAGGAGATGGGCCTGCTCACCGAGAGCGAGGGGCTACCAAGAATCGCTGGACGCATTATGGGGTTATTAATCGTAGAGGATGAACCCATAGGTTTCTCGGCTCTTTCAGACCGCCTGAAGGTCAGTCGCGCAAGTGTAAGTACCAATACCCGATTGCTGGAAACTTTAGGCATTATTGAACGGACGGCGCGGGTAGGTGAGAGGCAAGATTACTTTCAGATTTCCACAAACCCTTATCTTCGCTTTCTCCAAGGTGCATCGGATCGATTATCTAAATCTAAAGAGGTTGTTCGGAAAGCCCAAACGACTCTTGGACGACGGCATAAAACAGCAGGTGCACGCCTCGAAGAGCTGTACGCCTACTTTGATGGCGTCAGTGAGGCGTATGAAACGTTGATCGCCCGTTTCTCGTCAAGGACTCAAAAAACTTTCGGTTCGCAAGAGTAGTTGTTTTGTAAGAGTACGGTTTTATGAATCACTTGTTTAAAAAACAAAATGTTGAAGATAACCGAGAGGGAGCGATCGAGCAGATCGCAAAGCCTTCGCCGTTTTCGAACGAGGGATCTCTCAAAGCGTCCTTCGATGATTTGCATACAAATGTCCGCAGACTCTTTAAGGAAAAAGAGTCTTTTCGATATGCGGCGATCGCGGTTGCTATCCTTTTGATTTGGATGGCCAGTGGGCTTGTCACTCAATCACCTAGCACTGCGATTCCCTCTACGTCTGGATCAACAGAAAATATTGCAGCTGTCGCCGTTCGTGAATTTAAGGCCAATGGTGTAACGCGTTTTATTTCGAGCCCTGCGGAAGTCAAGCCAGAGCGCGCCATTCTTCTACGTGCACAAACCGAAGGTCGAGTGCAGGAACTACCGGTTGCTATGGGTTCGCGTGTCAACGTCGGTACGACAATCGTGCGTATTGAGTTGGGGGACCGCGCCGCACGGTTAGAAGGTGCGCGGGCGGAATTGGTCCAACGTGAACGCGATAACGAAGCGACAGAGGAGCTGTCAGCTGAGGGGTTCGCTACTAAAGCTCGCGTTCGAGAAGTTTTCGCCGCTCTACAAGCAGCCCGGGCGCGAGTGAAGGAAATCGAGGAGGAAGTAAGTAATACGTCTATTAAGGCGTCCTTCGGCGGTATTCTTGATTCATTGGATGTTGAAGTCGGCGAGTATGTCGCTGTTGGCGACGAAGTCGCGAAGGTTGTCGATAATAATCCGTTGATTGTGGAAGCACAGGTCGCGCAGCAAAATGTTAAGTTGTTGGAAATCGGTTCGAGCGCTGGCGTGTCTTTTGTCACAGGACAGGAACGCGTCGGTACGATCCGTTTCATTTCTGTACAGGCTGACCCTGGTACACGTACATTTCGCGTTGAAATTGAAGTCGAGAATGGCGACGAGAGCATTCCGTCGGGCACCAGTGCGAAGGTCAATATTCCCGTTGGGGATGTTCCAGCTCACTTCATTTCCCCGGCAATTTTCTCGCTCGATACCGATGGAACGCTCGGGGTCAAGAGTGTGGATGAAAATGACGTTGTCCAGTTTCATGCAGTTGAAATCGTTCGCGCTGAATCTGACGGAGTCTGGGTTACCGGCCTGCCCGAACAGGTGCGGGTGATTACCAAGGGTCAGGGTTTCGTGACGGCGGGTGAGACGGTGAATCCCACCGACCTGACAGAACTCGAAGCGCCTGTTTCATTGGGAAACCCGTAAATTCTGCGCTGCAGCTTGATGACGGACTAATATCCTATGCATGCCATTATTGATGCCGCAATAAACAGGAACCGTACGGTACTCTTGCTACTCGGGTTTATTTTGCTCGTGGGCGCGGTGTCTTATTCGACTATACCTAAAGAAGCTTCGCCCGATATTCCTATTCCAACCTTTTACGTCGTAACAACACTAGAAGGGGTATCGCCGGAAGATGCTGAGCGTCTTTTGGTGAGGCCGTTCGAGACGGAATTTCAGTCGCTGACAGGCCTCGACGAGATGAAAGGTACAGCGGCGGAAGGATACGCCTCTGTCACCCTCGAATTTGATCCAGGCGTTGATGCGAAAGAAGCACTGAACGATGTTCGCGAAGCCGTAGATCGTGCGAAATCGGAACTCCCGCAGGAGGCGGAAGAACCGACGGTCAATGAGATTAACCTTGCGCTATTTCCAATTCTGACCGTGGTTTTGTCAGGAGATGCTCCTCAGCGCACGCTGCTGGAACTTGCAAATCAGCTCGAGGATCAAATCGAATCTCTTCCGGGCGTGTTGAGCGTCGACATTGGTGGTGAACGCGAAGAAGTTGTTGAGATTCTTGTCGATCCCGCGATGCTCGACACATACGATATTTCTTTTGAAACACTCCTCGATCAGGTCCGGCGGAACAACCGCCTTGTTGCAGCGGGTTCGCTCGACACCGGGGCAGGGCGCATTGCGCTTAAAGTACCCGGCGTCATTGAAGATTTACAGGACGTATTGAACCTTCCGGTCAAGGTGAGTGACGGCACCGTGGTGTCGTTCAAAGATGTGGCGTCAATTCGCCGAACCTTCCGCGATCCAGAGAGCTTCGCGCGGCTTGGCGGTAGTTCGTCCATAAGTCTTGAAATTAAAAAGCGCCTTGGCGCCAATATAATTGAGACCGTTGGTGATGTGCGCGCGCTTGTGCAAACGCAGCAGCAAAACTGGCCTGAAACCATATCTGTCGATTTTCTTCAAGATGGATCAGAACCCATTCGAATGATGTTGGGCGATCTAGAGAACAATGTCGTTGCAGCGATTGTACTTGTCATGATCGTGATTGTTGCAGCGCTTGGCTTGCGGTCTTCTGTATTGGTCGGTGTGGCGATCCCAGGCGCATTCCTGGGCGGTATAGCGATCATGCATGCGCTCGGCTATACGCTGAACATGATCGTGCTGTTCAGTCTGATCCTCGTGGTAGGAATGTTGGTAGATGGTGCTATCGTCACGACAGAGCTTGCAGATAGAAAACTACAAGCAGGGCATAGGCCGAAAGACGCGTTCGCTGCCGCAGCCAAACGCATGTCCTGGCCAATCATCACTTCGACAATAACGACATTGGCGGTTTTTTTCCCCTTATTGTTTTGGGGTGATGTTGTCGGCGAGTTCATGAAATTCATCCCTATTACGGTGATCATAACTCTTAGCGCTTCATTATTTATGGCTTTGATTTTTATCCCTGTACTGGGGAGCGTTCTTGCCGAGCGGAATAAATCCTTACCGATGGCCATGGAGCAAGCTGGTGACAAAGGAATACGCGAGGAGTTGTCTTTAACTTCTGGCAAGTCGAGCGAATTTACGAAGAAATATGTTCAGGTGTTGAAGAAATTTGCGCAACGTCCATACAAGGTATTGGTCGTGGCCGTCTCTGTCTTGCTAGGCACATACATGGCTTACGGAGCTCTGGGCGCGGGTGTAACGTTCTTCCCAGATGTGGAGCCTGAATTTTTACGGGTTCAGATTCATGCACGGGATAACCTCTCTGTATGGGAAAAAGATGCGCTCGTGCGTCAGGCAGAGGAGCGCATACTGCCGATGAGTGAACTCGAGCATGTGTACGCGCGAACTATCGGCGGCCAGAAGTCTCAAAACCTGGCTGAAGACGTCATCGGCGTTATTCAGTTAGAACTGGTGGATTGGCAGTTACGCCGTCCCGCCGCAGACATAATAAACGATATTCGAGTGGCCGTAAGTGAAGTGCCTGGCGTGAAGATTGAAGTGAGATCTGAAGAGCAAGGACCATCACAAGGCAAGCCGGTTCAATTGCGGGTATCGGGGCGCGAGAACGCAGACCTTTCCGGCGCGGTTGTGCAAATACGGGCGGTGATGGATGACATTGGAGGTTTTGTCGACGAGGAAGACGGACGTCCGCTCCCGGGTATCGAATGGGCATTGAATGTTGATCGCAGTGAGGCCGCACGGTTTGGGGCTGATGTGACCGTCCTTGGCCAAGCCGTCCAGCTTTTAACAATGGGTATAGCGGTTGCTGAGTACCGGCCGGATGATGCCGACGATGAAGTCGATATCCGGGCCCGGTTTCCGCAGACGGATCGCACTCTGGAGCAGCTCGAAGAATTACGCATCCCCACTCACCAGGGGTATATACCCATTCGAAATTTCGTGAATTTGGAGCCCAAATTCAAAACCGGGACAATTGAGCGCATTAACAGTCGGCGAGTCATGAGAATTGAGGCCGACGTCGACGAGGGTGTGCTCGTTAACAATCAAGTTCAGGCTTTGCAGTCGCGCCTCGCGGACATGCAATTACCGCCCGGTGTAGATGTTCAATTTGCAGGCGAAATTGAAGATCAAAATGACGCGGCAACATTCCTGATATCGGCGTTTTTCACCGCTGTATTTTTGATGCTGATCGTGCTGGTTACGCAATTCAACAGCGTCTATCAGGCGTTTCTGGTGCTTTCAGCCATTGTATTCTCAACGGCCGGCGTTTTGTTTCTTTCTCTTGTGCTGGGCAGGCCCTTTGGGATCGTCATGGGAGGGATTGGAGTAATCGCGCTCGCGGGAATTGTGGTGAACAATAATATTGTTCTCATCGACACGTACAATCAGTTGCGTCGCCAGGAAGGTATGAGCCCTATAGACGCGGTTGTAGCTGCCGGTGCGGAGCGTTTACGGCCGATTTTGCTGACGTCAATTACAACTATCCTGGGATTACTTCCGATGGTCTTTGGCATGAACATAGATCTGATCGGAAGATCCATGAGTTTTGGCTCTCCCTCATCGCAGTGGTGGACTGAACTTTCTTCGGCCATTGCCGGAGGACTAGCGTTCTCAACGGTTTTGACGTTGCTTCTAACGCCGACCTTATTGCTCCTGGGAGAAGATTTTTCCGTCCGTTGGCGTGCCTGGCGCGAAACGCATCGCTCTGCGAAATCGGCATCGACAGACGGCATTGGATCGGCAAGAGCATAAAATTGCTTAGGTACTCGACGAGTGATCGAGATTCTCCAGCCTCGCTGCGCAATTTTCATAAAATTGACGATTTTTGCGGTCAAATTAAGAGTTGCTCGTTATAAATACAGTCAATAGTGGACGGATGAGATTGTTTAGCTGTTGAGAAGTTGGGAGGCGATTTATGCAGTGGCAATTTATGATGGTTCCAGCGGCGTTAATTGCCAGTGCCCCAGCTTTTGCGGGTGCTCATTATCTTACTATTGAGCAGGCGCAAGACCTCCTCTTCCCAGGTGAGACCTTCACGCGGGAATTCCATACGCTTACCGATGAAGAAATCGACGAAATCAATGCTGCGGTTCCGGTCAAGGTCTGGAACCGGAAAGTCCGGGTGTGGCGAGTATCAAACGGGGGTTGGTTTTTTGTCGACCAGGTTCGCGGGAAAGACGATTGGGTGAGCTATGCCGTTGGCATTGACGAGACTGGCGCGCTCATCGGTATCGAAATCATGGTGTGTTGGGAGCAATACAATCAAATCCGATTGCCGGCGTGGAGAGAACAGTTTACCGGCGCGCGGCACGGAGAATTTAAAGGTACGCGACACGGGAAGATTGTTGAGGGTAGCAATATCCGAACGATTTCGGGCACAACCCTCTCAACCGTGCATGTAACTGAAGGTGTTACGCGTACATTGGCGACTTTTGCTCTGATCATCCAACCCAAGGAAGCGTGATTGTTGGATTTGGTAGAAAACGCATAAATAAAAAAGGCCGCACTCGAGTGAGCGCGGCCTTTTTTGTAATCGTGTGCTCTGGCTTCAGAACAACATACCTAATTAACCGTTGTTGCCGAGGAAATCGTCTCTTAGCCAGAAAGCTTTGAAGCCATTGCGGTAACCGTAAAACTCTCCCCATGCGTCACCCTCCGTCTCTCCGGGACGGTGGTCGCCGGCAAACGTATAAACCGGGCGGCCGCGATAGGCCCATACATTTAGAGCATCCTCTTGTCCTTCAGCAGCATGACGGCCTGTCTTGGGATCAATGGCAAGCACCGTCCAAAGCCCACTTTCGACGGTCGCATCCTCGGACGCCAGCACGTAGGGCCAGGTTTCGAGGCACTTTTCCATATCGCCGCCGCCGCAAATTGCGAGACGGTAGGCTTGCGTTACGCCTGGGTGGTCACACGCGAGTTGGTCTACCGCATCATCACCGCAGTGGTGGACGTAAATTGACCGACCACGTGCATCCGCCAATACGTGACCCACGCGACCGTCTTGGATTGTGAACTCTGCAGGAGGTGCGGCCACTTTTTGCGTGAAAACGTTGTTCCAACCAGGTTCATCGCTTCCGATGAAGCTCCGATACCGGGGGTCTGGAATGTAGGTATAGACGGGTTTACCTCTGAACGCCCATTGCCGGATCCCGGGAGACCGCTCAATTATAGTCCACGAACCTTGAGGTTGCGCGGCCTCAGGCGCTGGAACTGGCTTCCATGTCTCTAAACACTCGCCGCGGCAATTGGATTTGTTAACTTCATCAAAATCCGAGGTGTACACCGAATAACCTTCGTGATTCACAAGAAGGCGCCCGATCGAAACTTGCGCGATATCAAACGCCGGCGGGATCTTTGGTGACGGGCCTACGGGGGTGCGCACTGCAGGTCCGTCGCCGCCCGTATCTCTATTGGTCCCTCCCAAAACATCTCCAGGTTTCTGGTCAAGGTCCGAGATGTACATAGGATAGCCGTCGTAAGCCCATTGCTTGGATCCATCTTCGCGTTCAACGATGGTCCACTTGCCGACTTCTTCCGCATCGTCGCCTGCTAACACTGGCGGCCAGGCTTCAGAGCAAGACTGGCGCTCATCGAGGTCGGGCAATAGGAAACCGCCGGGATATGGGCTCATGAGGCCCGAGTTGGTAGTCGCGACAACATCGTTACACGTCGAAATTTGACCTTTGCGATCGCCGAGGTCGCCGTTTCTTAGGCTTTGAAGTTGCCACCGGTAAAGCGTTTTACCATTTGGGTCGGCAAATACAGGACCTTCCAACTCAGTGTTTTGAACGCTAAAGCCCGGAGGCAAAGGCTCTTCAACATATTCCTCTACGGAAGGATTGGTAGATGCGCGCCAGTAATCTTGGGCGACAGCAGATCCCGAAAATCCAACGCTCGCGACAAGAGCAACGACAGACAAACTGCGGATTACACCTTGATGCACATTCATATCTTTTTCCCTATAAAACTCGAAGGGCACACCACAGAAACAGGTGTGCAGAAAGTCAAACAGCCCGAACGAAATTTTAGCTTCGTTCGGGCTGCCGATACAACGCAAAAGCGTTAGGCTATGATTTCTCCGATTGGTTCCGAAACGTTGTTGCTGTTCGTACCCCAAGACGGTGTATCTACGCCCATGACGCGCATCGCGGTGTAGCCGATGCGTGTTGAGGGCATCTCTTTTCCATCGATATGGTAGCCCGTTTTCACACGTCCACCAGCACGGCCTGCCGTAAAGGCTGGCATTCCGTCGAGCGAGTGAATACGTGCGTACCCAACGTCCGTGTCAGCTTGGATAAAGACGTTGTCGAGCAGAGTTCCGTCGCCTTCCTTGATTTTTGTAAAGGCGCTCACGAAGTCAGCCCACGCTCTGAACGAGCGGAGAGCAAACCAGTGGGCGGTCGGCTGATAACCGAGCTCGGAGTCCATTGGCTCTTCGTGAGTTGTTGTGTGGTGAGGTTTCTCATATCCCGGCTTAATAGTCGAAGCCGCCGAGATCGAGTACGCCATGTTGAAGACACGAGTTTGATCACAAGCAACCGCCATAACCATCAAGTCGGTCATGATGCGGTGGCGCGCAGCGACCAATTCTTCTTCCTTACCCATCGGAATTCCATCGGCGGGCCCATCGCCAGGTTGGCAAGACGCAATTGGCTCTGGTTTTGTCAAGCGCTGCTCGAACTGTTGCTCAAGATGGCGCAGGCCGGTGAAGTATTGGTCCAGGCGTTCCTTATCTTCCGCACCAACCTTCTTCATCAGGCTACGTGTGTCGTCCATAACGCCGGACAGAACACTCTTACGAACCATGACGCTTGGGTCAGGTGTGAATGAGTCCGCATTGGGGTCCTGGAAGTCAGGGCCAAACAAACGCGTATAGAAATTTACCGGTGACCACTCTGGCGGGTTCGGCGTGTTGCTATTTTCATAGCTGAAGCTGTTGCGAACATCGCCCGTTGCCGTCGCTGTGAGCGACTTGAAGCGGGTGGTACGACCGATTTGATTAGCGATCGTTACGTCAATCGTTTCATTCGGAATATCTGTGTTGTCCTTAGGCGCTGTACCCGTTCTTTGAATGACCCAGCCAGAGCTGTGGCAAAGAAGGGGCATATCATCCTTGTAGGACGTCAGATTTGTAAACAAATTGATGTGCGGCTGAATGTCTTTCAGCGATTCAATTTCCGTCGGCAGATCATAGTTCAGGCCGGTTTTTTTCGGGACGAACACTTTCGAATTCATTCCCAAACCCCAGAACCATGTTCCGTAACGAACAGGCATTGGTTCACCAGAAGCCAATGCAGTACCATTGTCGTTAAGGAATACGTTCAGAAGTGGCAGGGCAACGGTTACTGCACCGCCATTTAGCATTCCACGCAGCACACGCCGTCTATTGAGTCCGTTCATCATGTTCTCCCAGTTTGCCTTGGTGCTCGCTCCTGTAGCGGCCCTAAGGCGTCTATACCCATACAAACCATACCATATATTGACTTACATATGCACCAGCGCGGCCGAACGCAACAAAATCCGGTCGTAACGCTGTCGATTATTCGAAAAATCCAATTTTTATCCCAAAAAGGGGGTTTTTTAGAGATTTTTCGCATAATTCTTGCGCGAGTACGAAAGGCACTAGCTTCCGTATCCGCTTAAATCTCGAATCCAATTACGCCTTGATTGGATAAAAATCAATGAAATTCACGTGAGGTTGGGGTCTCAACTGCCCGCTGCCGCCTGCCGGAGCTCATTCTTTAGCTCTTCTATTGGGTGGACCCGACCGGCCTGAACCACAGTATGGATATTGTAGACTGCTGTAATATCCGCAAGTGGGTTGCCATCAATTGCCACAATGTCTGCCTGTTTTCCGACCTCAATAGAGCCGAATTGCTCTGGCCATCCTAGAATTTCGGCCGCTGTTATTGTTGCAGTGCGAAGAGCTTGAAGTGGGGTCATTCCTCCATCCACGAAATATTCAAGCTCCTGATGGATGCTGAGGCCGGGGACCAGCGGCGGCGCGGATATTAAATCTGACCCAGCACCGACTTTGCCCCCCATATTTACGAATCGTGCCATTTGCCGGGCTTGAACCTCGATCGCGTCGCTCCAATCGTCGAGAACTTCACTAAAGTTGGTAAACAGCCGGAACGCGGTCAGTGTCTTTGAAGAATTCGTCGCGAACAGTCTTTTGATAGAGGTCAAACCATTCTTGACTACGCCTGTTCATTTCTTCGGGCTCGGAGACCACCGCCTGAACGGCCAGTGTTGGAATCACGGCCGTGCCATTTTCCACAAGGACCTCGAATATTTTGTCGAGCTTCTCCTCATTCACTTTGGGCCATAGAGCGAAGAGGCGGTAATAGCCGATATCGGTTAGCGAGATGCTGTCTTCGTAATTTAGTGACTTTTGCAACAGTGATACTGTGTGCTCGAGGCTGTCGACTCCAAGTTTTGAAGCTTCCGCTGCTCCTAAGGTGGCAAAGTGTCCGAATACTTTCCGCCCATGTTTATGGGCTTCGTCCACCACGGCCTCCACGACTTCTGCATCACCATAATTATAGAATTTTATCCAGTCGGCGCCGTTGAGCGCGTGGTCACGGACCAGGGCGCGAGCTTCGATGGGGTCATTGACGATCGCGGTGCGCGCGAGCTTTGGAAAGCCTGGGGCCTGCCTCCATAGCGGGTGAAGACCCGGTAAAAATGTTTGGGCCGTCTGCGCGGCCGGCATCGATTTCTAGTTTCGCGCGGATCATCTCCCCGATGTTTGGTGACATAGATCGTACGGTTGTCACGCCGCCAGCCAAGAACATCTTAAAGAAGTGCTGAAGGTCAACTTTTGCCTCGCCGATTTGTGTATAGGCGTGTGCATGCAGATCTATCATGCCAGGAATTAGATACTTTCCGCTGACATCAACTCGCACGGCATTCTCGGGAATGCGGTTCTCATTGTAATCGAAGTCGAAGAACAGCCCCGTAATCTTGTCTCCTTCGATAAGTACGCCGATGTCTTCGTAAATTTCACCGCGAATAACATCGACGAGATGTCCTCCGGCTAAATAAATCGGAGTGTCATTTTGCGCCCGTGCACCAAGAGTCGATGCCGCAACTAAAACTAATGTCAAGAAAAACAGTCTCATGTTGCCCCCAAGATTGAACACATTCACCGCGCAGTGCCCCACACTTCGCATGAGATAATTATGAGTATTTATATGCTGAACTCCAATCGTTAAGTGCGAAGTCAGGCGGTGCAGACGGTGAAATCACGAAGCAGCGAATTTAAAAGCCTAAAGCGACAAGTTCGTTTCCTCTAGTTTTCGCTTTTCTTTCCCGGCACGACTGTTACGGGAATTCCGATCTTCCCAGCAAACTTACCAGTAACAGCTTCGATGAGAGGGCCGGGCCCTTTTCCTATCGCTGACGACAAGACGAGCAGGCTTAACTCTGGACGCTCTTTGACTAGCTTAAAGAGCTGCTCACGCCGATTACCTTTGCGCACGAACAGACTGGGCTCTCGTCCAGTCTCCTTCAATACACGTTGAGCGTATACACGCAATATTCCTACAGCATCAGCGCGTGCTTCGCGGTCAGCGAGCTCTTGAACAAAACGGTAATGCATAAAGTCGTGATCAACATCGTATACATACAGGAGCGCGACCTTACCGCCCGTGCTGCGTGCGCGGCTGCATGCATACCGAACTGCGGCATCGAGCTCAGGAGACTCGTCTACAACTACAAGGAATTGCCGATTCTGCTCAGAGTCAACCGGCCGAGCATTCTTATTCGTCTCTAGAGATTCATTAGAGGTTGCCGGTTCCGCCATTGCTTGGCCTAACTCCTTATGCCGTCAAGGGCCTAACCTGTTTCCTTTTCAAACCCTGCCTCGTCCCAAGCTATAAAACCACCCTCCATGCGTTTGATAACTCCGGCATAGCCAGCAGCAACAGCTTTTTCTGCGGCAAGTCCACAGCGCCGTCCGCTGCGGCAGTGAAAAACAAGGTGTTTTTCGCCGGGGTCAGGAATTTTTGTCGGGTCGAAGGAGGACAAAGGCATAAGTATAGCGCCAGGAATATGAGCCTCGGCCCATTCATTCTCTTCGCGTACATCGACGATCAAGGCACTATCCGCATCGCGCCAGTCTTTGATTTCGGCCGGGCTAACATAAAAAACTTGGTCTGGCGGCAATGCCATTTCCTATTCCCTTTCTTATTTTGGCGGCTGCACGAAATTTTTCGAATCAAGTCTTTCGGCGAGGGAGTGCGAGCTTAAATCCTTGCCATACCGAATTGCTTTCGAAATAGCGAATTCCCCATACGCATCCAAACCAAATAGCACCGATTACAAGCATCGATCCGACAGACAAGTTGATAATCCCGAGAGTCCTTGTCCGAACGTGCACCCCAAAGCCAGCGTTCCGCCAATTCCCATTAAGGCGCCGCCAATCAGATGGTGCGGCAAATCAGAAGGATCAGAGAAAGATTCCAATGACAAGTTACGTGTAGCTAGGGCGTATATAAATGAGCCGAGGGGAACGCCAACGAAGGTCATGACACCGAAAAGAGCAGCGGGAAAGCCGGATATCATCGCGACATTTAGAATTTCGCCAGCGGGCATTATGAAATTTATCGCGCTGTAATCTGCAACGCCGGAAGATTGATCAGACAATGTACTAACCACAAGCCATGCGGCGGGTATGCATGCGCCAATGATCAAGCCCCCGATAAGAAGATCTCTTGATGAGCGAAACCATTCGTCTTTGAGGCAGTAAAAAATCAAACCTCCACCAATCAATATTGTGAAAACCCAACGAACCAGAACGGCGTCAATTCCTGGAAAAATACCAAAAATGCGATCAAGCCCCGGCGCCATGAGCGTTATTATTTCTCCAAAGTCGCTCAGAAAATTGTTTACTGGCGCTAGAACACCGGTTGTCGTCATAGCCGCAAAAAGACCAGCGATGATAAGAGTGACTAATGACTTCAGCGACCCGGCACCGGTCCGAACGAGCGCGCGGTTGATGCATCCGCCAGCTAGGCTCATACCAAACCCGAATGCAATACCGCCGACGATGAGCGCGATCCACGACACGCGCGGGATAAGAACTTGGAAGAACCAAGGTTATGAGTCCGCGGTTTCCAGGGACTGAGCACCGACAATGGCTATTCCAGCTGCCATCATCCATGCTCGCAATCTACGCCGGTCCTTCGCGAACATGATGTCGGCAATCGCGCCTACAGC
>CBDDHW010000070.1:0-110951 GCA_965228575.1 Rhodospirillaceae bacterium | reverse complement strand
CCTGTAGATTTTTTAACCAACGCACTGCGCGGATCAGTACGCGGACCATAGTTCACGCCCACCATGATCGCCGTTCGAACATCCGGCCAAAGAACGAGCGGGTCTGCACGGCGTTCGGCATTGTTTTTAAGCCAAATCATATCGCCGTATAGACCCTCTGACAGGAAGGCATTTAAATTTTGGCGCGTTCGCTGATCTGTCGATGCACGTGCAAAACGCACCACGTCAAAGCCAAGCCCCTGTGCATAGGCACGAACCTCTTCGCGATCAATCTGAGTCAGAGCCCACAGTCCTTTTTTGTTGCTCGACAAACGTCTTCACAAAAGATGTCAGTGTTTGGCGTTCGATAGCGTCCCGCAAGTTCTTCATCAAGTGTTGGTAAAACGCAACATTGTGCCAAGACAACAACATTAACCCGAGAACCTCATCGCACCGAATGAGATGATGGTAATACGCGCGGCTATAATTTTGGCTTGCTGGACACGGGATAGTTTCATCAAGCGGGCGAAGATCGTTTGCGTGCCGCGCATTGCGTAAGTTTAAAGGCCCTTCGCTCGTAAAGGCCTGAGCGGTGCGCCCCGAGCGCGTCGGAAGAACGCAATCAAACATGTCTACGCCACGCAGCACGGCTTCTACGATGTCAATCGGCTTACCAACACCCATGAGATAACGCGGGCGTTCAGGCGGCAATTCCGGAACCGTTACCTCTAACGTGGAAAGCATCAAATCTTGTCCTTCGCCAACTGCTAGGCCACCAATCGCGTACCCATCAAAGCCGATGTCCAATAATTTGCTGACGGATTCTGCACGTAAATCGGCGTGGACACCGCCCTGAACAATACCGAATATTCCGTATCCCGGCCGCGCAATGTAAGCGTCTTTCGAGCGCACGGCCCAACGCATCGACAAATTCATACTCTTCTCCACAGCGTCTTTGGTCGCGGGATAAGATGTGCATTCATCGAAGGCCATTGTAATCGTTGAGCCGAGTTGATGTTGAATTTTAACGGCACCCCTCGGGGGTGAGTTGATGACGGCTGCCATCTATATGAGATTGGAAAGTTACGCCCTGCTCGTCGATCTGCCTCAGCTTGGCGAGGGACATCACCTGGAAGCCGCCCGAGTCCGTAAGGAGTGACCAGGCCAATTCATAAATTTCCGAACCCCACCAAACTCGGCAATACGATCCGCACCCGGTCGAAGCATGAGATGATACGTATTTGCGAGAATGATCTGAGCGCCGGTCCCGGCAACGGTTTCGGGAAACATACCCTTTACCGTTGCTGCAGTTCCCACAGGCATAAACGCAGGCGTGTCAATCGTGCCATGAGCGGTCTTAACTTGACCGCGGCGTGCGGTACCATCAGTTGCGAGAAGGTCAAATTCGAAATCCGATGGGATCATTGTTCAGAGGATCGATGCAAAAGACACGCATCGCCATAGGAGTAAAATCGGTAACCATTTGATACCGCATGTTTATAGGCTTGTTTCATAGTATCCGTTCCTGCGAACGCGCAAACCAGCATAAAAAGTGTGGATCGCGGCAGGTGGAAATTCGTCATCAATAGATCGACCGCCTTAAACTTGTACCCGGGCGTAATGAATAACGATGTATCACCCGAGAAAGGATGTACGATTCCGTCTTCGCCCGCCGCTGTTTCCAACAACCTTAAGGACGTCGTTCCGACCGCGACTATACGCCCTCCATCTTCGCGAGCTGTGTTGATCGCGGCAGCGGACAGTCGATCTATTTCTCCCCACTCAGCGTGCATCTTGTGCTCAGTCGTATCGTCTGCCGATACCGGAAGGAACGTTCCCGCGCCCACATGCAAGGTAATGTTGATCCGCTTTACTCCGATCTCATCGAGCGCCGCGAGCAAGTGCGGTGTAAAATGAAGACCTGCTGTGGGCGCCGCGACAGCGCCGTCACGAGCCGCATAAACGGTCTGGTAGTCCAACCGGTCTCGCGCGTCGTCAGGTCTGTGGATATATGGAGGCAAAGGAATATGGCCGACGGCCTGTAGCGCTGCGAAAAGCGCTGAATCCCCACGGTCAAAGCGAACAGTGACGATCGGCCCGTCGCGCGAGAGAACTTCAGCGGATAGTTCATCCTCAAAGTCAATGCACTGGCCAGATTTCAGGCGCTTTGCCGGCCGAGCGAACCCTTCCCAGGTTTCGGGCGTTAGTCTCTTATGAAGAAGGAATTCGATGGCAACATCACCGCGACGCCCAAGGAGGCGAGCGGGAATCACGCGCGTATCATTGAAAACCATGAGATCGCCAGGGCGGAAAAGCTGGGGAAGATCCAAAACCGTGAGGTCAGTTATTTTTTCGGAGGAAACTTGAAGGAGGCGTGCGCGGTCTCGCGGCGAACACGGTCTGTCCGCAATACATTCTGCGGGCAAATCAAAATCGAAAAGGTCAACCCGCATAATGTAAACTCGCCCAAACTCAAGTGTATTGAAAATCGCATGATGCCAGCGCCAATGCTTGTCGCCTCGGTGCCGTGCCCTATAGTCAACACCTAACGAATTGTGGTCGTTTAGGCAAAGGTTAGCGATTTAACTTCCAGTGTTATGGAGCCACCGTTGAGTTGGATTTGGCGAAAGTTGGATATGTTTGCAGGAGCAATCGTTATTGCCTCGCTAGGTATGATTGCTTCCCAGGGGCAGGCTTTTTTCTTTCAGTACCTGCAAAGACTGGGAGGACACATCGATGAAGCCCGAGCTCATCTAGAGAACGTGCAAACCGGATCCCGGTATATGGCCATGGATGAGTCCATTCGCATGGAGTTGGAAGCGGACGCTGCTTTTCGAGTTTCCGACCTACAAAATGCCTATTCTATGATTTTAGACGCCAATATTTTTACTCGGCCTTTCGTTTTCGCAAGACACGCTGACCCCACAATCATTGCTGGAACGTGGACTGATTTTGTCCCCGCTATCCCACTGGATTCAGCAAGTCTAATTTACGTATTTATGGGGATGAGTCTTGGTTTTGCCCTGTACGAATTTTTAAAGCTCGCGGCTTTGGCGTTCAGGCATGGATCGCAACGCCGACGATTTCGACATCGTTGAACGCTTCTGGATTATCTCGACCCGCTCTCTCTTGGATGCAATCAGAGCTATCCATTAATTCTGAGCGACGCCCAAGTCGCATTTAGGACTCATGTCGATTAGAGCGCCAATAGCAACATTTCGCATCACATGTTGCATATAACCGGTAAGGTTTTCGAGACGCACGTTGTACTGCAACATCCCATCAGACACGGCCGTGCCCAGGCTAGGCACTAGCGACTCAAGATCTGGCCCCGAAATTTCCAGCGATGCCCCACTCGATATGGCCGAACTTGTCCATTGGCCAACGTCTTCACCCGTGATGGAGTTATAAAAAATAAGGGTCGCCTGGTCTGTGGTGGTTCCCGAATTCACGATCCGCAATTGCGAAACATAACCGCCTATTGTCGACGCATGAACGTTGGGGACGAGGGTTCCATCCTGAGAGAAACCTGAGTCGCAACTGCTTAAGTTTGCGAAAACTCCTGAATTACGCGACCAAACGACATGCTGTAGAAATCCGGGAAACGAGCTTTCGACTTCAAGGTTGAGGTAAACGCGCTCATCAACACTCAAGGCGTTATTGGCTGAGAGAGACGATGCGGATTCCAATTTTTGAGCGGAAAATTGCCGCGAGGCACGAGCAGGGATTTCCGGGCTGACCCATGTTGCGACTGTTGCGCCAGATCGGCCGTCGCGCAACGTCACCGTAACTGAACCGGGCTCGTCCGAGCTGTTAAAAAATCGCAGAAATGACTCGCCAAGTGTGGATGTATTGGAGCTCACAACGTTGTTTATGGACCGGCGGTCTCGCCCATTTAGAAAATCGATTGCGCGCGCAACGCGAATTTTCGGCACTGTGATTCCCGATCCGGTCCGAGTCACGGCCACTCCGGTCGTTTTAAGCGCGCTCTCCATTTCATCAAAATCGCCATTGGGAAATGCAGAGCGCAAAACCGCCCATGCGCCGGCGACCTGAGGCGCGGCCATAGACGTGCCGTCCCTAAATCCAAACCCACTTCCATTTGCCGAAGCTCCGCGCACTGAAATTCCCGGCGCAACGAAATCCAGCGTATTTGCAAAGTTGGAGAAGCTCGCAACCGATGTTCCGTCGTTTGTCGCACCCACGGCCAAAGCAGACGATATGCATGCGGGCGCTGTAATTTGACCCGTAACACCCTCGTTCCCGGCGGAAATCGCGACCGCGATTCCTTTCTGGCGGAGCATGTCAATAACCGGCTTTCGAGGATCATCGTCGCAAAAGCCATCGCGGGTCGACCCGCCGACGCTGATATTTACAGCAGCGATATTGAGAGCTTCCGCGTTCTCGTTAACATAATCCAAGGCATTCAGCACTGCGAGCGAATCGGTGGCCTCACACGGCTCAGAGCTGCCGCAAAACTCTTCATCTGTGACGAGTGAGAATACGTCAATCGGAACAAGCTGAGCCCCACGCGCGACACCGAAATTCACACCATCGTTTCCGACTGCCAAAGACGCTACATGTGTTCCATGGTCGCATCGGTCAGACCCAAGCGGGCAATTTGAAGCGGCGTTCGCACTAATTTCAGGTGTCTGCCCAGACGGACATTGATTTTCCGTCGACCCTTCAAAATGGCTACCAAAACACGCGGCGCCGATTACACGGCCCACCAACGCGGGGTGGGTGGTGTTAAATCCGCCATCAATAACGGCGACCGCATAACCTGTACCTTCATGACCATCGGCCCACGCGTCAGCAACATCAATCGACAAGAGTGCGTTCGCGCCAAGTACGTTTTCGAAAGCCGTACCCTGAACGCTTGCTGGTGATCCTGGCACACGGCGTTCCAGTTGGACGAGATGAACTGACTGAACCGAGTCATCGGCGATCAGTGCCATAAACTGGTCTTGAGTAATGGAGGCCGACAAAAAAGGGAGTGTGCGAAACGTGCGCACGTTTTTGAGTTGCGCGGCGGCAAGAGAGGGCTCCACGTCTTCCAATGCCGATGCGACAGCAAGTTTTTGGCGCCACGCCGGATGGTTTGCTTTCCACGCAACGCGATCGTCATCGGATTTAATCCTTACGATGACGTTGGCTGATCCAGTGTCCTGAATACGCCGCAAAACATCTTCGGTGATGGCCCACGTTGGGGTGGTCAACGCTATGACGATAAAGATCGCCGAGAAAAGCGCTGCGGTACGCAGGAAATATTTGAATGTTAAATGGATCGGCATGGCAATTCTGGCTTAGTACACACAAACGCGCGCAACGAATGGCTCGTTGCGCGTTTTTCCGCCGAAACCGTGCGACCAACGTCGGATGGTCGTATCCGTGTGTTCGGGGAATATTATGGTCATTTCGGAAAATCCTGTCTACTGCTCAGCCGCCGATACCCTGGCACAAAAGTTTATACCGGCCGGGGATTAATAAGGCGTTTAATTTCAATGATTTATGAGGTGACCTTACGGCACAGGTTCGGAGGCGGAATCTGAAATTTCGCCTGACGGTACATGTAGGACGCTATAGGGGAACGACTCGCGCTGAATCGGTCCCAGCACCATCCAAAATCCACAATACATGATCACGGGAAATGCAATCCACGCAACGACCGACCGAACCTTGGGCATCTCGAAGCGAACCCAGAGAATGAGCGGCAGCACGCCCACCAACAGAAGCCCGAATACGTTTGCAACTCCGCTCATGAGTTCTTGGTTTGAACGACCTCCAGCAAAAAATTCAACGATGCAAAAAACAACACCAAACACCGGTGCGGCACTCACGAGCTTTATCCCGAGTGGTCCCAAATGGTTTCGTACATTTCGATTCCTGAGCGCAAATATGCTTAAGCTTATGCCAACCCAGAGCATGGCAAAGGGAAAAAACGCAGCCTCAAAAACGCTATTGTTACCAGCACTCACAATGTCGGTGAACGGAAGAGCGCTAACAGTAAGAATTACCGCCATACATAACGATGCGCCTGCAGTTGCTACGCGAGAGTGAAATCCGAGCGGTGAGCGCGGTTCAACCATCACGGCGATTGCCAAAACGCCAAGGAGGGAGATAAAGGCATGCGACGTCGCGAGCGAGAACAAAGCGACGAGCGGCGGGAACAAAATGTACCCAAATGCGAGAAATGCGCCAGCCACATAGTCCTTGCTTAGGACCACGCCCACGCGAAACGTCAGCGCAATCGCGGCCAGCCCACAACCCAACGAAAAGTATCGTGTTGGAAAAAGATCGACATCAAAGGTAAAGGTTAAAAATCGCCGAAAGGTAGAAAATGCTACTCCCCCATGCTCGCCTATAGATGGGCCTTCGATAGGGATGGACGGTAAATTACTGATCAGAAACCAAGCGTAAAAAGCGTATACACCTACGGTAACCGCGAAGACGCCAAGACCTACTCGCGATGACACAGAGCTCGTTCTTTGTTCATGATTTTTAGGGACGGGCATGCACTTAACCGCGCTAGTTTTGGTGCCAAAAAGTAGGCGTGGTAATATAGGAGATCACGCGATGTGGGTCTTTGGCTAACACATCGAACCGGGTAGAATGCGCTCGCCTCAGTATAATAGGGCATAGATGCAACACGACCCAATATCAGTACTCGCGTTGTTCTAATAACGCAAAGCGTACATGTGAATAGGGAAGATAGCTTGGGGGGATAATGGCCAAGGTCGAGGACAAGAACGCGCATTTTCGACGGACGTTTCCAGCGGTGCTCCTTTGGCTGCTTGCTGCTGCGGTTTACGGCGGTTCTACGTATTACGCCCTTCAGTATGGTTACGCTTGGTCCGATGAAATCACGTATCTAATAAAGTCATATTGGTACGTGACGGACACCGTTCGCCCTTACACGAACGCTGACGTTACTGGATCCATGCCTCTTTATTTCTACCAACTCGGATTCTGGCAGGAATTGGTTGGGGCCAACCTTATCGCGGGACGCGCACTGTCAATTGCGCTCGGCGCCGTGAGCGCTTTCCTTCTTTTCTCTATTTGCCGGCGACTGACTGCAAATACAACCGTCTCCGCCGCAGCTGTTCTTGTATTCGTAGCAACACCGGCCACAACCTATTACTTCGCGACAGCCACCCCCGCTGCGACGATTTCAACACTGCATTTGATAGCGATCTGGTTGATTGTTACGGCGCTCGGCCGCCCAAGATTGTGGGCGACGGTTGCCATGGGCGCACTATGTGCTGCGTTATTCTTCTACGGTCAGAACATGATCCTTGCAGTAGCAGTTATTGTTCCGCTTTACGTACTTGCGATCGGTAAAAAGCGCTGGCTGCATGGCGGCGCCTTGGTCGTCACCATGCTAGGCTCATCCGCGGCGCTGGTCCTGACGTTTTCTGAAAGACTTCTTCAATATGCTCTCCATCTACCGGGGCTCGCACCGGCACTTGAGAGCTTTGGGTGGTCGACGCCCAATTTTACACTGATCAACAATGGAACGGTGAATCCGCCATCAATGGATTTCGCTTTCAATGATTTCGATCTCACGGCCCTTATCGATGGACTCCTGCTGCCGTACGCCGGAACACTTCTTTTTGCGTTACTGCTATTTAGATTTGGACATAAAGGTCTTCGTGTTCTTTGGATCGTGCCAATCTATTTTTTCTGGCTCGCAGCCACTCATTTCATAGGGTCTTTTGGACAATGCGGTGCATGCGTCCATTCATACGTGCCCCAATTTGCTGCTGTGGGAGCGTTGGCCGTGGCCCTTACGCTGGGAATGATGGCGCACTGGGCTCGGCAAAACGGTGTTCCTCAAGCCACCTTAGCGATTACTTGTGCGATTATTGTATCCGTTGGCAATACGTTTGCTCCTGGACTCGCTTTTAAAGACGAATACAGACTCTTCCCGCTTTCGCGCGTCTCACTAGACCGCGCATCGTTTGAGTCAGACCGCATTGAAACGCTAACTCAGTGGATCGCCTCACACACATCTGCCGATGAACCTGTTTTGGTCGTTCAAGGACTGGGACAAACATCACTTCCGACCCTTCCCTATGCAGCGTTTCTCGCCGGACACACGATGCCTGTCCAAAGCATTGATCTCGCCTCAAGTTACAAGCAGCTCAAATCCGGCCTGTCTCCCGCTGCGCAAGACGCCGTTCAGGCGGCAATTGATGAAGAATCGTTGTGGACGGATGCAACAATGCGGCGATGGATCAATCGTGAATACGATCTTATTCTTTTTCAAGAAGATCAGGCGATCGACCAAAGCGATCAATTGATTAGAATTACCGCGCTCTTCAATCATGTCGCAAGCACGACCTATAGAGGGTCCAATATTTATCTTTTTGAGCGGCGGCCCGCGCTATAAATTCTCTTTGTTCTCTGACTTCGTTTTCGACTGAAGTACATGCGGCCATGTCACTGTTGGGCGCGCGATTAGAATGGGAAGCATGGGTGACCGAAACCCAATCTTGCAAGCTAGGTTTTCGTGAATGGCGAAAACTGATACAGAACTTGTACACTTAATAAAGTAACCTGCCTGTCACAATGTGAGATTAAGTGAGCCGTCCAGCCAGCGAAAATTCCAAGGGCAGCCAAGTAGCGCACAACGAATTGCCACCCTGGCCGTCTTACGCCCCAGAGGAGATAGAGGCGGCGACCAATGTGCTTCGCGCGGGCCACGTAAACTATTGGACCGGCGACCAAGGTCGAAAGTTTGAGTCTGAATACGCCGCATACTGCGGTGTCTCTCACGGACTAGCCGTGGCTAATGGAACTGCGGCACTCGAACTCGCTCTTTATGGCTTGGGAATTGAACCTGGCGACGAGGTTATCGTTCCTGCGCGAACATTCATTGCAACTGCGGCTGCCGTTATCTTGCGTGGAGCGACCCCTGTGGTTGTCGATATCGACCCGGCCTCTCAGAATTTATCGTTGGACGCTGCGGCTGACGCGGTGACACCCCGAACGCGAGCTATCATTCCGGTGCACTTGGCCGGATGGCCTGTGGATATGCCAGCCCTTATGGATTTGGCCAAGAATTATGACCTAGCCATCATCGAAGATTGCGCCCAGGCCCACGGCGCGATGATTGATGGCAAGCCCGTTGGAGGTTTCGGCCATGTTGGCTGTTTCTCCTTTTGCCAAGATAAAATCATTTCTACGGGGGGCGAAGGTGGAATGGTCGTTACCAACGACCAAAAGATTTATAAGAAAATGTGGTCGCGCCGCGATCACGGCAAGGATTTCGAGCTTACTCGAGCGGCTGACAACACACCGACGTTCAAGTGGCTGATCACGTCCTTTGGAACAAACTGGCGGCTTACCGAAATGCAATCCGCCATTGGTCGGTTGCAGCTTCAAAAATTACCGGCATGGTCGCGCGCGCGGCGGGCGAACGCGGCAATCTTAACTGACGCTCTGTCTTCATGCGGCGCTGTGACAATTCCAACACCACCCTCAAATGTTGATCATGCCTACTACAAATTTTATGGTTTTATCGACCCGGCTGCCTTAAAGACAAAGTGGTCTCGAGACCGAATATGTGAAGTCCTCAATACCAAGAAAATTCTAGCCGGCACCGGAGCATGCCCGGATATAACCAAAGAGCCAGCTTTTAAAGCCGCCTTGGGATCTCAGCCGCCGCACCCAAATGCCCAATACATTGCGGACCGCTCAATCATGTTGCCGGTGCACCCAACCTTATCAAAGGACAACATACAGTTTATCGCAGCCACTGTCCGCGAGATTATTTCGGAGGCTACGCGTTAGCTGCGAGTTGAGATATTCTAGGCGTCACATCACAATACTAAACCAATAAAACTATTTTGATCTCAAAATGAGGTGAACAGCGCTCGCGCTGCAGCGGTTGAACGAGACCTATGGTTCCCTCGCTCATCGGATTGTATAAGAGCGCATGACCACTACAAAATCAGACACTGACCAACCCCTTCATGTGTTGGTTTTAGATCCCTCTCTTAACCTCGGCAAACAGCCTGGCCCAACGAGAACATGGACGCTATGCGAAGACATAGCGCGCGCGAATTTTCGTATCACTCTTTTCACTCGCGCGCCCGACACCGAGACCTCGGGCAAAATATACATTCTCAAAGCAGGAAATACGGGCCGGACCCCATTTGGTTATCCGGTACCAGCGCTTGCTAACCGATCATTCGCGCGCGGTCTCCTACGGCGCCTATGGCGTACAACTGATGTTGATGCTGTGGTGTCAACCGATGAGTCGACCTCAACTCTGCTCGTCGTATTGCTCTTCTGTAAACTGCGCGGCGCGCCGCTCCTTATAGACGCAAGAAAAGGTCCGCCACAAAACACGCATGCGTCGACCATATGGCAGCACATTTCTATTGCCCTTAAAGGCTATCTCTATCGGCGCGCGTTGTCGTACGCACGGCGCGTCATTGTTCAGAACATTAATTTAAAGGAAAACTTGATTAATCGCGGAATCGAAAAAGCGAAAATTGTCGAAGCGCCCGCTGGATGTGATGATCAGCTTTCTCCATCTTCAGCCGCGTCGACCGGGGGAACAGATCAAAACGGCAAAATCGATTCGCGCGGACCCATCATGGTATACGCGGGACGTTTGGACTCAGATACCGAACTTGAAACACTTGTAGATATTACCATTGAACTCCAATCCTCGCTGCCCGGGATCACGTTTGTAGTGCTGGGAGATGGACCAGGCCGAAAATCCCTAGAGGCCTACGCAAAAAGGTCCGGAGCTTTAAATACCTGTGTTCGAATTCTTGATCCGGTGCTCCGCGCTGATCTCGCAAATGTGCTAGCCCAGGCAACGGCCGTCATTGGTCGCGTTCAAAAAGACACGTCTTGGCATCCCTGTGGACACGTCCTTGATGCTCTCGCGGCAGAACGCCCCGTCATCTTTCCCGGAAACAACCCCTATCGTGATTTAGTGGTCGGCCGCGGCGCAGGACTCGCCCTAGCACAGGGGGACACCAAGTCAGCCGCACAAGAAATAGCAGAGTTTGTCAGTGATGCTGATGGTTTGAGGCGAGCGCGGGACCAGGCCGCCGCTCTCGCATCGGGACGACTAAGTGCGCACCGCATTGCCACTACCGTCAGAACCGCGATCGAATCGTCTGTGAGCGAAGCTCCACGAGAATCAATTCAACGACGGCGCATGTTGTCCGTGAAACGAGCTATCGATTTTACCGTTTCGTTGACACTTCTCATTATACTCCTACCCGTAATCATAACTCTCAGCATCATCATTCAGATTAAAACGGGCTCACCGATTATTTTTTCTCAAGATCGGCCAGGCTTGAAAGGTAAAATTTTCAAGCTCTATAAATTCCGCACTATGACAACAGAGGTCAACTCGGCGGGAGCTGCGTTGCCTGACAACGAAAGATTGACTCCTCTCGGCAAGTTTTTACGCCGTACGTCTTTGGATGAACTTCCAGAATTGTTTAACGTGTTACGCGGTGACATGAGCTTGGTGGGACCGCGCCCCCTTCTTCCAGAATACTTGCCTTACTATTCAACCGAGCAAAAGCGCCGTCATGATGTCCTCCCCGGTCTTACCGGATGGACACAGATCAATGGCCGAAATGCTTTGACCTGGGAGGAGAAATTCGAGCTTGATGTTTGGTACGTTGAAAACATGAACCTCGCGCTGGACTTTAAAATTATGATGAAAACGATTTGGGTGGCGTTACAAGGCAAGGGGGTGAATGCCCCGGGCTACTCGACGATGCCTCGTTTCGATGAAATTATGGCGCGGCGTGAAGGGGCGGAAGACGATTAAAGTTTCGCGATACATCGGCGAAAGCATTTCATAGTCTAAAAGGACCAGCACCTTTAACAGCACACAATCTTTGTCGTATCGCTGGCCGAGGGTCTCTTTCCTCGCCATGTTCATATGCGACGACGTGCAATTTCTTTTGGAAGGCGCGTAGGAGTTCGCCGGGTCCAAGAAGAAAGTCGGGATTCCGCGGTCGGCCAAGTCGTTCATTGCCCTGACCAAAGGTTTCGAAAATCAAAACCCCTTCGTTTGCCAGTGCAGACTCGAGCAGGGGAAAATGGGGACGGTGGAGGTAATTTGTCACAACGATTCCACCAAATGTCCGGCTCGCAAACGGCCACGGTTCGGTTTCAAGATCGGCGGACACAATCTCGACATGCGAATCGCCTTCAAGGTCCGACAAGCCCGAAACATCAATATCCACCGAGACTACAGAATACCCTTTGGACCGCAGGGCACGCGTATGCCGCCCGTGGCCCGCAGCCACATCAAGAACAACACTTCCCTTTTTTAAGAGGCCGGACCACCGCTCCACCCACGGTGACGGGGGAATCGTTGAATCGGCGGGGCGATCAAAGCTAGGCATCGCTCATTACTAACGCTTAGAGCGCCCAGATTTCCAGCTGATAAAAACCATAGAAAACGCTGCAAAATTCAGGACCATAGATATAGATGCGCCAGGTTTGACGGCGCCAGCTCGAGTCTCTAAGAAAAAGGGCATGTAAAGTGCTACGCGGCTCCAAAAGGGAGCAAGCATTGTCACAAAACATTGGATCAAACAAACATCAAACCAGAAAGACAGCGTGCCTTTGAACAAAGACACAAAACTCCAGGAAAGTGATTTCTCTCTTGCCGGCGACTTTGAACCTACTAGCCATGACCAATGGTTACAGCTCGTAGACAAGGTGCTAGGCGGGGCGCCATTTGATAAGAAATTGGTTTCCCGCACGTACGACGGCATTGCGATACAGCCGCTTTACACCCGTGAAGACTGGAATGCAGCCGAAGACCCTACGGGGCTCCCCGGTGCAGCACCCTTCACACGCGGCGCCAAAGCCCTTGGGAATACATCCGCGGGCTGGGATATTCGCCAGGTTCATACCCATCCCGACCCCACAAAAGCGAACGCTCAAATATTGGAAGATTTAGAGCGGGGTGTAACGTCTATCGTTCTTAAAATCGATCCAAGCGGCGTAAACGGCATAGCAATAAACTCGCTTGCTGATATGGAAACGGTCTTGAAGGGCGTTTACCTAGATCTCGCGCCGGTTGTTCTCGAACCCACATCACTTCATCTGCCGGTCGCGGCATTGTTTATGCAAGCGTTGGCAAAAAAAGACATTGGCCCGGAAAAATTTTTTGGGAACTTTGGAATTGACGGTTTTTCGAGCTTGGCCGCGCGAGGCACACTGACCGCAAATCTCCAAACTGGTCTCGCGCGTATGGCCGATACCGCACATCATGTATCGCAAACCTATCCAAATGCACGCACATTCAATGTACGGTCGGTGGTCTATCATTCCGCCGGCGCATCGGACTCGCAAGAACTTGCGTGCGCCATTGGAACCGCAATCGAATACCTGCGGGCGGCAATCAAATCCGGCTTAGATGTAAACACAGCGTGTAGCCAGATTGCATTTACCGTCGCTGCTGACGCCGACTTCTTTCTCACCACCGCTAAAATAAGAACACTGCGCCGCTTGTGGACGCGTGTGACCGAAGTCTGCGGAGCGGATATCGAATTTCGGTCGGTGCCGGTTTACGCCTGTAGCGCACC
The DNA here is from genome assembly GCA_965228575.1 of Rhodospirillaceae bacterium. Taxonomy (GTDB): domain Bacteria; phylum Pseudomonadota; class Alphaproteobacteria; order Rhodospirillales; family Rhodospirillaceae; genus UBA11612. The sequence continues at coordinate 97,389 of CBDDHW010000070.1, read as the reverse complement.
CAGAATGATGAGTCGCCGGGATCCTTGGGTAAATATCTTACGGACGACCGTAGCGTGCTTTGCAGCCGGCATTGCAGGTGCGGACGCTATTTCGGTACTACCTTTTGATTCCGCGATTGGACTGCCCAGCGACCTTGCCCGCCGAATTGCGCGCAACACTCAAATCGTTCTTCAAGAAGAGTCCGGCCTCAGCCGCGTCATCGACCCGACCGGCGGCGCGTGGATGTTTGAGCACCTTACCGAAGAATTGGCAGATAAAGCCTGGGCATTTTTCCAGAAAATCGAATCCCGGGGCGGAATGGCCGAAGCGCTCTCGTCGGGATACGTCGCATCGGAAATTGCAACCGTGCATGCGGAAAGGTCCAGAAATTTCCGTAAACGTAAGGATCCGATCACGGGAGTCAGCGAGTTTCCCAATATTCACGAAAAGCCGGTAAAGCCGGCGCAACGCCCCGCGACTCTTGCCCCCGATACAAGCGGAGCCGCGCTGGAACTCCCTGAACCGTCGAACGGTACCCTAACCAAGGCGCTAGTGGACGCCGTGAGCTCTGGCGCATCCATGAACACAATGGGTGAGGCTTTACGGGCAAAGGACAACACGTCGATTACACCACTCCCCGCCATTCGCCTCGCCGAAGATTTCGAGAATTTGCGAGATCTTGGTGACGCGTTCTTGGAAAAATTCGGTGAGCGTCCAAAAGTTTTTCTCGCGAATATTGGCCGGGTGTCAGAGTTTACTGCGCGCGCGTCTTTTGCGAAAAATTTCTTCGAAGCGGGCGGGTTCGAAGCGGTAGCTGGAGCCGGCGGAACCGATATAAGTGCAATTCAAAAAGAGTTTAAAGATAGCGGCGCTAGTTTCACCGCAATATGCAGCAGCGACGAAGTGTACACAGGTCATGCCGCGGAACTCTCCAATGCTCTGAAAAGCGCGGGCGCCGCGGCGATTTACTTAGCTGGACGGCCGGGAGAGTTAGAACCAGTCTTAAAAGACGCCGGAGTAAATGACTTTATTTTTATCGGATGCAATGCGTTCGATATTTTAAGCAAAGCGCATGAGCTTTTGAACGCGGGATAATCGGGCACCATCTTCATGAATAAGATAAATGCAAATATACCGAATTTTGCCACCGTTGATCTCTCGCAAACGTCGGGCGGCAGCCAGTTCGATAAAGGCGCATGGCAAAAGAAAGCGGAAGCTGAAGCTGGACAAGCGCTAGATAAGTTATCGTGGCAAACACCTGAAGGGATTTCCATAAAGCCGCTGTTCACGCACGAAGATATTTCAGACTTGGATTTTCTGGATACGCGGCCCGGGCTCCCGCCCTATCTGCGTGGTCCCTACCCCGCCATGTACGTCACGCAACCCTGGACCATTCGCCAGTATGCGGGTTTTTCGACCGCTGAAGATTCCAATGCGTTTTACCGCCGCAACTTAGCGGCCGGGCAGAAAGGCCTGTCGATCGCCTTCGATCTTGCGACTCACCGAGGATACGACAGCGATCATCCGCGCGTGGCCGGTGATGTCGGAATGGCGGGCGTTGCCGTTGATTCCATATTCGATATGCGAACCCTGTTCGATGGCATCCCGCTCGACCGTATGAGCGTCTCCATGACCATGAACGGTGCGGTCCTTCCGGTCATGGCGCTTTATATTGTCGCGGCGGAAGAACAAGGCGTTCCGCCTGAAAAACTCTCCGGAACGATTCAGAACGATATTCTGAAAGAGTTCATGGTGCGAAACACATATATCTTCCCGCCTGCGCCAAGCATGCGAATTATTTCCGACATCTTTGGTTTTACTTCAACAAAGATGCCGAAGTTCAATTCGATTTCAATCTCGGGCTATCACATGCAAGAGGCTGGTGCGACCGCCGATCTTGAACTCGCATACACCCTTGCCGACGGGGTGGAGTACGCCCGAGCGGGCATGAACGCCGGACTTGATATCGATGCATTTGCACCGCGCCTGAGTTTCTTTTGGGCGATCGGTATGAACTTCTTTATGGAAGTCGCCAAACTACGCGCGGGCCGGTTGCTTTGGGCAAAGCTCATTAAGCAATTCAATCCGAAGAACAATAAATCACTGTCTCTGCGTACCCACTGCCAGACGTCCGGCTGGAGCCTGACGGCGCAAGATGTCTATTCCAACGTCATCAGAACATGCGTCGAAGCCATGGCGGCGACGCAAGGTCACACGCAATCTCTGCATACCAATGCACTCGATGAGGCTCTCGCCTTACCGACTGATTTCTCTGCGCGCATTGCCCGCAATACGCAGTTGTTCATTCAGCAGGAAACCGGCACCACCCGCAGTGTCGATCCCTGGGGCGGCAGTTATTATGTGGAACGCCTCACCTATGAGCTTGCCAAAAAAGCATGGGGACACATCCAGGAAATTGAGGGCCTCGGCGGGATGGCGAAAGCAATTGAAGCGGGAATCCCCAAGTTACGAATTGAAGAAGCCGCAGCGCGCACGCAAGCTCGGATCGACTCTGGGCGCCAAACCGTTGTCGGCGTGAATAAATATAAGCTTGATGAGAAAGAGGACATTGAGGTTCTGAAGGTAGATAATAGCGCGGTGAAAACGGCGCAGCTGGAAAAGCTTAAACGCCTGAAAGCCGAACGGGATGAAGCCGCCTGTACGCAAGCGTTAGCGGCTTTGACCAAGGCGGCAGAAAGCGGCGAAGGGAATTTACTGGAACTTTCCGTTAACGCGGCGCGTGCGAAAGCAACCGTCGGGGAAATGACAAATGCGCTGGAGAAAGTTTACGGTCGTCACGTGGCTGAAATTAAATCCATCGCCGGTGTATATCGCAAGGAAGTAGGAACAGGATCGGACGCGGTGGAAAAGGTTTCGAAGATGGCGGACGCATTCGCCGAGAAAGAAGGCCGCCGGCCGCGCATTCTTGTCGCCAAAATGGGCCAAGACGGTCACGACCGCGGACAGAAAGTAATCGCATCCGCGTTCGCCGATTTGGGATTTGACGTCGATATTGGACCCTTGTTTCAAACCCCGGCCGAAGCCGCAAAGCAAGCGGTGGAAAACGATGTCCATATTATTGGCGCATCATCGCTTGCCGCCGGGCATCTCACGCTTGTCCCGGAGCTCAAAGCGGAACTCAAAAAACTAGGCCGGGAAGACATCATGATTGTTGTCGGCGGTGTTATTCCGCCGCAAGACTTCGATGCTTTGTATAAAGCGGGCGCTGCGGCAATTTTCCCACCCGGAACTGTCATCAGCGAAGCCGCCGTAGGATTACTCGAGACCTTGACTAAAGAGTTGGGCCACAAAGATTAGCCCCTGGGGACAAATTAGGACATTCGCTTGCCTGAACCCGAATCATCTTCCAAATCTAAGAACGGTCTACCGCTAACGGCCGAGGCTCATGTGAATGGCGTTCTGTCGGGAGATCGCGCAAAACTCGCCCGCGCCATTACTCTCATAGAATCGCGCAACCCCGACCATCAGAAAATCGCGCAAGAGATGCTTGTGGGCTTGCTGCCCAAGACTGGCAACAGTCTGCGTATTGGGGTGAGCGGCTTACCTGGTGCTGGCAAAAGTACCTTCATTGATGCGTTCGGCACCATGCTGACAGAGGCAGGACATAAGGTTGCCGTCCTTGCGGTCGACCCCACATCCTCGCGTACCGGCGGAAGTATTCTCGGCGACAAAACCCGCATGGCGCGCCTAGCCGTCGATCCGAACGCTTTTATTCGCCCCTCGCCGACCGGCGGCACGCTGGGCGGCGTAGCCCGCGCAACCCGCGAAGCCATTCTGGTCTGCGAGGCGGCGGGGTTTGACGTCATTTTGGTGGAAACTGTTGGTGTCGGCCAAAGCGAAATCACCGTCTCCGAGATGGTGGACTTCTTTCTTGTCCTCATGATTGCCGGCGGCGGTGATGAACTGCAAGGCATCAAGAAAGGGGTTTTGGAAATCGCTGACATGATCGCCATCACCAAAGCCGACGGCGACAACAAAAACCGGGCAGCGGTAACCGCAGCGGACTACCAACACGCTTTGCGCATCATCACACCAAACAACCCCGATTGGATTCCGCCGGTGATCAGTATAAGCGCGCAAAAAAACGCGGGCCTCGATGCATTGTGGGAGAAAATCAATCACTTCCACAGGATTATGGACGAGAACGGAAAGTGGGATGCCAAACGCCGCACGCAACAGGTGCGTTGGATGTGGTCTATGGTCGATGATCAACTCATGACGAAATTGAAGGCCAGCTCTAAAGTCAAAGCGTTAATCCCCGAGCTCGAGGCCGCTGTTGGAGACGGGACTCTGACGCCAACCTTAGCGGTTGATAAAATTCTGACCGCCTTTGGAATGTAAGGAAGGAAACATCATGACGCGCCTCTCATTCGTGCTGTTGATTGGCTTTGCCCTGACGACCATCGCCGGCGCAAACGCCGAGACCGAAGCCGAGCTTTTAGAACGGGCGCGGGCCATCCACGAGCGGGTCATCACTATCGATACGCACGTCGATATCCCTTTCGACTTCGGCACCGAGGCTTACGATATGATGCGGCCCGGCCGGCGCGGTCAGCAGGTGCACATTCCGACCATGATCGAAGGCGGGCTCGATACCATCTTCCTGATCACCTATGTGGGGCAAGGCCCGCGCACGACATCGGGACACGCAAAGGCTCTTTCTGATGCCTTCGTTAAATTCTCAGCCATTCACAAGCTCACGGCGGAAACCTACCCCGATAAGGTTGGTCTCGCGCTCACCGCCGATGATGTCCGCCGCATCAATGCCAGCGGCCGCAAGGCGGTGGTGATCGGCATGGAAAACGGTTACCCGATGGGCCGAAATATTGAACTGCTTGATGTGTTCTACAATTACGGCGCGCGGTATTTCGGTTTGCTTCACAACGGGCACAACGAGCTTGGCGATTCTGCGGTGCCCGCCAAGGGCGAGCCGGAGTCTGAGCACGGCGGGTTGTCGGACTTGGGAAAACAAGTTGTTCAGCGCTTGAACGAACTTGGCATTATGGTCGATGTCTCCCATTCGGCAGAGAAGACCGCGCTCGATGCCATGGCGCTGACAAAAGCGCCGGTGATCGCCAGTCACTCGTCTGTGAACGGGGTTTATACCCACGCGCGAAATGCTAGCGATGCGGTGCTCGACGGCATCAAGCGCAGCGGCGGCGTGATTCAAATCGTCGCCTTCGATACCTACCTGACCCCGCCACCGCCGGAAAAACTAGAGGCGATCAGCTCTCTCCGCGAAGAGATGGGGTTGAATGAGCCCGGCGGCTTTGGGCGCATGAACGATGAGGACATGGACGTATATCTGACGGCGATGGAGGGGATTCATGCCAAATGGCCGAAGGCGCGTGTGTCCAATCTTGTGGACCATATCGACTACGCGGTGGAGCGGATCGGGGTTGATCACGTCGGTATCTCGTCGGACTTCAACGGCGGCGGCGGCATCACCGGGTGGGACGATGCTTCTGAAACACTTGGTGTGACCGTAGAGATGGTTAAACGCGGGTATTCCGAAGAAGATATTGAAAAAATTTGGAGCGGCAACCTGATGCGGGTGATGGCAGAGGTGGAGGCGTATGCGGCAAACAACGGATCGCTTTCAAAGTAAGCTTTAAAAATTGACAAATCAGGAATGGCGGAAAAGATGAAACATGGATTGCTACTTTTTGCAGCGGCATTGATGTACTCGGGAGTTTCCCAAACCATGGCCGCCGAACAATTGCCAGTCGGCGCGGGCAAGGAGTTAATCGAGGGGGTCTGCACGAGTTGCCATCGGGAAAATCAGATCACACGAAGTTCAGGTTACACACGGGAAGAATGGGCCGAACTTATCGGCAGCATGATTGACCTTTCCGCGAACGAAGAGATACAGGACGGTATTCTCACGTATCTAACACAGCACTTTCCTCCCAACGACCGCCGCACCTCTACCGCAGTCCCTGGCCCACGGCCAATCAGATATCAGGAGTGGGTCGCGCCCACCCTGGGCCAACGTGCACGCGATCCTGTCGAAGCCCCTGATGGCAAAATCTGGTGGGTGGGCCAGTTCGGCAATCGGATCGGACGATTGGATCCGAAAACCGGTGAGGCCGAGGATTTCCCGCTACCCGAAGGTGCGCGGCCACACTCGGTGTCGATCGATGCCGACGGTTTCCCCTGGTACTTGGGCAATGGCAACGGGACCATCGGCAAAGTCGATCCGAACACAGGTGAGGTAATCGAAGTCTTCAAGATGCCCGACCCTGCCGCGCGGGATCCCCACACTGGTGTGTTCGACAGCGCTGGAGTGTTCTGGTTCACCCTTCAACAGAGCAACATGTTCGGGCGCCTGGACCCATCAACCGGCGACATAAAATTGGTGACTGCAAAAACACAGCGGTCCCGGCCTTACGGCGTGAAGATCGACGCCGACGGTAATCCTTGGTTTGCGTGCAATGGCAGCAACTGCCTCGTGAAGGTCGATCAGGAGACGATGGAGCTAACGGAAATCAAGCTGCCGACGCCGGGCACGACGGTGCGCCGGCTCGATATCGCCGAGGACGGTACCATTTGGTTCGTCAATTCATCCAAGGGCAAGATCGGCCGCTACAGCCCCGAGACGGGCGACATCAAGGAATGGGACTCGCCGAGCGGACCTAACTCGCATCCGTACGCCATCGCGGTTATCGACGGTATCGTGTGGTACAACGAATCCGGTGTCCGGCCTGACATGCTGGTGCGGTTCGATCCCGAGTCCGAAGAATTCCAGAGTTGGGCGATCCCTTCCGGCGGGGTTTATGCGGGAATCATTCGGCATATGCGCCCGACCAAGAGCGGCGATTTACTGATTCACCAGAGCAGCACAAACCGTATTATCCTCGTTCCGGTCAGAAGCGCGGATACCCCAAGCTGACGACGCAACGATAAGCCGATACGCGCTAATTAACGGTAGGATGACCTACTTGTCCTCAGTGAGAACGCCATAAAGATCAGGGCGGCGGTCTCGGAAAAAACCGAAGGCGGCGCGGTTGCGGTGCACCGCGTCCACATCAATGGACGCAACGATCACCCCTTCGGTATCGCGGTCCATTTCCTGAACCTTTTCACCGCGCTGGTCGGCAATGAACGACGATCCATAAAACGTCTGCCCGTTCTCCGTACCGATGCGGTTTGCGGCAACAACAGGAACGACGTTGGACACCGCATGCCCAATCATCGCGCGCTGCCACAAATCCTTGGTATCAAGCTCCGGGTTGTCGGGCTCCGTTCCAATGGCGGTGGGGTAAAAAAGAATGTCGGCCCCCTGTAGCATCATGGCGCGGGCGGCTTCCGGGAACCATTGGTCCCAGCAGATTCCAACGCCGAGTTTACCAAACTTTGTGTCCCAAACCTTGAAGCCGGTGTTGCCCGGGCGGAAATAAAACTTTTCCTCGTAGCCCGGGCCGTCGGGAATATGGCTTTTGCGGTAAACCCCGAGCACCTCGCCGCCGGCATTAATCATGGCAACGCTGTTGTAATAATGCTGACCATCGCGCTCGAAAATGGACGCTGGAATAGCCACGTTCAGTTTTTTCGCAAGCGCAGCGAGCGCAACCACAACCGGGTGCGTTGCGGCCGGGAACGCACAGTCGAAATGCTCTTCCTTTTCTTCCGCGCAAAAGTAATGGCCCTGCAATAGCTCGGGCGGAAGGATAACTTGCGCGCCGTCCTTCGCCGCCTGTTCTATGAATGCGCTAATGCGCTCAATGTTCTCGGCCATGGTCTCCGAGAAGGCGCATTGAATAGCCGCGACCACAATGGTGCTCATATACCCCTCGCTTTCTAAACGGCAGGCTGCTGCTGGGTAATGCAGTGGAACGACCCGCCGCCGGTTATAACATGATTGGCGGCCAACCCCACCGTGCGCCGCGTGGGAAATAGTCTAGCAATCCGCTCAATCGCCACCTCGTCATAAGGGGTGCCGTAGACGGGAACAACGACGGTCGTGTTCGCAACGTAAAAATTGACAAAGCTTGCCGGAATGATTTCACCATCTTCATTCTCTAAGCGACCGGGTGAGGGCACGGTGAAAACCTCAAACTTATTTCCGTCGATATCGGTCGCGTTTTTGAGATCGGCGAGAATTGTGTCCAAGACCTCCCGATTTGGATCGTCTGCCCCGCTGGGCTCCATACACACCACCACGCCCGGAGCGACAAAACGCGCGATGTTGTCGATGTGACCATCCGTGTGATCGTTCGCGAGGCCGTCGTCCAGCCAGATGAGTTTTTCGAGTGCCAGTGAGTTCCGCAACCGAACCTCAATCTCGTCCTGCGTTAGATTTGGATTTCGATTCGGGTTCATGAGGCACTGACGTGTTGTCAGGCCGTGCCCTTGTCCATCAACATCCAAAGACCCCCCTTCAAGAATCCAATTGTTTTGAATGCTGGAAACTCCAGAGTGCTTTGCCACAAAAAACGCAACCTCTTTATCGCCCTTCAGCTCGTACTTTCCGCCCCAGCCGTTGAACTTAAAACACGCAGCTCTTAATTCGCTTTGTGATTTAATGAAAATTGGTGCGGTATCCCGCAGCCAGATATCACCGAACCGCGCCGAGATAACCTCGGCGATCCCATCACTGAACATCTCCCGCGCAGACGCAACAGCGTCGTCCCCACATGCCAATATTTTTATCGCCTCACCGCGCCGCTCGACCGTCTTGGGATCAACGTCGGCAATCGCTCGGCAAAGCGCGGCTATTTCTTCGCGCGCAGGCCCTAAGTCATCCAACCATAAAGAAGCGTCGCTCGGCCACGCCGTCCAGACGGCGCTGTGGGGTTCCCATTCTGCGGGTTGGAGAAATCGAGGCGTTGTCATAGCGCGCTGGTAAATGAGGTCAGCCGGAGAATCAATAAAAAGTGCGCCTGCCCTAGAACGGCTTAGCGACCGCCAACACCACGATGACGACCATGCACACCGTCGGCACTTCGTTCATCAGGCGATAGAACCGGCTGGAGTGTTTGTTGGCCCCGCGCGCAAATTGCGCTCGCCAGACCTCCATCAATCCATGCATCACAATCAGTCCGAAAACAAAGATTAGTTTCACCCAGAACCATCCGGACAATGTACTGACAATGCCCGGCGTGGACATGAGCGCGCCCCCCAGTACGAGGCTGGCAACAAATGCCGGGCGCATAATGATGCGCAAAAGCCTTTCCTCCATGCCCTTCAGCATTTCCGATGCTTCAGACCCGGGCTCAAGCTCAACATGATTTACAAAGAGACGCGGTAAATAGAGAAGGCCCGCCATCCAGGAAATAACCGCAATGATATGTAGCGCTTTGATCCAGAGATAAGCGTCAGCCAAAAATCCAACCATACCCATTCGTTCCCTTCGATTCCTACCACTTCACCACTGGCGGCATGCTCATGAGATAAGCGTCCGGGTTCGCCCCGGTCGCAAAACCGAATTTTGTTCCTCGGTCATAAACCAAGTTAAATTCAACGTACCGCCCGCGTTTGTGAAGGAGTTTGTCACGATCACTCTCAGTAAACGGGGTATCTTTGCGCCGCGCGACAATGCGCGGATAAACATCGAGCAATGCCTCGCCGAGAGCCTGTTGAAACTTAAAGTCAGCGTCTTTATCTCCGCTGTTCAGGTCATCAAAGAATACGCCCCCGACGCCTCTGGGCTCCTTACGATGGTGTAAATAGAAGTACTCGTCGCACCATTTCTTGTATTCGGCATACGCGTCTGGCCGGTAGGAGTCGCACGCCGCTTTCATCGCGCCGTGAAATTCTTTGGTGTCCTCCTCGAACGGAAATGTTGGTGTTAGATCCGCGCCGCCGCCGAACCAAAGCTTGCTCGTCTCCATACACCGAATATTCATGTGCACAATGGGCGTGAAGGGATTGCTCATGTGTGAGACCAGCGAAATACCGCAGGCAGAAAAATGACCTTTCGATTCCGTAGCACCAGGAATTTGTGGGATTGACTCGTCTCTCAACACGCCCCAAACATCACTAAAATTAATCCCGACTTTTTCGAATACTTCACCGCGCATAACGCGCATTCGGCCGGTTCCCTGGAGGCGGTCGCCTTCGGGTCGCTCCCAATCAGTGTGCTCAAACTTAGCGCCCGTGTCCAACGCTTCAAAAGCAGCGCAAATTCGATCTTGAAGATCGCGGTAGTACGCACCTGCCGTCACAGCAAAACGATCAGGTTTCGGCTCCCCGTTTGAATCTGACTTTGATGCTGCGGTCATGACCTCACCTTATTCTGCACATCAGATCGTTAATCGGCTGACGTCCGTTCGTGGACGTAGTCTACGAGTCGCGCCACAGCATCCGGATCAGTTGCCGGCCAAATCCCGTGCCCAAGATTAAAAATATGCCCCGGAGCCGAACCGGCGTCGGCCAAAACGTCATCGATGCGGCGGCGCAGAGTGTCCTTGGGCGCGAACAACACCGCGGGGTCCAAATTCCCTTGCACCGCTTTGCCCGGGCCCAATATTCCCCGCGCCTCGTCCAGAGATACGCGCCAATCCAATCCAACAACATCGACGTCAAGTTCGGAAATTATCTTTAAATTCGCGCCGCCCTGATTGGCAAAATAAATCAAGGGCACATCGAGGTCCGCGAGCCCTTCGACAATACGGCGAACGGGCGGCATGCCGAAATCCGCATAATCCTTTGGACCAAGAAGACCGCCCCAAGACTCAAACAACATAAGCGCCTGGGCGCCTGCGTCTGCCTGGGCACGCAAATACACGACCATCGCGTCGGCGAGTCTGTCCAACAAGAGCGCAGATGTTGCGGGCTCGGCATGTAAGAAAGACCTGGGCTCTGCGAATTCTTTCGACGGTCCGCCCGCGACCAAATAACAAAATAGCGTAAACGGAGAACCTGCAAACCCGATTAAAGGAACGTTGGCGGGAAGTCCCGCCCGCACCATCTTTATGGATTCCATAACAAACGGAACATCTTCGGGCGGATTTAGCTGGCGCAATGCATCCACCTGTTTGCGCGAACGAATGGGATCGTCCACCACAGGCCCCGGATTAAAATCTAGAGCAACGCCCATGCCCTGTAGAGGCGTCATGATGTCACTAAAAATGATCGAGGCATCAAATTCGAAACGGCGCAGTGGTTGCAAAGTGACTTCTGCCGCAAGCTCTGGTGTCCGCGTCAATGTGACGAAGTCAACTTTCTTCCGCACTTTGCGGTACTCAGGCAAATACCGGCCGGCTTGGCGCATAATCCAAACCGGTGTGTGGGAAACCGGCAGGCCGCGACAGGCGGCAAGAAATGGCGGCTGTTCTGCTTGATCTTTTTTACTGGGTGCGTCTGACATTATATTTTCCTGAGGTAACTTAATCTTCTATCGCGCTGCCGACTGGCGCCGATCATCGGCGTCCTGAAGCACACTGTGCGCGCCTCTCTCTAATAATGTTTCGGCGAGCTTGACGCCAATATCTGCGGAGTCTTGCAAAGGGGCGTCCGTCTGAGCCGATATGAACTCTGAACCATCTAACTTACACACCGCTGCGTACACGTTGAGGGTTTCGTCCGTCACAGTTGCAATGACACCCACAGGGGCCTGACATCCGGCTTCGAGGTGGTGCAGAAGCGAGCGTTCAACGTCAACTGCCACTCGAGTTGGTTTATGTTCTAACGCCTGAGCCCACTTGAGAGCGTTGTCATCGTTCGCGCGCACACAAATCGCCACCGCGCCCTGTGCCGCAGCAGGGGGGAATATATCCATCGGCAAGCGCGCGGAGATACGACTCTCTAACCCCAGGCGCTTCAACCCTGCTGCCGCCAAAATAATCGCGTCGTATTCACCCATCATCGAGTTTTTTAAGTCGGGTGGGTACATTGCCGCGCAACTCGGCCCCGACGATGTCCGGCCTAGCGTTTGCGGTAAATGCCCTGCGGCGCAAACTGCTTGTCCCTAAACGCGCGCCTTTTTTCAAACCCATCAGGTCGTTGCCGTCCCCAGAAATAAGAGCATCACGGGGATCTTCACGCTCAAGTACCGCGGCAATGTGTGTTCCGTCGGCAACGACTGTTGCCAGGTCTTTTAAACTATGTACCGCAATATCGATTTGGTTCTTGACCAGCGCCTCGTCCAACTCAGCGGTGAAGAACCCGCGGCCAGGTGTCGTCCATAAGGGTACTGACTGATTGAGATCACCGCTGGATTTTATTTCTATAATTTCGAGAGCAGGCGCATCCGGCAAAGCCGTAATCTTGTTGAATACGTCTCGGGCTTGCCACATCGCGAGATCAGAACCTCGAGTTCCGATACGTAAACTTGTCATGACGCAGGCTCCTCACCATCTGGCAAGAAACGGTATCCCACGCCGCGAACGGTCAAGAAATGCCGAGGTTCATGAGGCTCCCGCTCGAATATTTTACGCAAACGCAAAATAAAATTGTCGACCGTGCGCGTTGAGGGGAAAACCTCATACCCCCATACCTTCTCAAGCAAATCGTCACGGGTCACAACCTCACCGGATTGCTCGGACAGAGCCTTTAAAATCATTGCTTCTTTTTCCGTTAGGTCGTGCCAGCTTCCATCCCAGGATCGCGCCCGAAAGGTATTAAAATTGACCTCATTGTCCGCAAATTGCAGAACCGACGCAGACGCCGGCTTACCAAGCGAATGTTTGTACCAATCCCAACGGCGCAAGATTGCGCGCACACGCAACAGAAACTCTTCAAGATGAAAGGGTTTCGTCAGATAGTCGTCGCCTCCAGCCTCTAGCCCTTGCACGCGATCGCTTGGATCACCTCGCGCTGTTAAAAATAGGACGGGTACATTTTTACCTTGAGAGCGCAGTTCGCGGCATACAGCAAATCCATCCATATGCGGCAACATGACATCGAGAACCAGGAGATCGAAATTTTCCGAAGTCGCCTTTTCTAAACCTGCGCGACCGTCATAGGCGGTCTCGGTTTCATATCCTTCCGCGCGCATGTTTTCAGCCATGCCTTCGGCGAGGTGAAGGTCGTCTTCAACAACAAGGATGCGATTTGGAGGATGCGGCGATTGTGACGGGTCGGACATCACACCTCCTGAGTACGAGATGCTGGCCAGGTCACAGTAAATGTGGCGCCTGTTCCCGGACCATCACTATAAGCGCTGACGCCACCATCGCCGAAGTGCATAAACCGATCGACAATAAACAGTCCAAGTCCTGTTCCCGCAGCGTCACGTCCACCATGGGATTCTACACGAAAGAATTTAGCGAATAGCTGCGCGCCTTGCTCGGGCGTAAACCCGATACCACTGTCGCTCACCTTTAATGCGACCTCATCGCCATTCCGGACGGCGGTCAGCGTAATTTCCCCACCCTTGGTCGGCCCCATCGCTGCAACCGCATTTTCTATAAGGTTGCGTAATACCGTATCGACAGCCATAGGATCGGCGTCGACATCAATATCGAGAGGTACTTGTGTCGATATTTTTACGCCTTCACGGCGCGCTACGTCTTCAAGATTACTCAATACATGACGCACCGCTTCACTCAGATTCAAACGCTCTTTATTCAGCGTCACTCGTCCACGATCCAAGCGCGCGCTATCCAAGATTTTTGACACCATATTTTCCATGCGCTGCAAATCACTCAACATACGTTTGGACAACTGCTCAAAGCGTTCGGTTGAAAGATCGCGCATCAACATCGTTTCGAGAGACAGTTTCAGGCTTGCAAGCGGTGTCTTGAATTGGTGCGATACCATTGCGAGAAAATTGTCCTGGCGGCGACGAACGTTCGCTTCGACACTGAGGCCGCGCCACAAAACAACGATACAAGCCGCAAGCACAAAAAGAAAAAATCCACCCTCCCACGCATACTGGTTCACGTGGCTGCGTTGTTCATCCTGCACAGCATCGATAGCTTCTTGCGCCAAACTAACCCTGCCGTCCGAAATTTCAGCATGGGGAAATAACGCTTTGACCTCCTCAGTCGTGCGACCCAAATCGATCAATTCTTGGGCGGCAGCCATTTCATAGCTGTACAAAGCCATGATTTGATTTGTTGTCTTTTCCGCTTGCGTTCGCTGATCGACAAACCACCACACCACCTGCGCGACCGTAAAAATCTGCAGACCAATGATGGTGAGGTGAAGAAGTTTTGTAGAGTCTGTTCGAAAAGCGCCAAGCATAATTTCGGCTTCCAGCCGTTAGAGTTGAATTACGTACTCGTGATCGCAGTACGAAGTGTTTGGGCAAACTGCGACACATCGTCAGCCGTATGGGCAAGAGATAAGAACATGACCTCATATGCCGAGGGGGGTATGCATACGCCTTTGTCGAGCATCGCATGAAAGAAGGGCCGAAAGGACTCGCCCGAGTCCCCATCAATCGCCTCAGCCGAGCGCGGAGCAGGTCCGGCTTGAAATGACAACCAAAACATCGAGCCAACGCGCACAAACGCACCCGGTACGGAAACGCCATTGAGTGCGGTGTCCAATTCCGCATCTAAATGCGTTCCCAATTCCTCAAGACGCGCCCACGCATCTTCGCGATTCAGAATATTTAGAGTTGCTATCCCGGCAGCCATGGCAACCGGATTTCCTGACAGGGTTCCAGCTTGATAAACTTTACCTTCCGGCGCCATATGGGCCATGAGTTTGCGCGTACCGCCATATGCGCCGACAGGCAAACCACCACCAATGATCTTTCCAAATGTTACCAAATCAGGCGTAATCCCGTAGTGGGCGGCCGCGCCACCTTTCCCAACGCGAAAGCCTGAAATGACCTCATCAAAAATCAAAAGCGCGCCGTGCTGTTGCGTTAACGAACGTACGGTTTGCAAGAAATTTTTTTTCTGAAGGAGGAGACCATTATTCGCGGGAATGGGTTCGATGATGACAGCAGCTATATTCGAGCCCTCTTCTTTAAACAAAGCAGAGAGTGCTTCTTCATCATCAAGCGGCAGTACTCGTGTTAAGGCCGCAAAATTTTCGGGAACGCCAGCTGAAGACGGTTGGCCAGCGGTCGCGAGACCGGACCCGGCGGCGACCAACAAATGATCGGCGTGACCGTGATAGCATCCTGAAAATTTAACGACGAGATCACGACCCGTCGCCCCGCGCGCGAGACGAATTGCGCTCATGGTTGCTTCGGTGCCTGACGAAACAAATCGAACCTGTTCAAGCCCGGGATAGGAACTCACCACCAGTTCAGCGAGATCAATCTCAGCGCGGCAGGACGCCCCATAGGTCGTACCGCGCTCAGCCGCACGTTTTACTGCATCAACCACCTCGGGATGGGCATGACCCAAAATCAGAGGGCCCCAAGACCCCATAAAATCAAGATACTTCTTTCCCTCTTCATCAAAAACATGGGCACCTTCTGCCCGTGCGATAAATCGGGGCGTGCCTCCAACTGCACCAAATGCTCGAACCGGCGAGTCTACGCCGCCGGGAATAACGCGGACCGCGCGTTCGAATAACTCCGCGTTCGTTGATGTTTTCACGACTTCGGCGTCCTACCCAGTTTAACTTCAGGCGTCATATCTTCTTCACTCGCGCTCGACAGCGCGTCCTCTACGCCGCGCAAGTAGGCTTGAACGACCGTTGGCCCTGCTTCCGCAGCCAATGACCGCAGTCCTTTTAAAGGCACATGCGCCATACGTCTCGCAAAACCTTCCGCCCACATTTCTAAGTCAGGGTCGCCATTTAAGGCCTCGCGCGTCGAGCGTGGCAAACGCCGGAGGCTCTCGGATGCCGCCGCTTGGTATCTTGTGGCGAGACGCTGAATGAGCGGCGCGGCTTCCCGGATAGCATACTCGCCATGAAGGCGTTCCAAATGTGAGTCGACGACAACACGCGCATCGGCCATCTCAATTAATTTTGACGCCCGGCCCTCCGTTGCGTCGGCAACAATAAAATCCATGCCAATACGCACAATGCCGTCTCTCTCCGCATCGGCCGGGTCGACGTTGGGCGGCACCCCAAGATCGACAATAAGCGTTCCCCCATTTGGAGCCGACGCCGCAATAGTTTCCAAAATGGCGCGATCTAAAACGGGTTCACTACTCCCGACCGCCGTGATGAGGACATTGAAGCCCCCCGGATTTTTTTTGAAATCATCAAGTGACTGGGCATTCCCGGAAATTTCAGTTGCTAGATCTTGAGCCGTTTTCAAGGTCCGGTTGACCACGTCAACATGAAATCCGCGCTCCTTCAGGAATAGGGCACACCTACGTGTCATAGGAGAAACGCCGACTACAGCGATTTTGTTTTCGGTTCCCTCAATGTGGAATAGAACACGATTCACCGCTAACCCTGCTAACGACGCAATGTTCCCTGGTCGCGCGGCCTGACGATGAACGGCTTGCGCGGACCGCAAGGCCTCAGCGAATAAAAAGTCTAATTTAGGGCCGCAGGTTCCTGCTGATTTGGACGCACTCCACGCATTGCGAACTTGAGCATATATCTCGCGCTCTCCTGGCTGCGCTGAATCCAACCCTGCCGCGACTAGAAAAAGATGTTCAATCGCTCCATCATCGTGCCAAGCTCGAAAGAGACGATTCCCTCCGTCGTCAGATACGTTCAGGAGCTGTCCTATTGCATTTCGGCAAGTCTGCGCGGACATGGACTCATCGCCGGCGAGCACGAACTCAACCCGATTGCATGTTCCGATATATGCAATTTCCTTGGCCCCGGTCCGTGAAACGAACTCCGGCAGGCGCTCGGCAAGTTGCTCCTTGGGCAAGGAGAGGCGCCCCAGGCGTTCAACCCCGGCTGTTTTGTAAGACGCGCCAACGAGTGCAAATCTGTCCATAGCGGCTCGATATCATGAGCCCGATTTCCAAATGTCACAGCTATGTCAAAGCGGGTGGGAATCGAGGTTGGGTTCGACGTGACGATATAGCGTCGTACACAGAAAGGCGCTAGAAATCACCTATGAACACGTCACAATCACGCACCGCAGTTGTCATTTTTAATCTCGGGGGGCCGGATAGCCCGGCCGCCGTAAGGCCGTTTCTATTTAACCTCTTTAACGACCCCTACATCATTACACTGCCCACGCCTATCCGCTGGATAATCGCGACCTTAATTTCAACGTTACGCGCAAAAAAATCTCGCGGGTTGTACGAATTGCTGGGAGGGCGATCGGTACTACTCCCAGAGACCGAAGCTCAAGCAACCGCCTTACAAAAGCTTTTGGATGCTCAACCGGGAGACTCACGGGTCTTTATATTTATGCGCTACTGGCACCCCATGGCGCCGGAGGTTGTGCGGGAAATAAAATCCTATAACCCCACGCGCATTGTTGTGCTTCCGCTTTATCCTCAGTTCTCCACCACGACCACACAAACCTCGATCGACGCTCTTAAGTCCGAGGCAAAGCGCCAAGATCTAATGACACCTATGGAGATCGCGTGTTGTTATCCAACAGTCGATGGGTTTATCGCTCCAGTGGCTGAAAAAATTAAAGACATCTACGACGGCGCACAGAAACATGGAAAACCGCGCATCTTGTTTTCCGCGCATGGACTTCCAGAAAAAATCGTGGCCGCCGGGGATCCCTATCAATGGCAAGTTGAACAATCGACCGCGGCTGTAGTGGATCGCATGGCGATACCTGATCTTGACTATGCCATTTGCTATCAGAGCCGTGTTGGACCAGTAAAATGGCTCGGTCCTTCGATTGAAGATGAAATATTACGGGCAGGACGTGACAATATTCCCATTATTGTGGTTCCGATCGCATTTGTTTCAGAGCACGTCGAAACGCTCGTTGAGTTGGACCGGGATATGAAAGATCTTGCGGGCGAGTCCGGTGTTCCTCACTATGCGCGCGTAAGCGCTGTTCGCGCCGATGAAGCCTATATTTCCGCACTTGCAACGCTCGTGTCCTTTGTTAGCGGACGTCAAACACCCTGCTCTGCCTCTGGCACGCGCATTTGCCCAGAAAAGTTTAGTGCATGCCCGCACGCACCGTCCTAATGCATCTAGCCTTAGACATGAACAAATCAAATTCGTGAATGGGTTTCATGACAGACGACTCACTCTCGGGGCCGGCGCCGCAGAAATACGAAGAGATCACTGGGAAACGGCTACTCTTTCTAGTTACCGAGTTCTATTACTTTGAGTCACACAAGAAGGATGTGGCAAATACGGCCGCAGCAATTGGATTTGATGTCACTGTCGCCGCACGATGCGGTGAGCGTTCAGATAAAGCTATAAATTTTGACGTTGTTCATCTTAATTGGCGACGATCGAATTCATTGCTTGGAAGTGCATTGAATTTTTTTCCAGAACTTTGGCGTGTGCGTCGTTTGATAAAAAAAATGCGCCCTGATGTTCTTCACAACATTGCGCTGAAACCCGCCATACTCGGATCACTCGGCGCGCTTGGAACGCCAACCAGGGTTATCAATTCGATTAATGGGCTTGGTTTTGTATTTTTCGATAGATCTCTGCTCGCTACCATGGCCCAGAAATTTTGTGGAGCTGTGCTGCGACAGTCCACGCGGGCAAATGACGCCCAAGTCATTTTTCAAAATCGTGATGATGTCGCTTACGCGCGAGCGAACTTGTCCATTCCGGAGGCTCATTTAAAGCTTATTGCGGGATCAGGGGTCGATACCTCTGTCTTTGGAGCCATACCTGAACCCGATGAAAAACCTTTCCGATTTCTGATCCTCGCGCGCCTTCTCTATATCAAAGGTATCCAGACCGCTATTGCCGCGCATAAAATTCTTCAAAGCCGTGGCTTCGATCACGAACTCGCAATTTGCGGAGAAGCTGATGATGGGAACCCATCCAACATTCCCGCCGATGTCATCTCGCAGTGGGCGCGAACCCCCGGCGTGGACTTCAAAGGCCAGGTCGATGATGTTCCCGCGCGTATAGCGCAGGGCAATGTCGTCCTCCACCCAGCTTTAGGTGGAGAAGGAATACCCAAAGCATTACTCGAAGCTGCGAGTTGCGCCAGAGCCATGGTTGCCTCTGATATCAGCGGAAACCGCGAGGTGGTCATCCCTGGTGAAACTGGCCTTCTGGTTCCTCCGGACGACCCGACCGCGTTAGCCGATGCCATGCAATACATGATGGAACATCCTGGTGAACGCGCACGTTGGGCAAAGGCTGCGCGCGCCAAAGTCGAAGCTGAGTTTTCCCTACCTCACGTATTAGACCAACACGCTGCTCTGTATCGCCAGGTCGTGCGATCATCTTTGTGAGATAGAGAACCTAAAATTCGCCATTTTTGTTCGCGACATCAGTAGGTTGCAGGTATGCTGCTTGCACAGGCGCGATTGACACTGTATTTGGCCGTAGTTCCATGAGTAATGAATACACCGCATCAGGCAAGCACCTATCCCCGGCCTCTTTTTGGGTGCCCCAATACCTTGAATCATCGGCTTGGGCGGATCACGCTCCCTTTGCGTTCTGGTTGATCGAAAAACTTAGGCCGCGCACCCTCGCTGAACTCGGAACCCACGGCGGGTATTCTTATTTTGCGTTCTGCCAAGCAGTCAAAGCGCTGGAAATACCTACACAATGCTACGCGGTTGATACCTGGCAAGGGGATGAACATACCGGATATTACGGCGAAGATTTTTTTCAAAATGTTTCAGATTACAACGAAAAAAACTACTCAGCGTTTTCTCGCCTTGTCCGCTCGACATTCGACGACGCAGTAGACCATTTTAGCGATGGGTCTATCGATCTCTTGCATATCGACGGCTTACATTTTTACGAGGACGTGAAGCACGACTTCGAGACATGGAAACCAAAACTATCTGATCGCGCCATCGTTCTATTTCATGACACCAACGTCCGCGAACGAAATTTCGGCGTCTTTCGACTCTGGGAAGAGCTGAGCAAAGACTCTCCATCTTTCGAATTCCTGCATGGGCACGGCCTTGGAGTTTTGGGATACGGATCAAATTTACCCCAAAAAATCATGGAGTTTTTGTCCGCAACGCGGAGCTCAGATTGCGCGAACGAGATACGGACGACGTATGGACGCCTAGGAAACGCCTTTCGCGCGGAAATAACCAATAAAGAGCGACTTGAAGACCTGCAAAGGGAGCTCCACACCTACAACGGAAAAAGCGCAGAGAAAATAGAGGCGGAGAAAGAAACGCTCCTCACCGACATCAAGACATTGGAAACCTCGCTTCGGGATGCCGCAACTCGTCTCGAGCGGCAATGGAATTTGATTGAAGAGTTCAAGCTCAAACTTCATAACGCGGAAACCGCTGTTAGTACCGCCGAATCAACCTTAGACGCACTACGCCGCTCCACAAGCTGGCGGATAACGGCGCCGCTACGCCAAGCTCGCCGCACTCCCGGCCTACTTTGGCGCGGTGCAAAGCGGATTGTGAAAGCAAACGCGCGTTTAGTTTATAAATATGCACCGCTTCCTCAAAGCGTGAAGATGCGAATGGTTGAACTCGCATTTAACGCCGCGCCTAGTTTGTTCAGGGGAACATCGGTATTTCAGAGGTGGGAAGCCGGACGGCACCGGGAACTCTCAGAGACCCGTTTGCGAAAACAAATGACGCCGGTGCGCGAGGTCGCACGCCCGGTTGAAATCGACCACTGCGTTGCAACGCCCTTTGGGTTTAGTAATTTGCTAGAAACCCCTCCTCCTCTTGCCGTTATTTGTCACCTTTTCTACGAAGAGATGTCCGTAGAATTTAAGCGGTACCTCAAAAATATTCCGTTCTCGTTCGATCTGTTTATTTCCACTGACACCCCGGAAAAAAAATCCATCATTGAGAAAGCATTTGAAGGTTGGAACGCGGGTAAAATTGATGTCCGAGTGACGGAGAATCGTGGCCGCGACATCGCACCCAAGCTCATTGCATTCAAAGACACATACGAGAGCTATGAATACGTTCTTCATATCCACTCAAAAACATCGGATCACGCGGGTGTACTTGCCAATTGGCGCGGCTTCTTACTCGAAAACCTGTTGGGCACACCTGATATCGTAAACAGCGTTTTTACAGCGTTTCACCTGCATGCAGACCTCGGCATCATCGCTTCTCAACATTTCGAGCCCATGCGTCAATGGATCAATTGGGGCGGTGATTTCAAACACGCCAATAACCTGGCGCAGCGCATGGGCTTTAGGCTCTCAGAGTCAAAGGTGCTTGATTTTCCATCCGGGTCGATGTTTTGGGCGCGCACCTCTGCCTTAAAACCGCTATTGGATTTGAACTTAGACACAAATGATTTCGAGGCTGAGAGCGATCAAATTGATGGAACATTGGCGCATGCGATCGAGCGTTTGTATTTTTATGTGTGCGAGCGAGCCGGATACAAATGGCTTAAGATTGCTCACAAACCTTTTTTCGAGCACACGCCAGCCATCTTTGCCGCCAATACGGCGAATGAACTAAAAGAGTTTATATCAAAACATTCCTTGTCGCTGAACGAGGACAACGGATTACAGCCGCGAAAATCTCACCCGGAGTCCGTAAAGCCGGCGCATGCTCTTATTAAACGCCTCCAAAGTAAAGCTTTGGGAAGTGATCGAAATGTGAACCCCCAGACGTGCGTCATTGTGGGGGTTGTGACTTACAACAACACAGCAGAGCAAATTGATACATGTCTTCGAAGTGCCCGTACGGCGATAAAAACGGCAGGTCTTTCAGATAAATCGCGTGTGTTCGTCGTCGACAATGGAGACTCATTTCGTTGCGACGAAGAGGATGTAGATATCGTTGTTCGCAAGGACTCCCGAGGGAATGTTGGATTTGGAAAAGCCCACAATCGCCTTATGGAAGACGCATTTGCTGCGGGCGCGGACATATATATTGCGGCAAATCCAGACGGCATTTTCCATCCGAAGGCGATTGGTTCTTTGATCCAAATGATGCAAGCGCACGACGGGCAAGCCCTTATCGAAGCCCAACAGTTTCCTGAAGAGCATCCAAAAATCTATAATCCTTTCACCTTCGAAACACCTTGGGCGTCGGGCGCGTGCCTTGCCCTCTCACGCTCCCTCTACGATAAAGTTGGCGGGTTTGATGATGCTTTTTTTATGTATTGCGAGGATGTGGATTTGTCCTGGCGAGCGCGGGCCAGTGGTTTTGCCGTTCGCGTATGTCCGAGAGCGTTATTCACCCATGGCGTTACAAACCGCGAGACGAACCCTGATCGCCTAAGATTGATTTTTAATTCAGGTATTGCGCTGGCCAGGAAGTGGGGGAATTCAAAATTTGAGGACTGGGCGACCACCGAATTACGAGCAATTGGTTTCGAGCCCGCACCCGCGGCGATGCACGCAACACCGTCGCCCGTAGAATGGCGTCATATATCTGACTTCGACCATCATTTTAGTTTTGCTGAAACGCGGTGGTAGAAACGTGACAAGCCAATTAGACATTGTGGTCAGGTTTCACGACCCAACGCGAACCACCGAATTGGGGCGATGTGTATTTTCTCTTGTGAGTCAAACCTATCACCCCGTCAACATCATCTTAACATTACAACGCTTTGCTGCCGCCGACATTGATACAGTTAAAAACACCCTTTCGCCGTTGGTCGCGCTGAACGCAAATGCGAAACTTTCCATACTAAACTACGAGCCAACACACCCTGCCGACGCCAGATCGGCCCTACTCAATTTGGGGATTGATCATGCCGAGGGAAAGTACCTGGGGTTCTTAGATTATGACGATGTGGTTTATCCGGAAGCCTACAAACTTCTGACCACTCAGCTTCAACAAACAAATGCGGCCATTGCGTTCGCCAGTGTACGTGTCATGCGGATGAATGTTTACGACAATTTTCTATTCGCGGAAGGCAAAGCCGACGCTCCCTTTAGAGGAAACTGTTTGGCTGATCTGTTCAAAGCAAATTTCTGCCCGCTGCATAGCTATCTTTTAGATCGGGAGAAAATATCGCCCGATATTTTGCGCTTTAATACATCCCTTACAGTTGAAGAAGATTACGATCTTCTGCTGCGTATATGCGCGCAATATCGTTCGGATTTTTCGCTGATTGGAACACATATCGGTGACTACCACTACAAAACGGACGGCAGCAATACCGTGCCGACGGAAGGTGGCCTAACCGGAGAAGCCTTAGATCAATACTTGGATGTGCGCGCCATCATGGAGGAAACACGAAAATCAACTATCGTCTCTGAAACTGTTCAAAGAGACCTTGGGATTTCAGCCTCAGAACACTCGGTCACTATTCGAGACGTGGTTCAGTCTCTATCCTCGGGATGGTGGCAACGTCTGACAGATAAAAGCTTGCCGCCGTCCCCAGCGAAAGATGGTCAGCGTTTCTAATGTCGTATTCGACTGCGTCATCTACAACCAAATCGATCGGCAAGTTGGAGATATTTTTGCCAATAATACTATTGGGGCGGCGACGGATCGCCCTGCGGCAATTTCTCGTCCGCGCGATCAAACGTCGATACCGATTAAGCGCTTTTGGCTTACTATGGACTGTTATCGTTCCTCTGGCGACATTGGGCATTTACACATTTGTTTTCGGATTTGTTTTGGAAAGCCGATGGGACACCAGCGGCGATGCCGGAACGTACGGCTTTGGATTTTACCTCTTTAGCGGCCTCATTGTTTTTTGGGCATTGGCCGAGGTTATGGGGCAAGCGCCTGTCGCTATTGTCGAGCATTCAAATCTCGTGAAAAGAGCCGTATTTCCTCTAGAAATCCTACCACCGGTCGCAGTGGGCAACGCCATCTTCCACACATTCGTAAATGCGGGCGTCCTCATCGTTGCGCTTGCGATCATAGAACGGCATGTCCCGGCAACCGCCTTGCTTCTACCGATTGTGCTCGCACCCTTTGTCTTACTTCTTATTGGCTTTGCTTGGATTTTAGCGGCCGTGGGCGTGTACTTTCGTGACATCGTTCATATCGTCGGCCTCGTTATGACCGGCGCTTTATTTATCTCACCTGTTTTCTATTCGATCGATCGTCTGAGCCCTACTTTGCAGGCGTTTATTTTCGTGAACCCGATTACGTTCATCATCAACCAGGTGCGCCTCGTCGTTCTTGATGGTACCAACCCGGATTGGTTGGGGCTCGGCATTTACTTACTGGTCGCGTGGATCACGGCTTCTTTGGGTCTAGTCTTCTTTCGCTATGCGCGGGCGAATTTTGCCGATGTCCTCTAACGCGGATACATCGATCTCGGGAGACTCAGCGAACGCGCAACAGCCGTTTGTTGTTACAGCTCACAACGTATCCAAGGGGTACACCCTTTATGCCCGATCTTCCCAACGGCTTATGCACTTGTTCATGCCTTGGAAAACGTATCCACAGTTTGATGCATTAAAAAACGTATCCTTTGAGGTTAGACGCGGCGAGACGGTGGGGATTATCGGCCAAAACGGCGCGGGGAAGTCCACACTCCTTCAGGTGGTTACGGGCACAATTCCGCCGAGCAGCGGAGACATTGCCGTGCACGGCCGCGTGGCGGCATTGTTAGAACTCGGAGCGGGGTTTGAACCCGACTTTACGGGACGCGAGAATATTCTTCTTAACGGAACTGTGCTCGGCCTCAGCGAACGCGCAGTGCGCGCGCGCATGGACGATATTATTGCGTTCTCCGAACTTGGGGAATTTATCGATAGGCCGGTGCGCACGTATTCCAGTGGTATGTTCATGCGCCTTGCATTTTCTGTCGCCGCCCATGTCGACGCTGACTTATTGATAATCGATGAAGCGCTATCTGTCGGTGATGCACGGTTTACCCAAAAATGTATGCGGTATCTCAAAGAGTTTAAAAAATCCGGATCTATCTTATTCGTAAGTCACGACATCGGGGCAGTCACAGGCCTGTGTGATCGGGCACTTTGGCTCGATCATGGAACCCTCCGCGCGGAAGGAGACGCAATCCGGGTTTGCGAGCAATATGTCAGCTCGCTTTTTGACGGTCCGACGGAATTACCGTCAAATGAACCCAAAGACACCCCGCCTTCCGAGCAAGCAAGAATCGCGACGTCTGATCAACAGGACATCATTCTTTTCGAAAATTCTGCGCCCCCTGCAGAGTCGCAGCCCGGAACAACCAGTTGCTCGGCGTTTAACGCAGAAGCGGAGTCTTTCGGCAACGGCGGCGCGCAGATTATCGATGCGGGACTGTATGACCCCTCCGAAAATACTCGCCTAACGCAAGTCCGGGACGGTCAAATCGTCGCTCTAGATATTTCTGTCGAGACAACAGAATCGGTGCGCAAGCCAATCTTCGGCTTTTACATTAAGGATCGATTGGGACAACTGCTGCTTGGAGAAAACACCTATTGGGACGACGTTTCTCAAACGCCGCTTTCTTCCGGCGAACGGGTCACTGCGCGCTTTCAATTTAAGTGGCCAGCGCTGGCGAAAGGCAGTTATTCCCTGACCGTTGCAATCGCGGACGGCACCATGGCGGATCACGACCAGCGCCACTGGCTGCACGATGCGGTGATATTCGACGTTCTCTCAAGCGCGAACCGGCATGGATTGGTGGGGTTGGATATGCAGCGCATCGCCATCAGGCGTGATTTGTCCCGCGGCATCCCATAGACTCCCCTGACCGCCGCTCACCAATCGGCGCCACAAATATCAACCAACCAAACACGGTCGAGAATGCCGGATCTAGACATCGTCATTGTAAACTACATGTCAGCTGCGCATACGTTGAATTGCGTCAGAGCTGTGCGAGACGTCGCAGAACAAGATGGCCTGTCCGTACAAATCATCGCCATTAATAATGGCGATGACGATAATCGATTGACGCAAGACCTCACCACCGCTGAAGACGTCCTATTGGTGAACAATACAAGCAACGCAGGGTTCGGCCGCGCCTCCAATCAGGGAGCTGCCCTAGGACGGGCGCCCATCATTTTATTTCTAAACCCGGATGCCACTCTTCTTCCCGGCGCGCTCAAGACCTGCATAGGGGAATTTGACGTACCTGCGCAGAAAGATACCGGAATTATCGGACCGGAAATTGTGGACGGGCGCAATCAGGTCCTACCATCCAGTTCGCGTTTACCAACAGCGACCGATTTGCTCCTCCGGTCAATTGGCGCTCATGTAGTTTTTAAGGAGACTGGATATCCTTTTTTGCCTCTTGAGGCGCATCAGGAAAGTAAGTTCGTCGGACAGATTATGGGTGCCGCTTTGTTTATTCGACGTTCGGTGTTCGAGGAACTTGGCGGCTTCGATACTCGATTCTTTTTATACTATGAAGATGTTGACCTGTGCGCCCGCGCACAAAATGCCGGGTATGGATGCCTTTATAACAAAGGCGCTCGCGTGATCCATATTGGGAGAACATCGAGCTCGCAAGATGCGGGCCGGGCGCTTGCTTTACATGCTCGTAGCCGTATCACATACGCGCGCATTCATTTTGGGGGTCTTCAACAGTTCATCTTGTGTATCACTATTTTGTTGGCTGAATTTCCAACACGTACGCTTCGTGCTTTTTTTGGCGGCGGTGTTCTTAGTGTTCGAGACATGCTCAGAGCTTATCGCCTATTTGTGCTTTCACTTTTCTCTAGCGCTCGCGGTCAAGGTTTCAAGGCCGCGCCCGGCGCAGATAAAGCGTAAATTTTTATGTCGATTACGGTTCTAGCCCTCACCCGATACTCAGAAACTGGTGCGAGCAGCCGCGTACGCTTTCTGCAATACATACCGCATCTCAAAAAGTTGGATGTGGACGTACGGGTCGCACCCTTGTTTCCTCAAAAGTACCTCACTCGACTTTATGCGGGTCAATCTCGATCACCGCTCATGATTATATCGGCGATGGTGAATCGATTGTGGGTGATTTTGCGTGAAACCAAATCTGATATTGTTTGGTTACAACGAGAAATCCTTCCATTCGCACCGTTCATTTTTGAAAAATTGCTCCTAAGTGGGCGGAAAATCGTGATCGATTTGGACGATGCCCATCACCTTTATTACAGAACCAATACAAATTGGGCGATGCAGGCTCTTTACAGCGACAAAATTGACAATCTCGTGCGCAACGCGGATGCGGTCGTTGTCGGGAATCCGACTTTGGCGGCGTACGCTCGGAAAATAGGCGCGACGAACGTGCACGAACTTCCAAGCGCCGTAGATGTAAAACGGTATAGAAACAATAATGCCCAAACCTCGGACGTTTTCGAGATTGGTTGGATTGGTACGCCGGTAACGGCTGCGCAATCTCTCCCGCTCATTCAGGAGCCTCTGAAAAAATTTTTGTCAGAGCACAATGCTCAATGCACGCTGATTGGTGCGGGAGAGAATCAACTCATAGATTTCCCCGCGAGCTGCGTACCATGGAGTGAACGCGCCGAGAAAGACGTCTTACCGCGGCTTGCCGTCGGTTTGTGTCCGCTTGAAGATACCGCCTGGAACCGGGGGAAAAGCGGGTACAAGATAATTCAATACATGGCAGCGGGAATACCGTCTCTGGTGTCTCCTGTCGGTATCGCAAAGGATATGATCTCTAATGGTGAAACCGGATACCTTTGCGTGACTTCAGACAATTGGTACGCGCGGCTTACTCAGCTTTATCAAGAAGGGACTCTTCGAGAGACTATTGGGCAAAAAGCAAGATTAGTAGCAGCAGAAAAATACGACACGGTTCCAACTGCGTCCGCACTACACCGCGTATTTGTAAACTGCCTCAATGATTAAAACATTCGCCCTCTGGTTTCCTTTCGTCCTCGTTCCGGCGGTGGCCTGGAGCCGGGATATCGCCGTGGTGATTTTGGTGTACGGCGCATGCGCTATACTGGCTCAGCGAAACATAAATTGGCGCAGCGTTTTTGCAGAGGCGCGCCATTCAGCCCTTGCCTATCTGAGTATCGGGTTCATCGTTTGGAGTTTCGCTGCAGTATTTTGGGCGCCGCATACACCGCTTACCACATGGTTCAAAGTTTTCGCATTGATGTGTGCCGGAGCCGTACTCACGACAGGACTAAGAAACTCGCCCGAATCGTTTGTTCGAAAACTTGAGCGTCCCGCAATGGCGGCGGCCTTAGCGTTGTTGAGTCTGCTCCTTATCGAAAGGCTGACCGATGGATTTTTAATCCGCTTTGACCGGATATTCGAAACACCGGAGAAAATACTCGACGTTCTTTCTGGCGGTCTTGTTTTGTTGGGTTGCGCTAGTTTTTTCATCGCTTGGATATTGTGGAGAAAAACCGAGAGCCAGATTCCGCCCTTGGTTTTTATGGGTGTGTGCTTGGCGCTTAGTCTCAGCTATCGCATGGATGCCATACCAGCAGGGCTAATCTTTGGGATGTTATCATTCACAGTCGTGTTGCATGGGCGGACTAAGGCCTTTGCGGCTCTAACTCTAGCCGTTGGAATTCTCGCAATCGTATGGGGACCGCTCGCAACATTTGCATCCACAATGCACTTCGATGCGTGGTTAACCGACAACGTCGATCACAACTGGGGATATAGAATTGTAATTTGGCAGCATGTTGGCGGGCTGCTGCAAAATAACATTTTTTTCGGATACGGCTTTGACAGCGCGCGCGCTGTCGGTGCGTCAGCCGACCTTTTTCCTGAAAGCGAAGGGCTGTCAACTTTTCTACATCCGCACAACGGCATGCTCCAGATATGGCTGGAGCTGGGTTTAGTTGGGGTGATTCTTCTCGTCGGTACGATCAGTGTGATCTTGCGCCGAATTGTAAATGCAGCAGTTAGTCGCACAGCGCTGGCTGCGATTGCAGGCACTATTAGTTTTACAGCAACGATCTGGCTTCTGAGCTACGGCGTCTGGCAAGGCTGGTGGATGGCAGTCATCGGATTAATGGCATGCAGCGTTAGTCTTATTTTGAGTCTTGACCAACGTGTTGTTCATAAGAGCCCAGGGAATCAAGACTCCGAGAGCGCAACGAGATACGCGCCGTAGCTGCTTTTGCCTAGATCACGTCCCAATTTGAGCAGCTGCGCACGATCAATCCACTTGTTGTAAAAGGCAATTTCTTCGGGAACGCAGATACGATACCCTTGACGTTCCTCAATAGTTTGAACGAATTGTCCGGCGCCCGCCAAACTATCGTACGTCCCGGTGTCAAACCACGCAAATCCTCGGCCCAATCGCTCAACGCGTAAACGATCGGCCTCTAAGTAAGTTTTATTCACGTCAGTTATTTCGAGTTCACCGCGCGCACTTGGCTTGAGCCCTGCTGCAATATCCACGACATCATTGTCGAAAAAATAAAGCCCGGTCACAGCCCAATTTGATTTCGGTGATTTAGGCTTCTCTTCAATTGAAATTGGATTGTGCTGATCATCGAGATGGACGATGCCGTACCGCTCTGGATCACGCACTTGGTACGCGAACACCGTCGCGCCTTCGCTGCGGCTAGCTGCAGTTCGCAAATGCTCCGTCAGACCGTGGCCGTAAAAAATATTGTCTCCCAAAACCAATGCACACTGCGAATCGCCTATGAAATCCCGACCAATAATAAAGGCTTGCGCGAGGCCATCAGGGCTCGGTTGCTGTGCATAACTCAACTTTATTCCCCAGCGCGACCCGTCTCCGAGCAATCGCTCAAATGCCACCGCGTCATGAGGCGTGGTAATGACGAGAATGTCTTTAATTCCCGCGAGCATCAATGTGCTGAGCGGGTAATAAATCATGGGCTTGTCGTAAACCGGCAGAAGCTGCTTCGAAACAGCGTAGGTGATCGGGTATAGGCGCGTCCCTGATCCGCCGGCGAGAATTATCCCTTTCATATCAAAATCCATATCACTTTTCAGAATTTGCCTTTAGAATTACCAACGTTGACGTCAGCTTTCACGACTTCATTTAGCATATCTTCCAAAGCTTGCTCCCAGGGCCGCAGTGAAATGCCGTAAATTTGCTTTAACTTGCTGCTATCAAGAATGGAATTCAACGGGCGGGGTGCTGGCGTCGGATATTGAGAGGTAGGGATGGCCTGGATATTGGGACTGTGGGCCCCTGTGGAATCAATAATATCAAAAATCTTAGCCGCGAACTGATGCCATGTTGTCGTCCCGCCTCCAACACAATGAAACGTCCCCAAACCATCAGGCGGGCGCGTGCCGGTAATCATGCGTTCGGCAATGGCTATGACGGCGCGCGCAAGATCTTTGGCAAAGGTCGGACTTCCGAATTGATCATTGACCACTTGCAGGGATTGCCGTTCCTTAGCTAATCGCAGCATCGTTTTGACAAAATTGTTGCCGTGCACACCATAAACCCAGGCGGTTCTTAGTATCACATGCGCGCAGCCTTCATCTTGAACGGCGGCTTCGCCAGCAAGCTTACTCTTTCCATAAATACCAAGCGGCGACGGACGGTCAGTTTCCACGTAAGGGCCGGATTTAGATCCATCAAAGACGTAATCCGTTGATAGATGAATCAGCGGAATGTCGTGTTCTCGGCAAGCATGTGCGAGGTGCGCTGGCCCGTCGCGATTGACTTCGAAAGCGCATTTTTCGTCAGACTCAGCTTGATCGACGGCCGTGTACGCCGCGGCGTTGATCACGACTTTCGGTGCAGCCGACTCAATGCTTTCCAAAACGCTCTTCTGATCTGTGATATCGAGGTGCTCGCGTGTCAACGCCTGAACGGTAACTTCTTGCGGCGTCTGTCTCGCGATTTCCCAACCGACTTGGCCATCGGCTCCCGTCAACAGAATATCGACGCTCACGCCGATACCCTGGACGTCAACCCCAGCCGATCACCTGCATAACGGCTTTCGCGGATTTTTTGCCACCAACTCGCATTGTCGAGGTACCACTGAACCGTCTTGCGCAATCCTGTTTCAAACGTCTCCGAAGGTTGCCAATTCAGCTCAGTTTTGATCTTGGAGATGTCCATTGCGTACCGAGCGTCATGACCGGGGCGATCATCCACATATGTAACCAGGCTTTTCCGAGGCGTATCTGACGGTGACAACTCATCGAGAAGGTCACAAATCGCATTCACAACCTCAATATTGGTTTTTTCCGCTTCCCCGCCAACATTGTAAACCTCGCCTACCGTACCTTCTGTCACAACGGTCCATAGGGCGCGCGCGTGATCTTCAACATATAGCCAATCACGCACGTTCAGCCCGTTTCCGTAAATCGGCAACGGCTTGCCCTCCAATCCGTTCAAGATCATCAACGGGATCAGCTTTTCGGGGAATTGATATGGTCCGTAGTTGTTCGAACAGTTGGTAATCACAACTGGCAAACCATAAGTGTGGTGCCAAGCGCGGACCAGGTGGTCCGATGAGGCCTTGGACGCTGAATATGGTGAGTTTGGCGCATATGGCGTGGTTTCTGTAAATAACCCGTTCGGTCCTAAAGACCCGAATACCTCATCGGTTGAAATATGGTGGAATCGAAAACTGTCCTTACGACTAACCGGTAGATTCGACCAATACTCGCGCGCTGCTTCCAATAGCGTGTACGTCCCCACAACATTAGTTTCGATGAATTGGGCTGGCCCATCAATGGATCGATCAACATGACTTTCAGCGGCAAGGTGCATGACAACATCGGGTTTCTCCGCTTCACAAAGCGATGTCATCTTTTCTCGGTCGCAAATGTTCGCGTGAATAAATTGATAATGGGAATTGGACGCAACCGGCTCGACAGACTCTAAATTGCCCGCGTAAGTCAGAGCATCGACATTTATAGTTTGCGCGCCAACCTCACTCACGAGCTGCCGAACAACTGCAGAGCCAATAAACCCCGCACCGCCTGTCACGAGCACCTTCATGCCGGACTCTCAGCGGCATATCGAAAATACTCGGGCAAGTCCTTTAATACAGGATGATCTTTGTCTCTGGGGAGAGTACGGCGTTTTGTTCGTCCACCGGCCAGTCGATTGCAAGGCTAGGATCGTTCCACAAAACACCTTTGTCGTGGTCCGATGAGTAGTAGTTCGTAACTTTGTAAAGCACTTCAGTATTGGGTTCCAATGTTACCAATCCATGCGCGAAGCCGATCGGGATGAATATTTGGTTCCAGGAGTCAGCGGAAATCGTTGCAGATACGTGTTGGCCGAATGTGGGCGACCCCACTCGAATATCGAGCGCCACATCAAAAATAGCGCCCCGTGCGACACGCACCAACTTGCCCTGTGCGAAAGGTTGAATTTGGAAATGAAGACCGCGCACGGTGCCGCTTTGGACGGAAAGAACATGGTTGTCTTGAACAAACTCTATGTCCAGCGCTGTTTTGGCCAAATCACGCCGAGAAAATGTTTCGGAAAAAAATCCCCGTCCGTCCTCATGCTTGGTGGGACGAATGATTTTAACGTCAGGAATAGAAAGACTCTCAATAATCGATGGCATAGCGTGTTCTACGTTTCGGAGCTTGTTGAATTTTTATAGTATATAGACCGTGATACTGCCGTTCACGATCGCTCTGCGAGATAAATTTTGCGCAGCCGATACGTAGCGGTCCGCCCAAACCGGAAAACGAGACCGCTCGGCCCCATTCACCGCCCAATCTATGACAATAATGACAGGCGGACGAGCCCTTCGCGTTAGTCGAATAGCGTTGTCGATCCAATACGGTTGCGCCGCCAGAACAGTGTCATCAACATAGAAGTTGCGCAACAACATCTGCCTTTCGGTCATAAAGGCAATGCCGGGACAATACGGTAGGCAGACAATCTCGTCTCCAGTTCGTGAATTTTCCCACACGATGTCTCTGAGAAATGTCAGCTCGTCTTTTTCGGCGGGCGTCACGGAAACATCAACGCCGTTACCCGCATGAAATTTTTCCGTTCGGTCAATGGCGACGGCGCGCGAGCCGGTACCCGGGCTGGTGAGTCCCAACGCCATATATATACCGAGATTCAGAGCCAAAATGACTCCGATTCCCGCGGCCAATACACGCGAGCAGCTTGGCGCCGAGTGACGATAGTGACCCTGTAATTGAACTGCGAACACAGCCAGCATTACGATATAACCGGGCATGAAGTTTGCGATGTGCGGCAAATCTGGACGGTAGAAGAAATAGTGCGGCAGGGCAGCGGCCGCGCCACTTAGAACGACAATGGCTAGCGCCCCAGCTGTAAAACACTCGCCTCGACCAGAGCGAAGAAATTGGCGCAGGTTCCACACCGCAAAAACCAACAGAATCACAATTGGTAAGTAAATCAATATTGTCAGCGCAGCATGAGTCATATCCCCAGAAAAGATGGCTACAAGAGTTGGGCGCTTTAATAATCCAGCTGAGGACCCTGGCACCGTTGCTGCATCAAAAAACAGCGCACGAACTCCGTCTACTAAATATGCAGCCATCATCCCCGGATAGCTGAATAGCTGCTGGAAGAATACGCTTTCGTATCCCCCGATGAACGCAGCAACGATTCCCACCAGTAGCGTGCCAAGAAATCCGCTCGCGACTCCAGCAACCAAGGTGATCGCTCGAGCAGCGCCAGTAAATGCCGCCAATACAATCAAGGCCGCAAGAGGTGCGATAAAGATGTAGCCAAAGTCTGGCCTAATCTGAAATGTGATAGCCAGAATGAGTCCAGCAAGTGCGGCATCTTTGAATCGCAATGACCCCGTCGCCATGCGTATTTGTGCGGCTACATTTATGAGAATACAAAAGGCGTAGAACGCAGTGGGAGGAAATGCGGGAACTAACGCCGCAGCAAATGCGGCCCCCAGCGCCATCCATGTATTTCGTGTTACCGCATATACGACATAGAAAACGAGAATATTGGTGACCGTGATGCAGGCATAGAAAAACAAGTTTATAAGAGAATAGTCGACCCCAAACGTTCGAAACAAAATCTCTCCGGCCTTGAACCACAACACGCCATAACTAACCGCGAGGTCTTGCACATCCCGGCCAAGAAAAAGTTCATAGCTAATCTGGGCGTAGTTTCCGGCGTCACTAAAGTTGAACCCGGCGTCTATGTATGTCGCGTAGTATAGCGCCGATATCGCTGCGACGAAAACACTCGCGGGCAGTGGCGATGACAGGTCGCGAATAACGTTTTTCATCGGCGCAGCAATTGAAGACATCGGGTGTTCAGGTGCAACTCAGATTTCTCGTTAATGGATCGTGTTAGCGTGCTTTGCGGTAGGTGAAGTCAAAACTGGGTGCCCAGGTCTTACCACTGTCTTCAGAAACCTCACCAAGTTGCCGGACGGAGCCATCTTCAGCTTTTGTATAGGTCATACGCACAAGCGCGTCTTTACCTGGACCCAAAATATCCGCCCATAATCCTTTCAAGACCATCGCACCGCTGCGCCACCCACCAGAAAAATCTACCCGAGCCCCACGGGAATCAATCCATGTCTGCCGCCAGGCCTTCTCGCGCGGGACGTAAATATTCAAACTGCCGCCGCCTTCACCTGAGTGAGGCATCCAATTCTCGCGCACACCACACCCTCCATAGACTCTCTCGATAAGACTGTGTGAGACGAGGTTATCGGTCCCGGTGGGATAGACGTCCCATTTCCCAACCCAAAAGTCGAACTGCCTGTACTCCGGCGCCGAACACGGTTCGTCGCCCTCCTCAGCCGATTGAGCCAGTGCAGCCACCGACACCGCGACGACCAGTCCAATGGAAAGAACGCGTTTTGCAAGTTGAACCAGACGGGCTCTCAAGCGCCGACCGATTTGAATTTGCCAAGACCCGGGATTTAATTTCTTTTTGGATACATAGTTCATTTTTCAACACCCAGACCTCAAAACCTTAAATTACTTGTCCTCTTTTCGCGCATTCCACTCTTCGACAGTCATCCGCGGAATTTCAAACCGGTCGCGTGTTGTGCTGTACCACCCTCCGCCATGCATGCGGCCAACCAGATCTAACTTCTCCACGTTGATATGCATTTTCTCATCGATGACATTATCGTCGATATGCATATGTAGGATCTCTCCGGTAATTAGGGTCCGATTACGTGGAAGCGATTGAGTGTCAAAAAGGCGGCATTCGAAATTGACCGGTGACTCAGCGATTCCGGGCGGCGATATTTTCTTTGATGGACGCGGCGTAAATCCGGCTTCCTCAAATTCGCTGGTGTGCTCGGGAAAGTCTATGGAACACGCAACCATTTTTTCCGCGATACTATGGCTCACAAGATTCACAACGAACTCGCCCTGCTCAATAATGTTGCGTGCGCTGTCCTTGTGAGGGCCCGAGCCGTCTCGACGACTTCCTTCTATGCCGATAACCACAAGCGGCGGCGCATTACTAAAAACATTGAAAAAACTAAAAGGCGCCGCGTTGAGTATCCCATCTGCCGAGACCGTCGAGATCAACGCGATCGGCCGCGGCATAACGGTGCTGACAAGAAGTTTGTAGAGTCGATCCGGCGGAAGATCAGCGGTGACAATATCCATTACGTATTACCACCCAAGTTGTACGCGGCCGAGCGCCATGGAAACTGCAGCTTGCGTGGGCTCAACCACCGGAATACTGAGCGCATCCTGAAGAGCCTTGCGATAAGGAGCCATTCCGGCGCAACCCATAACAACAACATCCGCGCCGCGGTCATCACGTAGACGCCGGCCAACATCAATCATCCGTGATACTGTCCGGTCTTGATCGGAGAGTTCTGCGACCGACATCCCGACCGCGAGTTCCCCTGCGAACCGATCGACGATGCCCATCGCACCCCAGGCGCGTTCATGACGGGGAATTGAGCCTTCGAGTATCGCAATCACGCCGAAGCGTTGGCCCATGGTCAGCGCGGACAACACCCCGCATTCGGCCATGCCTAGAACTGGTTTCTGCACAGCCTCGCGCATGAGGTGGAGGCCAGGATCACTGAAACACGCGATTACAAATGCTCCGGCTTCGCTTTCCAAAGACTGCGCTAACTTCGCCATCGGCAAGGCAACGGATTCAACGTCCGCCTGGGTTTGAATACCAGGCGGCCCTTCCTTGAGGGTTAGGCACTTGATGTCAGGGCCACCCGGGATTCGAAGCGGCGCCATCGCCGCGTCGATGCCGGCCGTGACGTCTTCGTTGGAGTTCGGATTGATCACAAAGATGCTAGAGGCCATAACCTACCTATGCGACAGCACGAGACGCGCAAGAGCTCTGCGTCCTGCGAAACATATGGCCGAAGCCATTTTTCGTGCATTATGCGGCGATTCTGCAACGGGACAAAACATAGGAAAATGTCCCATATGAGAGAGAGGCATGGAAGAGTTTGATTTAGTTATACGCGGAGGGCGTATTGCCACGGCAAGCAACGTCTATGAGGCCGACATCGGCGTGCAGGACGGCGTCGTCTCGGCAATCGGAAAAACCCTGTCATCCGGGGCGCGCGAAATAGATGCATCCGGGCGCTGGGTGCTGCCCGGCGGGGTCGATAGCCACTGCCATGTCGAGCAACTTTCTGGCATGGGCATGATGTGCGCCGATGATTTTTACTCTGCCACCGTGTCGGCGGCTTTTGGCGGCACGACGACCATTATTCCCTTTGCCGCGCAACACCGAGACATGAACATCCCAGACGTGTTGGCGGATTATTCAAAACGCGCGCGCGAAAAAGCGGTTATTGATTATGGCTTTCACTTGATTCTCGCCAACCCCGACGACACCGCATTAACCGCAGACCTCCCCAAGGCGATTCAGGACGGGATAACGTCGCTCAAGGTCTATATGACCTATGACCGCTTGCAGATAAACGATCACCAGCTGCTTGACGTATTGACGGTCGCCGCGCGCGAGCAAGCCATGGTAATGGTCCATGCAGAAAACCACGATATGATTCGCTGGATCGCTGATCGGCTGATTGAACGAGATCACACCGCGCCGAAATACCATGCGGTGGCCCACGATCCCATTACTGAAGGCGAGGCGACCAATCGCGCCATCGCCCTCTCTCGGTTATTAGGCGTGCCGCTTCTTATCGTTCACGTCTCGGCAAAAGAGGCGATTGAAATTATTCGCGAAGCCAAACAAAAAGGCGCTCCGATATTTGCCGAAACCTGTCCGCAGTACCTTTTTCTCACCGCAAAAGATTTAGACCGCGATGGGGTCGAAGGAGCCAAGTACTGCTGCTCGCCACCGCCGCGCGATGAAGAGTCTCAAGAGGCGGTCTGGACCGGCCTTAAAGATGGAACGCTCCCGATTTACTCGTCAGATCACGCGCCTTACCGGTTTGATGCAAGCGGGAAGGTTCCCAATGGAGAAGCCACAACATTTAAGCAGGTCGCGAACGGCGTGCCGGGATTAGAGCTACGTATGCCTTTGTTATTTTCCGAAGGAGTCATGGCGGGTCGGCTATCCATTCAAGAATTTGTCGCCCTAACCGCAACCAATCACGCTCAAATGTATGGTTTGTCGGGACGCAAAGGCGAAATATCGATCGGAGCCGATGCAGATATCGGCATCTGGAACCCGGACCGAAAAGTAACAGTCACGGCATCGATGCTGCACGACAACGTTGGGTACACACCCTATGAAGGCCGAAAATTGCGCGGCTGGCCGGAAGTGGTTATCAGCCGCGGCCGCGTGGTCGTTGAAAACAACACCCTGAATGCCGAGCGCGGCTCCGGTCAATTTCTCAAACGCAAAGCGTCGGATATGTTAACCAGCGCTGTTGCTCTGTCTGCAGCCGAAGCGCGGAAAACATTGCGTACCCTGATTGATATCGGAGTAAAAAGTGAGCGGTCTTAAACGTCCTTTTGGTCTTGCGGTCGCGCAACTCGGCCCCATTCATTTGTCCGATGACCGTCCATCGGTCGTTAAACGCTTGATCGCACTGTTGCGCGAATCCCATGCGCGCGGAGCCAAATTCGTCGTCTTTCCCGAATTGGCCCTCACGACATTCTTCCCTCGCTACTGGATGACAGAAGAGGAAGCCGTGGAGCGGTTTTTTGAGTCGGCGATGCCAGGGCCGGAAACCCAGCCGCTGTTTGATCTCGCCGCTGAACTTAAGATTGGGTTTTACTTGGGTTACGCGGAGCTCACTCCCGACGGGCGGCGTTTTAATACGTCGATCATAACTAACGAAGACGCGAAGATTGTCGGCCGGTACCGCAAAATTCATCTGCCGGGCCATGCGCACCACATTCCCGATGCGCCGTTCCAACACTTGGAAAAGAAATTTTTCGAAGTCGGCAACGAAGGATTTAATGTCTGGACGACCCAAGGCGTCCGCATGGGCATGTGCATCTGTAATGACCGGCGGTGGGCTGAAACTTACCGGGTTATGGGTTTGCAGAGCGCTGAGATTGTTGTTCTTGGGTACAACACGCCGAGCGTTAATATCCATTGGGATGAAGCCCCACACCTCCGCATGTTCCATCATCTCCTCTCCTTGCAAGCCAACGCGTATCAAAATGGGATGTGGGTCGCAGCCGCAGCAAAGTGTGGCGCCGAAGACGGTTTTCATATGATTGGGGGATCGGCGATTGTCTCCCCGGCGGGCGAAATTCTCGCGCAAACCCAAAGCGAGGAGGATGAACTCATCTTCTGCAATATCGATCTCGCATTGGGCGAAACCTTTCGCGAACATGTCTTCAATTTTGCCAAGCACCGGCGACCCGAACACTATAAGATGATTGTCGAGCGCACAGGCGCGGGCGATCCTTTGGGACAACCACCCGAGTAAGCACATTGGAACTCAACAACGCCTTTCTAGAAAGACTGCCATGACAAAGATTCAACTAGGCTTCGGTTTTCTATTCGCGGCGCTGCTGTCAGCCGTCACCGCTTCGGCGCAGACCATACGAACTGGGGTCGATGCCACCTTTGCGCCCCATGCGATGGTCACCCTGGGCGGCGGACTTCAGGGCTTTAACATCGACCTGGGCCATGAAATTGCGCGGCGGCTGGGACGGGAAATCGATATTGAAGGCACCGAGTTCTCCGGGCTTATTCCCGGTCTCAATGCTGGAAAGTATGACTTCGTTCTTGCGCCGGTTACAGCAACGCCAGCGCGCGCCGAGGTCATGTTGTTCACCGAAGGATATTTGGATACCGATTTTACATTTGTTGAGAAAATTTCAGCCGATGGCCTTTCCGCTCTGGAGGACCTCGCGGGCACGACCATCGCCGTCAATAAAGGCTCTGCTTACGAAGCTTGGGCGCGCGAGAATGCGGGTACTTATGGTTTTGAATTCGATGTCTACGGCAGCAATGCCGACGCCGTTCAGGCTGTGCTCTCAGGGCGGGCCGACGCAGGTCTCGCGGCCAATGGTGTGTCTGGCTGGGTCGCCAAACAAAATCCCGGGATTAAAACCACGCTGAATATTCCGACCGGGTTGGTGTGGTCCCTCGCCTTTCGGCTGGACGATACCGAAGGGCGCGACAACGTTTCCATGGTTCTCAAGTGCATGAAGCAAGACGGATTTATTGTTGAAATCGCGGAGAAGTGGTTCGGCTTTACGCCAGGACCAGAAAGCACATCCGTCGCCCTCGCGCCCGGTCACGGCATTCCCGGCATGCCGGGGTACGATCCCACACCCGTTACACCTACGTGCTCATAAACCCGTCATTATAACCGGCATCGCGCAGTCACTATGAGCTCATCCCCGCTGCTTGAACTTATAGAACTGCACAAATCCTACGGATCCCTCGAGGTCCTTCGCGGCATTGATCTGAAGGTTTTTCCGGGCGAGCTCGTCTGCGTTGTCGGGCCATCGGGTTCTGGCAAAAGCAGTATGTTGCGATGCTGCAATCGGCTTGAGCCCTCGACCGGTGGGCAGATCATGTTTGATGGGAAGGACATCACCAAACCCGGCGTCGATATCAATGCCGTGCGCCAACAGATCGGCATGGTGTTTCAACAGTTCAATCTTTACCCACACTTGACGGTCTTAAAAAATGTGACGCTCGCCTTGAGAAAAGTTCAGGGCAAATCGCGCGAAGAGGCTGATGCACTAGGGGGGGCGGCTCTCAGGCGCGTTGGCCTGGAAGATAAAGCATCGGCCTATCCATCAGAGCTGTCCGGCGGCCAACAGCAGCGTGCGGGCATCGCCCGATCCATTGTCTTGGAACCCCAGCTTATATTGTTCGATGAACCGACAAGCGCTCTTGACCCCGAGACCGTCGGCGAAGTTCTAAAAGTCATGCAGGAGTTGCGCAAGAGCGGCATGACCATGTTGGTTGTCACCCATGAAATGGGCTTTGCTCGTGAAGCCGCCGACCGCGTGATCTTTATGGACGAAGGCGTGATCGTCGAACAAGGCACGCCCGATGAAATCTTCGGCGCACCCAAAGAAGAGCGCACCCGATCTTTTCTGGCGCGATATACCGGCGGCCCATAATGGATAACTTGGACCGGTTCGTTCAGACTTTTTTTAATTTGAATGTTGCCGCACAATACTGGCCTGACATTTTATCAGGCGTTGGGATTACCATCGGCCTCAGCATTGTGGTCACACTCACGGGATTAGCTCTCGGTGTTTTGCTCGCCATACTTCGCGCTTTGCAAAACACGGTCTTGTCGGCCTTGATCATCGCCTTTGCCGATATTATGCGCGCTCTGCCGCCGCTCGTGATCCTGATCATTTTTTATTTCGCTTTCCCCTTAATCAATCTTTCCATGTCCGCGTTTACCGCAACATGGCTGGCCCTCTCGCTGGTTCTAGCCGCATACGCAGAGGAAAGTATTTGGGGCGGTATTCTCAGCCTGCCTCGCGGCCAATCCGAAGCCGCGCGCTCAACGGGATTGACGTGGTGGCAAACCATGACTGCGGTGATCTTACCGCAGGCGTTTCGCATCGCCATGCCGCCGCTCACCAATCGCGTTATCGCGGTGAGCAAGAACGTCGCCCTCGGTTCGGTCGTGGCCTTAAGCGAAATTTTAAACAACGCCCAATCAGCGACTAGTGTTGCGGGCAACCCCACACCCCTCACCATGGCGGCGCTCGCATACCTGGCCATCTTCATACCTGTCATGTTCGGCGCCAGGCGCCTTGAACATCGCATGCAGTGGAGAACGTAACGTGGACGCCCTTCGCTATAATTTCTTCAACGTAGAAATTTTCCAGGAGGTTCTGCCGTTTCTTCTGACCGGACTGTGGACGACCATTGGACTGTCCGCTCTGGTGATTCCGCTCGGGTTGATTGGTGGACTCATCGTCGCCCTGCTCTCTCACCAAATTCAGAATCGGTTCGTACGCTTTTTAATCGCGGTTTATGTGGACACGTTCAGGGCTCTACCGCCCTTGGTCCTCCTCATTTTCATTTATTTTGGATTCCCATTTTTAGGACTCGATCTTCCCAAACTCCTCGCGGTGGCATTGGGATTCCTACTGAACAACTCGGCGTATTACGGGGAAATCTTCAGGGCTGGATTGCAGAGCGTTCCGCAAGGACAAATGGAAGCGGCACGATCAACAGGGCTCAACCGCATTCAGGCTTTGGTTTATGTCGTTATTCCTCAAGCGGTGCGCAATGTGCTGCCCGATCTTCTCAGCAACAGCATTGAGGTTGTCAAACTCACCACCCTTGCAAGCGTCGTCGCCTTGCCGGAACTCTTGCGGGTTGCGCGCGATGCGCAGGCGCTGTTCTACAATCCCTCGCCGATTGTTCTCGCGGCGCTTATATACCTTGCAATCTTGTGGCCGCTGGTGCGTTTGCTCAGCCGGCTTGAGCATAAAAATATGGTGACGCGCTGACGCTGCACACGTTTCGCTTATTCCTTAAAAAAGCCGGGATATCCGAAAAGGCCCACGGCCCCTCCACTGTGCAAAAACACAACGTCTGAGTCCTTCTCCAATTCACCTTTCTGCGTGAGATCAATGAGCCCGTCCATCGCCTTTCCGCTATAGACCGGATCAAGCAAAATGCCTTCAAGCCGCGCAACGAGTTTGATGGCATCGATCATTCCATCCGTTGGCAATCCATATCCCGGCCCGATGTAATCGGTATTGGCAACCACCTGCTCTCGTTTCACGATGCCGGGCATACCCATGTGTTCGGCGGTGCGTTCGGCTAAGTTAAAAACCGATTGCTCTTGCTGCTCTTTTGGAGCGCGAACGCCAATGCCCAAAATAGGAATCGCGCAATGCATTGCGGCA
Source organism: Rhodospirillaceae bacterium (assembly GCA_965228575.1). GTDB lineage: Bacteria > Pseudomonadota > Alphaproteobacteria > Rhodospirillales > Rhodospirillaceae > UBA11612. The sequence goes on along the minus strand of CBDDHW010000070.1, from coordinate 55,509 downwards.
AAGCCTGCGACAAACCCCGCGTGGGTTCCCGCACTTCCCGTTGCAAGAACCACATGCGCGATTTTAAGGTCCATATCATTGGCTTGCGCAATAAGCTCAAAAGCCGCGTTCACATACCCCAAGGCTCCAATGGGATTCGATCCGCCGCCGGGAATAATATAGGGCACCTTGCCTTTCTTTTTGAGGTCAACGGCGACACCCTCCATCTCCGCGTTCATGTCGGTGCCATCGGCGCATTTTGATATGGTCGCGCCGAAAATATGATCTAGCAGGACGTTGCCGTTCGCTTGGTACGCGTCCTCGGTATACCCGGTTCGGTCTTCCAAAATGATATGACACGCCAATCCCAACTTTGCAGCAGCAGCGGCCGTTTGCCGCACATGGTTCGATTGGGTTGCACCTTGCGTGACAATGGTATCGGCGCCGGAGGCCAGGGCATCGGCCATCAGAAACTCAAGTTTGCGCGTCTTGTTCCCCCCGGTGGCAAGGCCCGTACAGTCATCTCTCTTGATCCAATATCTCGGCCCGCCAAGATGCTTGGTCAACCTGGACATGGGCTCCAGGGGTGTTGGAAGATGAGCCAATCGAATGCGGGGAAATCGAGTTAAATCCATATCTTTTGCTAACCTTTTAAGTACACGATGCCAAAACACGCACCGCATTAAATTTTTAAACACCGGATAAGGTAAAGTGTTTTAGTGATTGGGGCGCAAATAAAGGCATAGACTACTGCAAAGCCGGATGCACGAGACAACACCCTTCTCAAAATCCACAAACAATCATCAAATCTTCCCCTAATTTCATGGATCGAAACGCACTGTAATGGCACTGGAACAAAAGACGCTTACGGATGTTAGGTCCGATGTCTGCAACGCAACGCTGTGGTGGATGTTTGCGCTCGCGTCCTTGTCTGGTCTTGCAAGCTTGTCGCGTGTGATCGAACAGGGCTGGCAGCCAGCAACGACAGTTACGGTTGTTCTGGTGTCTGCAGTGGGTATCGTCACCTTTGCACGCCACAAAATACCGTTTTGGTTTCGCGCGGGCTTGGTGATTTTTCTGTACTTCGCGGGCGGCGTCACGGGTCATCTGCTTTTCGGCACACCCTATGCTCTGACGTTCTTCGTCGCCGCGGCGATTATGACCGGTGTTTTTTTTGGCGAGAGAATGGGAGTGGTCGCCATCGCCGTGTGCGTCGGCGCGGCGTTCTCCATTTATTTTGTGTTCAGCTCGGGTCTTCTTCCCACGCCCGACTTGCCTCCTCAAACATTGACCCAGTGGCTCACCAACGCGTCGCGTATTGCAATTGCAGCTATTGGGCCGATGATTGCGATCACCAAGTTTCGGCAAATTCTTGAAGCGCGCAGGCTGGTCGCTGAAAAGGCGAATGAAGCTAAATCCGAATTTCTAGCCATGATGAGCCATGAATTGCGCACGCCGCTCACCGCTGTGCTTGGAATATCGGATTTGCTCTTAAGCGAAAAACTGTCGCCAGATCACCACAACAAAATCTCGCGCATCTCAAAAGCGGGTAACCATCTGCTCGGGCTCCTCAATGACATTCTCGATTTTTCAAAGATCGAAGCCGAACAAGTCACAATCGAGCGCATCCCCTTTAATGCGCATCAGCTTATTTCAGACCTCTACGATCTCTTGCAGCCGCTCGCGGCGCAGAAAAACATTGAGCTGAAAATCGATATTTCCTCTGATCTCAAATCCAATTTTATTGGCGATCCCACGCATATCCGCCGCGTTCTACACAACATCATCGGCAATGCCATCAAATTCACCGAACGCGGCACCGTTGCAGTTCGCGCATCAAAACAAGCCAGGCAGAATAATCAAACCGCTCTCTTATTTCAGGTTGCCGATACAGGCATAGGTATGACGCCTGAACAGCAGAAAGGCTTGTTCCAGCCGTTTATGCAAGCCGATGCCGGCATATCGCGCCGGTTTGGAGGAACTGGCCTCGGCTTGTCGATTAGCAGCAGCCTTCTGAAACTGATGGGCGGTGAAATTTCGGTCTCTTCAACTCTTGGTCAAGGTTCAACGTTTGCGTTTACCGTGCCTGTGTTCGAGGATCGAACCGCGACGCTCATAAACACCGAACAGCCCGGCGCGCCAAATTTGGCGGTCTCCCGCAGCTTGAACGTTCTGGTCGCTGACGACAACGAAGCCACACGTTTTCTTCTTGAATCGATGCTCACGCGATGGGGGCATAGGGTCAAAACCGTTGACAACGGCGCGCTCGCCCTCGAAGCCGTTCAGGAAAGCTCCTACCACATCGTTCTCATGGATATGCAGATGCCGGAGATGGATGGAGTAACGGCAACCCAGGCTATACGCGCACTCGATCATCCGGCGCGCGAAATACCCATCATTGCTCTAACGGCTGATATTGTTCCGGAGAGCCGCGAGGCGTATCGGGCCTCGGGCCTGACCGACCTTATCAGCAAACCGGTCAATTGGAACGAGCTGTCCGCGCAGCTCAAGCGCTACGCGCCAGCGCAAGACCATGATGACGCCCCAGATGCACAAATTGATACAGCAGCGGCCGGTGAAACCAGCGAAATAGAGAAGCCGGAAATTCTCGACAAAAAAATACTAGATGAGTTGTCAGGCATGATTGGCGAAGACGCCTTGAATTCGATGCTGCAGATGACGCGAGAAAACATTCAGGACTATAAGAACCGGCTACTTCAATCGAAGGCCGATGAAGATTTCGACGGGTTTCAAAAAGCCGCCCATGCGTTGAAAGGGCTGTGCTTACAGTACGGCGCGCTGCGCATTGGCAATTTGGCGGCGCGCATTCTTGAGGCAAAATCATTTGAAAACTGCGAATCGTTATTGAATGAGATTTTGGACGCAATACCCGCAACCGATGACGCCATCGCAAAACGCCTGAGCGGCAGTTCCAGTGCATAGCTCTCTCTCCTGCACCGCTTGCGCAAATTCTACTTCTCTTTTCCCTCCTGCCCTTCCTCAAGACCGAGCGGGGTGTTAGCGTCTCATCTGGCGTGTAAATTTCTCAAAGGACGGCTAAAGACGTGGCCAGTACTATGACCACAGCACCTCATGTAGGATCCTCATTGTGAGGGCTCGGAATGCCCTTGCCGCGTCCGCATTCCTTGGACCGCCGGCCCTGTGGATTGGCGCGTTCTTTGTGCTGCCGATGATCGCCATCGTCCTCCTCAGTTTTTGGAAGGTGGTCGATTACAACATCGTCTCGGATTTCACTTTAGACAATTACGAGAAGCTCTTCAGGCCGCTCTACCTCACGGTTTTCTGGCGAACGATCAAAATCTCACTATTGGTAACTCTCATCTCGCTTTGCATCGGCTACCCGGTTGCCTATTACCTCGCGCGCAAAACAAATCGGTTCCGCTTAACGCTGGTCGTTCTCGTAATTCTGCCACTATGGACGAGCTACCTCGTGCGCACCTACGCATGGATGCTGATCCTTGGCACCAACGGGGCGATCAACCAGGCGCTCCAGGCGGTGGGATTAACCGATGAACCCATTACATGGCTGCTCTATAGCGACTTCGCCGTTACGCTTGCGCTGGTGCACATATATATGCCGTTCCTTATTTTGCCGCTTTACGCCGTGTTGGAGAAACTCGACCCTACCATCCTTGAAGCGGCGAAAGATCTTGGCGGCGGCAGATGGCAGACGTTTCTCAAGGTCACGCTACCGCTCAGCTTGCCGGGCGTCGCCACCGGGTGCCTTTTTGTCTTTATTCCATCGATGGGATCATTCGTGACCCCGGAACTTTTGGGCGGAACGCGAAGCATTCTGATTGGCAGCATGGTCGCGCAACAATTTGGCGCGGCATACGACTACCCTCTCGGCTCGGCGATGTCGCTTGCGATCATGGCCATCATTCTTGTTATCGCGGTTGTTCTGCTTCGCGCGGGCCGGCCTGCGGGGACAACCTGACTATGCGCCGGTTAATTTCACCAAACGTTTTACTCGCTGCCTGGACCGGGCTTGTCCTGCTGTTTCTTTTTGCGCCCTTGTTTCTTGTCGCGTTGTTTTCCTTCAATACCTCTGAGATCAGTATCTTTCCGATCAGCGGTTTTACCTTAGCCTGGTACGAACGCCTGGCCACAAACAGCGCCTTTCACGACGCCCTCATAAACAGTTTGATCGTTGCTGCCGCGACTGTCGTTTTGGCGACGGCCTTGGGCGTAAGCGCGGCAACGGGCGCCCATCGCTACGCCCCGCGCTGGCGAAACGCCCTGCGGTCGGGCGCGAGCCTGCCGATTATGGTTCCCCATCTCATTCTCGGAATTGCACTGCTGAGCTTTTACAATTTGGCGCAGGTCAATTTATCACTGACCACAGTCATATTCGGACATACGGTTGTCGCTTTTCCCTATGTCTTTCTGGTGATTTCGGCCCGGCTGATCGGCTTTGATCTGTCTTTGGAAGAAGCTGCGCGAGACCTCGGCGCAGGAACGTTTACAATTTTGCGGGAAATCACCCTACCTATGCTGGCGCCCGCTATTCTGACCAGTGCTCTTATTTCTTTTACACTCTCGTTTGACGAGGTTGTGGTCACGTTTTTTACAACCGGGACTGATAACACGCTTCCCATGGTGATATGGTCGATGCTGAGGTTTGGGATAACACCGGAAATCAACGCAATCGCCACCCTGACGGTGGTGGTGAGCTGTATTATGGCGGGGATTGCGCAGGTTATTATTCAGCGTACACAATCGATGAATTCGGCCAAGAAGACCTAAGGTAGAGACGGCAAGGAAAAGACGTATGGCGGATCATATTAATTTATTGCTTCCAGCGGGGATGTCCCGGCGCCAAGCGCTGCGCGCACTTGGGACAATTGGCGTGGGGACATCCGCACTGGCTGCAAATGCATCAAGCGCCTTGGCTCAAGATCGAACACTCAACTATTTCACCTGGTCGAGTTGGGGTGAGCGGCCATTTATTGAAGATGCGAAAAAGCGCATGAATTTAGAACTGCGGCCGACCTTCTATAGCAGTTCGGATGAAATGATGGCGAAACTGCGCGGCGGCGGAACGCGTCTGTACGACATGATCGTGCCCGTTCAGAATTACATTTCGCTAGCTGTTAGAGCCGGCCTGATTGAACCGCTCAATCCCGCGAAGTTCACGCATATCGATACCCTCTTCGAAGAGTTTCGCGCCCTGCCCCAGTGGTCGGTTGATGGAAAACTCTACGGCGTGCCCTTTGTTTGGGGCGCAAATGCCATCGCCTTCAACCGCGCGGTAACCGGCGATATCGATTCTATGGACCCATTGTTCGACCCCAAATGGAAAGGCCGTATCGCGCTCCGCGATGAACCGGAAGATTCTCTGGGCCTTGCAGCCCTGAGACTTGGCATCGAAAAACCCTACGACATGGAGGAAAAGGAACTTCAAGAGGTAAAGAAACTTTTGATTTCTCAAAAACCTCTGGTTCGCTCGTACTGGAAGAACATCGCGGACGTCCAAAACATGCTCGCCTCCGGCGAAATCGTCGTCGCATGGAGTTTTCTCACCTTAATTGCGCCTTTACGCAAAGCGGGCATCGATGTTGGTTGGGTTTGGCCGAAGGAAGGCGCCATTGGCTGGAGTGAGGCGATCTCAGCGGTTAAGGGAACCCGCAATCTTTCGCTGGTCGAAGACTACGCCAATTTCACCATCGGCCCCGAATACGGTGAACTGATGGCCCGGTATTTAGGATATGCCCCATCATCACAAGCCGCTGTCGATCGCCTTGAACCAGAACTGGTGACCGAGCTTGGCATTGACCCCAAGGCGGTGTCCAGGTTGACCTTCAAGGGCGTTCCAAAAGACAGATCGCGCTGGAATGAAATTTGGAACGAGGTGAAAGCCGCGTGAGCGAGCCCGAGCACCAAGACAATGCAGGCCGCCTAGATGTTCAGCTGCGCGGCGTCGTTAAACGCTTTGGCCAGTTCGAAGCGGTTGCCGGGATAGATTTGGACGTTGAGGCCGGTCAGTTCGTAACCCTCTTGGGTCCGTCTGGGTGCGGCAAAACGACAACCCTGCGCATGATCGGCGGCTTTGAATGGCCCGACGCCGGAGACGTGCTTGTCGCAGGCGATCTTGTCAAAGGGGATGAGCCCGGCCAGCACACACGTATGGTTTTTCAAAGTTATGCTCTCTTCCCGCACATGACGGTCAACCGCAATGTCGCCTTTGGTCTGCGTATGGACGGCGTAAAAAAAGCGGAGATCAGTGAACGGGTCGCGGCCATGCTCAGCAATCTGGGCCTTACCGAACATGCTGAAAAATATCCCCATCAATTGTCCGGCGGACAACAACAACGGGTCGCGCTCGCCCGCGCGCTGGTAACTCAGCCTCGGGTTCTATTGCTCGATGAACCGCTTGGTGCCTTGGACTTAAAGATGCGCCGGCGCATGCAAAACGAACTCAAGGCTTTGCAAAGGGACGTCGGCATAACCTTCATTTACGTCACCCACGATCAGGAAGAGGCTATGAACCTTTCTGACGTTATTGTCGTGATGGAAAAAGGGTGCATTGTACAAGTGGGTACGCCGCAAGATATTTATCAACGTCCGGCTAGCTCTTACGTGGCCGACTTCATCGGTGAGACAAATCTCATTCCGGGGCAAATTTCGTCAGCCGCCGGGGGAACATCTCGCGCGACAACACCTATCGGCGAGCTTACCATTCAGAGCGGTGCGTTTTCTGTAGGCGATGACGTCACAATTGCCATCCGGCCCGAAACCATAGTGACGAATCCGGCAGACGATTTATCGAAAGGACAGGGCACAGTTCGCGCGACATCTTTCCTGGGCGCGTTCACGCGTATTGAGATCGAGGCGAACGGAACCTCACTGATCGTCAGCAGCTCGGGACCACCGACGGTCGACGTTGGCGACACCATTACCTTTGGGTGGCGCGATGATGACGCCCTCCCCTTGCCTGGGACATATGCACAAGAAAAGGATGTTTCATGACTTTTACGATTGTTGGCCGGTGCCCGCGAACAGGTCATCGCGGCGTTGCGATGGCGACCAGTTCTCCTGCGGTGGGTAGTCGCTGTTCGTTCGTCTCCCATGCTGGCGCGATTGCGTTTCAAGCAATTGCTGAACCGCGCCTAGGTGCGTTGAGCTTGCGGTTGCTCGAACAAGGATACAGCCCGCGCAAGGTCATAACAGAAGTGACATCGAGTGATGATTGGCCGGGCAAACGTCAAATTGGAATTGTCGACAACGAAGGACGGTCGTCCGCGTTTACTGGCGAGGATAATATGCAATGGGCCGGTCATATAACCGGAGAGAATTTCGTCGCCATGGGCAACCTTATTGTCGGCCCGCAGGTTATTGAGGCGATAGCCGAGGGTTTTCATGACAAGGAAACAGATACCCTTGAAGAACGATTAATGTGTGCCGTTGAAGCCGGGCGCGATGCCGGAGGACAAGACGAAGGGCAAACTTCAGCCGCTATTTTATCCTTCGGCGATCAGTCCGTTTCCCGCTGCGATTTGCGCGTGGACATTTGCGACGAACCGGTCGCCGAACTGCGGCGTATTTTTGATTGGTATGCACCCCTTCTTCCCTACTACGAAGAACGCAACCGCAACCCCAACGTGCCAAGGGTCAAAGATCAGTTCAAAAAACTTGGATTGGAGCGAACCTACGGTAAGCCCGTGCCCGCCTCCCGAGGCGGCAGCGATAAATTTCCGTACCGTCCATGATTAGGATCAGCGTCGATGTGGGCGGCACCTTTACCGATCTTGTTGTAGATCGGTTGGATCAAGCTATTGAGGTTTTCAAAGTCCCATCGGTGCCGGATGATCCGAGCCTCGGCGTGTTGAATGCGCTGAACTCCGCGGCAAACGGTTTGGAAATTTCTATTGGTGATCTCTTGAGCCAATGCCGTTGGTTCGTCCATGGCTCCACAATCGCAACGAATACTGTGCTTGAGCGCAAAGGCGCGAAAGTGGGCATGCTCACCACTAAAGGATTTCGCGACAGCTTGGAAATTCGCCGCGGCATTCGCGAAAACCCCTGGGATCATCGCACGCCGTTCGCCGAACCCCTGGTTCCCCGTCATTTACGACTGGGCGTTCAGGAACGCATTGATGCCCAAGGTAAGATATTGGCGCCTTTGGTGCCTGACGATGTACGCCGTGCCGTAGAAGCCTTTGCGCCGCGGGATGTCGATGCAATCGCTATTTGTTTTTTGAATGCCTATGTCAACGGCGAGCATGAAGAAGAGGCCGCTGAGATTATTCAAAGCGAAGCCTCACATCTTTCGGTTTCGCTGTCCTCCCGGCTTGCGCCAATCGTTGGCGAGTACGAGCGCGGGTCGACGACAGTTGTTGATGCATATATTCGCCGCCGCGTTATTTCCTACCTCGAAGCTCTTGGGCAAAAATTGCGCGAGTTAGGATACCGCGGTGACATCACTCTTATTCAAAGCAATGGCGGCGCCATAGGTCTTGACCGCATTGCCAAGGCGCCGGTCGCTCTGTGTCTGTCCGGGCCCGCCGCCGGTGTTGGCGCGATGCAATATTATGGCCGGCTTTGCGAAAGCAACAACCTCATCACCATGGAGATCGGCGGGACCAGCTGTGACGTCAGCATGCTTCAAGACGGCCAGGCACAGCTCGTCGATGGATTTAATCTTGGCGGCTATCACGTCTCTATGCCCTCTGTTGATATTCATACCGTTGGTGCTGGCGGGGGAACGATCGCCTCCGTTGACGATGCGGGATTGCTAAAATGTGGTCCTCAAGGTGCGGGCGCGATGCCGGGCCCCGCGTGTTACGGGCGCGGCGGGACGGATGCGACGACCACTGACGCTCTTGTTGTTCTCGGTCGGATGCGAAGCGGCCCTATCGGCGACGGATCGGTTGTTATCGATGCAGAACGCGCGCTCACGGCATGTAAAGACGGGGTCGCCGCACCGCTAAATCTCAATGTTGAGGACGCCGCCATCGGTATGGTGCAATTGCTTGAGCAAAATCTCCTGCATGCGGTCGAAGAAATCAGCGTTAAGCGCGGTCTTGATCCCGCGCGTTATACCTTGGTTGCAGCAGGTGGCGCTGGGCCCATGCACGGCGCAACGGTCGGCCGTGCTCTTGGGTGCCGCCGGGTTTATGTGCCGCGTCATGCAGGTGCGTTTTGCGCGCTCGGAATGCTCGAAAGCGATATTCGCCACGATCTCTACCGGGTTTTGGATGGGCCCTTGGCGAATGAGGAGCTGGCGGGTCTTCAGTCCCTTTTTGATGACTTAAAAGAGTCAGCATTGGCCGAATTCTCGAATGAGTCCGACCTTAAAGACCTGGATCTAAGATTTGCTCTCGATCTCGTCTACAAAGGTCAAATGCGATCTGTGCAGGTTCCCTACACTCCTGGTGTAGATGATACGGATTCACTTAAGAAAATTTTTGAGACCGAGCACCGGCGTTTGTATGGGCATATCAAACCAATTACGCCCATACGCATATCCGCACTGCGCGCCATTGCGGCTATGCCTGCGCCGGGTCTTTCAGTGCCGAAATTCGAAAAGTCGGGTGACGCTCCTAAAGCCGCATTAACACGGCGGGTTTTTCTGGATCGCAAACACGGTTGGAAAGACATTCCCGTTTACCGCGGGAATGATTTAGGCGCAGGTCAGAAATTACAAGGGCCATTGATTATTGAAGAAGAGACGACGACACTGTTTGCAGGGCCCGATGATCACGTCCATGTTGATCCAGCGCGAAATTATCTCATTGAACTGAGGTGATGAAATTGCCAAATCAAACTCTCGATCCAGTACTTCTCGCGCTCACCCAAAACCGCCTTGATCACATTTGCCGGCAAATGGGATGGGTGATGTCGCAAACGGCGCTCAGCCCCATCTTTAGCCAAGCCCATGACTTCAGCTGTTATATCACCGGACGCGATGGTCACATCATCAGCCAAGCCGACGGCCTGCCCGCGCACGCGGCCGGCGGTGGGTTCGCGGTGCGCGCGCTTTTGGCAGCCTTTGGCGAAGATATTTCGGAAGACGATGTATTCCTGATGAACGACCCCTACAAAGGCGGGGGAAATCATTTGCCCGATTGGGTTATTGCAACGCCGGTATTCGTCGCGGGAAAACTGGTCGCTTTTGCTTGCGATCGGGCGCACCAGTCGGATATCGGCGGAGGCGCCCCCGGAACCTACAATGGAGATGCCACGGAAATCTTTCATGAAGGGATTCGCTTGCCGCCGGTGCGGCTCGTTGAAAAAGGTGTCACACGGAGCGACGTGTGGCGGGTGTTACTTCTGAATAGCCGCACGCCCGAGCTTCTCGACGGCGACCTGCAAGCGATGATCGGCGCAACGCACGTCGGCAGAGACCGCATTGTGGCGCTGGGGAACGAAATCGGTGAGACGGCGATAGCCGATGTGTTCGACGCTGTGCTCGACCATGCCGACACCCGGTTTCGTCAAGTCATCGCCACGCTACCTGACGGCAAATATGAAGGTGACGAACACACGGACAACGATTGCTTTGAGCACGGCCGATTTAACATCCACGTCACGCTCACTATTGAGGGCGATAAACTGACGATTGACTACACGGGCACCGATCCGCAGATGCGCGGGTTTAAGAACAGTCCGCTCGCGAACACCCATTCCCTCACCTATGTCGGTCTTGCCTCGTTCCTGGGCGGCGACATTCCGATCAACGAAGGCACTTTCCGGTCTGTTGATCTCATTTTGCCGCCCGGCACGCTCATTAATCCAAACCCACCGGCCGCCCAAACCATGAGCACCATGTATATGGGCCATGAGATTATTCACGCAGTGTGGAAGGCGCTTGCTCAAGCGGATTCATCGCGTGCGTGCGCGGGCTGGGGCAAAACCGTGCACGGTATTAGCACCGGCAAGAACGCGGCAGACGAACCTTACGTCCTATATCATTGGAACTGTCTCTCGGCCGCGGGCGCGGTTGCAGAACGCGATGGTTTTCACCAGATCGGTCTTCTTGGTGCACTCGGCGGACTCACGATCCCCAACGCCGAAGCCTACGAGCGGCTATATCCCATTCGAATTACCCGCCAGGAGATCCGCTGCGACAGCGCCGGCGCAGGTGAACGGCGCGGGGGCGCAGGGATCGAATACGAAGCGGAAATTGACGGAGAGGTGGTTCAGTCATTTCGCAGCGAAGGTTTAACCTATGCAGCTGCCTATGGAACCAACGGCGGGGGGGACGGACTGAACGCCGAGTTGCAGATCGAGAGCAGCGAGAAAATCGTCAACGACCTGCCATTGTTCGGGAAGCGTACACTAACGAATCCGAAATTTACCGTCCGCTCTGCGGGCGGTGGCGGTTGGGGTGATCCGCGGCAGCGCGATCCGGGCGCCGTCGCACGCGATGTTCTGGACGGAGTTGTGAGCGCAAGCGCCGCTAAAAATACCTACGGGGTTGTGGTGGATGAAATGGGATCGCTAGACGCTAAAGCGACCGAACGACTGCGGAGTCAGCCCGCCTCATAATCACGTTGAAAATCGGCGAGGTTTATAGGGAAAATGGCGGAGAGAATGTGAATCGCACAATTTAATTTGCTGTGCACGGAGTCAATAACGTTACAGTAGAGTGTTTAACCGCAAAAGACGCCGGAGAGTACGGAATGACAGAAACATTCAACATACTGCTTCCTGCAGGAATGACCCGGCGGCAAACATTGTGCGCGATTGGTGCGGCGGCCGTGAGCACAACAGGGTTTGCCAGTCATGTACTCGCTCAAGAGCGCATGCTGAATTACTTTACATGGTCGACTTGGGGTGAACAGCCCTTTATCGATAGCGCCAAGACACACCTAAACGTTGACTTGAGACCGACGTTCTACAGCACCGCGGACGAAATGGTGGCGAAAACTGCGCGGTGGTGGTACCCGGCTGTACGACATGATCGTACCTTCTCAAAATTATGTCGCCCTCGCTGTGAAAGCCGGCGTCATCGAACCGCTTGATCCTGCGAAATTGACAAATACGAATACCCTCTTTCCAGAATTTCAGGCGCTGCCCGAGTGGTCGGTCGGAGGTAAACTCTATGGCGTGCCTTTCGTATGGGGCGCCAACGCCATCGCCTATAATCGGGAGGTTACGGGCGAGATTGATTCTATGGACCCTTTGTTTGATCCGAAGTGGAAAGGTCGCATCGCCATGCGGGACGACCCCGAAGACGCCCTTGCGCTCGCCGCACTCCGGCTCGGGATAAAAAAACCCTTCGAGATGGAAGAAAAAGAACTGCAGGAAGCAAAGAAACTTCTCATTTCACAAAAACCCCTTGTGCGCGCCTATTGGAAAAAACGTTGCCGATGTTCAAAACATGTTGGCTTCAGGAGAGGTTGTTGTTGCTTGGAGTTTCCTCACAGTGATCGCGCCCTTGCGCAAGGCGGGCATTGATGCTGCGTGGGTTTGGCCCAAAGAAGGGGCTATCGGTTGGACTGAAGCGGTTTCAGCAGTGAAAGGCACTCGCAAACTCTCGCTCGTCGAGGATTTTGCGAATTTTACCCTCAGCCCGGAGTACGGTGAGATGATGGCACGCTATGTCCGTTATGCACCTTCTTCCAAAGCGGCGGTAGATCGCCTCGAACCCGAGTTAGTGAAGGAGCTCGGCATTGACCCCAAGACCATATCGAGATTGACACCCAAAAATATTCCTAAAGATAGATCACGCTGGATTGAAATCTGGAACGAGGTAAAGGCTGCGTGATGCGGGCGGCCAGGAAGACGGTCAACTCTCTGCAGCGATTATGACGCATGGTGATCAGTTGGTCGCACGGTGCGATTTGCGCGTGGAAATTATCTCGTTGAACTAAGGAAACGGAAATGGGAACTCAAACGATCGATCCTGTTCTTCTCGCGCTCACACAAAACCGCCTTGATCACATCTGCCGGCAAATGGGCTGGGTGATGTCGCAAACCTCACTAAGTCCGATCTTTAGTCAGGCGCACGACTTTAGTTGCTATATCACTGGCCGCGACGGCCGTGTCATTAGCCAAGCGGACGGCCTCCCAGCTCATGCCGCGGGTGGTGGATTTGCCGCACGAGCGCTCCTTGCCGCGTTCGGAGAAGACATTGCAAAAGGTGATGTGTTCTTGATGAACGATCCTTACGAGGCGGGCGGCAATCATCTTCCTGATTGGGTTATTGCTACACCCGTGTTCGTTGCCGAAAAGCTCATAGCGTTTGCATGCAATCGCGCGCACCAGTCAGATATTGGCGGCGGGGCGCCAGGAACCTACAACGGCGAGGCCACAGAAATTTTTCACGAAGGAATTCGGCTACCGCCTCTTCGGCTCGTTGAGAAAGGCGTTGTTCACCGCGATGTATGGGAACTCCTTCTTCTCAATACTCGCACCCCGGAATTATTAGATGGCGATTTACAAGCCATGCTCGGCGCAACGAGTTTGGGGGGAGATCGCATCGTTACACTCGGAGAGGAACTGGGCGAAGACGCAATTGCGAATGTTTTTGATGCGTTGCTGGATCATGCGGACGCGCGCTTCCGTCAAATTATTGCCAAACTGCCGGATGGACATTACGAGGGTGACGAGCACACAGATAATGACTGCTTTTCCCAAGGGAAATTCAATATTCATGTCGCACTGACCGTTAAGGGTGACCAGCTAAAAGTCGATTTCACCGGCACCGACCCCCAGATGCGCGGTTTCAAGAACAGCCCCCTCGCAAACACCCATTCGCAGACCTATGTCGGCCTCGCCTCATTTCTCGGCGGCGACATTCCGATTAATGAAGGCACCTTTCGATCGGTAGAGTTTGTTCTACCACCGGGAACGCTCATCAATCCCAATCCGCCTGCAGCGCAAACCATGAGCACCGTGTATATGGGCCACGAGATTATTCAGGCGGTGTGGAAAGCCCTTGGTCAAGCAGACCCATCACGCGCGTGCGCGGGATGGGGCAAAATTGCTCACGGCATTAGCTCGGGCAAAAATAAAGCAGATGAACCCTACGTACTCTACCATTGGAACGCCCTACCAGGCGCGGGCGCCGTTGCGGAACGCGATGGGTTTCATCAAATCGGCCTCCTTGGAGCACTTGGAGGCCTAACATTACCGAATGTTGAGGCTTACGAGCGACTCTACCCAATCCGAATTCATCGGCAGGAGATTCGCTGTGACAGCGCTGGACCAGGCGAACGGCGGGGCGGAGCCGGAATCGAATACGAGGCGGAAATAGACGGAGAGGTCGTTGAAAGCTTGCGGAGCGAGGGCCTCAACTATACGGCGGCATACGGTACGAACGGCGGAGGAGATGGTCTAAGCGCGGAGGTCGCTATTGAGAGCGACGGAAAGCCCCTCAACGATCTCCCAATTTATGGCAAACGAGATCTCAAGAATCCGAAATACAAGATTAGTTCATCGGGCGGCGGCGGTTGGGGCGACCCTTGGCGGCGCGACCCCAAGGCGGTCGCGCGCGATGTTCTTGACGGAGTTGTAAGCGTAGGCGCCGCTAAGAATACCTACGGTGTTGTGGTGGACGAAATGGGGTCGCTTGATGCTCGTGCGACCGAACGACTGCGGGGCAAATCTGCCCTGTAGCCGCTTAAAAAAACCGCAAAACTCATGGATAAAAATGGCGGAGGGTTCAGTCGCCTTCGCAGGATTCTCCCGTTTCACAGACCAATTCCCTGCTTTCAGGGAATTAACAGGGATAAAACATTGGTTCCCAGGATCGTCGCCTGCCAAAAATCCCCAGTTATTAGCTGAATTCTGCGATTTACCGGCGCATAGGCCCTCGTTCTACCGTGCCAAGAACAGGGAAAAAACAGGGAATCCAACCTCATCAGGTTTTACTGGCCAAATCCTCCGGCAATCTGCCCAATTTGATCAATATTAGAGGCGACTGGCAGGGAATTTATAGATGCAGTGCCTATGCTACGCGATCGCCAGCGACTTGAATCCGCAAGCCTTATAGCTCTGCGCAACTCGAGCTCAGCTCGAAACAGCCCCGGCTCTTAGTTAGGCGCTGTCTTCAACTCGACAGACAGTGAAATGATTGGACGTCAGTCCCATTACGGATAGCCTTCTGGATCATGGGCTACGTTACTTCATTGTTCGCGCGAAAAATGGTCGCCGCAGCCGGCGATCAAGTCGATACAGCCGCCCTACTTGCCTCGGTCGGTCTCGATGCGGAGGGCGAATGGGATCCAAAGGCGATGATCCCAGCCGACACATATTACAGCATGCTGGAGCGGATCGCCTCACAAACAGATGTGACCGATCTGCCGGTGCGAGTTGGTGCATCCATGCGCCTCGATGAGTATGGCGCATTAGGATTGGCATTCAAGGCGGCGACGACACTTGGTGGTTCCTATGCGAGGGTGGAGCGTTATGCCCGGCTCTGGACGAGCGTCGTGGAATACGAACTGCGACTTGATCCGCGAGGCCACGCTTTTTTATCCTTCACCGATCCGGCGATCGACGGCTCGGCCTGAGGTTGTCGAACGAGGCGACGCTGGCAAGCGCCGTGTCGATTGCCAGGCAAGTATGCCCGGTGCCTGTCGCGCCTCTGGAGGTGTTGATCCAGCATCCTGCCCCTTCGTCCACCTCACACCATGCTGACTATTTCGGTTGTCCCATCCGGTTCGACGCGGAGCTGGATGCGCTCCTGTTCGCGCAAGAGACGCTGGAGCAGCCGAACATTCTTGGAGACGAAGGGATTTCCCGATACCTGATCTCACATCTCGATGCCGAGTTGGCGGAGATCGCCACTGAGGCCCCGGTAGTTACCCGCGCAAAGGACGCTATCGCGCAGGCGCTCAGCGAAGGTTCGCCCAAGATGGCGGACATCGCGCGCGGCCTAGGCCTTAGCGTTCGCTCGTTTCACCGGCGTCTGTCAGATCACGGGATGAGTTTTCAAACCCTGACTGAAGACACCCGCCGTGACTTAGCAGAAGGCCTATTGCGCGACGAGAGCCACTCGCTTGCCGAGATCGCATTCCTAACAGGGTTCTCCGAACAGAGTTCCTTCACTAGGGCCTTCAAGCGTTGGGTAGGTACGACGCCTGCTAGCTACCGAAAGGGCATAATGACTCGGTAAACCCGCTTTGGCGGCAACGGTCAAAACGGTGGCAAGGCCGGTCAATACCGCTCCGTGCCAACGCGACTATTCCTTGGCCATCACTTCGAGCCAAGGAGCAAGACCCATGCAAGGCCAACCCATCCTCGTTATTGGCGCCACCGGCAAGACCGGCCGCCGCGTTGCCGCCGGACTAGAAGCCAGAGGCCAGTCAGTCCGTCGTGGCTCCCGCAACTCCGCCACGCCCTTCGACTGGGAGGCCCCCGAAACGTGGACGCCCGCGTTGAAAGGTGCGCGCGCTGCCTACGTCACCTATTTCCCCGATCTCGCGTTCCCAGGCGCGGTCGAGAAACTGGAGTCACTTTGTGAGACGGCTAAGGACTGCGAGCTTGAGCACCTTGTGCTGCTGTCGGGCCGAGGCGAACACCACGCCCGCCTGGGCGAGGAGGTTGTCCGCAACTCGGGCCTAGGTTTCACCATCGTGCGTTCGGCCTGGTTCGCGCAGAATTTTAGTGAAGGTTACCTGCGCGACCCGATCCTCAGCGGCGTCCTTCCGATGCCCGGCGGTGATGTCGCGGAGCCGATTATCAACATCGACGATATCGCGGATGTCGCAGTGGCCGCGCTGACCGAAGACAGTCCATAGGAACGAACTTTACGAGGTGACGGGGCCACGCCTGATAACTTTCGCCAACATGGCTCAGGAACTAGGTCAGGCCATCGGCCGCCCGATCCGGTACATCCCGATCAGCTTCGAGGATTTCCACGCCAACATCGCGGAAGCCGGCGGAGACTTTGTGGCCGACGTCTTCACCGCTATCGCGAGAGAGACGCTGGACGGGCGCAACGCGCATATCACAGACGGTGTGCAACGCGCCAGCGGGCGGATGCCTAAAGATTTTGCTGACTTTGCGCGATCCGCGGCCCAGACCGGCACATGGCCGCGCGCAGCCTGACTTGTCGTATTCATGCTCGAAAAGGACACCTCAATGACCCTCACACGACTTGAAAAGATCGCTCTCGGCATCTCGGGTGTCACAGCACTCAGCATCGGCGGCTTCATCCTGGTAGCACCACATACGTTCTACGCAAGTTACGGGATCACACTGAGCAACGACCCCAACCTCTTGAGCGAGTTGAGGGCCCCGGCAGCCCAGCCTTGCCGCGCTTGGCATTGTAATGCTGGCCGGGATCGCGCGTCCCGCATGGTCCCAGCTGTCAATCTTCGCCGCGCTGATTGTGTTCCTCGCTTTTTCCAGCCGGGCGGCTAGTCGGCCTTGTCGCCGATGGCATGCCGTCTGGCGGCATCTTCGGAGCGTTGGCTTTCGAACTGGTGACTGCCGCGCTTTGCTTGGCTGCTTTCCGCCATAGGCTGCGGCCCGAGAAGAAGGCGGCACTTTGGCGATCATTTCCTGGTAGGACAATCGCGATAGCGATGCGGCGCCCTCCTTTCGAAAAACTCAATACACTTTGTTTGACGCTAGTTTGACCTTGGCAGCGCTAATAGGTCTCCAAACCTTATGGAGATTCCAATGAAAAATATACTGATCGCAATATTGATGGCCCTCGCGGTCCCGGCGGTATTCTTGAACAGCACTAGCGCGTTTGCGCAAACCAATGTTCAATCGCTTGCCTTGGAGGCCCCCGACGGAAACCGGATTACCGGCTTCATTTATCAGAACATAACAACCAGAAAAAATGCGCCACTGGCAATTTTAATGCACGGCATGACCGGTTCCAGTCTGGATTGGCTCGCCGATAACCACCGTTACTATACCGATCTGATTACCAAGGATTTGATCCGCAAGGGGTATCGGGTTGTCGCGTTGGACGCTCGTTCACATGGCATGCGAAAGGATGAGATGAAGCCGCATATGCGGCTGAAAAACTTACGGTCCGGCAAGCCCGAACCCTATCTGGCAATGATCGAAGGTACGTTGAACGACTATGATGTGTTGCTTGAAAAGGTGAACAAAAAATATGGACCACCCAAGTACATATTGGCGGCGGGATACAGTATGGGCGCGCAAATGGTGGTGCTTTTTGCGGCGAAACACAAGGAAGTGACGCATATTGTCACTATGGTGCCACCGGCAGCACAGAGTGCAAAGGTTGTTGCGCCCGTCAACCATGCCAGCAAAGTGCAAGCCCAATGGCTCTTGATAACAGCGAGCAAAGACCAGTTCTCAAGCAAGGCCGATAATGACGCATTGGCTAAAGCTGGTGGAGAAAAGGTGGCTCGGATCGAGTTTGACAGCAAACACATACTGCCGCGTGGTTACGTTGATGCTGTGATTGAGTGGATAGCGAAGATAGGCAGCTTTCCACCATAAGCTGCGGCCCGCGCAAGAGCGCTCGGCCCTGCATCACTGTCCCTAAAAAGGAGCCTCCCAATGTCCCCGTTCATCTTTTTTCTGATGCAGTTTGTCATCCTAGCTTACGCGCTTGTTGGCGGTGTCTTTCTCGCCTTTTCCGACTTTATCATGCGCTCTTTATCACTTACGCACGGCCTGGGCGGCGCTGAGGCCATGCAGGTCATCAATCGCGAGGTCTTCCGCTGGGTCTTCATGACGTTGTTTCTCGGTATGGCGGTCCTGTCACTGTTGTTAGCAGTCTATGGCGGCATTTTTGTAGATGGCGGACCCGGCAGGATGATGATGATAGCCGGCTTCGTCTATTTGATCGGGTGCTTTGGCGTCACGATCTTCTTCAACGTGCCAATGAACGAGGCGCTTGCTGCTATGGATTTGTCGTCCGAGAGCACGCGCGCGTATTGGATGGGCACCTATCTACCACGCTGGACATTTTGGAATACCGTCCGGACGATTGCATGCGGTGTGTCGTCAGCGGCACTGCTGTTCGGACTCCTCTGGGCAACCCAATTGCAGGGACAGGCCTATTGAACTGCCCAATTCACTCCAGACTCTCTTAGCAACGGAGGCAAGCATGACCGTTCAACACATAGTTCAAACCCTCAACTCCCAGGCTGCGATCACTAAATCTCAACCAGGGGAAAAGATAACCCGGGGCGACGGTTTCGAAGCGCTCAGCTTCATCCATCGCCAGCTTGACGGATTGATGGACCCACTGATCATGGTCGATCACTTCACCATGACCGAGCCTACCTTTGGCCCGCATGCCCATGCTGGGATCTCAGCGGTGAGTGTGCTCTTTGAGGACAGCACCGGTACCTTCCGCAACAAAGATTCTCTGGGCAACGACGTCGAGCTGGCCCCGGGCGATCTCTACTGGCTGAAGGCCGCCCGCGGCGCGGTGCATGATGAGGCGCCCACCCCCGGCTCGCGCACCCACGCCCTGCAGATCTTTATCAATTTGCCAGCAGCACAGAAGCTGGAGGCGCCCAGCGCGCGACATGTAGCGGCAACGGAGGTGCCGGTTATAGAAGGCCCGGACCATCGGGTGCGGGTGATGATTGGCAAAAGCAATGGCATCGGCGGCGCCACACCGCCCGCCTTGCCCTTCACCATCCTCGATATCGCCCTAGAGGCCAGCGGTAGCTTCACCCATAGCGCGGGTCTCGGAGACACCACTTGGCTCCACGTCATTCGCGGTGAAATCCAAGTCGAACTCGACGGAACACACCACCGGCTCAGCAGCGACGCGGCCCTGGTCACCCGCGGCACAAACGAGATCCGCTTCCTAAGCGATGAAGGCGGACAAGCCGTGCTCCTCGGCGGCACACCCTTGCGCGAACCTTTCGTGCAAAAGGGCCCTTTCGCGATGAGCGACGTTGATCAACTAGCTGCGGTGGTAGCTGCCTATGAAGCTGGTGAACTCGGTGCCATCGACTGAGCCGCCGAGACCGTTCCTGATGCCTTGCTTAGTTTTGGAAGTAAATGCGGAGACAGAATTGACGAAGTGCTTCGGGGCAATGGCGTTTCGAGAGCGATAGCGCTTAATGGTTCGACACCGCCTTTTTGGCGCGCTCACGTTGCTTGAGTCGATGATTTATCGGCAGTTAATTGCGGACCAGCTGCTTTAAGGACAGCTGCACTCAGTTCGCAAAAGTACTTGAAGTAGGTCAGCATTTCTCGGGCGTATGCAATGAATTCAACCCAAACAAAGCCACACCGTATTGCACCCAATTCTGAAAAATTGCGGCCTTCTCTTGGCTCAAATGCGCAAGACCACCATAAATAATGATAGTGCAGACAATATTTCACTGACATGTACACTTGATTCCACGCCGCAATGGTGATGTTCCAGACCCAAGAGGTGGAGTTTGGGGAGTATTTCCCGGAAAACTGCAGTACCAATGTTTGAACAACGCTCAAATAAAAAGGGAATAATTTTAATTGTAGGGTCCAGTTTTTTGTTCAGAAGGAAGAAAAATGTCGAATGAAGGATATCATGAATTAGCCTCCGAATTGTCAGATGAAACTAAGGATATGCATAGAGCGATTGTTTCGCTGATGGAGGAACTTGAGGCGATTGATTGGTACAATCAAAGAGTTGATGCGTGTAAAGACAAAAATTTGCGGGCAATTCTCTCGCACAATCGAGATGAAGAAAAGGAACACGCAGCGATGGTGTTAGAGTGGATCAGGAGAAAAGACGTTGCATTCGAGAAAGAGCTCAAAGATTTCCTGTTTACAGAAAAACCAATAGCGCACAAGTGACAACCGATTGGGTGATTAAACTCTCAATCAGTTGAAAATGGGGAAAGGCAAATGAAGAATTTTCACAAGAGAAATCCATTGTTGTCGTGGTGGATAGGCTTGGCAATAGTGCTCGTTTCAGTAGCCGCCGTGGGCCGAGAAATGTATGTAACAGGGTGTGAAGCGCCCGGAATAGCTATTTTTATTTATCTCGTGATCATTCCAGTTATTTATCTGACCCTTATGTACCTAACCTTTAAGAGCCAACCGTGAAGCTCACCACGGCGTTCTTGCGCTCGACTACGAATTCAAGCGACTATCATGGGACTTTAAGTTGGGACTCTGGGCGGACATGTCCGGAGCCCATAGATCAATCAAGCTGGCGGTGTAGGTTTCCGGCCGCCGGTTTTCCGGCAGGATGGCTACCATGAGAACAAACGGTACTTTCTTCATAGCGGTCTGTGGGCTTGCGGCGGGGTTTGCCGTTTCTGCCTCGGCACAGGGGTTGCCCGGTTGGGACGAGCCGAATTCCGCCGGAGGCGGCGCCTGCGCCGACAATGTTTATAACTGCAGGGAAACACCTAATCCGCTTCCCAGCCCGGATACGGTCTGGTTGGAAGAGATGACGTGGATGGATGTCCGCGATGCGCTGGAAGGCGGAAAAAAGACCATCATCATTCCAGCGGGCGGAGTCGAACCCAACGGACCTTGGCTGGCCCTCGGGAAGCACAACTACATTCTAACCGCCAACTGCGACGCCATCGCGCGCAAGCTCGGCGATGCACTTTGCGCACCGATCGTGAAGTTTGTCCCTGAAGGAGCCATCGAGCCGCCAAGTGGCCACATGAAAACAGCAGGCACCATCAGCTTGCGGCAAGAGACCTACGAAGCGCTACTGACGGACATCGCGCGTAGCTTTAAAGTGAACGGCTTTGAAAACATTATTTTCATTGCTGACAGTGGTGGGAACGTGCGGGGCATGCAGGCGGTTGCGAAAAAACTCAGTGACGAGTGGGAATCCGAACCGACCATGGTGGCGTTTATTCCGGAGTATTACGACTATCAATCGGTCCACGAATTCCTGCACGAGAATGGGGTTCCGCGCGGTTTGCCGAGCGACGGGCTGCACGACGACTACGCGGTGACCTTGAACATGATGGCCGACAGCCTTGAGTCCGTGAGGTGGGAAGCGCGTGTGGCAGCGGACAAAGCGACCATTAACGGTGTTTCGATCGCTGACAAGGAAGAGTCGATGAAACTTGCTGTGGAGGTCGTGGAATTTAGAGCCAACATTACCGCCGGAGCTATCGCAAAAGCCATTGCGGCGGCGAGATAACCTTGTTGCACCGATAATGAGGTCTTATCGCAGGGCCAAGACCTAAGCTCCTGGCCATTGGTCCATGCGACCTGCGATGGATCACGCAGTCATAAAACCCATCAAAGAGCATACGTGTTCGGGGGCGGATTTCATGTTGTAACCGAACGGCGTGTGTAGAATAAATCCGGAGTTGGCGCGGATTCTAACTACGATGTGATCTAGGGTCTGCGGGCCAACCAGGGGTGGAAAACGACGAATAGGATAGCGCAAGGGCATGCCGCACGCCGACACAATTCTATCGCAAAAAGTATGCGCACGGGCTGGTGGTTTTGCATACTTATACATCATTGCAGCGGGTATTTTTGCTCAAGCTTTTGTTCGGTCCAAGTTAGCTGTCCCTGGAGATGCAGCAGCCACAGCTGAAAACATTTTGGCGTCCGAGTTTCTATTCCGCGCTGGATTTGCCTCTGAACTCCTCTTGCTCGTGGCCGACGTCATAGTGGCCTTTGTTCTCTATGTTTTGCTAAAACCAATAGACAGAAACCTTGCGTTGCTCGCCGCGATGTTCAGGCTCGCGATGACTGCGATCTCGGCCGCGAATTCATTTAACCACTATTATGTATTACTATTTTTGAATGAGGCCGAGTACTTGACTGTATTTGGAGTGGAGCAGCTGCAGGCTTTCGCTCTACACTCTTTGAGGGCCCACGCCCTTGGGTACCATGTAAGCTTGGTTTTTTTCGGTTTCCACTGCCTATTGATCGGATGGCTAATTTTTAAATCAATCTACATACCTCGACTCATAGGTTTGCTATTGATCGTGGCGAGCGCCTGCTATTTGACGAATAGCTTCGCAACTATTCTATTTCCTGATTTTGCGCGGATGCTTTCTTCTCTTATTTTATTGCCCGCATTGATTGCGGAACTCTCGCTCGCCCTGTGGCTTATAGTCAAAGGCGCAAGTATTCCTGAGTTCGACGAATGAAATATCAACGTCTACTTGGCGATGGCAGGAACCAGCTTTATTTCTGGACCGGGGGGCGACAGAACGGCGGTATGTCCATGCCGAAAGTGTTACGTTCATCGGCAAGGAAGCAAACAAAGTAGAGGAATGTGGGATCTCTAACCCTAGTCGTCCACTAACAATGGAGACAGAACTCTGTCAGGCTTTCAACTACGAGAGTTAGGCGAATGCAGAGGATGCCCGTCTCTGCTTCTAATCGAGCGCAAGCCAGCGCAAGTTAAGGTCCCAATGATTAGGCGAGCAGAACTGCATGAATAAAGTAAATGCCTGGATTAAGAGCAAAACTGCGGATCGCGTACTTTCCCCTTTAAGAGAAGCAATTGTCAAATTAGTACCAGAGAGTTCTTCAGTTCTCGAGGTTGGATGCGGCACCGGTGACTTATTGTTTCGTTTATCACATAAAATAAAATACGGCGTCGGTGTCGACTTGGAACGCGGCATGATTGATTGGGCTAATGAGCGAAAAACGGCTTCCAGAGTTACTAATCTTGATTTTGTTTTTGGCGACGTCACGTCATCAAAGAAATTGGTGCCCTATGAATTTGACGTTTCGACCAGCTCTTTGTGCCTGCACGAAATGACTACAGAGGATGCCGTTTCAACTCTGAAATTCATGGCAGAATGTGCGCCCACATTGATAATCGCTGACTTTACAGAACCGAATACCAAATGGGGAAAAGCTTCCATTGAACTTGATGAGATGTTTTCAGGGCACTATCGAAGGTTTAAGCGCTATAGCGCAATCGGTGGAATGCCCTATCTAGCGATGTTGGCTGGTTTGGAAATTCAGCGGGAGATTGGAACTCCTAAAGACGGCATTGCGATTTGGGACCTCCGTGCCAAATTCCGCTAACTGTCTTTCGCAGTAAAACCCGGCTTAGATCATATCTGTGATCGGGATTATCATCTGTTGGGGGGCGTCTCCGTCTGCCTGGCCTTTGCATTCACCATGTTCGTAGCTGGCAAAGCATACCAAAAACCCGCTGCATAATATTGACAAGTGTGTTGTCAAACTATTATGACAAGTATATTGTCAATTATGCGAGGCGTCATGTTTAATTTCGAAACCTTTGAAGGTGCACTTAGAAACAGCGGCGAAGCAATGCAGTACGCGGCTTTTTTTGCCTTGTTTGTTGGGCTAGGAATATTTGAACTACTTTACCCTCGAGCAAACGCTAACCACGGGAAACGGTGGGTTGCGAATATCACGCTAACCATACTTTGTGTGCTTACCTTGGGGGTCTTGCCGTTAAGTGCACTAGTCGCGGCCGATTTTGCCGCTGAAAATCGTATAGGTTTACTCAATTACTCCGGAATTCCGGCAGTCCTAGCTTTTGTAGTGGGATTTCTATTGCGGAGTCTGCTGTCGTTCTTGATCCATGTGGCTTTTCATAAAGCGCCTTGGTTATGGCGTATACACGCTGTGCATCACACCGATACTGATATCGACGTTACTACAGCAGTACGCATGCACCCGCTCGAATTCGTCGTCTCGGCTTTAATATTGTTACCTTGTGTTGTCGCATTCGGCATTCCCGCGTTAGCAATTATTCTTTACGAAATTTTCGATGCTGGTATGGCTGCGGTTACGCATGCGAATATCCGAATGCCAAGAAAAGTCGATGGAGTGTTGCGTTGGATTCTAGTAACTCCAGACATGCACAGAATCCACCACTCATCCATGCAGCAAGAGACAGATAGCAATTTCGGAGCGACGTTCTCATTTTGGGATCGTTTGCTGGGAACCTATCGCGTAGAAGCATCTGGCGCTGACGGCCCTAGAGCCCTTGGTTTATCTCAAGTCGACCGCGATAACGCAACTTCATTGTCTTTGCTCCTGGGATTGCCGGTAACTGGTGTGCCACAAGACATGTCGATGAACACACGAACACAGCAGGAGGTACGTTAGTGGCAAAACCTGACACTCTGTATGCCGTCATAAGGTCTATCCGCGCCTGTTTTAATCGATTGAGAGCCTTGGGCGACAACCTTCACGAATCAATAGAGGTAACGTCAGCCATGCGAGCGGTGATGGAGAGCATTAGCGATTCCGGTGAACAAACCGTATCGGATATAGCGCGACAAAAAAGCGTGAGTCGTCAGCACGTGCAAGTCTTAGCCGATCAACTCGCGGAATCTGGTTTTATTAACTTCAAGAAAAATCCGACTCACAAACGCGCAAGTCTTCTTGCCTTTACAGCCAAAGGGGCGAGAACTTTCAGCAATATCAGAAAACGAGAATCTGATGTTTTGTGTGAACTCGCGCGAGACCTATCCGAAAAAGACGTCGCTACTACATTACGTATGCTTTTGGCATTGGAAGAGAAATTAGATTTACTACTTAACAAAGGAGATAAAAATGAACACTAACACCTATGACCATGGAACCAATAAAAAGCACTCTTGGGTGCGACGTCACGGGCATGGCCGAGCGATAATCTTTGTAATCTTATCCCTATTTGTAGGAGCCATCCTTATGATGTGGGGGTGGAATACCGTTGCTGCGGGATTGCTTGGAGCACCTGAAGTTCGCTTTGTACACTCACTTGCGGTTCAGGCTGGCATCTTTGGGGCGTTAGCTCCAGTCATAGCCATTTTGCGAGTTAATCGAACTGAGCAAAGAGAATCTGTTGCTCATTCGTAGAGTGATACCGCACATTACACATAAAAAAGGGGCCCGAAGCCCCTTTTTATTTTTCTGACGACTTATCTATACCCC
The DNA here is from genome assembly GCA_965228575.1 of Rhodospirillaceae bacterium. Classification (GTDB taxonomy): domain Bacteria; phylum Pseudomonadota; class Alphaproteobacteria; order Rhodospirillales; family Rhodospirillaceae; genus UBA11612. The sequence goes on along the minus strand of CBDDHW010000070.1, from coordinate 29,784 downwards.
CGTATCTCATGGTGCGGGGTTTTGTGTTCTGAGATGCCGGTAATTGGCTGAGGGACTAGGATTCGAACCTAGATTGACGGAGTCAGAGTCTGTTCTCAATTGCTTGTATTAAATGACTTATGCGCCGCATGTTGCATAGGTGTTGCATCCAGCGCGACCGGAGTAATGGGGACAACCTTGTAGCAGTTAAAAAAGCATGGACGAAAATGCCATCCTTGGGGAAAGAGGAATACAGGGTCGGCAAAAGCGGAAAGTAGCAACAAAAGAACTAAGTCAAAATTCAGCTCGTCAATAAAATCAATCGCGATCTCCAACATAGATGCCCATTGCCGCCGCCGTATCGAGCAAGAGAGAATCGGGAGGAACCCGGCGTGGCCCATGGACGACATCGGACATCGGAACGTCTACGGCCGTACCATTTCGCCAAGCAACAAGACGATCACTTGCTTGGCTCGCGAGCAAATCAACGGCTCGCACACCAAAGGATGTCGCCAATAGTCGATCAAAGGCGCTGGGCGCGCCGCCGCGTTGGAGGTGACCAAGTACTGTACAGCGGCTGTCTATCCCAGTGCGCGCCTTCAACTCGGCGGCGACAATCGTCCCCACCCCATCCTCACCTTCGGCGGTGGCCCGAAGCGTTGGTGGCAAGGAAATGCCCTCGGCGACCACAACCAAAACCGGATTAGGCCGCCCTTCTGTGATGTGGAGAACGTGGGATGTAAGGGCATCGATATCGTAGTTCACCTCAGGAATTAGAATGACATCCGCACCGCCCGCGATCCCGCCATACAAAGCAAGAAATCCGGAGTCTCGACCCATGACTTCCAAGACCATGATTCGTCGATGACTCGCGGCAACCGAAGCCAGGCGATCGAGGGCGCCTGCCACGACATCTACGGCCGTGAAAAAACCAACCGTAAAATCCGTACATGGCACATCATTGTCGATGGTTTTAGGCACTCCAATCCAACGAAGCCCTCCCTGATGACAGAGACGATCGAATAAACGCATACTTCCATCACCGCCGATGACAACAAGGCCGTCGATATCGAGTGCGTTTACGGCTGCAATCACCTGGTCGCTGCGGTCTTGAATAGTTCCGTCAGGCATGCGGCATTGGAAAGGGTCGCCCAAAGTGGTCGTACCGAGAACTGTTCCACCCGACCTTAGAAGGTCGACCGATCCGTCGCTCTTGGACAATTCAACAATCGCCGGGGGATCCTCCAATAGTCCGAGATGACTGCGCTTCAATCCAAGAACACGCCAGCCGTAGGTTCTTGTGGCATGTTCAACAACCGCGCGGAGGACTGCGTTCAAGCCAGAGCAATCACCACCAGACGTTAAAACTCCAAGGGTCTTAATCTCAGTCATTCTCACCCTATATAAGCTTCATAAACGTAGCGATATAAGCAACTATAAACTGCTCGGGACGATCACACCTTATTAAGAAGGTAAGCATGTTAAGAGTAAAGCGGATAGGGATAGAAACTTACGGCGAAAACGTCGCATTCTTGAGCTCGGCGTGCCGCAGCTATAAGGCTGAAAACTTCAGCAGCTTGAATAAAGTTGAAGTTCAAGTCCTCGAACCTTCCGGTACAAAACCGCACCGAATAATGGCAACGCTCAATATCATTAAAAGCGATGACATTTTGCCACCCGAGATGCTTGGGTTATCCGTCTCTGCCTTCGATGATCTGAAGGTTCCGGAAGGATCACCCGTCACAATCAGCGTTGCGACGCCACCTAAAAGCTTAAACGCGGTTAGGCGGAAGATCGGTGGAGAGGTTCTTACCAAAGACGAACTGGAAGCCGTGGTGCGTGACATGTCCGCGCACCGGTACTCGAAAATGGAGATCGCCGCTTTTCTCGTTGCAAGCGCGGCGTTTATGACCACTGAGGAAGTTCTAGCCTTGACCAACGCCATGTCAAACGTCGGAACACGACTGACGTGGGACTACCCGATGGTCGTAGATAAACATTGCATCGGCGGTATTCCGGGCAATCGCACGTCTATGATTGTCGTACCCATTGTCGCCGCGCACGGCTTGCCAATTCCCAAAACATCTTCGCGTGCCATCACATCTCCCGCCGGAACGGCCGATACGATGGAAATTTTGGCCAATGTAGACGTCGATATTCGTCGCATGCAGGACATCGTCCGGGCCGAGGGCGGATGCCTGGTTTGGGGCGGTCATGTCAATCTATCGCCGGCGGACGATATTATGATTTCCGTCGAACGCCCCCTGGGCATAGACACGCCCGAACAAATGGTAGCCTCCATTCTTTCAAAAAAACACGCTGCGGGGTCGACACACCTTGTCATCGACATGCCAATCGGACCAACCGCGAAAGTGCGTACGCGGACGCAGGCGGCCCGGTTAAGAAAATTGTTTGAATATATTGGGTCTTCAATAGGTTTGCATATTGACGTTGTCGTTACCGATGGGAGCCAACCCATCGGTCGAGGGGTCGGTCCCGTATTGGAAGCCCGTGACGTGATGGCGGTATTGAAGGGTGAAAGTTCAGCGCCTCAAGATTTGAAAGACCACGCCCTTTTGCTCTCAGGCAGGCTTCTCGAATTTGATCCCAAATTACCAGGTGGAGAAGGATTAAAAAAAGCAACAGAAATTCTTGAAAGCGGTAAAGCACTGGCAAAGATGGAGCACATAATCGCCGCTCAAGGCGCACCCACAGAACACTTCAGCCTAGGCTCCTTTGTAAAAGAAATGCCCTCATCCATCGATGGCACGGTCACAGCCATAAATTGTTTTCATATATCACGCATCGCCCGTTTGGCTGGCGCTCCGGCGTCCAAAGGCGCGGGTGTCGATCTTCTCAAAAAGGTTGGTGACGACGTTAAAGGTGGGGAGCCGCTATACCGAATCTATGCGTCGGTAGAAACGGACTTTGCGTTCGCAACTGAGATGGCCGAACAGAATTCTGGTTACACCGTCGCATAGAGAACGTTGGACTTAAGCTATGCATATGCCGGACAAAATTATTGGATTCAGAGACTCAGAAATGCAGGCAATAGCACTTGCGCACGCACTGGGCATTGAGCATCAAATCGTCGAGTCTCACACCTTTCCAGATGGCGAAAGTCAGATTCGAATTGAATGCCATTCGGCACGACCGGCTGTTCTACGCTCCCTTAATCAACCAAACGCCAAGCTCATTGAAGTCATTTTCTCCGCGAGTGCCCTGCGCGACCAGGGCGCAACGCAGATCACGTTTATCTGCCCATATCTACCGTATATGAGGCAGGATATTGCGTTTCGGCCTGGTGAAGCCGTGAGTCAAAGAATTGTTGGACGGTTGCTTACAGCGCATTTCGATGCGTTCGTATCGATTGATCCACATTTGCATCGCACGCCCAACCTCAGCGACGTTTTTTGTAGCAAACCGAGTCTGTGCTTGACGGCCGCGCCAGCAATATCGACGTTCATCCAAGACCAAGGTTTGGATCAAGATGCGGTCTTCGTGGGGCCGGATATAGAATCCAGTGCAATTGTAAGTGCGGTTGCAGACCCACTAGACGCTCACTGGTTGACTGCGGCGAAGGTCCGCCTCGGCGATCACCAAGTCAAAATCGAGTTGCCGGACGGCACAAGTTTAAACGGCAAGCATGTGATCATTGTAGATGACGTCATTAGCTCTGGCGGGACAATTACGACTTTGTGTCATGAACTCGGCAAGGCTGGCGCAGCACACATCAGTGTATTTGCAACGCATGCGTTATTTAATGATGATGCGATGCGCGCGATGACGGCGGCGGGAGTCGCTCAACTTATGTCTTGCGATAGCGTTAAACATCCCAGCAATGCCATTTCACTTACTCCCATTATCGCCGAAGGCCTGCAAACATGGCGATAGAAGTTACCTTCCATGGCGCATGCGGAATCGTAACTGGATCTTGCTACGAAATTAGTTCGTCTCAAGCACGGATTTTAATCGACTGTGGAATGTTTCAAGGCACAAAAACTGTCAAAGAACTCAATTACGGTCCCTTTGCATTTACCCCGGCGCAGATTAACGCAACGATTCTCACCCATGCCCATATAGACCATTGCGGTCTCGTCCCTAAATTGGTCAAAGCGGGATTTCACGGATCTATCATGGGGACGCCGCCTACGGCTGACCTTCTTACATGTGTTCTTCCAGATTCCGGCTACATTCAAGAGATGGAGGTACAGCGACTTAATCGCCGCAATCGACGGCGCGGTAAGCCTCAGGTCGAACCCATCTACACACGCGCCGATGCCGAAACATCTCTGAAGCACGTTGTTCAAAAACCCTTAAATAAGTGGGTCGATGTCGCACCGGGCATGCGCGTTAGATATTGGGACGCCGGCCATATTCTTGGGGCCGCATCTGTAGAGTTGCATGTGAGCGACAAAGGTGATGCTGACAATCCCAAGGCTTTAAAATTGTTATTCTCAGGAGATGTCGGACCAGGACGCAAGGCGCTGCAAGGTAAACCACAAGGTCCATCGGATATTGACTACCTCTTTGTCGAGTCCACCTATGGAAGTCGAGTTCGCAAAGACCGAACCGCTATCCAACGGCAGCGTATTTTGCGAGACGAAATTTTAGCCGGACTCAAGGCCGGGGGAATTATTCTGATTCCCGCCTTCGCCATCGAGCGAACCCAGGAGATTCTTGCCGACTTAGATGCCCTTTTTGACGCCAAGAAGTTGCCGGTCTTGCCAATATTTGTGGACTCGCCCCTTGCAACGAAAACAACCGCTGTGTTCACCAAACATCTAGAGGAAATGTTGGGCCGCGAACACACACATCCATTTATGAGATCAAATATCAAATATGTTGAAGATGTCGAAGACAGCAAGGGTCTCGCCCGACTGAGTAGCGGTGCGGTGATTATGGCTGGATCCGGCATGTGTGATGCCGGACGTATTCGTCATCACCTAAAGAACAACCTGTGCCGCAGCGGCACGACGGTCATTTTGACGGGATATCAAGCGCCAGGCACGCTTGGGCGGTTGCTTTCAACCGGAGCGAAAATGGTTCGTATCCACGGCGAAGAGATAACCGTCGCCGCAAGAATACGGAAATTGGAAGACTATTCGGGGCACGCGGATCAAACCGGACTTGTCGCTTGGGTGAATGAGCGCCTTCCAGTGCGCCAAGGAATTTACCTGACGCACGGAGAGGAGGATGCGCGAGAAGGGCTGTTTGAACACTTGCAGAAAATCGGGTTTGAACACCAGCGCATACACCTGCCCAGTATTGGACAAACCGAGCACCTAACCGCCAAGGGTCCACGAACACGACGGGTAAAGGCTCCTGTCAATATCTCGGAAGCCGCAACCAGCGATTGGCACAATGAATACGCCCAAACGACGCTGGAGCTACGTGATCATCTAGACAAACTCAAAACCGACCGGGCGCGGAGATCTGTGTTGCGCCGCATACGCAAGCTTTTGAAGCCCTAAGTCGCCTATGCGATTAAAATTCCAAAAGAGGGCCCTTGTTAATTCCTAGTTGCGAATAGCGCGAAATTGCGTTGAAAGGACAGACGTAATGACTTTTACCAGCGAAATTTCGATCGTAACTATTATCCATTTTGCTGTCGCGCTGCCCCTATGCGCGCATATCCTCTTTACTAAACGCTCAGAGTCCGTCGCCGTTGGTTGGATCGCGCTGGTATTGCTTTCCCCTTTCGTCGGCGCAACCCTTTACTGGCTGCTTGGCATAAATCGGATCGCACGCAAAGCTAGGAAGTTGCGCGGAAGTGAACACCCGGACCTACCGGAGCTCGGCAGCTCAACTTCAAACCAACACAAAGAGCTTTCCATTTATGAGAGAGATATTCGCCGGTTTGCCTACGCGATCCATAACGCACCGTTTGTCGCGGGGAATAGCGTTGAAAAATTGGTTGATGGTGACGCCGCCTATCCCGCCATGCTGGACGCTATAAACAAAGCCACAGACTCCATCGCGCTCTCGGCATACATTTTTAACCTCGATAATGTCGGTGAGCAATTTGTAAGGGCGCTGGAAGACGCTCAGAAGCGGAGTGTACAAGTTCGCGTTATCGTCGATGACGTCGGATTATGGAATTCGTTCCGTCCCGTGGATCGCGAACTTAGAAAAAGAGGGATCCGTGCGGTACGCTTTATGCCGGGTAAACTAAGATACTTACCCTTTTTGAATCTAAGAAATCACCGCAAAATTTTGCTCGTTGATGGGCGCGTTGGTTTTACCGGGGGAATGAATATCTGCGGCAGCAATATGGTCCGTAATAAACCGAAAAAACCGGTTCAAGATATCCACTTTCGCGTCACAGGACCGGTTCTTGATCAATTGAGTCAGGTCCTGGAAGAAGATTGGCTGTTTGCATCTCAGGAAGAGATCGCTCTCCCCAAATGGCAAAAAAATGCGACACCCGGGGGGAATGGATCTGTTTCAGCCCGCTTCATTCCAGATGGACCAGATGACGATTTTGAAAAGTTGCAGTGGGCTATATTGGGTGGTCTTGCGCTCGCGCAAAAAACTGTTCGGATCATGACGCCTTATTTCTTGCCAAACGAAAAATTGTCAAGCGCCTTGATGGTCGCCGCACTACGCGGCGTTAACGTGGAAGTGATCGTACCCGAACGCAGTGATCATATATATATTGGATGGGCGATGCTGGCGAAATTCGAGGTGTTGATAGAGCACGGTGTAAAAATCTATAGGAGTCCACCGCCATTCGATCACAGTAAAATTTTTGTTGTAGATGACGTGTGGTCTCTGGTGGGATCAGCAAATTGGGATCAACGGAGTCTGCGGCTAAACTTTGAAGCAAATCTAGAATGCTACGATCCGGCCCTGGCCGCCGATTTGACGGCTTATTTCTCTCAGAAAAAAGCTAGCGCGAAAAACGTAACTCTTGTCGAATTGAAAACCGCGCCGATGCTGGCCCGATTTCGAAACGCCTTGGTTAAACTTACCGCGCCATACCTTTAGAAAAATGATTCCTACGACAGAAAAGCCACCCATCCGATTTCGCGCCTTACCAGAAGCGAACGCCCCACTTGTCCTCGGCCAGCCTTCATCTGAAGACTTCGGCTCATCCATTCGGATGATAAATTGGAACATCTTCAAGGCTAGACGGCGCGGTTGGTTACTCGACCTAGAAACACTTTTAGCGAATGCCGAATTGGTCCTCTTGCAGGAGGCAGTGGTACATCACGGCCTCGCCCACCCCTTTCATCTCACCAGCGGGATGGAATGGACAATGGCAGAGACCTTATCAAATGCGGACGGCCGGATAACGACCGGTCCCAAAACTGGTAGCCGCGTGAGCTCTCTTGTGAGCTCTATGATCCGCTCACATGGAACCGAGCCAATTATACGAACACCGAAGGCCGCCTTGCAAACGCTCTATCCGTTTGCCGAAGAAACTCTGCTGGTTGTAAACGTGCACGCACTCAATTTCGTGACATTGTCAAAATTTTCGCATCAGGTAGAGCAAATCTTGGAGCCGACAATTGAACACGATGGACCATGTATCGTTGCAGGGGACTTTAATACGTGGTCTGCGGCGCGGAGACATACACTCATGGGCGCGATGCGAGAGGCGCGCTTGGTCCGCGTGGGTGCAGAATTTCCTCGACTGCGCCATTTCAATCAGGTCCTAGATCACATCTTCTTCAGAGGGCTCCGACTCGTGAACGCACACCCGCTTCCGTATGTAAAAAGTTCAGACCACGTTCCCTTGTGGGCTGAATTCCGTGCGGACTGATCCCATCCATGCCCACTAGGCTGAACGCCATCAGGTCAGCCGCTGGGCGGAGCCGTGATGTTTCATGCGCAGTGCATCCAATCATATTCGATCAGTCGCATTTCCAAAGCAAAGAGGCTTATTGAAGCACCCATATCATCAAAAGAGCTGACCAAAAAGTTGCAAGCAAGAGGATTCAATCCTTGAGCAAACCCTTTTGACTTGGCTCAAGGGATCACAAGTTTAAGTTCTGCTAGATTGTGATGGTTTGTGACATAAGTCCGTAAGGTGCGCCGTGATTCCTGACATCCTTCTAACTGTGGGCGGGTTAGGCCTGTTCCTGCTCGGCATGATGATCATGACCGAGGGGTTAAAGGAGCTGGCTGGCCAATCTCTTCGCCGAGTACTGGCCAGATTCACCACCAACACCGTCTCTGGTGCTGCAGCGGGCGCAGTGACCACTGCCGTCATTCAATCATCCAGCGCAACGACGGTGACCGCCATTGGGTTTGTTGGCGCAGGCTTGATGACCTTCCCCCAAGCACTAGGCGTGATCTTTGGCGCAAACATCGGCACGACTATGACCGGGTGGCTGGTGGCCGTGATCGGTTTTAAGCTCGATATTGGAGTCATGGTCCTTCCCGTCGTCCTGCTTGGTGCACTCTTAAAAATGTTTGGACGCGGGCAGATCCGACCCCTGGGATGGGCCCTGGCAGGCTTTAGTCTTTTGTTCATCGGCATAGACGCCATGCAGCAGGGCATGGCCGCGTTCGAAGGTCATGTTACGCCAGAAATTTTTCCAGGCGATAGCTTGTTCGGCCGTTTGCAGCTCGTGCTGATCGGAATCGCCATCACCTTGGTGACCCAATCTTCGAGTGCGGGTGTTGCCACGGCCATGGTGGCCCTCTCCTCGGGTGCTGTGTCCTTCCCCCAAGCGGCGGCCATGATCATTGGTATGGATGTGGGCACGACGTTTACGGCGTACCTCGCAACCATCGGCGGTTCCACGCCCATGCGTCAAACCGGATACGCTCATGTGATCTATAACATCATGACCGGCGTGATGGCGTTTACCTTGGTGGCCTCTTATACGGATTTTGTGGCACCGCTTTTGATCGGTGGAGAAACAGGCGATGCGCAGGTGGCCTTAGTGGCATTTCACACAGCTTTCAATGTCGTCGGCGTCATCGTAGCCCTGTTTTTTGCCAAACAGTTTGCGGTGCTTATCACCCGACTAGTTCCCGAGCGAGGCTCAAAACTCACCCGGTTGCTTGACGAAAAGCTGATGGATGACGCTCCCGCCGCTATCGACGCGGCATCTGCAACGGCGCGAGACATTGCAGCGAGTCTTTTTGCAACACTGAATGATTTGCTTGACCCTGAGTTGAGAGACGATGCCGAACAACAGCGTCTGAACGAAATCAAAAATGCCCTGAACGATGCCAAATATTTTCTGTCACACGTAAAGACCGAGCCGCATCAAGCGAATATTCACCCGCGACATGTTTCGACAGTTCATGCCATCGACCATCTCACCCGCCTCCATGTCCGGTGTGTGAATTCAACTCCGTTAAGAGTGCGCAGACACGACAAACGTCTCCAGAGGCTGGCTAGTGTTTTTGAGGGCACACTTAATAAGCTTGGCGACCATCCGTATACAGAAGATGAGGAACACTATCTTGATCGCCTCCGCGATCTCTTGAGCCGCCAGCGCCAGTCGTACCGGCGTCAGCTTATCGTCCAAGCGGCGAACGGACAGATTGATCCAGAGCAAACCGGAGACCGGTTGGACAGCATCCGCTGGCTGTACCGTTCCGCCTATCATGTGTGGCGAATAGTACATCACATGCGAAAGAGCGATGATATTGCGCTTTTCAGGAAAACAGCCATCTCAGCTGATTAGAGCTCAGGCTAATGTGCTTATCGCTCTGACTCAGCACCTTAAGAGATGAGTTTTATTCGGCGAAAGATTGACAAGTATCAATTTATTGTTGTGCGAGTGGGACTACGATGCAGTTCGCTTGTGGAATCGGTCACCAAGCCAAAATGAATTTTTCGCATAACGATGCAAGAAGGCCGCCAGCCAAGGGTGTCGCCACAGAAACCGAATTAAAGCTCACCGGACCTTCAAAGATCCTTCGGCGAATCTTTGCTGACCCTATCATCGAAACCAGGGCTGCGAGCGACCAATATACACGCCGTCTTCGATCCGAGTACTACGACACGAACGAACGTAGGTTAAAGAACCGCGGACTCGCGCTTCGTGTACGAACCGAATGGACTAAGGCTCTGCCGGATGCCAACCCCACGCTTCTGCATTTAGAATTCCCCGATTTGTTGGACCGTATGGGCCTCGTCCAAACTGGCAACAATACAGATACTATTTTGTGCAGGACGCTAGTGCCGATATGCATCAATACGCTTCCGGAAATATACGAAGAACGTTCTCTACAATAATGCATTGAAGAGTTGTGGCGCAATCGGGTCAAATACCTAGATCAGAATCACGCTGTTTGAAAAAAAGAACAACGCACAAATCTATTTTGCACACCATGCACAAGAGTCCTTAATTTAGTTCAATGACCTGGCTAATTGCGACACTCATTGTTATATCGATTGGCATATTGATCCTTGTTGGGTGGCGGGCTCTGGACCGCAGAGCCGATACCCGCGCATGGAGAACTTTAGTTGCAAGCGATCGCGCGACAGACCACACATTTGATACAGACATGCTTGAGGGGCTGCCAGAACCCGCGCGGCGCTACTTCCGCTACACTATTCGTGTAGGTACGCCTCTACATCGCGCCGTTGAGATTCACATGACCGGCGAATTGGGTTTCGGCAATAAGAGTAGGCCGAACTATAAGCCAATGTCGGCACAGCAAATTCTCGCGCCGCCGTACGGGCTAGTTTGGAAACTCAAAGCAGGACTGATCAGCGGGTCGGATGGCATCACACCTCAAAGCTCCTGGACTCGATTTTGGTTGTTCGGTGTTATTCCAATCGTCCGTGTTGGTAAAAACATAGACCATCACCGCTCCGCTTTTGGCCGCCTCGTATCTGAAGGTGTTTTTTGGGCACCTGCGAGCCTACTGCCGAGTGCCTTTATAAGATGGGAAGATTTAGACGCCAACAGTACGCGGGCGATCATCTCTTATGGTGACTTTAAACAAGCCGTAGATATTTTCATTACTGAGGATGGCCAACCCGTCCGAGTCTCAATCCAACGTTGGAGTAATGAAAATCCAGACAAGGTTTTTTGCGAACAGCCTTTCGGCGGTGATCTTTCGGAGTTCAGAAATTTCGACGGCTATTGCCTGCCTACGCGAGTTGAGGGGGGCAATCATATTGGTACGAAAGATTACTTCCCGTTTTATAAGGCGGAAGTTACCTCAATCCGATTTCCAAACAATAAGGATTCATCGTGAGCGCCTTGGAATTCAACGCCTTTGGAGTTCAACTCGTACTACCTCTCGCGATTCTGGCATGGTTTGCATTCACGCCGGCAAAAAGCCTGATGAGCTATGGGGTTAGGTTTTTTGCAACAGGCCTCGCTCTACTCGCCCTTTATCTTGTGCCCATTTGGCTTATTCCCCCATGGTGGGCTCCTATTGTCTATTTTGCATTTTGGCTGGTTGCTTTTGCCAGTCATGTCCTGCGCGATCGTATACCCAGCTCACCAGCTATTCCGCAACATTGGCGCTCGTGGATCTCATCGGTTGCGCTTGCTCTCTTTGGAATCTGGTGCACGTCAATAATCACGAGTGCTATTGTAGGAAGGTTGGTTCCAAGTGGGCCGGTGGTTGATCTGGCCTTTCCCATGGGTCCCGGCACTTATCTGGTCGCCAACGGTGGTTCAAATGCCGCCGTGAACGGTCATTTACTGACCCTTAATCCTAAAACACCTCGCCAGCGGGCTTACCGCGGACAATCCTACGGCATAGATTTGATTAAACTTGGGCGCTTGGGATTGCGCGCGCCCGGTTGGCGACCGCAAAACCCTGCTCGCTATGAAATTTTCGGTGAACCCGTTTACGCGCCCTGTGCAGGGAAAGTGCTCACCGCAAGTGACGGCATGCCCGATATGCCGGTGCCCGAGCCCGACACGTCACGGCTCGAAGGCAATCACGTGCTGATCGATTGCCAAGGCATCGGGATTGTTCTTGCACATTTCAAGAAAGATAGTTTGCGTGTTGAAACCGGTGATGTGACGACCTTAGGCCAGAAAATCGCTGAGGCGGGTAACTCTGGACAATCATTTGAACCACATCTTCACGTCCACGCTCAGCAATTGGCATCAAATGGCCCCCCACTCTCTGGCGAGCCGATATTTCTTAGTTTCGATGGAAGGCTTCCGGTTCGAAATGACCGCTTTACGATTTCAGAGCCCTAACCCATCTTATGCGACAAAGAGTTCGAACGAAGAGTGATGTGTCGGAGGGCTTTGCCGTTTCAAAATTACCCTACTGGCGACAGCAGCGCAGAACCCCTTGCATGGGACCTCATTGTTGTCGAGATGTTTCGGACGGTGTTCGTGATCGCTTTCGAAAATTTGCGGTAGCCAATCGTTATTTCATATACAGGTCATAGTGAACAACAATGAACAATTCGTGATGAGGCTCTTTCGATTGGCATTCAAACTATCGGGGATCGAGAGATCAATTATTTACCAAGCTGTTGAAGTTTGATTCGTTTTTTCTGTTTGTGACTTAACTTACCCTTGACCTAGTTTTACGTTCATTCGAAGCGGCGATTTTTCTTGAACTCTTTCTGTAAACGGGTATTTTTTTAGCACTCTAGTTTTCTACTGGCGCTTTCAGAGGAAGCGATAGTCGCAAACGTTAGAGAGGATTGATCCAGGGGGTCAACCTGTCTTGAAGAGGACGCACTGGCTGGGCTGGGCGTGGTTTTTCGGTATCAACCGGAGCCGCGCTTTTTTTGTGCGGCTCCAATCAGGAGCCCACGCTATGCGAACTCCACAAATCGAGATGACGCCCGTTGCGTCTCTAGTTCCGCACGAGTGCAACGCGCGAATTCACCCCAAACGTCAAATTCGTCAACTCGCCAATAGTATTAAGACTTTTGGTTGGACCATTCCTCTGGTTCGCGATAGCCAAAATCGTGTGATCGCGGGTAACGCCCGCCTAGAGGCTGCACGTCTTTTGGGCCTTGCGGTGGTGCCCACAGTAGTTACAGCCGACTTGAGGGAGGACCAAATCCGAGCGTACATGCTCGCAGACAATAAACTCGCCGAGTCAGCTACATGGGATAGAGCTCTCTTAGCTAAAGAGTTTCAATTTCTGGATGGCGTCAACATTGACCTGGAGTCTCTTGGATTTTCAATTGCTGAGATTGATCAGGTTTTTGACATGCGAGTGGACGAAGAGAAGGCCGATAACATTCCGCCCGCGGACGCGGACCCCGTGACCCTATTTGGAGACACCTGGAAGCTTGGGGATCACCGGATAAATTGTGGCGATGCTACAAAGAAGGAAACGTATGAGGCGATATTAAAAGGCCACACCGCACAAATGATTTTCGGGGACATGCCCTACAACGTACCTGTTTTTGGTCACGTTTCAGGGAACGGGAAGGTTCGTCACCGCGAGTTTGCAATGGCTTCAGGCGAGATGACGCCCGAGCAATTTATCACATTTATTACAACTGTTTTTAATCTCCTTCTAAGGGTTTGCGCCGACGGTGCCGTAGGTTTTCTTTGCATGGACTGGCGCCACTCCTATGAATTTTTGAGCGCTTTGGCTGCGTCCAAGCTAGAATATTTGAACCTATGTGTATGGAACAAAAACAACGGTGGAATGGGTAGTCTCTATCGTTCCAAGCACGAGTTCGTTCACGTCGTTAAATTCGGTACCGGTCCACACATCAATAACGTGGAGCTTGGCAGGCACGGACGAAATCGGACCAACGTATGGGACTACGCGGGCGTAAACACCTTTCGTTCAGGTCGCAACGAAGAACTTGCCATGCATCCCACCGTAAAACCTGTCGCCATGGTCGCCGACGCAATATTGGACTGTTCCAAACCGCGAGGGATTGTCCTTGATCCTTTTGTCGGCAGCGGCACAACCATAATCGCCGCGGAGCAAAAACGGCGGCGCGCCTATGCTATTGAAATCGATCCCGCATACGTCGACGTGGCTGTGCAGCGCTGGCAAGACTTCACCGGCCGAGAAGCAATCAATTTCGCTACTGGTAAGACTTTCGATGAAACGCGTAACGCACGGCAGGCAGCAAATACGCGCGAGGGAGCGGATTCATGACCAAGTCATTTTTCGTAAAGCGTTCCCATTTCATTGCTGCTAAGAACCGTCGGTCCAATTGTGGCAACTAACGGCGATTATACGGTAGGTTACGGAAAACCACCCACCCACGCGCGTTTTCAACCGGGCCAGTCAGGCAATCCCAAGGGACGCCCGAAAAACCGTGAAACTCTTTCTACGGTTCTAGACAAAGTTTTGTCGGAAAAAATAACCATACGCATAGGTAATGGAGAGCGGCGCGTATCTTTGCAGGAGGCCGTGATACTGAGAGTCGCAAATAACGCGATTGCCGGTAACATGAGCGCAGCTAGGCTGCTTATTTCCCTTCTTACACTTTTAAGGGCAGATCCGCAGCAAGCGTCCGAAGAAAAGCGGACTGGTGTACTAGTGGTGCCTGGACCCTGCTCGACGGAAGAATGGGAGGAACAGGTGAAAATGTATCGGCAAGCAGAGGCAAACATAGCTGCGCGCTGCGAAGAAGAAGGGGGTGAGTGAAGCCAAAGCTAAAAGTGGACAAAATCAACTATTCGTTTTGGAAAAGAAACCACCAGCTTATCTATTCTTTGAACTCTTCGTCCCCATCAGCATATGCCTGATCGTCCTCGTCCTCATCTTCGTACTTTTCTTCATCGTCATCTGGAATCCACTCGCCGCAGTGAGCACATTTTACAGCATTACGATCGATCATTGAGAGGCAGTACGGGCACTCCTGCATTTTTTGTTTGATAACGAAATAGTCCCAGAGCCAACCCAGGAGGCCCCCTGTTTTTTCTCTCCCGTCCGGGCGCTGTCCAGCCGGCGCTGAAAAAATAGCGAGCGGGCCAGCAAGAAATGCAACAATCCAAGCGGGCGGGAAGATAAATCCGACGAGCAGACTGCCGAAAAAAAGCGCTGAGAAGAAAGGACGCATAGTAAGCAACAGTTTTGCTTCCGGGCCGACAACAGTCCAGAAAAATGTCTCTGATCGTCTGTAGTCTTATAAGTGACATTATTGCCTGCTCTCTGTATGGATATCCGGAAGCGATTGGGCTTAAATGTTAAGCGCCTGAGAAAGGAAAAGGGCCTTTCTCAGGAGGATTTCAGCTTCGAAGCCGAAATTCACCGCACATATGTCAGCGATGTGGAACGCGGCGCCCGCAACCCAACCATCACCATTGTTGAGCGTTTTGCGAAGGCACTAGGGGTAACACCAGGGAAACTTCTCGATACTGATCCACGGCGCAAATAGCGACACTTACCAAGATTGCCCATGCGGCATCGGGATGACTTCTCGGCAAGCTAGAAGGACAATGGCAAATTTAAAATCCATGACGACTCTGGAACTCTTAGGATTACAATCCGGAGTCTTAAGTGAGTTGCGCCGCCGCAAAGTGTTGCGAAGTTCCAATAGCCCAGCCGGTGATTACGGCGAACTCTTATTTTCCCGGGCATTTAGCTGGAGCTTAGAGGCGAATTCCTCATCAGGACACGATGCTACTGACAAAACCGGCCTCCGATACCAGATTAAATGCCGGCGACTTACACCGAGAAACAAGTCTCGGCAGCTGTCATTCATGCGCAATTTGCCTTCCAAGCCATTCGATGTTCTGGCGGGAGTGCTACTGGATGAAAATTACTTGGTCTTCCGCGCGGCGCTCGTTCCCTTCTCGGTTGTCAACGAAAAGGCAGCATACAGCCCACATGTGAAGGCTTGGAGATTAATTCTAAGGGATTCTATATGGGACATCCCTGGAGTGCGCGACGTGACAGCAGAATTGAAAATCGCGGAAGCGACCGTTTAGTCGTGTATCGAATGTTATGTATCCGCGGCGCGGATAGGCGCGACTTGGAGGGTAGCGCCTCAGACCTCCGTAACCTCCTAAAAAGCCCCACTTCTTTATTAGAGTTTCGCCGACTTTGGACTGGCTTTCCTGGGCCAACAGAGCGTGCATAGCAGGCAGATGAATCTAACGCCCTCAACCTTGGAGACCGCCATGCAACTCAAAGATCTTCTCAAAAACAAGCCGCCTTTGATCTGGTCTCAACCACCCTCTGACAAAACCGCCGCCATCCGCAATGAAATCGAATCTCTTCAAGCTTCCCCGCTCCCAAAACTGCGCGAAGCCTGGGCACTACGATACGGCAAGCCCGTACCGGCACCCACGTCACGCTCCCTCCTCCTGCGTCTCCTCGCCTGGCGCATACAGGCCGACGCCTTCGGCGGGCACTCACCGGACGTGCTCAAGATTCTCAATGAACCCATTGGGAAACAAACCGACAAGGCGGCCAAACTCGACAATGTCGCAAAACTGCGGACTGGCTCTGTCCTCAAACGCGATTGGCAGGGGCGCGAATGCCAGGTCATCGTCAAGGCCGACGGCTTCGCTTTTGAAGGTAAAACCTATAAGAGCCTCTCCGAAACTGCGCGCGCCATCACCGGCACGCGGTGGTCCGGTCCGAAATTCTTCGGACTCAAGAGCGCGAAAAGAACGCCATCGGCTGGATCTATTCCATGACCAAGCCAAAATTCCGCTGCGCCATTTACACGCGCAAGTCTTCCGAAGAAGGGCTCGAGCAGGATTTCAACTCACTTGATGCACAGCGTGAAGCCTGCGAAGCCTATATCGCCAGTCAATCCGGCGAAGGTTGGACACTGATTAATACCCGCTTTGATGATGGTGGGTATTCCGGTGGCAATATGGAACGCCCGGGATTAACAAAACTGCTCAACGCAATTAAAACAGGCCGGGTCGACGTGGTCGTTGTCTATAAAGTCGACCGGCTCACCCGCGCCCTTTCCGACTTCGCTCGCATCATCGAAACCTTCGATGAAAATAAAGTTTCGTTCGTGTCTGTTACACAGGCGTTTAATACGACCACATCCATGGGCCGTCTCACGCTCAATGTCCTGCTCTCCTTTGCGCAGTTCGAACGCGAAGTTACCGGCGAACGTATCCGCGACAAATTGGCTGCCTCAAAGAAGAAGGGTCTTTGGATGGGCGGCAATCCACCGCTTGGGTATGACGCTGATGGGCGAACGCTCAAGATCAACAAAATGGAAGCCGAAATCGTTAGATTAATTTTTAAGCGTTACACCGAACTGAAATCCGTCGACGCACTAGTGAATGAGCTTGCGGAACGCGGCATCACGAGCAAGCTCTGGATATCGAAACGTGGGAAGAAGCGAGGCGGATATCCATTGTTGAGTGGCGCCGTTCGTCACCTTCTCCAGAACCCAATTTATTTGGGAAAGATTCGACACAAGGACCAACTCTACCCAGGACAGCACAAAGCCATCATCCCGCAAGAACTATGGGACCGAACGCAAAAAACATTCGAAGAAAATAGTTACACCCGAAAAACCGAGCGCATCGATGCACGGGAGGAGTGGTGGCTGACCGGAAAGCTATTCGATGCGCTTGGACGGCCTATGACGCCGACATTTACGTCGCGCTCAAACGGTCAGCGATACAAATACTATTTTGTGCAAGATGCTGGCGCTGATGTTGATCAGCCGGATGACGTCGTCACGCGCATCAAGATGGAATTTATTCATAACCTTGTCGAAGCAGCGGCCCGACAGCAGGATGACAAGGCTATGGGTGAGTGCGAACGGATTGGCGAATTTGTTCAGAAAGTTGTTATCGAACGCAGCAACGTGCGCATCGTTATAGAGTATCCAGCATCAAACGATACGGAAGCAACGCAGGATGCGATTGAGGCGAAGGAAGCGCCAAAACACTTTCGAATTGATGTTCCGGTTCGAATTGCGCGAGTTGGTCAGCGCTCCAGAATTATCCCGCCTACCGAATTAGGTTTGGCAACAGCAGATCCAAAAATGATCCGCGCGCTACGTCAAGCATGGCAATGGCGCCAAGAAATTGAGAATGGAACGTACGCTACGCCCGAGCTCCTGGCTGAGGATAAGGGGGTTTCGAAGCGGTATGTGAACAAGATGTTGCCGATAGCATTTGTTCCTCCAAGCACATTCAGAGCGGTAGAATATGATTTGCTTGAAATTGGTTCATTATCGTCAAAATGAGCTAATGCATTAATTCCGACGCAGGGCTCATCAGCTCTCCCAAAATCCTTTTAGTGCGGCAGTGAAAGCATTGAAGTTCTCGACTGGCCAAGAAGTCGCTGAATTGTCACGGACCAACCAATGCATGTAGTTTGCGCAGACCAAGCTATCACGGTCGGTTGTGACAAGATGATTGAAGCAATTGATCCAGGTTTCCTGATATGTTCCTTCAAACTTGTTATCTGGCACGTTGTAAAGCATCCCCTCGATAAAGTAGGAAGGCGCTATTCCATCGGCAAGGTGCTTCCTTTCTATCATTGTATTCCGCATGTTTTTGAATATTCGGACCATAGGTTTGAAATAACTCCTCGTACTTTGATGCTTCGTTGTGCAGTTATTGGAATGCAATTTCGGAAAGTTTTCGATCATCTTGCCGCTTGACGAAAAAAAGCATATCCCTTCATCATATCGTTGGTTCTGCCATGATCTAAATTCATGGTAACGTCGAAACTGCGACGCAATTAACAAATCAGTGTTTCTGCGTCCGGAATTTTCTCCCGGTATGTAGATCGCCTTACTCCCAAAACTGACATTGTTGTACAACCGTGAAACATAAGCTGTCGCATCGCGTTTAAACTCAGCATACCCATATGTGACGGCTCCGGTTAAAGCTACAGCGGCGTCAAAAGCACGTCGGTCTGCCGGCGAAAGCCTGCTCAAGTCCTTATAGAAAGCATTCGTGTGGCACAAAACGATATCCACATCGCTGTCGCCATAAATGTTGGTATCGTTACAATATGAGCCCTGTAGAAACACCTCCACTCCTGTGTGAGGATACGGAGCCGAACTATGAATCAAATTGCTTCGGATGCGGTTGTAAGTATCTGTAAATTGACCAGTTGGCCCCTGAGATGCCCAAGTTTCGAGTTGGCTTTCAGCAATCATGGCTGGTCCCTTAAGTAAGGAATCTCCGTAGGTCAGGTTCGGCTTCGCGAGCACTATCACGACCACGCTGCCATAGAAGATTTAATTTATCTAAGTTGACTTCGAGCATATCTGTGGCCATCTCCGGTTGCGTATACCTTGCATGGATTCTGATGGCTTCCACATCACGGAACATGACTTTTCTGAGCTGGTCCATCGATTGTGTGCTTATCTCCATCGTCTTTTGAAGAAATATCATTGTGGATAACTTGCTTGCCCACTTACGAGGGCTCCACGCAGGTAGTTTCGGCGCCGGATATTCACCGACCCCAATACTCACTACACGCACATCAGCTCGAGGGAAGCCTAGTGATTCCGTTGCGTCGACTATTGCGTAAAGCGTGGGGTTGTTTGCCACAAAGCCTCCGTCACGGACTTCAATTTTCTCGCCTCGGCCTGTAACCACAAATTTGCGCTTAAAAAATGGAAAGGCAGAGCAGGAGCCAACGACCGCATCACCGATGGTGCAACCAAAGCCGGGTTCGAATGTTTCCTTACCGAGAAATGTTTGCTGGCGGTTTGTTTTGAATATGATGGGGCGTTCCTCATTCCAACGCGTGCCCACAATGCCCATGTCCGTTTGAAATGCATCGAATTTCAGTTGCCCAAATACTTGCTCAGCAAGAGACTCAAGGGCAGCACTCTTCCGGCTTGGAAACCAACGGGACATAACTGTGACAACATGCTCACGATATAGGACCTCAATTTCGTCAACCGACCGCCCTATTCCGAGCAAAGCCGCAATGATCGCCCCGGTTGAAGTCCCATAGATGAGGTCGAACTTCTCACAGAGCCGGCATTGTACAAGTGCTTCAATTTCCTTAAGCGCACCCAGAGTGTAGAAGCCCTTTGCACCTCCACCATCAAGGCTAAGCACCCGAAAAATTTTCTGCTGAGAAGTAGCGCTCATTCTCTACCCACTGTAAGGCGGCTCGCAATTCTTCAAGCTACCCGACCGAAGCCTGGACCTATTTCCTAATAACAAGACGGAGTCGAAAATCTTGCCTGTCGCCATAGGCATCCTGAATAAAGTGCTATGGCAAAAGTTTCCCGCAACCCTCTGAGTTCAAATATATTGTATATAGGAGGTTGAACAAAACAAGAACCTGATCTATATGTAGTAATATAGTTTTCGGAGGAATGCAACCTATGCGTGTAACATTAAACGCTCACAGGGTTTTCAGGGGTGCCCCTACGCGGCCAGGTTATCTCAAAGCCTTAAATATCGATGGTGGCACCGAGCAAATGCTTAGAAATGCGCGTGGGCAAATCCGAGAGGCGCTCCGCAAAGGCATTCCATTGTGGCAGGACCCTGCCAGGAAGCGAGAGTTAATCGAGGACCGCTATTTGTCGTTCGCCGCGGAACTGCCAACGTTACGTCCGCGTTTTCGGATGCAAGGCAGTGGTGTCTATCACACACTCAATGATCCGGCGCACAAACCGCCGCAAGAAGTTGACTACGACGACGGGATGTTTCTTCCTACGTCCTTCATCAGCGGGAACGGTTTGGTCCAACCGATTATCGCCGCTAAAGGCTACTTTAGGATGGTTGAGAGCATTCTAGAACCGCTTTGCAAACGCAACGGCTGGCAGCTGGATAGAAGCAAACCAACTTGTGTTCGGATAAGAATTAACAGCGAAGCACATATTGATCTTCCCCTTTACGCTATTCCCGACGAAGACTTTGTAACGTTGGTAGAGGCTCGCGCAGCGACACGTGACGCTTCAAGGGAGGCGACCGATGACTTACTTCTTGCTGAACAAGTCTATCGTGGACTACCCAAAGATCGGATCATGTTGGCACGGCGAGACAAAGGGTGGAGCGAGTCCGACCCGCGACAAATTGAAGACTGGTTCCTCGACGCGGTGAAGGAACATGGAGAAGTCATACGATTTATATGCAGATATCTAAAGGGATGGCGGGATTTTCAGTGGCAGAGCGGTGGACCATCATCGATAACGTTAATGGCTTGCACTGTCTCGGTTTTTGACGAATTGAGCGGCACATTAGCCGATAACCGAGACGATATCGCGCTGCAGATCATAGCGAACCGTCTACCTGAGCTATTTTCAGATAACATCCCAAACCCAGTGCTTCCGAATCAGAAGCTGGACGAGAAGTGGACTCATGAAGACCGTATAGACTTCGTGGCCCGTGCGTCAGGACTAAAAGATCAATTGGCTCGCGCACTCAACGACACGTTCCATAAATCGATTTCGCTCAAGCGGATTAGGGGAATATTTGGTGACCGCATTCCGAATGATGAGTCGCTACTCTCCGTTGACACTGAGGAACGAGAAATAATGAATTACAAGCCGGCTGCTGTTGCTGCACCATATGTTCCGCGTACTAAGTCGGGATGATTGACGATCAGCAACGAGCCCGTGACCTTCGTCGGACGCTCGTCGCAAACGGCTTTAAACGTGACCGCTCAGATACCTCGAACTATCGTTATACCGGTAAACTTTCGGCGGCAGGGCGAAAGGTTTCGGTTGCCGTAACATTTTCCGATCTAGAGTTCACCACGCTGCCTCTCGTCACATTATTAGATCCCGCGCGGGAAGCGCCAAATGTTGTAGCCCATCTTATGGCGTCTGAAGCACTCTGCTTTGCAAACAATGACGATGTCGTCCTTGATCGATACGATGTTGGTGGCACTGCTCTAACATGCCTCGAGCTTGCCCGGCGAGGCTTGGAACGAGCGTTAACTCATAAACGTATTGAAAAAGAAGTTGCGGAGGAGTTTCCACAACATTGGTTTGGAGTTCCGTTTTATTACGATATCCAGACAAAAAAAGATGCGCGTGCGCGGCTATATAATGCCCCCAGACAGAAGCGAAGCGACTGTCTTCTCCTAACCGACAACTCCGAAGCGCTTAAACGTCTTGTGGATGCCGGAGTCCCACAGAAAAACGCCCAAGAGTCCGCACGGCCTGCTTATCTGTTCCAGAGCGAAAGAGATTTAACATTCACATCGGAGCTGAGAGCTCCAGAATGCCTTTTAGAGTTTTTGCTTTGGTTGGAGGCAATGATTCCGGGAGCACGCGACCGGGCACTAGCAGAACTTGCGGCTACTTTCCCAAAGGCTCCTCCTGCGATATTTGCAAACGCGCCCAACGGGTGCGTTGGCATCGTCGTGAGAATACCATCTACTCTAATGAAGGCAGCGCAGCGACGACAGGGATTTGAACGAATTCTAAGAACCAACAGCAGTAAAGTAGCACTGGAGCGGTATTCGGGACGACGTGTTGATCTCGATTTTATTTTTAAGCGAAATATGAAACGACATCCTCCACTAGTTGGCCGGCGAATCGCCGTCATTGGTTGCGGCACTATCGGTGGACATTTAGCAAAATTATTGGTTCACAGTGGGGCTGGACATGGCGACGGCTCTTTACTTTTGCTTGACAACCAGCGGCTTGAGCCAGGCAATATCGGACGGCATGTTCTTGGCTCAATTAAAATCGGTGAATATAAGGCCGACGGGCTTAAGCATGAACTGCAGCATCAATTTCCAGATGCACATGTTCGTGCCATCCATTCGGATGCGGCTTCATCGCTGGCAATGCTTGCTGATTACGATCTCGTGATTGACGCCACCGGTGAAGAGGCGTTGTCCAATACCATCAACCATTATTTTGTATCGCTCCGTTCGACTGAAAAGGCGCCTGATGTGTTACATATCTCGCTCTACGGTAACGGTCTGGCCGCACAAGCGCTCCTTGTGGATGGTAACCAATATGCATGCCTAAAATGCTTGAAGCCTGATCATCGCGGAGATGAACGTTACAGTCCCCTTAAACCTGGCATAGCGGCAGTTCATTCTGCTGCAGCGTGCGGAGAAGCTCAGTATGTAGCCTATGGCATAGCCGCTCCTGTAATGGCCGCAGCACTCGTCATCCAACTAACGTTGGATTGGAATGCGGGAAATCCCGGGCCCCGCATGAGAACCATTCGCGTTGAAAAAAAAGATACGCGCGAAATCACTGATAAAAACCCTGAACGTTCTGAAAGGTGTCCGGCTTGCGCCAAGATTCCGCGTTAGAGCGTGCACCACTAGTGTTGATTCATCACCCGTTGTGCCACTTTCTGACATCTGCACAGGGAGCATTTCATGGCCAGCCCGAGGCGGGTGGGATTCTGATCGGAAGTATCCGAGGTCCACATTTGGAGGTAAGTGAGTGGACATTGCCAGCGCCTGGCGATCATCGAACTTTGTCGAGTTTTCTAAAACAAGATCCAAGTCACCAGCTGGCTGCTACTGCTGCATGGAAGCAATCCGAATATACACGCACGTATGTGGGAGAATGGCATTCGCATCCATTTGGGAGCGCTCACCCATCAATTATTGACAAATCCACATGGCGAAGCGTTGCCGCAATGACAAAGACGCCCTGCATCTTCATTGTTATTTCCCCTGCGGAATGGGCTATTTTCCGCCTGAACATGCAAACACCTGATTTGCTAATAAAACTGTCGGTCATCGAGAACGGAGATGTGGGGGTTGTCTTCGGTTGAAAAACATTGGTGACTTCAACCTTTATAAAGAAGGACATGGGGAGTTGGTGACTAAGCAGTAATTGCTGTTTGGGGCGCAAGCCCTTTGCTCACCCCTTAAATCATAGAGGCACCAAAAGATCGATTTCGGTCGACCAATACGAGCTGTGCAATCGAAGCTCCATTCCCAGAGACTGAAAGAACTGCGCGCCAACATCGCAGTCGCGGAGACTTGGGAACTGTTCGAAGATGGGCCAGAGACTGTCGGGTCAAAACCGACCCAATTTTCAGCGCACGTTCCCAACACAGAGACGGGTACCGCGGTTTTTTCCGCGGTGTCCCGCCACCTTCTAAGGCACTGATTCTAAAGAGAAAACTCGTTGGCGGAGAGAGTTGAATTCGAAATAATTCTCCCGAATTCGGGTACTGAATTTCGAGTGGCCTAAAACAAAAGAGTTCCCAACCTAACGTCCTGAAACTTCGGCATTTATTTTTCAGTGATCCGAAAAATTGGCCGGAACATTCTGTGAATCAAAAACGCGAGACCTCACAGGGGAACTCCGATTTCGAATAAATCTTTTCGACCTCTATGCGCGCAGGTGTTTCGAACACTCCTTATATAAGGGGAACCATTTGTTCGATGCATGCCGACCGGTCGACCATCACGCGCAGTGCAATCGAAGCTCCGTTCCCAGAGACTGAAAGAACTGCGCGCTGACATCACAGTCGCGGAGACTTGGGAACTGTTCGAACATGGGCCAGAGACTGGCGGGTCAAATGCGCCCCAATTTTCAGCGCATGTTCCCAACGCAGAGACGGGTACCGGGGTTTTTTCCGCGGTGTCCCGCCGCCTTCTAAGGCACTGATTTTACAGAGAAAACTGGTTGGCGGAGAGGGTGGGATTCGAACCCACGGTACCCGTGAAGGCACTCCGGTTTTCGAGACCGGCCCGTTCGACCACTCCGGCACCTCTCCGTGGTCTGCGATGAGCAAGGTATAAGTGATTGCCCCCGCTTCATTTTAGCGCGCGGACCCTAACCGAAGGCCGCCTGCACCGCAACGCTGATAGGCCGCGATTGATGCGGACGCGCGCCGCCAACACTGACATGGCGGTCGACCTCATTAACTATATGTAAAATAAAGGGTAATCCGATCCAAAATTCGTAGGGTCGAGGCACCAAATTTGGGGTGGTGCCATTGACTTGAGGGCTCTGCTGAGTATATTCACGCCGCTTTCATGCGGGTCATAGGCGTTTTTGCTGCGGCCCGCTCTTTTCGTTTCGCTAGGATCTAAGGCCATGTTCGCAGTAATCAAAACGGGCGGCAAACAATACCGCGTCAGTAAAGATGACGTCATCGCCGTGGAAAAACTGGATGGAGAAGACGGGGCAACCGTCGTTTTCGATGATGTTTTGATGCTTGGCGACAAAGTCGGCCAGCCCAAAGTAGCTGATGCAAAAGTCGTCGGCGAAGTTTTGCGGCAGTTCCGCGACGATAAGAAAATTATTTTTAAAAAGCGTCGCCGCAAACATCATCGCCGCCGCAATGGCCACCGCCAGGACCTGACCTTGGTGAAGATCACCGATATGGGTACGGGTATTTCGGTAACCCCAGCAAAGAAAGCCGCCGCACCGAAAGCGGAGAAAACGGAAACCAAAGCAGTAGCTAAAGAAAAAGCGCCTGCTAAGAAAGCTGCTGCCAAGAAAGCGCCCGCGAAAAAAGCTCCAGCGAAGAAGGCGGCAAAAAAAGCTGCCAAGAAAACCGCGAAAAAATCCTAAGCGTCGGCGAGGAGATTGAACAATGGCTCATAAGAAATCAGGCGGTTCCTCGAAGAACGGTCGCGACACAATCGGCAAGCGCCTTGGGATCAAGAAATACGGCGGTGAAAACGTCATCCCCGGCAATATTATTGTCCGCCAGCGGGGCACCAAATGGCACCCGGGCAAGAATGTCGGACTCGGCCGCGACTACACGATTTTCGCTCTGACCGAGGGGAAAGTCAGCTTCAAGACTTCCACCAAGGGACGCGTCTACGTGTCTGTGGATCCGGCGGAGCCGACCCCGCAATAACGCCGGCGGGCCTTCGCCGTCGGCACCTCCGCTGGCGGCCGGAATTCCAAAGGAGACGGTTCGCCCGTCTCCTTTTTTTGTTGCCCGGTATGCGAACATACAAGCTGACTAAAGCTTAAGAGAAAAGAAGCAGGTACACTGAGACTATGAAGTTCTTGGATCAGGCGAAAATCTACGTAAAGGCTGGCGACGGCGGTAATGGCTGCGTCGGGTTTCGCCGTGAGAAATTTATCGAGTTCGGTGGGCCAGATGGTGGTGATGGCGGCAAAGGCGGAAGTATTGTTTTCGAAGCCGCTCACAATCTCAACACCCTGATCGACTTCCGCTATCAGCAACACTTCAAAGCCGAACGCGGAACTGATGGTGCAGGAAAAAATCGCACCGGCCGAAGCGGGAATGATCTAGTTATAAAAGTCCCGGTCGGCACCGAAATTCTGAGCGACGACAAAGAAGATGTTCTTGCCGACCTGCGAGAAGACGGCCAGCGCACCGTCCTTCTTGAAGGAGGCAACGGCGGCTTCGGCAATACACATTTCAAAGGGCCCACCAATCAAGCGCCCGATCGCGCCAAGCCCGGATTACCCGGGCCCGACATGTGGGTGTGGTTACGCCTTAAACTCATCGCTGATGTTGGTCTTGTCGGATTGCCCAACGCGGGAAAATCGACCTTTCTCGCTTCGGTCACCCGTGCGCGCCCAAAAATTGCCGGGTATCCCTTTACCACTCTTCATCCCAATTTGGGCGTTGCGTATGTCAACGGCATGGAGTTTATAATCGCGGATATTCCCGGACTCATCGAAGGCGCCCACGAGGGTGCAGGACTTGGAGACCGCTTCTTAGGACATGTTGAACGGTGCGCCGCCCTGCTTCATTTGGTTGATGGCACACAAGACGACGTGGCAGCGGCGTATACGACGGTGCGCCGTGAGCTCGACGCATACGGCAGCCGCTTATCGCGAAAAACGGAAATAGTAGCTTTAAACAAATGCGATGCCCTGGACGAGGAAACGCTTGCGATAAAAAGACGCGAGCTTGAATCGGCATGTGGGGCTGACGTTTTAATTCACTCTGGCGTATCAGGCCAAGGACAACGCGAGATTTTACAGCGTATGAGCGAGATTGTATCAGGCTCTAAGCACACCCCAGCGCCAGACGCTCACCCCTATGAGGCTGAGGACGAGACACAAAGATGGATGCCATGATGTCATCGCCAACCGCACAGCCCTCTCCGCTCGCAAGCGCCAAGCGCATGATTATAAAAATTGGCTCCGCGCTTTTGGTCGACGAGGACTCTGGACACATCCACGACCAATGGTTGGATGCGCTTTGCGACGACATCGCCGCCGCGCACCAGCGTGGCCAGGACGTCGTGATTGTAACCTCAGGCGCGATCGCGGTAGGACGCCAACCTCTTGGCATGAACGGGCGGAAACTTCGCCTTGAAGAAAAGCAGGCTGCGGCGGCAACCGGACAAATGCGCCTCACTCATGCCTACGAGCGATCACTCGCCCGCCACAAAATCACGGTCGCCCAAGTGCTCATTACGCTCGACGATACAGAAGACCGGCGGCGATACCTCAACGCGCGAAACACACTCGATACACTGCTCAAACTAAAAGCTGTGCCGGTGATCAATGAAAATGATTCGGTCGCGACCGCGGAAATCAGGTTTGGTGATAACGACCGCCTCGCCGCACGTGTCGCGCAAATGATTGGCGCGGACACCTTGGTCTTGCTCTCGGCAGACATCGACGGGCTTTACACCGCCGACCCGAGACATTCTTCGGACGCGGTATTCGTTCCAGAGGTCAGCGAGTTGACTCCGGATATTGAAGCTATGGCGGGCAATGCCTCGAGCCATGGATCAGGCGGCATGGTGACAAAATTAATGGCAGCGAAAATCGCTATGGGCGCGGGGTGTAAAATGGCCATTGCCCTCGGGGAAAAAATGAACCCCCTTAAAGCTCTTGAAAATGGGCAACGCTGCACGTGGTTCCTACCCGCAGCCGAACCACGCGCGGCCAGAAAGAAGTGGGTTGCCGCCAAACTTCAGACCTTGGGCGTATTGGTCGTTGATGACGGGGCAGTAAAGGCTCTAAAAAACGGAAAAAGCCTGCTTCCCGCCGGCGTGATCGATGTATCTGGCTCTTTTGATCGGGGAGATGCGGTGGCAATTCACTCCCAGGATGGCACCGAACTCGGCAAGGGATTGTCTGCTTACAATGCAACCGATGTTCGCGCGATCATGGGACAGAAGTCAGAGAGAATCGAAGAGATTTTGGGTTTTCGCGGACGCAGTGAAGTCATCCACAGGGATGATCTGGTAATAGGGTGAGCCCCGACGCGTGTTAAGATAAACCGAGGACGGAGAATCGTCATGGATGGCACCGCACCGAACGCGGATACGATCGCGACAATGATGGAAGAGCTCGGCCGAAACGCTCGGGAGGCTGCACGTCAACTCGCCAGCGCTTCGACGGAAAAAAAGAATGCAGCGCTTTTGGCAGCCGCGGCAGCGATTCGAAAATCCGCCCCTGAAATTAAGGCTGCGAACGCAAAGGATATGGAGGCGGCCAATAAGAAAGGGCTGACCGGCGCGCTCATGGACCGGCTGGAATTAAACGACGCGCGAATTGACTCTATGGCCAAGGGGCTCGACGACATTGCCGCGCTGAACGATCCTGTTGGAGAAGTTATGGCCGCGTGGCCACGACCCAACGGACTGAATATCGAACGGGTCCGGACACCATTGGGCGTGGTCGGAGTCATTTACGAATCTCGGCCAAATGTGACCGCGGACGCCGGAGGCTTATGTTTAAAGTCTGGAAACGCCTGCATCCTCCGTGGCGGCTCAGAGAGTTTTCATTCATCTAGCGCGATTATCTCCGCACTTCACGCCGGCTTATCCGAGGCCGGGTTGCCTATGCACGCGATACAGATGGTTCCGACAACGGACCGGGCGGCGGTCGGCGAATTACTGACCATGACCAAGTATATTGATGTGATTATTCCTCGCGGCGGACAGTCACTTGTTGAGCGCGTCATGCGCGAATCACGCGTGCCGACGTTCCAGCACCTCGCCGGTCTTTGTCATAGTTATATTCACACCGATGCCGATCCGCATAAGGCGCGGCAGATTGTGCTCAATGCCAAAATGCGCCGAACCGGAATATGCGGCGCGACCGAAACAATTTTGATTGATCAGGATATTTGCGAAAAAGCGCTTCCACCGGTGCTTAGTGCGCTCCTCGATGCAGGTTGTGAGGTCCGCGGAGACGACACCGTACAAAAGTTAAACAGCGCCGTGAAACCCGCGAGCGATGAAGATTGGGATACCGAGTATTTGGATGCCATTGTCTCCATTAAGGTGGTTAAAAATATGGACGAGGCAATTGATCACATTAATGCGCATGGCAGTGAACATACCGATGCCATCATCACAGAAGATCAAACAGCGGCCGAGACTTTCATGAATGCCCTCGGAAGTGCGATCGTAATGCATAACACGTCCACACAATTCGCCGACGGCGGCGAGTTTGGAATGGGCGCCGAAATTGGGATCGCGACCGGTAAACTCCATGCTCGCGGACCCGTTGGTGTCGAACAACTCACAACATTTAAGTACAAAGTACGTGGTGACGGACAAACGCGACCCTAGCGCGGTGTCCGGCTTATATCCATTTGGCGACCGGCGACGCCGGCGCATTGGAATCTTAGGCGGGTCTTTCAATCCAGCACACGACGGACACCTCCACATCAGCCGGGAAGCTCTAAAATACCTGAATCTTGACGAGGTTTGGTGGTTGGTGAGTCCGCAAAATCCATTGAAATCCAAGCAAGACATGGCGTCATCTGACAACCGCCTGCACGCCGCGCGAGCTATTGCGACAGACACCCGCATTGTCGTCACAAATATTGAGCGGCGATTGGGAACAATACGGACGGCGGCAACTCTTCGCGCTCTTTCTAGACGGTACCCGAACGTTCAATTCGTATGGCTAATGGGATCAGACAATCTTGTTCAGATTTCTTGTTGGTGGCGCTGGCCTAGCATTTTTTCGGCCACGCGCGTCGCCATCCTTGATCGCAGTCCATACTCGTATAAAGCTTTGGCGAGCACCGCTGCGCTTCGGTTCCGACGCTTCCGGGCAAGAAAACCGGCGGCCATATGGTCCAAATCTCCACCGTCTTGGACCTATATCCCTATTCGGCGGCACCCTGCGTC